>NZ_CP029477.1:1365000-2018944 GCF_003151025.1 Lactobacillus kullabergensis | reverse complement strand
ACGATAAGATTTTTGGGTGTTCAGTTTTTCCGGTACAAATTTGATTTTTCTTTGTTCTTCCTGAGGTGAATGCAAATTTATAACATTGAATTAGAGGGTGATATTCTTGAATGCAAAAAAACTCTTAAACAGTAAAGAACGTAAATTTTACATTTTAGCCCGAATGATCAATGGAGAACATGTTAGCTATCAAAAATTGTCTGATGATTATTTTGTTTCCCGCAGCAGTATTGCAAATGACATTATTAGTATCAAAAAGAGGCTATCTAAGGATAATATCCCTCTGCTTTTTAATAATTCTGGATCATACATTGGCGGAGGTGAAATAGATAAACAAAAAATAATAAAACGAGTCGTTATTGATTTGTTAGGTAATAAGGAAGGAAAGCAATTAATTAGTTTATTTATTGATAGTAGATTGCTGAAAACCATCTTTAAATTATTTCATCAAAAATTACAAGCCTGGAAACTTGAAGTTCCAGAAAATAATATAGGCGATATTTCTATTTCTACAGCAATATTAGTTTTCAGAGGTATGAATGGCTATCAAATTAGTTGGAAAAAGAAGGATCAGCTTGACAGCGTATTGATGCAGTTTGATAAGTACCCTTTAGTTTACCAATTGTTGAAAACTGTGGAAGAAAGCGAAATATATCATTTTAATGATACGGAAATGCAGTACCTTTATTACATAATAATTGGCAATGGCTTTAATTTTTTCATGAACAATGGACAAATTCCTGCTGAATTTAAGTCAGAAGTGAAGCAGTTAATAGTTAATGTTAGTGACAGCTTAAATATAGATTTAACAAAAGATTCATCATTATTAGAAAAATTATTAGTGCATCTTTATCAGATGAAACTGCGGCTTGAATCAAAAACTACGGTTATTAATCCTTTATTACAAGAAATTAAAAATAACTATCCTGATTTATATGGGGTAGTTTGGTATGCATTGAGTGAATTTAGTGAAAATAATCATTTAGCTGTTTCTGATGATGAAGTTGGTTTTGTGACATTGCATTTTCAGGCGGCCGTTGAACGTAATAAAGAAATAAATAGAATTCTTTTCGTTTGTCCAAATGGTATAGGAATGAGTTCCTTAATTTGTGCAAAAATGAAAAGAATATTACCAGCCGCAGCTTTGACTGAGGTTACTTCTAAGCATGATTTGGTAAAAAAAGATTTATCGAATGTTTCATTGATTATTTCAACTGTTAAATTAAGTGAACAACAAGTACCTGTAGTGAATATTTCGCCTATTATGACAATTTCAGATATGAAGAAAATTGCCAGCTCTTATATTGATGTGGTGACAAAACAAAGTGTTGAAAAAAAAGACGAGCATATAGTTATTAATGATGTCGGACCTTTCTTAAAAGGAAATATATTTTTTATGGATGAAAAAGTGATTGATAACATCATTGATGTCTTATTAAAAAGTGGTACTTGGAATGATGAAAAAAGTTTTGAATGTTATAAAAAATCGCTAACAAAGCGTGAAGAATTACAGTCTACCTATATCAGTAATGGTTTTGCCATACCTCATGGCGATCCTAAATTTATTACCAAGAGTTCTATTGCTGTCGCGATTTTAGATAAACCTGTCAACTGGGGAAATAATCGTGTAGATATTATAGCAATGTTAATGATTAAAAGAACTGATAAAAAAATAGTTGAACCATTTATGAATCTAATTATGCATGGAATAAAAAATAAAGAATGGTTTATTTCAAAAATGATGGAGGTCAAATAATAGTGACATGTTCTTTGTTTAATGAAGATAACGTTCAAATAATAGATAGTGCTATGAATTGGAAGATTGCATTACAAAAAGCTAGTGAGCCTCTATTAAAAGCAAATATTATTACGCCAAAATATGTTGCGAGCATGATTGAGAGCATTAAAAAGAATGGACCCTATATGGTCCTGACTGATTATTTTGCTCTGATGCATGCCAGACCAGGTGATGGTGTTAATAAAATGGGTATGAGTTTACTGGTTTCACGTAACCCAATTGATCTTGAAGGTAAACCAGTCAAAATCTTTTTGGTAATGGCTGCAATTGATAATACTAGTCATTTACAAAGTTTGCAGAAAGTTATTTCGATTTTTATGGATACAGAATCTTATAAAACTATTTTGAGTGCAAATAAGTCGGCAATTGTTTCAATGTTTAAGAAAGTAAAGGGTTAAGTATGAAAATTTTAGCAGTATGTGGTTTTGGAGTTGGCAGTTCAATGGTTTTGAAAATGACATTGGAAAAAGCAGTTAAAGAATTGGGAATAGATGCTGAAGTAAAGAATACAGATATTGCATCAGCTAAAGCAGAACAAGCAGATGTTTACTTTACCAGTGCTGAATTAAAGCCAGATCTTGAATCATCGACAGACAAACCAGTTTATGCAATTAAACGATACATGGATAAAGATGAAGTCCTTAAAGCAATGAATGCATTTTTAGCAAATAAGAAAGGTAACTAACTATGGACATTCTAAAATTTATTTCAAATAATATTCTGCAAGATCCACCTGTTTTGCTTGGACTAATTGCAATGCTGGGGCTAATTGTTCAGAAAAAGCCCATTGCAGAAATAGTGAAGGGCAGTATGTCAGCTGCCTTCGGTATGATAATTCTTACTGAAGGTGTAAATATGTTAACTGGTGTGGTATCAGCAATTAATACTGCTATTCAAACCAAAATGGGTATTACAGTTGCAAAAGGCATGACAGATATTACCTTCACAGCTCAATATGGCGGAGATGTTGGTATGGCTATGTTTTTAGCACTTGTGATTCACATTTTGATTGCCAGATTCACTCCAATAAAAACCATTTTCTTAACTGGGCATATGCTTTGGTGGGTTCCTTTTGTTATTGTAGCTGGTGGCGTAGAAGGTGGATTAAGAGGCATTAATTTAATTGTTATGAGTGCTATCCTTTCTGCACTATACTTTTCGATCGCTCCGTGGATTATGCGGAAGTATGTTTGGGCAGCTACTGGTGATGACTCTTTCTTAATTGGTCATCCGACAACAATACTTTCATTAATTTCAGGTTTTGTAGCAAAACATGTTGGTAATAAGAAACATTCTACAGAAGACTTGAATGTTCCAAAGGGGTTATCTTTTTTCCGTGATATTTCAATTACGGGTGGCATAGTAATGTTTACGGTAGACATTATCGTGGGCATAATTGCCCCTACTTTGGTTCCAAAAGGCAGCAATTTGTTTACTGTTGCATTAAATGCTGGTTTAACTTTCGGCGGCGGATTATTGATTCTGCTTTATGGAGTACGCTTGCTGGTCAACCAGATTATTCCAGCCTTTCAAGGAATTTCTGAAAAGCTGGTACCAGGAGCAAAGCCCGCTTTTGATGTACCGATTTTGTTCAACTACAAGCCTAATGCTGTGATTATAGGATTTCTTTCTGCCTTTATTACTTCAACTATTCTGGTGCTGATTGCCAATGTAACTAATCTTTTTGGAATCTTGATTGTGCCGTTGATGATCACAAGCTTCTTCGAATGTGGGGGAGCAGCCGTAATAGGTGAAGGACAAGGTGGAATTAAGGGTGCAATTATTGGTACCGCAGTTGCATCTGTTGCCATGGTAGCCTTGGTTGGAGTCTCAGCTATGATGATGGGAAGCACAATTAGAAACTGGATCCTTATTTTTGGAGGAAATGACCTTTCTTTATGGAGCATTATTAGTAAACTTATTGGAAGTTTGTTTGGAGGTATTTAATAATATGTATCGCTATATTGATAAAGTTGAAAGCATTCTTGACGCAGTAAAGAGAGACGAAAGGGATAGTATTGAAAAAGCGATAAAAATAATTACTGAAGCAAACATTAACAAGAACTCTATTTATATATTTGGTGCCAGCCATGCAGGCATATTGGCAGATGAAATGTACTATCGTGCCGGAGGGATGATAACAATTAATGCCATATTTGGCAGAGAGGTAATGCTTGACAGGAAACCTATTACTTTTACTAGTAAAATGGAAAGACTTGAAGGCTATGGCTCTGCACTGGCTAGTACAGTGAATTTTAAACAGAATGATGTCTTAATACTTCATTCTGTTTCTGGAAGAAATCCCGTTATTATTGACCTTGCACTTGCTGCCAAAAAACTGGGCGTAACAATTATTGGGCTGACTAATTTAAAATATTCAAAATCAGTAACAAGCCGGCATTCATCAGGAAAAAGATTATTTGAAATTGCAGATGTAGTAATTGATAATCATGGTGATATAGGGGATGCTGCATGTTCTATAAAAGGTACGGAGCAAAAAGCAGGGCCAACTTCTACTGTGGTAGGTGCAGCTATTTTAGATAATATTGTTGTAGAAGCAAGTCAAAGACTAATAGAACATGGAAATAAAGAGGCTCCAATTTTTTATTCAGCTAATATTGATGGGGGAGATCAAAAGAACAAAAAACTAATTAATGAATATCATGATATGATTCATTATCAATTTTAGGTGAAAAAAAGCATATATTTGAAATAAGTCCCAAAAGTCAGACAACTTTTGGGACTTATTTGTCTCTTTTATTGGTTTATTGGGTGCGCTTTTTATTTAACTATTGTTTTGATTATAAACACTCAATATTAGAAAAAGTAATTTTAGTTTATTTTTATTATAGTTTGATATTGTTATGACATTGTTAAAGTTAAAAGTCATATGAACATGTTTTCATAACTTGTTTACATATTAATTAAGTTTACAGTCATCTTAAGTAAAATTTTGATTATGTAAAGAAGGTAAATTTAATGAATTTTGAAGAACGAGTTATTAGTCAATCAATAAATTTGACAGATTTAGAAGATAAAATTGTTAAGTATTTTTTTAAAAATAAGGAACATATTAGTGATTTAAAAATTACGTATCTGGCCCACAAATTTTATACTTACCCTAATACAATTACCAGGCTTTGTCATAAGTTAGGGTATACGGGATTTTCAGACCTAAAGAGTTCAATTAAAAATGAAAATCTGGGAAACATAAAAACGGAAGATTACGAGCAGAAGGAATTACGAATAAACTTAGAATTAATCAATCAGATGAAAAGCGATAAAGTGTTAGATAAGTTGGTAAATGCTAAAAAAATCAATTTTTATTCAATGGGTCAGACTACTTACGCAACAAGGCTTGTGGTAGGCAATTTCTATGCACTTGATTATAAGTCGTTTTTTTATGATTATCCGAATGACCTGACTCACATCATAGGGCGTGAAAATGACGATGTTTTCTTTTTAATTAGTCTTTCCGGTAACAAAAAGCAATTGATTGAATTGGCCAAGGAAATAAAAAGTCATGGTAATTTCCTGATTACTTTAACTCATCTTTCAATCAATCCTTTAGCGAAATTGGCTGATGAAAGGCTTTATTGCTATTCTCCCGATAAAAGGGTGGATGATTACAATGTTACTGATAAAACACCGATATTACTTGTGATGAATGATTTGTTTAAAAAATACGCTGAAAAATTAAATAAGAAAATAACAAGTGTGTAATATTACACACTTGTTATTTTTTTAAGGGATTACGAGTGTACTTTTCCAAAAAATCGAGGGTAAAAAAATGTAAGCGCTTATAATTGCATTTGAAACAACAAAGGGAGGCGTAAAGATGAGTGATGAGCAAGTAATAATGCAATTAATTTCACAAGGAGGTAGTGCCAGATCTAATAGCATTGAGGCAATTAGAAAAGCCCGTGAGCGAGACTTGAAGGCTAGTGAACTATTAATGCAAAAAGCGCACGATGATCTAGTCAAAGCACATAACTTACAGACTAAGTTGTTACAAAAAGAAGTTAATGGTCAGGGTAAAGCGCCAACTTTATTAATGGTACATGCACAAGATCATTTAATGAATGCAATGACAGTAAATGATTTGGCAAAAGAAATAATTGCAATTTTAAGTTCAAAGGAGATAAAAGATGACTTATAAAATTATGTTAGCCTGTGCAGGTGGTTTTTCTACAAGTATGTTAGTAACACAAATGAAAAAGGCAGCTAAAAAGGAAAACATTGATGTAGAAATTAATGCTGTAGCTGAATCTGCTCTGAATAATTATGATGATTTGGACATCATTTTACTCGGACCGCAAGTTGGACATATCAAGCCTGAACTGGAAAAAGAATTTTCAATTCCAGTCAGAGTAATTGACCAAATGGATTACGGAATGATGAATGGCGAAAAAGTTTTAAATGATGCAATGAAAGTGTTGAAAGGAGCGGGGAAAGCTAATGACAGCAGCAAGTAAAACTAATCTAAGTAAATTACGAGATAAGATACAAACAGGAATGGGCAAGTTCCAGCGTAACAAATACGTTTCTGCCATTGCTGGTGGTATGATGGCTATTCTGCCTGTTCTAATGGTAGGGTCATTTGCTTCAATATTTTTCAGTTTAAATATAGGTCCATATCAAGCTTTCATTACGCAAAGCGGTTTGAAAAATATTTTTAATATTATTACAGCAGTTACTACAGATATCTTATCAATATATGTTGTTATTTCATTGTCTAATAGTTTAGCAGCAGAACTGAAAGTCGATAAGTTTATGTCAATAATCTCTTCTCTTGTCGCTTTTTTATTGGTTACTCCAATGCTAGTTCAAAAAGGTAAATTTATTGGACTTGATATGAATTACATTGGCTCACAAGGGATGCTTGTTGCAATGGTAGTAGCACTAACTGCAACCAGATTATTTGCACTTTTTGCTAATAACAAGCATTTGGTAATTAAAATGCCGGATAGTGTTCCAGAGTTTGTTTCAAAGACTTTTGCTTCCATGCTGCCGATTTTTTTGATTACAATAATTTATGCAATCGTTAATTTCTTGTTTGCTTTGACACCGTACCATAACATTGATGATATGATTATGAAATTGATCCAAATACCACTTCAGGGCTTAGGTTCAAGTCCGTTTGCAGCTTTGGTTTTAGTTTTCTTCGCTGAATTTTGCTGGTTTTTCGGAATACATGGTACGATGGCAACAACAGCCGTATTATATACATTGTTTTATCCGTTCGATGTGGCTAATTTAAATGCATTTAAGGCAGGGGTAGCCTTACCTTATATTGTGACAATGACATTCATTACTAACCAAAAGGGTCCTCGTGCACTAGCATATGCGATTTTATGCTTGCGTTCTAAGAGTGAAAGATTACGTTCACTTGGTAAAGTAGGTTTCATTCCAGCCTTCTTTGGTATTAGTGAGCCGTTTAAGTTTGGTATTCCTATGGTTTTAAATCCATTGGCTTTTATTCCTCTGACTATGGGTGGAACTATTAGTGTGGCCGCTACATACTTAGCAACATATATAGGTTTAATCCCAAGACCTAATGGTATCCCTGTACAAACTGCTGGGACACCAGAATTCTTTAGAGCCTTTCTATTAGGCGGCTGGCGTATGGTCATTTGGCATGTCGTCCAGTTGTTAATTCTACTTGCAGTATGGTATCCGTTTATGAAGCTGATTGATAAACAATGTTGTAATGAAGAAGCAGCTAAGGCACAAACTGCCGAGTAAAGGGGGAAATAGATGATTTCACAAGTTGAAGTTAAATATCTGAATCAGAATAACTATTCATTAAAATGGAAGAGTGCTAAAAGTGTGACAATCTATTTATTACCTCGACCTGATGAAGAAGTATCCGAATTTTTAACGGAAACAAAGGCAAATCATGCAGAATTTAAAATAACTAAATATTACCGGCCGTATTTTTTGCTAAAGGATGAGGATAACCAAATAATTTACACTAACAGAGTTTTACCACTTCAAGGAAGTAATAATTTTCGTGATTTAGGTGGTTATATTGGTGCAAATGGCAAACGTATTAAGTGGGGTAAACTTTTTCGTTCAGATCACTTGCATCGTTTAACTGAACACGATAAAAAAGTTTTAGATGATATCGGAATAAAAACAGTGATTGATTATCGCAGTGAAGATGAGTATCAGTCACAGCCGAATCAAACTTGGTCAACTTTGCAACAGACTGTGCATTTAGTACCTGAAGCACAAAGAGCAGTTTTAGCAGCCAAGGCAGGTAGTACTAAAGAAAAGGTACGCCAACTAGTACAACGTGAGGTTGATAAAAATGTTAAGTTTGATAATTCTGGTAAAACAATGATTGATCAGGGGAAAGACTTTGTTCGGTTAGATGAAAATAAAAAGATTTATCGTAAGATGTTGACTGTTGTTTTAGACCAAAAGAATATACCACTTGATCAGCACTGTCGTGGTGGCAAGGATCGGACTGGTTATGGTGTAGCCCTGATTTTGTATTTACTTGGTGTAAATATGGATACTATTCTAGAAGATTACATGTTAACTAAAACTTTGCGTATTCAAAGAAATAAAAGACGAATGGCGCAGTATGCAAACGAAACTAGTGATCAAAATGTGTTAGATTACCTGTTTTCCATGCTTGATACCAGGTCGGAATACCTGGAAGCGTCGTTTGCTGAAATGGTTAATATTTCAGGTAGCATTGATTCATATTTAAAGAATGAATTGAAAATAAGTAAAAATGACATTGATAAACTAAGAAAAATGTATTTAGAATAAGTTTTATTATCATATAAAAAATTAAGTCCCGAAATTATCTGATTAATTGCGGGATTTTTTAAAAGTATCAATAAGCGTATAATTATAATAAATTAAAACATTTTTATTTTATTAAGTTTATACTGCTAAGAAGGCATTATATGAATTATCAAGATTATGTTGAACAAGGTTTAAAAGATGATGGCAATTTAAAGCTGATCCTTAAAGGAAATGTAGAAAATAACGGTCAGAATAAGATAGGGGTCGTCAGCGTTGTTTACATTACAAAGGATGTTGCAAAAGCTAAACAAAAGTTAAGTGAATTAAATGCCAGTAAAAAAGAAGGAGACTATTACATGGTTTATAGCTGCCCTTTAGATAAATATTTACCAGATCTCGGGCACTATCCGTCAATTGAAATTACGCAAGATGACTTGTCCTAGGAAATGTTCTAGATATTAAAGGTAAAAAATAGAAATAAATTGCATCTTTGAAAGAGGAAAATAAAGATTAAAAGGTTGACCAAGCACTTTCAAGCACTTTCAAGCACTTTAATGAAAAAAATCAAAATCTATTAGAACGAGACCGTATATTTAGGTAATAAATTCGCATTTTTTGTCTTTTTACTTGGTTTTTTACTTTAATCATGGTATTCTAGATATTAAATTGTGCAGTCTGCATACAAAAAATTGGAGGTGTAGTTTAATGACAACTAAAAGAACTTACCAACCTAAAAAGCGTCACCGTTCAAGAGTTCATGGCTTTATGAAACGGATGAGTACATCTAATGGCCGTAAGGTTTTGGCTAGACGCCGTGCAAAGGGTAGAAAAGTCTTATCTGCTTAAACCACTGAAATCCCAGTGGTTTTTTTAATTTATAAGAGTGGAATGAAACGTTTTGAGAAAGTCTTATCGTGTTAAAACAGAAAATGATTTTCAAATAGTTTTTAAATCAGGCAATTCAATAGCAAACCGGGCTTTTGTTATTTATCAACTAGAGAAACCGGAAAACGAACATTTTCGTGTTGGTATTTCTGTTGGTAAAAAGGTCGGACATACTGCTGTAGTTCGTAATCGCCTCAAACGTTATATTCGTGCAGTTCTTACTGAAAATAAACCTTTAATTAAGCCGCATATTGATTTTTTAGTGATTGCTAGGCCATATGCACGTAACTTTAGATGGGATGATGTTCGTAAGAACCTCTTGCATGCACTCTTTTTAGCCAATATAATTGAAGAGATACCGAATAAAGTTGAGGAAGATTAGAGTGAAAGACATTTTAACTAAAAAGAATGTCAAGCGTCTACTTGTGCTGCTTACAGTAGCTGCATTAGCAGTTGTATTAACAGGATGTGCGTCAAATGCTAAGCCGGCGCCTGTTTCTCATACAAGTGGCAGCTGGTGGAATCGCTGGGTCATTTATTACATGTCCACGTTTTTGCTGTGGCTGTCTAAACTGGTAGGCAATAACTATGGCTGGGCAATTATTATCTTTACGATCATTGTACGGCTAATTTTGTATCCACTTAGTGCGATTCAGATTAAGAGCACGACTAAGATGCAAAAGATTCAGCCGGAAATAGATGCTTTGCGTAAGAAATATCCTGGCAGCGATACCGAATCTAGAACTTTGCTGTCGCAAGAAACAAACAAACTCTATAAGGAAGCTGGAATCAATCCTTATGCTGGCTGTTTGCCGTTAATTATTCAGTTACCGGTTATGTATGCATTGTATGGTGCAATTTGGCAAACGCCGCAGCTGCAAACTGGCCACTTTATGTGGATGGATTTAGGTAAGCCTGACCCATACTTTATTATGCCGATTTTATCAATGATTTTGACTTTTATATCAACTTATATCAGTCAGTTATCCACGCCTAAAGAATCACAAACTTTGTCAACTAAGATTATGACTTATGGTATGGCAATTATGGTTGGTGTAATGGGTATATATTTCCAGTCAGCTATTGTAGTTTACTGGGTAATTTCCAACCTGTTCCAGGTAGTTCAAACTTTCATTCTGCAAAACCCAATTAAGTATCGGCGTGAACTGGAAGAAAAAGAACGCCAGGAACGCGAACGAAAACGGCAGCTAAGAAGAACATATAAACGATTAAAACGTAGAAAATAATGTTGATCTAAATTAATGATTTAGATGAAGTAGTCAAAGTGCTTTATCCATCGTGATTATTCATGGTGGAGTAATGCGCTTTTTTTATTGAAAAGGAGAAAATCATGGCACAAACTTTAACGGAGTTTGATACAATTGCAGCAATTTCAACGCCAATTGGTGAAGGTGGAATCTCTATTGTCCGCATGTCTGGTGAAGAAGCAGTTAAAATTGCCAATCAGGTTTTCAAGGGTGCTAATTTAATTAAAGTGCCAACACACACTATTCACTATGGTCATATAGTTGATCCAATAAGTGGGCAAGTCATTGATGAAGTTATGGTTTCTGTGATGCTTGCTCCTAAGACATTTACCCGTGAGGACATTGTTGAGATTAATTGTCATGGCGGCATTGTTGTCACTAACCATATTTTGCAGCTATTATTAAAAAATGGTGCGCGTATGGCTGATCCTGGTGAATTTACTAAAAGGGCGTTTGTTAATGGCCGAATTGATTTAACGCAAGCTGAAAGCGTAATGGATATTGTTCGTGCTAAAACTGATAAGGCCAGACAAGTGGCTGAAACTCAGCTGCAGGGTGGTCTGCTTGAGAAAATTAGGGCAATGCGGCAGGAAATTTTAGATACACTAGCCAATGTAGAAGTTAATATTGATTATCCTGAATATGATGCAGATACTGTCACCGCCAAGCAGATGACGAGTGTTTCCCAGGCAGTTATTGCTAAAATAGACAAATTGCTTAAAACGGCAAATGAAGGAACGGCGTTACGTAACGGCCTGGCTACTGCAATCATTGGTCAGCCTAATGTCGGAAAATCATCTTTGCTTAATTATCTGACTCAAAGCGACACCGCTATCGTGACCGATGTTGCCGGTACGACCCGTGACACATTGGAAGAATATGTCTCAGTTGAAAGCGTCCCCTTAAAATTAATTGATACTGCAGGTATCAGACATACTGATAATAAGGTGGAAAAAATTGGGGTTGAACGTTCTAAAAAAGCACTGGCAAAAGCTGATTTAGTTTTGCTCTTGTTTGATTCAAGTAAGGAATTGACCTCTGAAGATTATGCCTTAATTGATGCCACTAACGGTAAAAAGCGTATTGTCATTTTGAATAAAACGGATTTGGGACAAAAAGTTTCTGCTGCTCAGGTTAAAAAGTTGACCAAGAGTCCAGTAATCGCTATTTCAATCTTACAGAAACAAAATCTTGATCAGTTAGAAGATGCAATTAAGGAACTGTTTTTCCAGGGTATCGAGAATTCTAATGATCAAGTTATGGTAACTAACCAGAGGCAAGTTGGTCTTTTGGAAAAGGCCAAAAAGCAGCTTCAAGATGTCGTTCAGGCATTAAAAGACGAAGTACCCTTAGATATTGCTCAAATAGATTTTAACGGTGCCTGGGATACATTGGGTCAGATTACAGGAGAAAGTAGTCCTGATGAATTAGTTAATGAATTGTTTAGTCAATTTTGTTTAGGAAAATAGGTGTAAGTTAATGATTAAAAGTTATGACTCAAATGATTATGATGTCATTGTAGTTGGGGCTGGTCACGCTGGCAGTGAGGCAGCTTTAGCTAGTGCCAGAATGGGCCAAAAGACATTGCTTTTAACAATTAGTCTGGATATGGTAGCATTCATGCCCTGCAACCCATCAGTAGGAGGTCCTGCCAAAGGTACGGTGGTACGTGAAATTGATGCTTTAGGCGGTCAAATGGGTAAAAATATTGATGCAACTTATATTCAAATGCGCATGTTAAATACGGGTAAAGGACCAGCTGTAAGAGCATTACGTGCACAAGCCGATAAATGGCAATACCATGAACAGATGAAAAAAGTGATTGAAGAGACGCCCAACTTGACTTTAAGGCAAGCAACAGTTGATGAACTGATTGTCGAAGATGGTGTCTGCAAAGGCCTAATTACTAATACTGGGGCTAAATATCAAGCTAAAAGCGTCGTTCTAACCACTGGTACGTCAGCTCGTGGCCGCATTTTTATTGGTGAATTAAATTATTCTTCCGGACCTAACAATACTGTTCCAGCAATTAAATTATCAGAGAATCTGGAAAAATTAGGATTCAAACTGCGCCGTTTTAAAACGGGTACGCCTCCGCGCGTTAACAGCAACACCATTGACTACTCTAAAACTGAAGAAGAACCTGGTGATAAAGTTCCGCGTCATTTTTCTTATGAAACTAAAGATGAAGACTACCTCAAAAATCAGGTTTCCTGTTGGATGACATACACCAATAAAACTACACATAAAATAATTAATCAAAACCTGACTCGGTCCCCGATGTTTTCAGGGGAAATTAAGGGAGTGGGACCGCGTTATTGTCCGTCAATTGAAACCAAAGTTGTTCGTTTTGCCGACAAGCCGCGTCACCAGATTTTTCTGGAACCGGAAGGGAAAAATACTAAAGAAGTTTATGTTGGTGATTTTTCAACCTCAATGCCTGAAGAAATACAGCTAAAAATGTTACATTCTGTTGCTGGTCTTGAAGATGCGGAATTGATGCGGCCTGGTTATGCCATAGAATACGATGTAATCGATCCCTGGCAGTTAAAACATACCTTGGAAACTAAAAATATCAAAAATTTATTCACTGCGGGCCAAATGAATGGCACATCAGGCTATGAAGAAGCAGCGGGGCAAGGACTAATTGCCGGTATTAATGCCGCTTTGCGAGCTGCCGGTCAGCCTGGATTTACATTAGGTCGTGATGAAGCTTATATCGGCGTTTTAATAGATGATTTAGTAACTAAGGGGACAGAAGAGCCTTATCGTTTATTGACCTCAAGAGCGGAATATCGCTTGATTCTGCGTCATGATAATGCTGATTTGCGTTTGACGGATTATGGTTTTCAACTAGGCTTAATCTCTGAAGAGCGCTATTCCCAGTTTTTAGCAAAGAAAGAACAAATTGCGCAGGCTGCTAATGCTGTTAAAAAGATTACTGTTCACCCCACTAAAGAGGTACAAGACTACCTTGCAAGTATCGGAGAAGACAAGCTTAAAGCTGGTGTTAAAGCAGATGTTTTCTTAAGAAGGCCCAAAGTTAGGGTAGCGGATATTGAACGCTTGACGGGGATGCCTATTTCGAATGAACGCTATGTCAGGGAGCAGATTGAAATCAACATTAAGTATGCTGGTTATATTAAGAAGGAACAGCAACAGATCAATAAATTGCACAAACAGGAGGCAAAGAAAATTCCAGCTGACATTGATTACGGTGCAATTGATGGCCTTGCAACAGAAGCACGTGAAAAGTTTGCGAAAATCAGACCTGAAACAATTGCCCAAGCCGAACGTATTTCGGGGGTTAATCCGGCAGACATGGCAATTTTGAGTGTTTATGTGCAAAATGGTCGCTATGTTAAAATTCATAAATAAATTTAGTAAAAACTTAAAAATTGTAAAAAATATTTTTCTTTAAATAATGCACACAAAAGAATACACAAATTTTGTGGTAATGATCAAGTAATCACAAATATGATTATTGTTATTATCTAAAAGTTATAAAGTAATTGCTTAACTTTGTGAAGATAATATTTTTACAAAGCGCTTACACCTTGTGCTAATCGTTAATTTTGGTCACTTGAAATTGTGAAATTATATGTTTTAATACAATATGTAAGTAAACATGTATTTAAGGAGATGCACTTTAAAATGGCAAAAATTAATGGCGCAAATGCCATGCTCCAAGTTTTATTGGACTGGCATATTGATCATATTTATGGTTTTCCAGGTGGCTCATTTGACTCAACAATGAATGCTATCCATGACTTTAAGGGTAAGATGAAGTATATTGAGGTTCGGCATGAAGAAGCCGGTGCTTTAGCTGCTTCAGCTGAATATAAATTTACTGGCAAGGTCGGCGTATGCTTTGGTTCAGCCGGTCCTGGTGCTGTTCACTTGATGAACGGTTTGTATGACGCAAAATACGACAAGGTACCTATGGTTGCTATCGTAGCTAACGTCCCAACTGGTCGTCAGGATATGGATTTCTTCCAAGCTTTTGATGAAAAGCCTTGGTTTGATCCGGTTGCTGTTTGGGATCACCAAATTAAGCGTGCAGAGCAAATTCCTGCAATGATGGATGAAGCAATCCGTCAAGCATATGCTAAGAAGGGTCCAGCTGTCTTAATTCTTCCTAAGGACTTTGGCTGGGACAAGATTGATGATAATTTCCGTGTAAATTACAATGCATTGCAAGCAATTCCTAATTATGCAGCTCCAAGAAAAGACGAAGTTGAAGCAGCTGTAAAGGTTCTTGAAGAAGCAAAGAACCCAGTTGTTTACTTCGGTTTAGGTATGAAGGGTCATGGCGATGTCTTAGAAAAATTCGCTGAAAAATTCAAGACTCCATTGATGTCTTCAGTTATGGCTAAGGGTGTTGTTGAAGACAAATGCCCAGCATACATGGGTT
The DNA here is from genome assembly GCF_003151025.1 of Lactobacillus kullabergensis. Taxonomy (NCBI): domain Bacteria; kingdom Bacillati; phylum Bacillota; class Bacilli; order Lactobacillales; family Lactobacillaceae; genus Lactobacillus; species Lactobacillus kullabergensis. Next base: position 2,003,817 of record NZ_CP029477.1, on the reverse strand, counting down.
CAATTGGTCGTGTTGCTCCTAAGCCAAGTGACGATATTCAAACTCATGCAGATGCTGTTATCTGGGTAGGTAATGACTCACCATTCTCATTGTTCTTCTTTGACCCTAAGGCTAAAGTTGTACAAATTGATGTTGATTCAGAAAAATTAGGCAAGCGTCACGCTGTTGATGTTCCAATTTTGGCTGATGGTGCTAAGACTTTACAAGCAATTATTGACGCAGGTCAAGCTCGTGAAGAATCACCGCTTTATAAGGCTGCTATTGCAGACCGTCAAAACTGGGAAGAATGGGAGCACAGCTTTGATGATTCAGACGAAATGCCAATTCGCCGTGAGCCAATTTTTGACATCATCAACAAATATGCTGATGATGATGCACAATTTGCTATTGATGTTGGTAACATCAACATTGACTTCCAACGTTTAGTAAACTTGCATGATGACCAAACTTGGGCAACTTCAGGTTTGTACGCAACTATGGGCTTTGGTTCACCAGCTGCACTTGCTGCTGCAACTGCTCACCCAGAACGCGAAGTTTGGAACCTGAGTGGTGATGGTGGTTTTGCCATGATGAGTCAAGAATTGTTGACTGAAGCTCGCTACAACATGCATATCTTAAACGTTGTCTTTACAAATGAAACTTTAGGTTACATTGAAGCTGAGCAAGTTGATGAATCACACCAACCATTATCAGGTGTTATTATGCCTAATAACGACTGGGCTAAGGTTGCTGAAGGTATGAACGTGAAGGGTGTAACTGTACGCACTAAGAAGGAATTCGAAGACGCAGTTAAAGAATTCAAACAAATGGATGGACCAATGTTAATTGACATTAAGTTCACCCATGACATGCCTTACTCAACTGAATTGAATACTCTTGATGACCCAGAATTCGTTAAGAAGTATCAAGCTGAAGGTTTGAAACCATTTAGCTACTTTGCTGACAAGTACGGCTTGGTAGAAGATGCAGCTTCAGGTGCTTCAGAAGCTGAAGAAGAGGAGCCGGAGCCAGAACCAGAACCTGACACAACTTCAGGTGCTTCAGCTCACTAATAGCCATATTTATAGGTTTGAAAAAAGCGAAACTTTTTGAAAGTTTCGCTTTTTTGCGATCTTACAAGTATAATGATAGAGTATGAAACTTAAATGATGGAGGACTATAAATGCAACAGTTCGGAATTATAGGCTTATCAGTAATGGGTAAGAACCTTGCTTTGAATGTAAGAAATAATGGCTTTTCCGTTTCTGGTTTTTCTATTGATAAACCAGAAGTAGACGCTTTTGCTAAATATGAAGATGATAAGTTGAAGCCGACATATTCATGGGAAGAATTTGTTGATTCTTTGGAAAAACCACGTAAGATTTTAATCCAAATTGCGGCTGGTAAACCAGTTGATGAAACTTTACAAAAATTATTACCACTTTTGGATAAAGGCGATATTTTGCTTGACGGAGGTAATTCAAACTTTCACGACACTAACAGGCGCTATCATGAAATGGAAAAACATGGTATTCACTTTATTGGCATGGGCGTTTCAGGCGGTGAAGAAGGTGCTTTAAATGGTCCTGCATTGATGCCAGGTGGAGATGAAGATGCTTATAAGAAAGTAGCTCCGATTTTAGAAGCAATTGCAGCTAAAAATTCTGAAGGTCATCCATGCGTTAGTTTCATTGGGCCTGAAGGCAGTGGTCATTATGTCAAGATGGTACATAATGGGATTGAGTATGGTATCATGCAGGAATTTTCTGAAGTATATGATATCTTACGTAAAGTGGCTGGAAAAACAAATGATGAAATGTCAGCTATTTTTGCTAACTGGAACGAAGGGTTGGTTAAAGCTTACCTCAGTGAAATTACTGCTGAAGTTTTAAAGCAAAAGGACGATTTAACACCTGATCATGTAATTGATCATATCCTGAATATTGCTTCTTATAAAGGTACAGGAAATTGGATGCTGGAAGATGGGGTGCACTTAGGTGTTCCAATCAGTGTTATTGCAGAAGCTGTTATTAGCCGTTTCATGTCCAAGGCCACTACACGTGAAGGCAAGGAAATAAAGTGGAACGGTGAAGTTCCACAGGACTTAGTTGATAATTTGGGTAAAGCATTGCAATTAAGCCAAGCTGTTGCTTATGCTCAAGGCTTCCAGCAATTAAAAATGGCTGCAGATGCATATAACTGGGACTTGCGTTATCCGGCTATTGCTCAATCATGGGAAGCCGGCTGTATCATTCGTTCATCAATGCTAAAAGATATTGAAAAAGCATTTGCTGAAGGTAAAAAACTCGACAACATGTTCCAGGACCCTTATTTCAAGGATTTGATGAATAAAAACATTCCTGCACTCCGCGCTGTGATTAAACTTGCTACTGAAGCTGGTATTCCTACTCCAACATTGAGTGCCTCACTAAATTACTTGGAATCAATATTTAACCCAAGTCTACCAGCAAACTTGATTCAGGGTCAACGTGATTACTTTGGAGCTCATACTTACTTTAGAAATGATCGTGAAGGCGTTTATCATACTGAGTGGTATGAAGAAAAATAAATTGTTACACGTGTAACTACTAAAACCAGTTAAAGCCAAGACTTAACTGGTTTTTTGCTAATGTTAAATCATATTAAAAAGCGGAGGTAATATGAAAGATAAAAAAGAACAAATAAAACTTTTACTGGAAGCTATGATAGTTGGACTGTTCAGTGGCTTTGTAGTAGGCTTCTTTCGTTTTGGCATAGGAAAGATGACGGAGCTGTGGCTTAACTTGTTTCACGTGGCACATCAGAATGCATTATGGTTCATCCCAATTATATTTGGCCTTATTTTAGTTGGATTAATCGCAGGTTATTTTGTTAAGCAATATCCTCATGTTGGTGGATCAGGCATTCCTGAAGTTAAATTACAACTTGCAGGAAATTTAACTTTAAAGTGGTGGCCCACATTATGGCGTAAAGTCATTGGGGGTATTTTAGTGATTAGTACAGGCCTATTTTTAGGTCCTGAGGGGCCTTCTTTGCAAATAGGCTCAACTATCGGTCAAGGTGTTGGCGAGGGCACTAAGGAGTCAAAAACAAACTCTAGGGTGTTGTTAGCGACAGGAGCAGCTAGTGGATTAGCTGCAGCTTTTGGAGCACCATTAAGTGGTGCGTTATTTGTACTTGAAGAAGTTTTTCATAATTTCTCTCCCCGCGTTTGGCTAAATGCACTTGCAGGTGCTTTAGTGTCAGATTTTGTTGTTTCAAATATTTTTGGCCAAAAACCGTCTTTGTCTCTTGTTTATCGCCATAGTTTTCCAGTAAAACTATATGGCTATTTGTTACTTTTAGGCTTAATTTTAGGTTTACTAGGTCACCTTTATAAAGTTGGTTTATTTAAAGGAAAAAAGTTATATGCTAAAATTACTTTCTTACCTAGTTGGCTATATGGATTAATACCTCTTATTTTATTGATACCAATTGCTTATTTTTGGCCCTTAATTACTGGTCCGGGAAATAGATTGATTTTAGCATTACCACAAATTATTAAACAAAGTAGCTGGAAAATAGTTGGTATGTTACTATTTTTCTTTATTGTGAGAATTATTTTTTCTATTATTTCTTATGATTCGGGCTTGCCTAGTGGTATTTTCTTGCCAATATTGACAATGGGTGCTGTAATCGGGGCAAGCTACGGCCTTATTTTGGTTCAATTACATTTATTGCCTGCAAAATTGGTAATTAACTTGATTATTTTTGCAATGGCCGGGTTCTTTGCTGCTGTAATTAGAGCTCCATTTACAGCTATTATCTTAATTACGGAAATGGTGGGGTCGCTGCTGCATTTAATGCCTTTGGCTGTGGTAGCTTTTGTTGCCCTGCTGGTTGATGAATTGCTTAATGGAGACCCAATTTATGGCACACTGGCGCGAGCAATGGTTGCAAACGATAAGAAACTTACCCCTGCGATATCAGGTAAAACTGATCAACTAACGGTACCAATTTATGAGGATAGTCAGCTCGCAGGCAAAAAAATCATGCAGATTAAGTGGCCTAAACATACATTGGTTAAGGCGGTGTACCATGATGGCCAGTATTTAATTCCCAACGGACAAACATTAATTAAAGCCGGTGATTCATTAGTTTTAACACTAGATGCTGGCCAACGCGGTAAAGTATTTGGCCAGATAAAACAAATGCAAAGAATAAAATATGATGGCTAAAAAGAAGCCTTAGTTACAATAATACCCCCGAATTTGCTCTAAATTTGGGGGTATTTCATAATGTTTTTTGACTGGCTTTAAATTTTATTTTTTTAGATATTTAGGTGAAGTTTCTGGTGCCCAGATTAAACAAATGACAAAAGCAACTAAGAGAACGCAGGCACAAACAAGCATTGCCAAGTTTGGCCCGCCTATTTCTGTTAGAATTGGCAATAAAATGTCCCTGCAGCCGCACCAATACGACTGATTGTAATATAGGTTCCCACACCACCGGCTCCAATTAATCCAGTCCACATGTTACTAATTTGAATGTATTTGGCAGCACTGTTCATAGCTACGCCAGTAATTCCTAGTGAAAAGCCACAAGTAAATTGCCCTAAAGCAAATGCAGTTATTACGCGTAAATGAACTTTTGCAAGAGATGCCTTTTTATAATCTTTTTTAATTGTTTTTGTCTTTTTTTTTTCATGATAATAGACTAAATACGAGCTACTTAATCTACTTTACAACTTCCCTTTCATTGAATGAATTAAATGCTACTTAACATAACAAATTTTGACGATTCGTGCAAAAATAACCTAAAATTAATTAAAAGCAAAAATTCATTTTTTAAAAATTAAAATGAATATAACTAAAACTAAGGCTGCAAGGAGCCAAATACTAAAATTTACCACTGCTTTTGCAGCATTTTTATTATCAAGGTTAGTGTGATTAATCAAATATTCGCAGGCAAATATCAAAAAGCTGAATGCGACCAGCCACAAAATGGCACAGAGTCTTCCAGCAATTGAATAAGGGAAAAAGCCAGAATTAAGACTGGTTAGTAAAGCAACAACAAAGAACGTAATAGTGCCAATATAGCGGCTGAACCATTTCTCTTTAGTGTTGGACATGATAATTTACCTTCTTTCATGAATAAAATGTAAATATTTTTATGAATTATAATAGCAAATAAATAAAAAATAAAGTGTAATTTATCAATTAAGCATAAACAAAAAGGCCACTTCTAAAAGTGGCCTTTGTAATTAGACAGATATTCTTACATATTTGTGATCAGGAAAAAGAGGACAAATACGACTAATAGAACATACATCATTGGTGAAACTTTCTTGGCCTGTTTAGAAGCGATCATAGTAATCGGGTAAGCAATCATGCCTAAAGCTAAACCATCTGAAATGCTGTAAGTTAATGGCATACCAACTACCGTCAAAAATGCTGGAAAGGCAATTTCAAACTTATCCCAGTCAATTTTCTTCAGGTTTCCTGCCATGAGCACCCCAACAATAATCAATGCTGGAGCAGTAACAGTAGTGGGGATAACCGCCAAAAGCGGGCTGAAAATCATTGAAATCAAGAAAAAGATTCCTACAAAGATTGCAGTTAAACCTGTGCGACCACCCATAGCGATGCCGGCACTAGATTCAACAGATGTACCAAGTGGTGCAGTTCCTAAGACTGCTCCTTCAACCATGGCTAACGAATCCGATAGGAAAGCTCTACCAATTCGTGGTATTTTACCATTTTGATCAACCATTCCTGCTTGTTCACTCATGCCAATCAGAGTACCCGCAGTGTCGAAGAAAGTAACCAGTAAAAAGGTTAAAACTACCATGAATAGTTGGGGAGTATTAATATCTTTTAAATGAAATACGGCTTGACCAAAGGTAGGAGCAATGCTTGGTGCACTGGCGATAATACCTTTAGGAACAGCTACTTGGCCAATAATAACCCCAAAGACAGCTGTTACTACCATACCGATAAAAATGGAACCTGGCACATTCATTGCCATTAAAATTACAGTTAAAACTAAACCGAAGAGGGTAATCCAAACGGCTGGTGAATTAAATTTGCCCAGAGTAACTAAATTTGAGTCACTATTAACAATTAATTTGCCGTTTTGCAGGCCAATAAAGGCAATAAATAAGCCAATACCAGCCGAAATAGCATATTTCAAATCCTGTGGAATGGCATCGACTACTATTTCACGAAGTTTCAAAACTGTTATTAAAATAAACAAAACAGATGCAACTAAAACAGCAGCTAAGGCAGTTTGCCAGTTAATGTGCATTCCGCCACAAACGTTGTAAGCAAAAAATGCAGCACTGCCAAGTGTGGGAGCCAAGGCTACAGGATAGTTAGCAACCAGACCCATAATAAAACAGCCTATTGCAATTGAAATTGCAGTAACTGTAAATGCCGCTCCCTTATTAATACCTGCTGCGTGTAAGATGTTAGGGTTAACAAAAAGGATGTAGGAGAGACTGACAAACGTGGTTAATGCAGCTATTAACTCGCGCTTAACAGTGGTATGAGCATCGTTTAAATGAAAGACTTTATCTAATGTCGTCATTTTTCCTCCAAAAATATTAAAATTATAAAGAACTAATATAACTAGTATATAACTTATTAAGCCTAGAAATCCATCTTATTCAAAATTATTTCCCGGGTAATAAAAAAAGCAAATCTGGATAGATTTGCTTTAACAGCTTACCACATACCAATTAGTTTCATCCAGGCTAATCCGATAATGCCATAAACTAAGATATAGAAGATACCGAATATAAAACTTAATTTCCACCATTCATCTTGTTTGACATAGCCAGAAGAAGCTAAAACAGAAGCGGCAGGGCTAGAATAATGAGTTGTGGAACCCATGATTGCTGAAAACAGTGCTAAAAACTGGGCTGCTAGTAATTTAGGTGCTCCAGCTGAAATAGCTACAGTTAAAAGTGGCAGGTACATTGCTGAATTATGAGCTGTGGCACTTGCAAACAAGTAATGAGTGTAGAATAAAACAAGTGCTAAAACTACTAGAACTAATAGCCAGTTGAGACCCTTCATTGCGCTGGAAATACTAGTTGATATCCAACCTATTAAACCGAATTGAGTTAGTTTTTCAGCCATGAATACTAAAATAGATAACCAGATCAAAATGTTCCAAGCTCCAGTTTCACTTAGCAAGTCTTTAGGTGCTAATACACCTGTAAGAAGTAAAAGTGAAACGGAAATGAATGCAATTAATGTAGCATCTATTCCTAGAGTACTGGAAAGCATCCAGAGTACTAAAGTAATTGCAAAAATAACTGCCATTAATTTTTCGGGCAAAGTAAGTTTACCCATTTTTGCCAGTTCACCATCAGCCCACTCCTTAGCGTTAGGAGTTTCCTTGATTTCTGGTGGGTAAAGTTTATAAACAAAATATGGTACAACAATTAAACAAATTGCTGCAGGAACAATGCTGGCCATTAGCCATGGCATCCAGCTAAGAGTTACACCTGCTTTACCAGCAAGTGCAACAGCAATTAAGTTAGGTGCGCAAGCAGTCATAAATAATGATGAAGTAATAATGTTAACTTGAAATTCTGTAAAAGTTAGATATGCTCCCATCTTTTTACGCGATGGGTCATTAGGCTTAGAGTCAAATGTATTTGCTAATGATTGAATTAATGGATATACCACGCCACCTGCTCTCGCACCATTTGAAGGAGTTGCAGGAGAAACTATTAAGTCAATAGCACCAATAGCATAGCCTAAGCCTAAGGATTTATGACCAAACCATTTAACAAAATATAAAGCAATTCTTTGACCTAAGCCGGTTTTTACAATACCACGTGAAATCATAAAGGCCATAACGATTAGCCAAGCAGATGAATTGGAGAATGCGTCAATGGCACCTTTTGCAACGACTTTTCCGTTAACAACTTTGTCGGCAAGGGGTGCAAGCCCGAGGCAAATAGTGAGAGTAAATCCTATTAAAGTAACACCGCTAATAGCTATAGGTAACGTAATACAACCAATGATAGTTCCAATAAATATTGCCAGCATATGCCAGGCTTGAACTGATACTCCGGCAGGACGAATTGGGGCCGTAAACCAGATAATAAGACCAAACAATAGTGGCAATATAAATTTTTTATAATCTATCGTCTTCATAAAAGACTCCCTTCTTAATAAAAAGCAAATATATTAGGTGAATAAACACCCCTATATTTGCTTAGTTTAACATATTATTCGTTTAAAACAATCAGTAAGTTTAAAAATTTAATACCCATAAGAATACGATGAATACGAAGAAAAGTATCCACATCATTGGTGTAACTTCTTTTGTTCTCTTAGCGGCAACCATACATATTGGATATGTTATTAAACCTAGAGCCAAACCATCTGAAATTGAATAAGTTAAAGGCATACCAATTAAAATTAAGAAGGCAGGAACGGCAATTTCCATTTTATCCCACTGGATATGGGCGGTATTTTGAGCCATCAAAACCCCAACGATAATTAGTGCCGGAGCGGTGACGTGAGTAGTAAATAAGCCTAAGAGTGGGCTGAATATCATTGAAATTAAAAAGAAAATTGCTACAAAGACAGCTGTTAAACCTGTTCTGCCGCCAACTGCAATGCCGGCACTAGATTCGACAAATGCACCTACTGGTGAGGTTCCTAGAACTGAACCAACCATCATGGCAGTGGAGTCTGAAGCCAATGCCTTACCTACGCGGGGCATCTTATTATCTTTCATAAAGCCGGCTTGTTGGGCTAAGCCAATTAAAGTACCTGCAGTATCAAAGAATGTTACTAAAAGAAAAGTAAGAACAACAACCCACATTTGTAAAGTATTGATGTCTTTAACATGAAAAATTGCTTGACCAAATGATGGAGCGATACTTGGTGCAACAGAAATTATTTTAGTTGGTAAAGAAATTTGCCCTGTGATTACACCAAAAATGGCTGCTAAAACCATTCCAATAAAGATAGCACCTGGTACATTTAAGATCATTAAAATAACGGTAACAATTAAGCCAAAGATAGTAATCCAAACGGCTGGATCATGAAGTGATCCTAAACCAACTAAAGTTGATTTATTTGCTACGATTAAGCCACCATCTTGCATTCCCAAGAAAGCGATGAACAAACCAATTCCGGAAGAAATGGCAAATTTTAGATCGGAAGGAATGGCGTTAATTATCATCTCTCGCAGCTTAAACATAGTAATTAAAATAAAGATGATAGATGCTACGAAAACAGCAGCTAAGGCTGTTTCCCATGAAACATGCATGCCTATGCAAACTGTATAAGCAAAAAACGCATTGATGCCCAGGGCAGGAGCTTCTCCAATAGGGTAATTGGCAACAATTCCCATTATTGCAGTACCCAAGGCACTAGCTAAGGCAGTTGCTGTGAAGACTGCTCCTTTATCCATGCCACTGGCTCCCAGAACACTGGGATTAACAAATAAAATATATGACATGCTGATAAAAGTTGTTAATCCAGCAAGAAATTCAATTTTTACATTAGTTTTATACTTATCGAGTTGAAAATAACTCTTTATAAAGTTCATCTAATCTCTCCCAAAATATTGTTCGCGTTTTACATTAAATCTAACGCCTTTAACAGTTTATCATTCATTTAAAGCGATGTAAATACGAATTATATTAGCGAAAAAGCCATAGAATAACTATAATCTTTAACTAAGTGCTTTCGGCTAAGAATTGACCAACTAATAGTTTGATCGGTAAAATGAACATAGGTAAGTAGTAGATTATACATCTTGTTAGGAGAAAAAATGGGAATACTAATTTTTTCGGATATAGACGGCACATTAATCAACTCAAAGCAAGAAGTAACACCGAAGACTAAACTTGCTATTCGTAAACAAATTATTAAAGGCAATGTGTTTGTACCAGTTTCTGCACGTATGCCTAAGGCAATTATGTCTGTTGTGGGAGAAATTACCAAATCATGTCCAATGGTAGCCTATAATGGTGCTTTGGTTTTAGATGAAATGGGTCATATCCTTGATTCTCATTTTATGTCTTCTTCAAAAGCTGCCAAAATATGTTCTTATATCGAAGGTAAAAATAATGGCGTTGTGTGGAATGTCTATAGTGACGACAACTGGTATTATTTCCCAGGTAATAATAATGGTTTGGTTGAAAATGAGGAGAAAATTGTTAAATTTAAAGCTCAACCTAGTTCGATTACTGAAATAGCGCAACTCAAAAATGTACATAAAATTTTGCTCATGGGAACGCCAAGCTTATTAGATGCTACTCAAAAAGAATTAAGGCGGCTCTATCCAGAACTCTATATAGTGAAATCTGCCGCAAATTTATTGGAGGTCGTTGTTAAACGAGTTTCTAAAGGTCAAGGGGTAAAAGTAATAGCCCAGGCTTTTGGCATGGAACTGAAAGACTGCTGGGCTTTTGGGGATAATTATAATGATGAGAAAATGCTTCAATCAGTAGGTCATCCTGTAATAATGGGAAATGCACCAGAAGACTTGAAAAAGAAATTTAGAACTACTTTAGATAACAACCACGATGGAATAGCTGCAGTACTTGATAGTTTAAATTAATCCTTTTTCGTTTGAAGTAAAGGAGATTCGGCTTTGTTGCCAAACCATTTGTGGTTAATCTTTGTTAAGGTACCATTTTTTGCCAGCTTTTCTAAGGCGTAATTAATTTTCTTGTGCAAGGTTAAGTCGCTTTTTCTCATACCTACACCAAATTCTTCTTTTGGAAAAGGACTTTCGATCTCAGTAAAGTTTTCCGGGTGTTTTTGCCGAGAAATATAATAATTTGCATAGGTGCTATCAATTAATAATCCTTGGATGCGGCCTGCATTTAGATCTATAAAAGCATTAGTAAAGGAATCATAGAGAATCGGGTCCTGATTTTTAATATGATTTTTAAAAACTTTTGGATATTTCATTACGTCATTATAGCCGGAAGAGCCGGTTTGAACGCCCAAAGTCTTATTTTTCATTGCGGCAATGGTATTAATTTTATTCTTTTTAAGACTTACTAATACCTGAGAAGTATATAAGTAAGTTTTACTAAAACTTACCTTAGCTTCACGCTCAGGGTTTTTGCTAAAACCATTCCATATGAGATCAATTGTGCCGTTTTTTAATTCAGTAGTATTCATAGACCAGTCAATTGTTTGAAAACTGACGTTAATACCATATTGTTTAAAAACAGCATTTGCGAGATCAACGTCGTAACCAATTAACTGACCATTTTTTTGCCTAAAGTCCATGGGTACAAAAGTATCATCTACACCAACTGTAACATAGCCACGTTGCTTGATATGAGACCAGTTGTCAACTGCGTTAGCTTTTCTATTAACTGATATGCCACTACAGGCAGAAATAAATAAAATACAGATGAGCGTTATTATGAGGGTTAAGAGGCGCTTGGTTTTCACTTATATTACCTTCTTATCATCTAATGCTTTTACTTTGAATACCTGATCGGCCACTTGGCTGGCAAATTCCATGTCATGAGTGACAATAATTTGCGTCATGTTGTTATTATTTTTAAGTTTTAAAATTATTTCTCCGACTTTTGTTCTTAAAGCAGGATCTAAAGCAGAAGTGGGTTCGTCATAACATAGAATATGGGGTTCCATTGCTAGCGCACGTACAATAGCTACTCTTTGTTGCTGACCTCCAGAAAGCTGATAGGGATAGAGCTGTTCTTTACCAATTAAATCTAGTTGTTCAAGTAACTTTCGCGCACGGGCTTGTGCTTGATCTGCACTTTCTTTTAAAACTAGTGTTGGTGCCAGGGTAATATTTTCGATTACAGTTAAATTGGGAAAAAGCTCATAGCTTTGAAAAACTACTCCGATAATATGACTTTTACTATCAGGAGCGGCCGGATCAAACTTTTGCCCATCCCACAAAAAATCACCGGAATCAATTTTTTCTAAACCACTTAAGCAACGCAGCAAAGTAGTTTTTCCCGCTCCAGATGGTCCCACAATGGCTAAAATTTGTCTGTCAGGAATGATTAAGTTTAACTTGTTTAAAATCGTACGAGAGCCAAATTTTTTGGTAATGTTTTTAAGTTCTAGCATAGTATTATTTCCCCTAATTTACTTCCACTTTGCAAAATTGTGTTCAATTTTTTTCAGCAAAAATGATGCGATACCCGTCATTAATAGATAAATTATACCGACTATCACTAAAGGAATTAATGTTACATCTCTTGCTGTAGCAACATTGCCGGCACGTAAGAGCTCACCCAAACCAATGACATAGACTAAAGAAGTATCTTTAACTAAGTTGATCACTTCATTGCCAATTGAGGGTATAACTATTTTGCTGACCTGAGGAATAATAATATGGCTCAATGTTTGCCAGTAATTTAATCTTAAAACGCGAGCACTTTCGTATTGACCTACAGGGATTGATTGAAAGCCACCACGGAATATCTCGGCAAAATAGGCTGTATAGTTTAAAATAAAGGCGAAAAGTGCTGCATCGTAGCGCTCAAAAATGATGCCGACTATCGGTAAACCATAGAAAATAAAAATTAATTGTAGCAGAAGAGGAGTACCCCGCATAATCCAAATGTAAAATTTTAAGATTAATCTTAAGGGCTTAAAATGCGAAAGCAAGCCTAGGCTGACTATAATTCCCAATGGAATAGAAACAATTAAAGTCCAAAAGAATAAAATTAATGTCATCTTTGCACCTGAAATTAAAGAGGGCATAATTGAAAGGATATAGTTCATTTTTTCTCCTTTTTACTGAATTTATTTTGATTAGAGAGGCTAATATGGCAACTCTTTTGATACTAGCTAAATTATATAAATTGATTAAAAAAATATGTGAAAAAATATATGTTTTAATCATAACATAGTTTTCGAAATTTTATTTAATCAATATGGAAATTTGTAACTTGCTGATAGTTAATTTTGATAAACATGACATGAAAAGAGCCACTAGCTGTAGCTAATGGCTCTTTAAAATGGTTTATGGTTGCTCAATTTGAATATCTGTTGGTTTATCCCAAGAGTTAGGTAATTTACCCATTTCTTTTAGCTTGGCAACGATTTGATCAAGTACAACTTCTCTAGCATGGTCATCAGTCATGAAGTCTAGCTTGTCACCATCAATTTCCATTTTAGGAGAATAATCGTATTTTTCATACCAGGGTTTGTAGTAACGCAAAAGTCTCTTATAATAATCTTCCAGCGTCGCGTCATAACTCAGCTGTTCGTATGGTCGACCACGTTTTTGAATCCTTTTAATCATAGTGTCATATGAAACCTTAATATGAACCAGAAGATCAGGATTTTTCTTTGGCATGTGCTTAAGTTCGCCCATCATATTATTGAGCAGTTCATAATATGTGTCAACTTCTTCTTTGGTAGCCCGACCAATGTCTGCATTCATTTGGAAGAAAAGTGCATCTTCATAAATTGAACGATCAAGAACGTTATTATCATCAGTTAATGCATCCTTGATACTACGAAAACGAGTATTTAGGAAAAATACCTGAAGTAAGAATGCATACTTTTTAGGATCGGCATAAAAAAGTGGCAAAACAGGATTGTTATCGACACTCTCATAAAATGGTTTGGTTCCTAAATACTTAGCTAATATACTGGTTAAACTGGATTTACCGGCTCCAATTGGCCCGCTTAAAACAATAACTGTCATCACGTTCCTTCTCTATTCTAAATTGCCTATTGCGTGCAACTTATTATCAATTTGATTTAAAACTTCTTTTTTTGCATCTTCATCGTAGATAAAATCGTATTTATCCCCATCAATTTTAATTTTAGGTGAGGCATCATATTTTTCATACCATGGTTCATAATACTTAATTAACCGTGCGTAGTAGTCTTTTAAACTGGGATCTGTGCTAATTTGTTCAAATGAACGTCCACGTTTTTTTATGCGCTTAAGCATAGTGTCTAGAGAAACGTGAATGTAAATTAGTAAATCTGGCTTTTTACTGGGATTACCTGGGGTATCTTCCATCATATTTTCGAGTAGACTATCATATATCTTAAACTCAGTTGGATCAGCCACTTTACTATCGGCGTTCATTTTGAAAAAGAGTGCGTCTTCATAAATCGAACGGTCTGAAACACTGTTTTTCTCTCGGATTGCCTGGTTGATTTGTGCTAAACGATGGTTAAGCAGATAGATATTAAGCAAAAAAGTATAGCGTTTCATGTCTTGGTAATATAAAGGAAGAACAGGATTATTATCTACTCCCTCGTAAAAAGCTTGTGTACCTAAGTGCTCAGCTAAAATACTAGTTAAACTGGATTTACCGGCTCCAATTGGCCCACTTAAAACAATAACTTGGATCACGTTCTTTCATAAATACAATATATAGATTCTTATTTAGTTTAATACGAGATATAGTGGTATACAAGCAAAAAGTAAATTAAAATTTTAATCAAAAAGTCAAGTAATTTTGTATAATACAGAAGTAAAAAGTTGTAGTTATTGTCAAAATTGAAAATTTGAACTTATGATTTTAAACTGTGTTACACGTGAAACCAAAATAAATCCTCCAAATTAAACTAATAATTATTAACTTGCAATAGAGTTAGAGCATGATGGAAATATTTATTCTATAGCAAGCCGTACAGCTTGCATTTAGCTTTTTTATTGTTAAAGCAAACGAAGCTGAAAGCAGTTGCATGATTTAATTCAATTAAAACATGATAATGATCTCTCAACTATGAAACAAATTTTTTTAAGAATGTAAAGCAGTTGCACTATTTATATACTGTTGCGAAGAAATAATTCTAAATATAAGAATTAAAAATAGATTGCTTTTATATTATAAAAGCCATAAAATGATAAATAAATTATAAAGGTAGTAGAAAATACTTCAAATAAAAAGGGCAAATTAGTATGTTTCATGCCGTAATTGGTACTTAGGGGATTTTTAGAAGAATGCTAAAGCCCACAATAATTAAATTATTTGAGAGCCTGCAGCTTTGAAATAGGTCAAAGATTAATGTTCTTTGCAAACTGTTTCTCTCAGGAAGATATGTCATTTTAGTATTAGCTCTAAAAATAGATGTTTTGACAGGAAGTAAATCATGGACGATACTATAACAAAATTTTCGCTTTGGACCTACATTAAACGTAATTCAGGCATGTATGTAATTCTGGCCATTTTCTATTTTGGCCGGAATTTAGCACAAACTGCTGCCAGCATTTTTAAAGGTAATGCACTTACTGCTTTGACTCAGCATAATTTAAACGGCTTTATGATTGATACAGGTTTAAACTTGCTTAGCTGGGGCTTTTTTCTGATTTTCTTTTTTTGTAGTTCACGATATTCTGCTGTAATCATCAAGGCTGTCGATAATTCCATTAGGAACGCATTGGCCCATATAATTGGTCGCCAAGAGTATGAAGACTTCAACAAGCACACGGAAGCTGACTATGTTTCCTGGTTTACTAACGATATTAACCAAATTAATCAAGATGGCTTTTTCAGTTTAGAGCAAACATTTAGCAGTGCACTCTTGGGCATTATTGCCAGTGTCATCCTGTTTTCTTACCATCCACTCTTATTTGTAACCACTTTGGTTTTTGCTGTTGTTATGATTTTATTTCCCCGTCTTTTTAAGAAAAAGTTGGAACAACTGTCGCAAAAACAAAGCAGGCAAAATGAAGTATTAACGTCAAAAATAACTGATGTTCTTGAGGGTTTTGTCAATCTGCTCACACTTGGTCAGCAAAAATTGCTCAATAAAATAGTTCTTGCGGCATCAGATAAGACTGGACAGGCTCGGGTTAATTACATTACGGAAATGTCCTTTTCTAATGCACTGATTAACCTGATTAGTGTATCTGCTCAAACTATTTTAACTGTTGAATCCGGATACCTGGCCTTTCATAACCAGATTCCAATTGGAGCTATTTTAATTGTTGGTTCAATGTCCGGGAATGTTTTTGGCAGCTTGACAGAAATCAGTATTGATCTAACTTCAATTCGGGCAGTTCAACCTATTTTTGACAAATATAATAAATTAGCTAATACGCAGGAAAAAACAGGGGATAAGAATGTTGCTCCTTTGACTCAGCAAATTGCATTTAGTGACCTTTCGTTCAGCTATCCTAATAGTGACAGACCTATTTTAATGAATGTTGCCGGCAGCATTAAGCGAGGGGAACGAGTGGCCATTGTTGGTCCGTCTGGTTGTGGCAAATCAACCCTTGTAAAATTAATTGGTGGTTTGTTAACAGGCTATCAAGGTTCGCTGACTTGGGATAATGATGAATACAGCGAACTTAATTTTAGTTCGCTGCACAAGCAGATTGCTTACATTGACCAGTCTGCCTATATTTTTGACGGCAGCCTGCGTTATAACATCACTTTAGATCGGGAGACAACTGACAAAGAAGTTAATGCTGCAATTACGCGTGCCGGTCTCGAAGAGTTTGTTGCTGACAGTGCCAACGGTCTTGACACTGTTTTAAAACATGCTGGTAATAATATTTCAGGTGGTCAAAAGCAACGAATTGCGCTTGCACGACAGTTACTTAATAATCCGCAAGTTATCTTAGCCGATGAAATTACTTCAGCAATAGATGAAAAAGATGGCCAGAAAATTGAACAAAGTCTGCTTGATTTGGACAACATCACTTTAGTCTACATTTCTCATCACTTGCGACCGGAAATCAAAAAGCAATTTGATCAAGTGATTGAATTGGGATGATAGAATAATATATCTTTTAACAACCAATTAAATAAGCTGGTGAAGCCTATTTTCGAGATTGGTAAAAACACCTACTAATAAGTATGGTTAATGAAAACAAATCAAACAGATAATTAGGTTTCCCTAAAATTCAGGATAAATAAAAAAAGGAAACCATCAAAATTGAGGTTTGCCTTTTTTGTGTAAGTATTATGTTCTTTTTCTAGAATCTGCCACATAAATTTGTCGATTGAGATTGAAAATACTATTTAACTCTAGATTCTTTAGATTCCTTTTTCTTTTCTTCGGCTTTATCTTGAACCTTGTCTTTTTGATCGCTAATTTTATCCTTAGTGTCACTAGCAGCCCCGGTGATACGGTCTTGTAAGCTGACAGAATCTTTTTCGTGTTGCTCTTTAGTTTTAATATCAACTACAGTAACATTGACTTCAACAGTATCAAGACCAGTCATTTCTTTGACTTTTTCTTGAATTTTTTGCTTAATTTGATCATATAGTTTAGTAATATCAACGCCATATTCTGCAACAATTTCAATGTCAACAGCTACTTGTTTTTTACCAACTTCAACGTTTACACCTGAAGTGACATCATCGCTGTTGACAATTTTATCAGCGATATTTGAGAAAAAGCCACCATTAACAGTTAATAAACCTTTAATATCTGATAAAGCAATACCAACAATTTTTTGAATTACTTTTGAATCGTATTTTAAGTCACCTTTAACTTCTGGTTTTGAACTACCTTGATTTGAACTTGATTGTACCATATTGCATATACTCCTTATATAAATTATTTATTTTGCAGCATTTTTTTGAACACTGGCCAGTAATGTCCAACCAAAAAGCCGCAGACTAACATCACGATGACAAAAATAGTTTTGAAAAATCCCAGTACCAAAAAGCATAATGCTAGTAAAACACCAATTACAGCACCGCTTATTTCTGGGAGGTATTTTTTGTATTCTTCTTTCATCTTAACCTCCTTCATTGAACGCGCTTTTCAGGTTTATCACCCTTGTGATAATTGATAAACTTGATTTTAATTTTTGGTTTTTGCTCAATTCCTAGCAACTGCTTCAGATTCTTTTTTAATTCTTCAAGATAATCGTCAAGTAGGACGGTAATGTTTTCACCTGGACCCAAGTCACCGCCAATTTTAATTTTAATCCGGCGTCCTGTTAACTTAGAACTGACTTTTGCATTATTTAAGTAAGGCAAGTCAGCAAGTGAATTCATTACATAGCTATTAATGGCTTTTGAAGTAACCTTAACTTGACCATCACGTTTATGAATTAAATTAAAGTTTCTCTGGACTGGCCAGAATAGGATGACAATTAAACTAACAATTAGTATTATAAAAACAATTAGACTGATACCAATTAAATACCAGGCAAATATTGGATTAAGAGAACCTAAATGCGGTAGTTTAATCTTTAAATATTTTTGCCAGAAACTACTGGTTTCCCATATTAAGTAACAAGGCACAGGTAATAGTAATAACATGCCTAATACCAATAGCCATTTTTTACTCCTCTTCAACTTATCACCATCCTCTCAGGGTTCATCTTAATAATAATACTGATTATTTTAACAGACTACTAATATGCACCGTATGTATACAATAATAGTTTGTAAAACAGCACACAAAAAAGGCAATGCATTTATGCATCGCCTTTTTGTATACCATTTAAATTAACTAGTTAGAAAATTTTGCACTTAATTTATTTGCTGCAGCCTGATCAACAATCAGAGTAACATTATTATGCTTTTGCAAGATTGAAGCTGGGACTTCTTCAGTTACTGGACCTTCAACCATCTTTTGAACAGCTTCAGCTTTATTATCACCAAAAGCCATAATGACGATTTCTTTGGCAGACATAATGTTTGCAATACCCATGCAAATTGCTGATTTAGGTACTTCGTCAATATTATTGAAGAAACGAGAATTGGCTTTAATAGTATTCTCTGTTAATTGTACTTCATGAGTAACAGAATCAAATGGTGTACCAGGTTCGTTAAATGCAATGTGGCCATTTTGACCTAAGCCTAATAGCTGAATATCAATTGGATTTTCAGCGATAATTTTATTATAGTCAGTGGCAGTTCCTTCTGGATCTTTAATAGCTTTAATTCCATCAGGAATATACGAGTGTTTGAATGGTTTTTTAGCAAATAGATTCTTTTGCATAAAATAGTGATAGCTCTGATCATTATCAGGAGTTAAACCTACATATTCATCAAGGTTAATACTAATTAAATTGCTGTTATCTAGATTACTCTCGGTCCATTCTTGATAGAGAGTTACAGGAGTCGATCCAGTTGCTAAACCAATTACTTTGCTGCCGTTTGCGATACTATTCTTAAATATTTCAAAACCTTTTTTACTGCCGTTAGTCTTGTCACTTGAGATAATAACTTTCATTTTATTTGCCCCTCCATAATCGTTATCTCAATTATAAATTGGTATATGCCAATTTGTCAATAAACTTAGTAATAATAGCAGGTATTGTTTTTGGTAAATAAAAAAGTTCAACTAATGCTTGTTTCACATGTAACATTAATTGGACTTTTTTAAAAATTTTATTCGCTTCTTAAAGCAATAGCAGCATCTTTTTTAGCAGCCATACGTGCCGGCAGGTGTCCGCCAACCATTGTTAGAACTGTTGAAATAAGGATTAGTATTAAAGCATGTACTGGATTAAGTTGGGCAACGTTAGCTAAATCTGTGATGGAGTATAAAAGACTGTTAATGGGGAAGACTAGCAGCCAGGCAACGACCACTCCCAAAATTCCAGAAAAGACACCCAGAATGAATGTTTCAGCATCAAACACTCTTGTGATATCTTTCTTACGGGCGCCTAAAGCCTTTAAAATACCAATTTCTTTCGTTCTTTCAAGAACAGATGTGTAAGTTAAAATGCCGATCATGATCATTGAAGTTACTAACGAAATAGCAGCAAATGCAACTAATACGGTAGTAATCCCATTAAGTAAGCCACCAGTCATTGAGGTAACGGCACTAGACATGTCAGTATAAATAATTTTATTCTTTCTTTTTTTACCCCGATTCCATTTATCTAAATAATCAAGCACTTTATCTTTAGCATCAAAATCGTTGGGATAAATCATGATACTCGTTGGAATGGTTGAACCACCAATTGATTGCAGCATCTGTTTCTTTTCTCGGGCATTCATATCTTGTCCGGTCATTACATTTTGTTTTGCCTTCTTCTGGGCTCGTACTATTTCTGATTTTTTATTTTTCTTGATAATGTTTTGAGTTAGCTGATCGCTGTAAGCAATTCCTGAAGACAGGAGTGCCATAGAATTCTCATCTTTTGGTCTAATGACACCTACAATTTGCATTTGGGTTTTGCTGTTGTCATACATAGAATTACTGATTTTTTGCGGAATAAACATTCCTGTTGGCAATTTTTGGTAATAATCATCGTTGTCGACAACTTTAAATTTCTTCCCAACAAATTTTTGATAATTTAACTTCTCACCAGGCGTAGCTTTCAATCCTAAGTTTTTAATAATATTAATGTTTAGTTTATTTTCGTTATCTGTTACTAAAACCAAATCTGTAGCCTTATGCGGCCATGCACCAGACAAAAGTTGATAATTTTCTTTAAGGAAATTGCTTTTACTGGAATTAAGTGTAGTAGGAAACACTGATGAGCCTAAGCCAGTGGCACTAATTGCTTGCATTCGCATTTGTGCAGCTGCTTGAGAGCTATCTGAATTAGCTGCAATAGGAGAAAATTGGACACGCTTAATTTTATTTTTGCTGCGAGTGAGCAAATTCAGGTTAATCCCACGCTGATAGGAAATATTGTTAGCATAATTGGGATTTATTTTTTTGACATAATTAACATATTTTTGATTAATTTTATTTTGATGAGTGGATTCCTGCATCTTATCTTTTTCAACGGTTAAATAACCCCGGTTTTTAACATTCTTTTCAGATTCGTTCCGGTCTGCAACGCTACTGGCATCAGTAGCAGTTTGATTGATGGTCACGGGATATTTAGCCAGTGCTTTACTCATGGTCGTATCAATTTGCTTTTGAAAGCCATTGGATAACGCTAAAACGACGGCAATAGAAATAATACCGATACTTGAAGCAAAAGCAGTTAAAGTTGTTCTGCCTTTTTTAGTCATAATATTGGTAAAGCTTAATTTAATAGCATTCCAATATGACATTTTAGTACGCTTTAATTTAAAAGTATCTTTTTCTTCTTCAGGAATAAAAGGATTGGAATCATTTAAAATTTTTCCATCCTGAAAGTTAACTATTCGGGTAGCATATTCCTGAGCTAACTTGGGATTGTGCGTAACCATAACTACCAAGCGGTCTTTTGACAGCTCTTTAATTAACTTCATAATCTGCTCAGAGGTTTCAGTATCAAGAGCGCCAGTGGGCTCGTCGCATAGCAAAATATCGGGATCATTAGCTAAAGCCCGAGCAATAGCTACACGTTGCATTTGACCACCCGACAATTGGTTAGGATTTTTAGAAATATGTTCTTTCAAACCGACTTGAGTTAAAGCGTCTATTGCTCTTTTGCGTCGTTCTGAGGCAGAAACTCCAGATAAATTCATCCCTAATTCAACATTGGCAATAATTGACAAGTGTGAGATTAAGTTATAATTCTGAAAAACAAAGCCGACAGAATTATTTCGATATGCATCCCAGTCAGTTTCCTTGAAATTCTTAGTAGATTTGCCATTAATAATGAGATCGCCGCTATCATAGCGATCAAGTCCACCGACAACATTTAATAACGTAGTTTTACCGGAACCGCTGGGACCTAAAATTGCAACAAATTCTTGGTTACGAAATGATATAGAAACATCGTCAAGTGCATGAGTAACCGTATCACCGACATGGTATGATTTACGTAAATCTTTTAATTGTAACATGTCTTTTTCTCTTTCTTTTAATAATTAATTAATAAGAGATAGTTTAACATTTATGAAAGAGCAACGCCAAAATATGATGGTTATTATCTTTGAATTATTTAGTGGATGATACCAGTAAAATCAAATAGAGCATAAATAGCAAAGAAAAGAATAATTAAAAATATGGCGACTAGATGTCGTTTCTTTTTAAGCAGTAAAACTGCTGCAAATTCACGCACAATTGCGTTTGGTAGAAAGTAAAGACGTGTATAGCATCCTACACCATTTGCATTTAGATCAGCTTCTTTTGCATAGAGGGAAGCTCTAAAAATATGGTAATTATTGCTAAAAAATTTTGCCTTGTAATTTTTACTGCCGAAATCTTTTGCAGCAACTGCGGCTGAAAATTTCATATTTTGGTATGTATTTTTGGAATTATCTTCTAATAAAATGTCTTTTGGCTCTATACCGCGAGCTATTGCATATTCTGTCATTGCTTGAGCTTCAGAAACTTTTTCATCTACACCTTTACCACCAGACATAATAAATTTAGGCATTTTCCGTCCTTTAGTGACTTGCTTTTGAGCATATTCAATAGCACGATTAATTCGACTGGCTAATAGTGGGGTGACTTGTTCACCGTGAGACAACCCAGCTCCTAAAACGATTAAATAGTCTTGGTTATATTGTCTAGGAACAATTTGGTAAAAGGTTAAATTAACCAAAAAGTTGTATGCGACAAAAAGAAGGTAGTCTAATATAGCTGTTGGCGCATATAGCAAAATTCTAACCCAAGAGGGCAAATTTCTAAAAGGACCAACTAGTGCAACTAACCAAACAACAATTATGCCAATACCGATAAAAAGAGTTAATAAGTTTGATAGGGTATGACTTTCACGTTTCCATACGATATAAGCATTCCATAGAAAAAATAGCCATGAAAAAGCTGCTAACAAAGTAATTGTTGCCACAAATAACACTATCAGAATTTCGTATGTCAGAATGAGAGGTCTCAAACTAGTAGATAAAATCATCACGGTCAGCCAAACGCCAAATGCCAATAAAAAAATAGTAAAAAGAATGCCATTAAGCAGTCTTCTAGGTTCTTTTAGCCAAGAAATTAGAAAAACTGCAAGAGTTGCTAGCATAATAAGTGAAAGAATTATAAATGAGCGGTTTTGATTTAATACTTCAAAAATTCTAATCATAATATCCTACCTTAGGTTTAAAGCTAAGTCTATTATAATAAAGATGAATAAAAAGCCATAGTAAATTAAAATATGATAGAATAATAAAGTTATTTCCCAGGAAATAGCTTACCACCATAATTGAAATTAAATTTTTAAAGATAAGATGACATTGCGAAAAAACGATCAAAGTTGCTTTTACTTATAGTTTGAAAAGAGTGAAATGAATGAAAAATTTTTTCTATTTTTTGGGGAATGTAATTACAATAATAGCCTCTTTTATAATTTATAGCGTAGTGCAACAATTTTATTTTTACCCTTACAGGTTAAGAAGAAAACTGCACTTAGGAAATATCTCTTTTATCCTGCTAACTATGATAATTACCGCAATAGCTTTATTAATATTGTTTTATTTATATCTTTTGCAATTAAAACATAGAAATGAACGTAATTATAATAGCAGACCACACTGGCAGTTTAAGAAGATATTACTTTCCCTTTTAGGCGTAATAATGTTGATTATAGTTAGTGCGACCATACAGTTGGCACTAGGTTTTAATTCGGATCAAACTTCAACTAATCAGAATCTTTTAGATCAATTTTCTCATCAAGCAGGAAACTTTTTTCCGGTGATGGTAATATTTATAGGCCCAGTATTTGAAGAATTTATTTTTCGTGGCTTTTTCTTTAACACTTTCTTTTACAAAAATTCGAATTTAAATAAATGGTTAGGCATTCTTTTCAGTGGACTTATCTTTGGATATGTACATGATCCTGGACTTACGAAATATATACTGGTCTATTGGGCATTAGGCTGTGTATTAGCCTGGGTTTACACAAGTACCAGAGATTTGCGCTATTCAATGTTATCTCATATGATTTTTAATGCATTAGGATTCATATAAAAAACCTGATAAACTGATGCTTAATAGGCAATGTAGTTTATCAGGCTTTTTTAATGTAAGAATATTTTTGAAAGTTAATTTGTAGTGCTAATTCCTGTTTGTTCTGGATTTTTAGGAGTAGTTTTTGCTAAAAGAGCCAAGCTAATGGAAATCATATCAACCACTTCCTGCAAAATTGCTCCCCAAAATGCAGGGATAATACCAGTAAATGCAATTAATTCGATGATAACTACGATTGTAATAGCAGTTAATACATCAATATTGGCAACTTTCATAGTATGTTTAGAAATTGCTACAGCATCATTAATTTTGGACAAGTCGTTTACCATGATAATGGCATCTGCACTTTCACTGGCGGCAGATGCACCTTTGGCTCCCATGGCTATACCGACATCTGCAGCTGACAAACTAGGGGCGTCATTAATGCCGTCACCAGTCATAACTACTGGTCTCTGATCTTGCGGAACATTTTTAATTGCAGCTATCTTTTCAGCGGGTAACAGACTATAGCGTATATCATGCACTCCAACTGTTTGTCCAATTTTATCAGCCACATCTTTGTGGTCTCCTGTCAACATCATAATGTGTGCATTACTTTGACGTTTCAAACGTGCTATTGTCTCAGCACTTTCAGGACGAACTTGATCCTTAAATGTAATGTAACCGGCATACTCATCGTCAATTGAAATGTAAACTGCGGTAGCGTTGACTGTCGCAGCTTTTTCGTGTGGGTTAACATAGTCTAACTTACCGACTTTCACTAAATGTCCCTCGACAATGCCGCTAATGCCTTGACCAGTTGATTCTTTGATATTTGTAGCCGGTTTTAAAAGGTTCTTATCAGCTACATTGACCAGTGAATTAGCGATAATATGACTAGATTGTTGTTCAACGCTGGTAGCGTAACTTTGCAGGGTTTCTGGACTATAACTACTATTATTGGCAGGTATTATTTCATCGATTACCAACTGATTTTCAGTTAAAGTACCTGTTTTATCAAAAGCAAAAGTTTTTGCTGTAGCCAGTTTTTCTAAAGTGGGACCGGACTTAACTATAATATGATGCTTGGACATGGAACTCATGCCGGATACCAGTGCAACTGGTGCGGCAATTAGTAATGGACAAGGTGAAGCCACAACCATGACTTCTGCAAAGTTCACAGGATTGCCCGAATGGATCCAGGCAGCGATTCCTATTACCAGGGAAATAATGGTAAATGGAACAGCGTAGCGGTCAGCCATTTTTACAAACTTGGCCGGTTTTGCCTGCGATGATTCGACAAGTGAAACAATTGTTTGATATTCAGAATCGCTCGCTTTTTTAGTGACAGCCATTTCTACCGCCACGCTGCCATTAATCGAGCCAGACATTAATTCATCGCCAGTTTTTTTAGCAACCGGCACAGATTCTCCTGTTAATGATGACTGGTCAAAACTAGATTCACCACTAACTACTTTACCATCAACTGGAACTTGTTCACCTGGTTTAATTAAAACGTGATCTCCAATTTTTAGTTGCTCAACGTCAACAGAAACTAGTTCATTGTTCACAATTTTGTTGGCAATAGTAGGTGAATTGCTTAAAAGAGAGCGTAGTTCTTTATCTGCTTGTCCAGTAGCATAGTCTTCTAATGTTTGACCACCAGTCATCATGACTAAAATCATCCATTCAGCCCAAATGTCACCAATCAGTATAGTGGAAACAACGGCGATAACAGCCAAAATATCAACGCCATAACGTCCGGATTTAAAATCACTGGCGATTTCGGCAAGTAAAGAAATTGCCATCATTATACCTACAATATCGATTAATACTGCTTGAATAGGAAACTGCAAGTTTCCTATCTTAAAAAGACTTTTGGTCTTTAAGCCGAATTGGCAAAAAAGACCTATTATCCCAATTGCTAATACAAGAATAAATTTCCATTGGCGTTTAAAACTCATTAATAGTAGCCTCCCGTAAGTTAAACTAATTATTATGTTTTCTATTTTAACACTAAATACTCAATTTTATTTAGAATAAGTCTAAATTAGATGCAAATTAATATAAAAAAAGAAGGTAATTTTTACCTTCTTTAAATTAGTGATCTTTTAGTTTAATAATCTTGTTGAACTGGGTTTCAGTTTTTATCGGCTTAGTTTTAGACGTTAATTTAGAATTTTTAATTTCAGGGAAATTATTTTCATCCTTAGAGGGTTGAATATGAAAAATTTTAGTCCGTCCTAAAGAATCAATTATATCTGTAGATGACATTGTAATAAAGTTGTCATTGTCACCATGATCATCAGTTTCTGCAAAATAATGGTTAATTTTTGCAATTCCTTTTTCTGAAAAATGTTCTTCGTGAGCCAAATCTAGAAGAAGGGCATGCAAACGAGTAGCTGATACCAATTCATGCTGCAATATTATAAAGATCCAGGAAAAATTGGAATCCATTGATTTAAAACGTTTTGTAACTTTGTCTTTATAGAACGCATCAGTGATTTTAGCCGCTTCTTCCATATTATCTGCGTTTTGTGCCAGCTCCTTTAGTTGGGACACCAATTCAGATTTCTCTTCAAGTGAAAGCTCTTGATCATTTGGGTAAGTCCAATTTTTTATAATTGCGCTTATCAAAAATGTCAATTGCGCAGAAATTGTTTTACTTGCCATAATAGTGCTCTTCTTTTCTGATTATTTAAGGAATATCCATTGCTTCTTTTTAACTAACTTGGCAAGGCGTTATTTAATTTTGAAAGTAAAATGATTATATTCAATAAATATATATATATCAAAAAATAAGTATTAAACTAAAATCAATTTTTAACATTGTATTAACCAAATAGCTGGATTACCAAATAAAAGTACTGGTGTTTCCCTATTAATGATTATTATATCTTAATTTGTAATAAAGTACACTAAAAAGGAATAAACAAAAATAAATTTTCAGTATATTTTATAACAGCTTATCTTTGGTAATGGGAATCACCTTATATTCTTTCTCAAAATTATGAGAAATGTAATTAAAAGCTTTAATCCATTCACGCCTGGTTAATAGTCCTTGGAAAACACCATAGTCATCAACCACAGGCAAAAAAGCATTGTCAACTAACAGATGGAGTTGGGTTTCCAATGTAGTCTGAACAAAGTTGATTTTATCAAATTTGGTTTGCATCACATCTCGAACTAATAATTTATTTAAAGGCTCAAGTGAAATGCTATCTGTTTCCATCATTTTATCTGTGATCATTGCTAAGCTTAATAAGCCAACAACACGATTTTTACGGTCAAGTACTGGTATTTTTGAGTATTTTACACGGGTTAGAATCATAAAAGCGTGATACAAGGGGTTGTCATCTTCGACGAATGCAATGCGAGAAGCAGGAATAATGAATGAACCTGATTTTTCTTCTAGTAAGTGTTTTATTGTGGGTGAGAACATTAAATATAACCTTTCGTTATGAGAACAATGGGTAGCTAAATTTATACTATAACAAAGAAAAAAGGCCCGCAAGTTGTGCGAGCCTGTTAGTTTTCATCTACTTTGAAGGAGTAAGAATGAATGAAATAAAAAAGTGGGAGTATGTAGTAAGTTTTGCTATTGCTTACTACATTTAAAATGATATCTCTAAAATATGAAGTTAAAGTAGAAAAACTCTTATAAAAGAGTAAAGAATTTCTTTAGAACTGTTTAAGAGCATAGAAAAACTCACGTAACGCACGTGAGTCGAAAGGGATAGATATGAAAATGACCTGTAAAGTCATTTCGGTTTTTTCATTATTATACTTGGAGGAGTATGAATGAAAAACAAAAAGTTGAGTGTGATATAAGAAAAATGTATATCTTTCCTATATCACAATTATAGTATAAATAAAAAATGTGAAAAAAGTATGACGAAAATCTCAAAATGCAAATTTTAGGTAACTACAAAATTGTTTGTTGCAAAACTCCTTGTTATAATTAGTTTTACTTTATTTGAAAAAATTGAAATTTTAAGGAGAAAAATGGGAAAACAAGATTATCGTAAAAAGATCGTTTTTTGGCTTCGTTTTTCAGGGTGGCTTTGCCTGTTGCCAGCATCTGGCTGGCTTTGGCTGTATCAGATGTTTAGTCGAGGTGCTTTAGGATACACGCTTTTAGGGGAACTCGTTTTTACAGTCTTATTTGCTGTTTATATTTTGACAACCGCACAAAGCGAGCGCTGGTTAAAACCAACAAACATTTTTGTCTTATTAATACTTACAGTGCTTTTTGGCTCATTTATAATTCTAATTCCGCTTTGCTTTGCTTATAACAATTGTCGCAAGCTGAATAACGGATAATAGGGAAAAATATTTAAATTTGGTAAAAGTTTGAGAGCTTTTTTTTAGTTGCAAATCTTTAGGAGTACTATATTCGATAGTACATTTTATTAATATTGAGAAAGATATGAAATTATGGCTAAAAAAGAAAAAACGGATTCACGTGCTAAACGTGTTGGTAAGTTTGTTTTGACGACAATTATCTATTGCGTCATTCTAATGGTACTGATTTATTTGTATCAATATAGTGGGTTAACATCTGTTCACTTTATCTACAATGAATTTTAAAGCTGGTACACTAATATGATTGAAAATATAATTAAAAAAATTGATGAAGTTGCTCAGGCAGAGCCTGAACGTATTGCATATGACTATTTAGGTAAAACTAATACGTATAGTGATCTAAAAAAGCGTTCAGATGAATGGGCTCATAGGATTGTAAGTTTGAATCTTTCTCCTAAGAGTCCTGTGATGATTTGGGGCGGGCAGGATTTTGAAATGATTGCCAGTTTTCTTGGTTGTGTAAAGTCTGGACATGCATATATTCCTATTGCCAGCTATTCAAATGCTGAAAGAATAGTTATGATTCAGGAAGTTTCTCATGCTGAAGCAATTTTAGCAATTGATGAATTGCCGAAAATTGATTTGCCGCCTATTAAAGTAGTGCGTCCTGCTGATGTAGAAAAAGGAGATTTTGAATCTGATCCTGCCATCTATGTACAGGGTGACGACAATTTTTACGTTATTTTTACATCAGGCACAAGTGGCAAACCTAAAGGCGTGCAAATTAGTCATAATAACTTGCTCAGCTTCGTCAACTGGGAAATGACGGACTTTGATTTGCCAGAACATCCTTCATTTTTGTCCCAAGCGCCATACTCATTTGACCTCTCAGTCATGAGTCTTTATCCTGCTTTAGTCGGGGCAGGTAAATTGGTGGCTTTGCCACATGAAGTTACGCAAAATTTTGCTCAGTTATTTCAGACTTTGCCTAAGTTGCAATTTAATGTTTGGGTATCAACGCCGTCATTTGCGCAGATGTGTTTTTTAGATAAAACTTTTACTGCTGCGAATCATCCAGATTTAACTCACTTTATGTTTTGTGGTGAAGAATTACCACACAGCGAAGTGGTAA
The DNA here is from genome assembly GCF_003151025.1 of Lactobacillus kullabergensis. Taxonomy (NCBI): domain Bacteria; kingdom Bacillati; phylum Bacillota; class Bacilli; order Lactobacillales; family Lactobacillaceae; genus Lactobacillus; species Lactobacillus kullabergensis. The sequence continues at coordinate 1,974,720 of NZ_CP029477.1, read as the reverse complement.
CGTTAAAAAACAAATTCCCCCAGGCGCGTATTTTTAATACCTATGGCCCGACTGAAACTACAGTTGCAGTTACTCAGGTAGAAATTACTGATGCTGTTTTAAAGAAATATGATCGTCTTCCAATTGGCAAGGTTAAGGCAGATACCAAAATTATTATTGATAAATCTAAAGGTGACCAGCCTGATGAAGGCGAAATTATTATTTCTGGACCAAGTACTTCTAAGGGCTATATGAATAACCCCGAAAAAACAGCTAAAGCATTCTTTAAAAAACCGGGTGACCAATATATGAGCCACCGCTCAGGGGACGAAGGCTTCTTTGACCAGGATATGCTCTTTTACCGCGGCAGAATTGATTTTCAGATCAAGTTTAATGGCTATCGTATTGAATTGGAAGAAATCAACCACTATATTGGTATGAACAAATTGGTTGATCACGGTGTAGCTGCACCAAAATATAATCAGGATCATACGGTTAAGCAAATTGTTGCCGAAATTAAACTCAAAGATGGGGTAAAAGAGCAGTATTCTGAAGCAGAAATTACTAAGATGATCAGAGCAGATTTAGCTAAAGAACTGATGCCATATATGATTCCACAGCGTTATGTTTACCGTGAAACATTGCCGGTATCGCAAAATGGTAAGGTTGATATTAAGGCTGTCATTAAGGAGGTCAACGAGTAGTGAACGCTAATTTCATTAACTTGCAGCCATATTCCAATCCGCATTATTTCGTGTATCTGATGATTGGCTTAATACCTATTATCATCGGGCTGTATTGGGGTCACCGCTTAAAAATCTATGAGGTTGTATTCTCATTAATTTTCTTGTTTCTCATTTTTGATGGTGAAAAATGGCAACAGGGCGTTAGTTTAATCATCTATATTTTGTTTCAGTTGCTGGTCACTTATGGCTATCTTTATTATCGCCGTCGTAAAAACAGTCCAAATAGAACCTGGGTTTTCTACTTAGCTGTAATTTTAGCAATCGTGCCCCTGGTTTTGGTTAAAGTACAGACTGCTTTCCCGCAAGCTAAAATTCCTGGAGTTTTAGCTTTTCTGGGGATTTCTTATCTGACTTTTAAGACAGTTCAGGTCGTGATGGAAGTACGCGATGGCGCTATTAAAGAACTTAACTTGGGAACCTATCTTCGTTTTCTCCTGTTCTTTCCGACCATTTCTTCGGGACCGATCGATCGTTACCGCAGATTTGCCAAAGAATGTGACACGGTGCCAAAGCGTGAGCAATATCTAAACGATTTAGAGCTGGCAACACGTTATTTGTTTCAAGGCTTCCTCTATAAATTTGTTCTTGGCTGGTTCTTTGGTACCTATTGGCTGCCCCGAATCACTCGAGCTGCTTTAATTACAGGTACAGCTGTGGGCGGCTTAAAACTATCCTGGTGGGTAGTAGCCTACATGTACTGCTACAGTATGTATTTGTTCTTTGACTTTGCGGGTTATTCCTTGTTTGCAGTGTCGATTTCCTACTTTATGGGCATTCACACTCCAATGAACTTTAACAAGCCGTTTATTTCGCAAAACATCAAAGAATTCTGGAACCGTTGGCATATGACCTTGTCTTTCTGGTTTCGGGACTACATCTACATGCGTTTTACCTTCTTTGCAATGAAGAAAAAGCTGTTCAAAAACCCGGTCAGGCTGTCGCAGGCAGCTTACCTGCTCTTATTCCTAGTGATGGGCTTCTGGCATGGACTAACCTGGTATTATATTGTTTATGGCTTGTTCCATGCTTTTGCCATCATCATCAATGATTGCTGGTTGCGGTTCAAAAAGAAGCACAAAAATAAGCTGTCATCAAACAAATACACGAAATGGCTGGCAATTTTTGTTACTTTTAATGTTGTTTGTTTCAGTTTCCTGATTTTTTCAGGTTTCCTCAGCCAATTATGGTTTGGCTGGAAATAGACAATGATTTTATTTAAGGAGTTTTAACATGGATACCAAAAAAGAAGTTTTAGCAATTTTACAAGATTTAACTGGTGAAGATTTAACAGACAGAATGGATGAAAATATTTTTGCCAACGGTTTAATGGATTCAATGGCCAGTGTGCAAATGTTGTTAAATTTGCAGGAAAAATTCCAAATTGATGTACCTGTTTCTGAATTTGACAGAAATGAATGGGATACGCCCAATAAAATTGTGGCAAAGGTGGAAAATTTAGAAAATGAATAACAAACGCCGGCTGTGGCATATTTTTGGCCCGGTTCTTTGCGCATTTGTCTTGCTGCTGGTCATCTTTCTGATGCCGTGGGAGCGAACTTTTTCTAAGGATGCCATCTATCAAGCGGCTAATTCGCAAACTAATACTATTTTTAAGGGCTCTTTAATGAAACAGGATGCGTTTAAGGATGGTTATGTGCCTTTTTATGGGTCAAGTGAATTGTCACGGCTTGATCCATTGCATCCCAGTGTAATTGCGCAAAAGTATCACCGCAATTACCGGCCATTTTTGTTAGGTGGGCCAGGCAGTCAATCCTTAGCACATTTTTTGGAAATGCAGGGGACTGCTAAACAGCTTAAGGGCAAAAAAGCCGTAGTCATTGTTTCACCGCAATGGTTTACCAAGAGGGGGCAAAATCCGGATGCCTTTGCGCTGTATTATTCACCGCTGCAAGCCTGTAATTTTCTCTTAGGTATTAAAAAAGACACGGTGACTAACCGCTATGCGGCTAAACGTTTCTTGCAGATGCCAGAAGTGAAGGGTGTTATCAAACTGGGTATGAAAAGAATTGCCCGAGGGCAAAAATTAACTGGGTTTCAGCGTTTTTACTTAGAAAATCAGCGGCGCATGCTTAACAATGAAGATAAATTCTTCAGCACTTTCCAATTGCGCGATCGCATTAAAAAGATTAACAAACAGGCCAAGTTATTGCCGAATACATATTCAGTCAAGGCTTTAGACGAAGTAGCAAGTCAGCAGGCTGCACTTAACACCAATTCTAATAATTTTGGCATTAACAATCGCTTCTTCAAAAAACGCTTGAATAAACGCTTATTAGCCAAATTAAAAGATAGTCAACGTCATTTTAATTACACTAAATCGGTAGAATACAGCGATTTTGAATTGATGTTGCACCAATTTGCCAAGCAGCATACCAATGTGCTGTTCATTATCCCGCCGATTAATGAAAAATGGTCTAATTACACGGGCTTATCACAAACAATGTACCAGAAGGCTGTTTCTAAGATTAAGTACCAACTGGCTAGTCAAGGTTTTGATAACGTTACCGATTTATCCAAACGCGGTGGTGAAAAGTATTTCATGGAAGATACTATTCACCTGGGCTGGCGCGGCTGGGTAGCTGTTGACAAGGCAGTAAAGCCATTCATGGCGCAAAGTGATCTGCCACGTAATTATAATATTCATAACTATTTTTACAGCAGAAAGTGGCAAAAAAAGCCATATCAGATTAGTTTGACAGATGAAAATCCGTTAAATGGCAATTCAAAAGAATCTTTAAAAGGAAAATAGTGCGCCAGCAAATTGATGCCTTAGGAATCAAGGGTTCAATTTTAGTCATTAAAAATGGCAAAATACTGCTTAACTATGCTTTAGGCAATAACACTGACACTAGTTATCTAATTAATTCTGTGCAGAAATCTATGACGGCTGCAATTATTATGCGGCTCGTGCAGGAAGGCAAGTTAAGCCTGCAGGATAAATTAAGTGAATTTTATCCGCAAATTTCTGGAGCACAAAAAGTCAAAATTAAAAATCTCTTAGCCATGACGGCAGGTCTTGATCTCAAACCAGGAGCAAAGTTAGGAAGAAAGCATTTTGTTTCTGACTCTGATAATATTCAGCATGATGCGGCTAAAACTATTTTTGAACCTGATTTATTAAATAAGTGGCATTATAGTTCACTAAATTATGTTTACCTCTGTGGTATTATGAGCAAAATAACGGGTCAAAGCTATGAGCGGTTGTTCCGCAATACCTATATCAGGCCGTTAAAGCTGAAACAAACAGAATTTTTGTGGTCAAGGCCAGGCAAAATTATTTCCAGTCATTTAGTGCCCGGAATGATTTACCGCAAAGGTCGCTATGACGTGGTTAAGCATAAGGCAGCTTTAAGGGGAGCTCGCAATGAATTAGGGGCTGGTTCAATAGTAATGTCTAATCATGATCTGGCCAAAGTAATACGATACCTACTTTCTGGCAGTTTGTTAACCCAAAAGAGTCGTAAATTGCTTTACCAGTCTGGGCCACCGGCTTATTATAATGGCGGTTTTTATAATAATATAAAATTAAAAACTAAAACGGCTAATGGTGCAGGAGAGGGCTATTATACTTTCATGCGCAGTACTAATAATGCTAAAACGCTAGTGATTATACAATCTAACAAGACACGTGAAGGTGAATTTAACCAGTTGAAAAGTCAAATTAATCAAATCATGCTCGAACTGCTTGGCCGTAAGGCTGACAGTGCAAATATAGTTGGTTGAAACTTGTTTTTTGGTTAATTGCATGCTAAAATCTTGTTGTGTCACCATAGGGAAGTAATCATTTTCTCCGGTAGCGAAAATGTAAAATTTCTATAATGTGGTCAGTAATGGTGGCACAAACACTGTGTGAGCTTAGTTCCGATGTTGGTGGAACTAGGCTTTTTGTATACATGGAAATAATGATAAATACATTTATAATGAGCAATAAAAATATAGGGGTTTTATATGAGCAATTTACGGGACAAAGTATACATATTGATAGAAAAAAACACAGAAAATTATGAAGAGTGGCCTCAAAATAATGCAAAAAAAATTGCTGAGCAATTTAACTGTAGTAGAAATTTAGTATCTCAATATTTAAATGAATATTGGGAAAAAGGTGTTTTTGGAAAAATAGTTTCAAGACCAGTACTCTTTTTCAAATTACCGCAAGTCGAGATTAATGCTAAAACATTTAAAAGCCTTCATGCGGCCAGAGTGTGGAATGCGAGTCATTCTGTTAGTCCATTGGATGCCATTATAGGAAGTGAACGAAGTCTATATCAAATAATCAGTCAAATTAAAGCAGCTATACAATATCCCCCTCATGGCTTACCTATTTTGATAACTGGTGAAACAGGAACAGGAAAGAGCTACTTAGCACAGGTTATATACAAACATTTACAAAAAATGAAGTTTATAACTAAAACCGCCAGATTTGTTTCGGTTAATTGTAGTGAATATTCAAATAATCCGGAACTCTTTTTATCAAATTTTTTTGGCTATGTGAAAGGAGCTTTTACTGGTGCTACACAAAACAATAAAGGCTTAGCAGAAATAGCTGATGGTGGGGTTTTATTTCTAGACGAGATTCACTCATTAAGTAAAGAGTGTCAAGAAAAACTCTTTCAGTTTATGGATACCGGCACTTTTCATAGACTTGGTGATAATGAGCATTGGTCTAAATCGAACTGTAGGTTTGTATTTGCTACTTCGGAAAATCCTGAAAAGAAAATTTTACCAACATTATTGCGTAGAATTCCTGTGAAGGTTTTTCTACCGGCTTTTAATAAAAGGAGTGAACAGGAAAAGAAAGAACTGATCCAGTTCTTCTTAAAAAATGAGCAAAAAAAAGTAGGTAAAGAAATTTATGTTACAAATAATTTAGTTAGTTTTTTAATACATTATACTTTTAAGGGTAATGTAGGAGATTTAAAAAACGTAATTCAGCTTTCTTGTGCAAATGCTTTAATACAACAAGTTGAAGAAAATAAATTAAAAATTACATTAATGGAGTTGCCTGAAAAAGTCGGTTTTGAAAATTATAAAGAATTAAAAAACACTAATAATTCTCGTTTTATTGCAGTAAGTAACTTAACCAAAAATGATCAAAAAAATTCAATAGAACATATAATTACAGATTTATACACAATAGATATAAAGAAAAAACCAAGCGAAAAACTTTTTGACTGTTATCAGAGATATTTTAAAAAGCGGTTTATCAATATTTCCATTTCTGATAGTGAAACATTAAATAGCTTTTTTGGACTTAAATTTCAACAGTTTACTAGGCATATTGAAGATGACTACAAGATTAGTGTTGATACATTTTTTTACAAAATTATCTTATATTTATTTGATAAAAATAACTATCATTATGACTTTAAGGAAGTTGATTTTCAGAAGTGGTCCAATTTTAAAGATGATGTTAACAAGTATTTAGGATATGAAGTTGGCTTAGTAAGAGAATTCAAAAATGAAGTTGATTTAACGTCAAATGAAGGCGAAGAATTATTATTTATAATATTGTTCAAGTTGATGGTTGAAGAACATAAGTCTCAAAAAAGATTATCGCTGATTGTTGCTCATGGTGCTAATACCGCTTCTTCAATTGCACAAACAGTTAATACTATGGTTGGCGATTATATTTTTGATGCCATCGATATGCCACTGGACGTTACTAGTAAAGAAATTGCCCTGCGGGTCAATAATTATTTGAATAAAAGAAAGAGTTTTGCTGATTTGCTGCTTTTAGTTGATATGGGGTCGCTTGAAAAGATATCATCACAACTGGAAATAAGCAATAACAAAAATTTTGCATTAATAACTAATGTATCTACTGGAATAGCTCTAGATGTTGCAAATCAGATAAAGCTTAAAGTTGATACAGCTTCGATTGTACAGAATGTGAAGAAAAATCAAACAATCGATGTGTTCTTTCAAAAATCTGTTAAAAAACAAGATATGATTGTTTGTACTTGTGAAAGCGGATTAGGGACAGCCACGAAATTAAAACAAATCATGGTAAAAAGTTTTCCTAAGAATTCTAAAATAGTAATAGATTCCTTTGATTACTATTCCATTGCTAAAGAGAATTACATTTCAGAATTACGAAAAAACTACAATATTTTGTTTATAGTAGGGACACTGGATCCCCAAGTTAAAGGGGTAACTTTCTTTTCAATAGAGGACTTGATTTTAGGTATAAATGTTAAAAAAATAACTAATAAATTGGCTGTTTATTTTGATCAGAAGCAACTTGAGATAATTAATAATAATATTTTAAAGAACTTTAGTCTTACTAACTTAACGGACCAACTAACAATTTTGAATCCGACGAAATTATTAGAACAAGTGACGGATGCGATATATATTTTACAAACGAAACTAAATCTTTCTTTAAAAAACAACACCTGCTTTGGACTGTATATTCATATTTGTTGTTTAATTGAAAGACTGGTCATGCAAAAAGGGATGGCAGATGAAATAAATTTAAGTAAAACAAGTAGTAGTAAATTTAAAAATTTTTATAAAGCATTTAAGAATTCATTTACTGTCGTTGAACAGTATTATAGTGTCGAAATACCGGAAATAGAAGTAAAATATGTCTATGACTACATCAAAGAAGCTTGATCCAACAAGCTTCTTTTTTTTGGCACAATTTTTGCTTATATAAAAATGTAACGTCTTTGGAGGTTTCTTATGACTGTTGTAATGGCGAGAATTGATAATAGATTGCTTCATGGAATAATTGTCACACAGTGGGCGCCCATTTCTAGTGCTAACCGAGTAATGGTAATAGACAATGAAATTGCGTCTGATGATATAGCGAAAGCCAGTATGCGCTTGGCTCGTCCAGTACATATGGCTGTTTCTATTATTTGTGAACAAACTGCATTAAATAACTTTACGAATGGACAATATAATCGTGAGAAAGTATTTGTAATTGTTAAAAAGCCAGATATAATTTTACACCTCATAAATAAGGGGATAAAAATTCATTCGCTGACCATTGGCTCAACGATTATAAGAAAAGATGCTGTCCGGCTTTCTAGCCGAGTGTTTGCAACAAAGGAGGAACTTGAAATTTACCAGAAATTAGCACAAAAAGGTGTGGCGATTTCTGTTCAATATGTTCCTGCAGATAAACCTAAAGATATTACTGCAAAAATAAAAGATGAAAGGTTGTGAAATAATAGTTGAATTTGCTAATTAGTTAAATTAATTAAGAAAGTAGTGATAGATGAAAATGTACTCAAGCATAATTAATAAAACTATTGATCCCAATTTTAATATTAGTTTTATAAATAAAAAATTTAAAACAACTAACAATTTTAGTTATTTTAAGAATAATTTGAATGAAAGAATAAGTTCTTTCTCTTATGACGTTTCAAATCAAAAAGCTTTAGGAAATATAGATGTATATGGAGAGATAAAACAGTTAAATTTTTTTCAAGGAAACTTTTTGGTAGAACAAAAACCAGGAGTGTGGGTTCATAAGCAATATACTACATCAAAGAATTTACATTTTGCAGTTACCATAAACGGAAAACATATTAAATTTACTGACCAAAATCATGATTTTGATACGGACTTAATTGCAGACTCTTTACCAAGGTTTATTCATAAGTATCAGGAATATAACATTGTTTTAATACCTTTTTGTCCAATTCTAAAGGATAAAAATCCTAGCATGCTCGTATATCAGATATATATTGAAAACTTAACCGATCACAACTTAACTATTAATCGGTTTGAAGTACCGAAATATCAAAAAAAGTATTCAGATCAGTTTAATGTCATTGTGGCTCAGGCCAATTTGGTTAACGAAATTGTTAAGCCGCATGAATACAAAACTTTTTCTATCGGATTAATTGATCCCAATGCTTACAGTGAAATCAATATTTTTGAAAAAGCTGATACTGCTAAGTGGTTAGAAGAAACAATTAACTACTATAAAAAGATCTACGGAGATTTGCAACTGGAAGATATCAGGTTGACGCATCTTTTTAATCGTGCAATATATCAAAGCCTGTCGGCTTTTGCTGAAAATCAAAAAGGAGAAAGTGTCGGCAGTCATTGGGGAAGCATGCCTGCAACAGACCAAATTTGGAACAAGGATATGTTTTATTCGACACTACCTTCCGTTTTTTTTGATGCTAGATTATGCCAAAAGCAGATTTTATGGTTTACCAAATACGGTGTGCGATTCAAAAGCAAGAAATTTAAAGGTGGGATAGAACACTCTTTAAGTAATTCTATGTCAGCAATTATTCTTGCAGGACTTTATTACGAATATACCAATGACCTCTCATTTTTTGTAAATCATCCAGTTATATTACAAAAAGCTCGCCAAATTATAGATACGGAAATCAGCAAGAAAGTTCCCGGAGATGTGATGCTATTTTCCTCTACTTGGATTAGTGATGCTTATTCATTAGGTAAATATCATACTGGTAGCAATATCTGCTTTTGGAAGGCATGTGATTCCCTGGCAAGAATCTATCAAGGTTTAGGAAAAGTAGAACTTTCAAACTATTATGAAAAAATTGCCTGCAAAGTAAAAAAAGCCATTTTGGAAAATATGACTTTTAAAGGCCATTTTGGGGAACAGTTTTTGGAAGGAATTGGGGATCAAGAAAAAGAATTTTATGACGTCAATAATTATAATAGACCGATTTTAGATCAAGGTATGATTTTTCTGACTGACGTTATTAAAGACCAAAAAATAGATTTAAAAATGCATGATGGTGAAGAATCAGACACTACGATGATTCCCTTTTATGGCTTTTTAGATTTGAAAGATCCGAAATATCAAAATTCTATGAAATTTGCTGCAAGTACCTATAATCCAACCTATGGAGCAAATATTAGAGGAATACGTTGGGGAGATAAGTCCGGTGCAACCTTCCCTGGCTTTATCACTGTTCTTATGGGTTTTATCAATGATAAAGAGCAAAGAACAAGGCAACTAAACGAATTATTACATCTGTCTGACCTTGATGGTTCATGGTGGTGGTGGCCATACGATATTAATGGCAAGCCTGGAGATGTTTATAGAGATATTGGCTGTGGTAAATGTGGTTGGGCCTCTGGAACATTCGTTAGCTTATTTGTTACACAATTTTTAGGCATACAAGTAAAAAACAACACTTTAACTATACAGCCGCTTCAACACTTTAATTATTGTTGGGAAAATGCCCATATAGGCAATATAACAGCAAATATTAGTTGCCACGATAACGAAATAGCAATTACAAATCTTTCAGGCCATGACATAGATATTAATCAATATAACGATAGTGAGCAATATTTGTTGCAATTAAAAGATAAAAAAACTGTGAGTTTCAAAAGAAGTGAGAAGTAGTATGACAGTAGTATTAGCAAGAGTTGATCAAAGACTGGTTCACGGAGTAATAGTTAATGCTTGGTATCAGTACTTGCAAGTCAACAGATTTATGGTTATTGATGATGAAGTTAGTAAAAATGAAAATATGAAAACAAGTATGAGAATTGTGAAGCCGGCTGGTACAGGGATGTCAATAATTGACACTGAAAAAGCGCTTAATAATTTCAAAGCTGGAAAATATGATAATCAACGAGTACTTGTTTTGGTAAAAGAGCCTGAAACTATAGTGAAAATGCTTGAAGCAGGTATCGAAATACCCAAGGTAAATTTGGGAATAATTTTTAAATCGGATGATCGTACGCAAATTACTAAATTTATTGCATTAAATGAAAAAGAAAAAGCTGATTTAAATAAAATCCATGAATATGGTGTTCCGATAAAATTACAATTTGTTCCTAATGATCCTGAGAAAGATTATTTCGATAAAAAAGGAGAATAATAATGGAAATTTTACAAGATATCCTGATCATTATTTTAGCTGGATACATGACTATGGATGAAGATGGGATAGTTTTATTGACATATTTTCCCGTGATAGTCGGTTTGGCCACTGGTTTAATTATGGGTGATTTACATACAGCTATGGTTGTTGCAGGTACATTCCAGTTAATGATGTTAGGGGTCGCAGCTTTAGGAGGAGCATCAGTTCCTAATTATGGGTTAGCAACTATTGTAGGTGCATTTGTCGCAATTAGAACAGGTACAGGTTTAAAAACTGCCATTGCTGTCGGTATACCTGTTGGCTTATTAGCAATTCAGTTAGAAGTTTTACGGAGAATTATAGCCAACTTTGTTGCTCATAAAATGCAGTCTCTTAATGAAGAAAAAAAGTGGAAGCAGATGTTGCGCTGGGGATACGCAGGACCCGTTTTATGTTTTGTAGAGACAGCTTTACCTACAGCAATAGTAGTTTTAGTTGGACCAGCTGCAATTAAAATGATTTTGAAATTTATACCTACTTGGATAACAGACGGATTAACAGTTGCCGGCGGCTTGCTGCCTGTAGTTGGTATTGCAATGCTGCTACACTATATGCCAGTAAAAAAGTTCTTACCTTTTCTAGTTGCTGGTTTTGTTTTGGCAGCTTTTATCAAAATACCAATAATTGGTATAGCATTATTAGGTTTAGCAGCAGCATACTGGTACTTTAATTCTGAGATTGACAAAAATAAATATAGCCAAAACCAAGCAGTAGCTAAAAATGATACAACTGGAGAAGATTATGATGAATAAAAATGTTGAAAACAAATCAAGCTACCACGTTACAAAAAAAGATTTGACGTGGGCATCGTTACGATTTAATTGGATATGCGTGAATCTATTTAATTATGAGTCACAACTGGGCCCGTCACTAGTATGGTCTATGGCTCCACTATTGCGGAAAATTTATCCGAAAGACTCAGATTACCAGGCCTCACTAAAAAATCACTTTAACTACTTTAATACTACTCCGTATTTAGCAAATATAGTGCTAGGTACCACGGTAGCTATGGAAGAAAAAGATGGAATCAAGGCATTGCCAACAGTTCAATCTTTTAAAACGAGTATTATGGGTCCGTTAGCGGGTATTGGTGATACAATATTCTGGGTACTTTGGCCCACTATTATGGGATCAATTGCTGGATATATGGCTTTGCAAGGCAATCCGCTTGGAGCAATAATTTGGTTTTTAGTTAATATTTTATTTAATGTCATGAAGGTCTGGCTGTACCATGTTGGCTATTCATCTGGAACAAGACTAATTGACACTTTAGGAGATAAGATAAATACTTTTACCGAAGCTGCATCAGTAATGGGGGTCACAGTTATAGGTGCCTTAGTTGCTACAGTAGTTAAAGTTTCAGTACCATATGTCTTTAAGTTTGGTAAAGTATCAATGAATATTCAAACAGACATTTTAGATAAAATAATGCCAGCATTATTACCAGCTCTGTTTACTTTCTTTATTTATAAATTATTGGATAATAAAAAATGGACTCCGACAAAGATTATATTTTTAGTAATTTTAATAGCACTCGGTGGAACATTTTTAGGAATTTTTAAAGCTTAAGGTTATTGAATGGATAGAAAAATTGTAATTGCTTCACATCATGCTATGGCTAAGGGTATTGAGGATACTCTAAAGTATTTGACCCATACAGATCTTGATATTTGCGTATTATGTGCATACATGGAAAACAAAAAAATTGATTCAGAAGTTGCAAATGTAATGAGTAAATTTAAAAAAGAAGATGAGGTCTTCATTTTTACGGATATTGCATCTGGTAGTGTGAACCAAAAATTTTATAAATATATTAATCGACCGCATACCCACATAATAGCTGGAATGAATTTGCCTATTATAATGAGTATAGCTTTAAATAGTTCGCAGGAATATTTTAGTGAAGAAGCAATCAAGAAGTTAGTTAACCAAGCAAAAGACTCTTTGGTTTATGTTAACCAGAGTAAAAAAAGCCTGGATAAAGAAGACGAATAAATGTAAGTTTCTATAATGTGGTCAGTAATGGTGGCACAAACACTGTGTGAGCTTAGTTCCGATGTTGGTGGAACTAGGCTTTTTTTGTGTTTTCTTTGCTAACTGCTATTGCTAGGGGGTAAAATATATTTAATATATACTAGATAAGGAGATAAGTATGAACAGAGCAGAACTAAAACTAGAAGCTAAGAATCAACTGCGTCATAACTGGGGCTGGGCTATTAGTATTGGTTTCGTAATGACGCTATTTGTTGGTTTCTTTTTTGCCAGGCCAGTAGTAAATGGTTCGCTTAAGACTGCGAATAGTGTGAATGATGTCATGGGAACTGGCTCAATTGATTCGCTGTTTAAGCCAGCATTTTGGGCAGGACAATTTGGTCCTGATACGGGATTAACCATTATTGGCAACTTTTTCATGTTGAGTATGGTGGTCACTTTCTTACACTTTGCTCGTGGAGAAAGACTAGGCTTTTTTAAAGGTATTTTTTCTGCTTTTACTGATGGCCGGTTTGTACCGGAATTTTTAAATTATCTTTGTGGGTATATTTTTCAATTTCTGTGGTCTCTATTATTAGTTATCCCAGGCTTAATTAAGTCTTATTCTTATGCCATGACGCCATATATTGTTAATGACTTAGTGGAAAGTGGACAAGAAGTTCACGCAACAACAGCGATTACACTAAGCCGTCAGTTAATGAACGGGCATAAATGGGAATTATTTGTATTAAATTTAAGTTTTATTGGCTGGTATCTTTTGAGTGTACTAACTTTAGGCATTGGTTATATTTGGTTAGTTCCTTACGAGCAGACAACTAAAGCTAATTTTTACCGCAGGCTAGCCGGCGATCGTTATTTAAAAAAATAAATTGATAACAAAACAAATTAAAAGAGCAAGATGTTCATTATCTTGCTCTTTTTAAGTGTCCATTGAAAAAATTAGTATTTGTTCAAGTCTTCAATACTTTCCTGAAACCATTTGCCAGCGTATTTAGAGTTGAAATCATCGGTCTTTTTAAGGGCTTCTTTGATTTGACTGGAATTCAAGTGATCCATCAGGTATAGCTTTAATGCCTTGTTAATTAAGTCATTAAAATCGGTATCATTAACTTCTAAATATTTTTCTGTTAACTTTGCTACTTTTTCAGATAATTCGATTTTCTTTCTGCTCATTTTTTAACCCCTTAAAATATACATTCATTATAGCATTTTATTCATAACTAATAAGAAAAAATAATTAACGGCATAAAAAATAGCTAGCAATAAAAAAATAGAGTATTATTTTATTTTAAATATAATATTCAATGTTAGGGTCTGAATTAATGAAAGAATTTACTATCGATATCGTAGCACGTATGCAGGAATTTTCTTTTTTTCGTGCGACAAGGCATACCATGGCAATACTGATGCCGATTGCAGTGGTTGGCTCATATTTTAAGCTGTTTAATGATCTGATTTTTACACCCAATGGACTGATTTATAATATTTTTAATTTAGATACAGTTTTATCAGATCACATTTGGTATGGTGGTTCTTTTGTATGTCGCGGAATGGTAGAAATTACTTTTGGTGTTTTTGGCGTCTATGCCAGTTATTTTATGGCCCGTTATACTGCACGGCTTTATCATAAAGATTCAACCATGGCTGGCTTAACAGCTGTTTTAATTATGCTTTTTTGTTCGTATGCGTCTAGTAGTGGTCGTAATGCGCGCATGCCTTTTACGGCTAGCTTGTTACAAATTAATGCGGTTTTTATAGCCTTGGTTATAGGATATTGTGTGGGACAAATTTTTCATTTATTAGGGAAAGACTTTTCTTATGTTAAAGATGAAGGAACAAAGATAATCCAAAAAAGGGCAGGGGATGCTGTTTTGCCTAGCGCTGTTTCACTGCTACTGGGTATTTTCTTAGGAATTATAATTTATGAATTACAACTTAAACTCCTTAATTCCACCAGTTTTAATGAAATTGTCAGTCGAGTTCAGACCACTAATAATTTTGGCGAAGTTTTATTGCTTTCAGCTGTGATTACTTTTTTAGATTGGTTAGGAATCGGTTATCCATTGCGTTCCTTATCAGGAACAGTTAATAATGCTTTTACTGCTGAAAATTTGACGTATACATTAAAACACGGTAATTCCTGGAATGTGCCGTATAAATACTTGGGCAGTTCGCTTATTAACAGTTATGGCATAATGGGTGGTGCCAGTGTTGCTTTAGCCGTGATTGTGTTGCTTTTAATAAGGCGAGGTAATAGAGAAAATGAAATAAATGCTAAAATTAATTTATTACCAGCTGCTTTTGGTTCTACCTTGGGATTTACAATTGGTTTACCTCTAATTTTAAATCCTGTGTTCGTATTGCCTAGTGTTATGATCCCGGTTATTAATATGACATTGGCTGCTGTGGCTATTAGTGTACATATTATTCCTGTGAGTGTTTATCAAATTTTAAAAGGAACCCCCGGAATTTTAGTTTCATTTTTTGGCACAAATGGTAACTGGTCAACGTTAATTTTTACATTACTGCTATTTTTGTTGGATATAGTTTTGCTATTACCAATAATTAAAATTAATGAAAAAATTGATCTAAGAATTGCTTACCAGAAGAAGGAATGATCAGATGCGTAAAAATCCTAATTATAAATGGCTAATCTTGGTCATAATTATTTTAATTATGCTGGCTGTCCCCAGTTTCTTTTGGATGAAAAAGGATAATAAATCAAGAGCCGAACTTAGCAAGTCGCTACTTTCTCCTGTAATAATGGTTCCTGGATCCAGTGCTACAACTGAGCGTTTTAACGATTTGATTGATGAATTGAATAAAACTACTCTCAACAGACACAGTGTAATAAAAATCAAAGTTTCACGTGAAGCAAAGCTTACTTACAGTGGCTCTATTGGTAAAAACGATTTGGAACCTTTTATTATTATTGGTTTTGACAACAATAAAGACGGTTATACAAATATTAAAAAACAAGCAAAATGGCTAAATGTTGCGTTTGAATCACTAATTCAAAACTATAAGTTTAATAATTTTAAAGCGTTTGGTCATTCTAACGGTGGTTTAATTTGGACTTACTGGCTGGAACATTATTATTCTGAATATTCTGATAACATTAAGATAAAGAAGTTAATGACTTTAGGAACTCCTTATAACTTTACGGAAAGTAATATTAATAATCGGACGCAAATGCTGGCAGATTTTATTAAAAATCGTGCAACACTACCGCAATATTTAAAAGTTTATTCTCTTTCTGGAGGGAAAAATTATGAATCAGATGGAATCGTACCTGAAACAAGTGTTGCTGCCGGTAAATTCATTTTTCAAAATCAGGTCAAGAATTATACGGCAATGACAGTTACAGGCGAAAAGGCAGATCACTCAGATTTGCCGCAAAATAAGCAGGTAATTCAAGCAATTAGGCAATACTTGTTGAAGAAAACCAATAAGCCATTAAAGCCAATTAAAGGAAAGGATAATCGTTAATGAAGTATCAAGAACAACCGTCAAAAATTGAAGTTATTGGTGGTAAAGTTAATAATCTCAAAAATATTAACGTTAATATTCCCTTACATAAATTTGTAGCCATCTCTGGCTTAAGCGGTTCTGGAAAATCCAGCTTAGCAATGGGTATTCTTTATTCAGAAGGTGCAAGACGTTATCTTGATTCCTTAGCAGCCTATACTAGGAGACGCATTAGCCAAGTTGGTCGTGCACAAGTAGATGAGGTAAAACATATCCCTTCAGCTTTGGCATTAAGACAGCGACCTGCTGTTCCTGGTGTGCGCTCAACTGTTGGCACAGTAACGGAAGTCTTTAATATCTTACGATTAATTTTTTCCCGTTTAGGTTCACCTGTATGTCCTAATGGTCATAGGGTTCCACCAACCATAAAAATTGCTGAAGCAATGGATTTAACTGGGGAAGCAATGGGTCGCTTGACGTGTCCTACATGTGGCGTACAATTTTATGCTTTCAGCGCTGAAGACTTTGCGTTTAATTCAGATGGGGCGTGTCAAAAATGCCAGGGTCTAGGAACAGTTGAACAGATCGATGATAGTCAAATTATTGCTGATGAAAATTTATCACTTGAAAAAGGTGCAGTAGCCACTTGGCAAATTCCTGGTCGAAATTGGATGTGGCGTATTGCCCGTGAACTAGGAGTACGGACTGATATTCCATATAAAGAGTTGAATGCTAAAGAAAAAGATATTGTGCTTCATGGTAAAGAGCGAAAAGTCCCTATTGACTTGCCAACTTCAACTGGTCGAGTTTATCATCTTGATGCGCTATATGAGAATGCCTATAATGCGGTGGCTAACTCCCGTAAAACAACTAAGTCGGAGCGAGGATTGCAAAGAATTAATTCTTTTTATAAATTTAGTACCTGTCCTCGCTGCCATGGCTATCGGATTGATCCTAGTCGCTGGCAGCAACTAGTTGCCGGCAAAAATATTGTTGAAGCTGAAAAACTGACTTTAGGTGAATTAACTCAATATATGGACGAGATTTTAGCAAGTTTGCCACAAGACATGCAAGACTTAGCAGAAAATTTAACGAGTGAGTTGTTGCATCAAGTCAAACCTCTGTTAAAATTAGGACTAGATTATTTGAATATAGATAGACAAGCAAGCAGTCTTTCCACTGGGGAACTTCAACGTATCCAGCTTGGCAGAACGTTGCGCACCGAAACCACAGGGGTACTCTATGTATTAGATGAACCATCAGTGGGCTTACACCCTGATAATGTAGCTGGGTTGATTGATGTATTTCATGAATTGGTCAATCAAGGCAATTCTTTAGTTGTTGTTGATCATGAAACTGCCATTATTAACGCAGCTGATTGGGTGATTGAAATTGGTCCCGGTTCAGGCAGCCAGGGTGGTGAAATTATTTCCCAGGGAATACCCGAAGAGATAGAACATAATGAAAAATCCTTAATTGGACCATATTTAACAGGTAAAGCACCATTATTTGTCAGACCCAGGGCCAATAAAGACCAAGTCTTTAAACATGGCAAAATAAAGCTTGATGTTACTAAGCGCTTTAACTTAAAAAACTTGCATGTGCAAATACCTGTCAATCGCTTAACTTCTGTTACCGGATTTTCAGGTGCTGGTAAAACTACTCTCATTCTAGATTCTTTGATTCCGGCATTGAAGGCACAAAAAAATAATAGTGAAAGACCTAAGTGGGTAAAGAACTTAGATAATGACTATATTAAAAACGTGGTTAGTGTTGATTCTACTCCAGTTGGTAAAAATCAGCGCTCAACTGTTGCAACTTATACAGATATTATGGACAACTTGCGTAAACTTTTTGCCAAACAGCCTTTAGCTAAAAAGTTGAAATATCGTGCATCTCATTTTTCATATAATAATAAAGAAGGTGCATGCCCAGCATGCGGTGGCACTGGTGTTATTGCACTTGATATCCAATATTTGCCAGACATGGTTGAGACATGTTCAGTATGTGGAGGTCATCGTTTCAATCAAAATGTCTTGCAGGTAAAATGGCACAATTTAAGTATTGCTGACGTTTTGGATTACTCAGTAGATGATGCCTTAAAAGAAGAAATTTTTCAAGAAGTGCCAAAAATTAATAAAACAATTACAACATTGCATGACATGGGATTAGGTTATCTTCATTTAGGAGAATCTACTCCGGCTTTGTCAGGAGGAGAAGCACAGCGCTTAAAGTTAACGAGCCATATTCATCAAAGACAAAAAGGTACTTTATTTGTTTTTGATGAGCCAACAGTAGGTTTGCATCCACAAGATGTTAGAACTCTCTTACAAGTGTTTCAAAGACTGCTTGAACAAGAAGGCACTATTATTACTATTACGCATGACTTGGATATTATGGCTAACAGTGACTATATGATTGATATGGGACCTAGAGGAGGACAACAAGGAGGAAAGATTATTGCAAGTGGTGCACCTGTGGATATTTCTCGAAAATCTAATAGTTTGACTGGTAAATATTTAGCAAAGCAGTTTAATTTATATCAAAAATAGAAAACAAAAGCCTTAAAAGTAGTAATAATGTAACTTTCAGGGCTTTTTTGCTTCTTGTGGAAAAACATCCAATCCTGTGGAAAAAAGTAATCAAAACTATTGCTTTCTGTGGATAACCTGCTATAATATTATATGTAAGTGATTAGCAGTCGAATGCACCGAGTGCTAATTGCAAATTTATAACCTATCAAAGGGGTGTTTACATATGGCATATTTTGATAATGAGTTTGACGATTTATTTAACGAATTAAACAATTCTTTCTTTAACAATACTAATGATAATGGTGGAGCTATTCCTATTCACTACTCTAGTAGCATGAATATCTCTCCGCAAGACTTAAATCAAAACGGACAAATGGGACAAAAGCAAGGACAAAAGCCAATTGGCGTTGACCTGGTTGAACAAGCTAAAAAGAATAAATACGATCCTGTAATTGGGCGTGACGAGCAAATTCAGGAAGTAATAGAAATTTTAAGCCGGCGTAAAAAGAATAACCCAGTATTAGTTGGGCCGGCTGGAGTTGGTAAAACTGCCATTGTAGAAGGATTAGCACAAAAGATCGCTGCAGGCGATGTTCCTGACAAGATGAAAGACAAACATATTATTGCAATCAACATTAATGATATGGTTGCTGGATCAAGTTTGCGTGGTAGCTTTGAAGAGCGCCTGAAAAAAGTGATTGATGAAGCTAAGAAGAACCCAAATATTATTTTGTTTATTGATGAATTGCATAATATTGTTGGAGCAGGTTCTACTGATTCTGAAAATAACAATGGTGACGCCGCTAATATTTTGAAACCAGCTTTAGCTAGTGGTGACTTGAACTTAATTGGTGCAACGACTACAAGTGAGTACCGCAGAATTGAAAATGATGCGGCACTGGCACGTCGGTTCCAACCAGTACAGGTTCCAGAACCATCAGCTGCAGTGACTGTCAAAATTTTGGAGGGTCTCAAAGATAAGTACGAAGCTTTCCATCATGTGAAATATAATGATAGTGCCTTAAAGCTTGCAGTCACATTGTCACAACGTTATATTCAAGGACGCTATTTACCTGATAAAGCTATTGATTTAATGGATGAAGCTGGTGCTAAAAAAGGCCTTGACACGCTTCCTAGTGATGTGGCAACTTTAAAGAAAAAGATTAAGAAACTGGAAGATGAAAAAGAAGAGGCTGTCAAAAAGGAAGATTACAGTAAAGCAAACGAGTTGAAAAAGCAGATTGAAGATTTACGTAATCAGGCTGATCACGTAGATGCTGCTGCTACTCCTCGTGTTACTGATAAAGATATCTATGCTTTAATTGAAGCTAAGACCAAAATTCCAATGAGTGAATTACACGCAAGTGCAGGACAAAAGAATCTTGATTTGGCTGAAAAATTAAAGAAAGTGGTAATTGATCAGGATAATGCAGTTGATGTTATTACCGATGCAATTGCCCGTAAACAAGTTTTTAAAGACAATGATCGTCCTACGGGTACGTTCTTGTTAACCGGACCTACTGGTGTAGGTAAAACGGAATTAGCTAAACAATTGGCCATTCAATTATTTGGTGGTGAAAATCATCTGATTAGACTTGATATGTCTGAATATCAAGATCAAATGGCAGTTAACAAGCTAATTGGCTCTGCTCCCGGTTACGTTGGCTATGGTGAGGGCGGTCAATTGACTGAAAAGGTTCGTCACCAACCATACAGCTTAATTTTATTCGATGAAATTGAAAAAGCCAATCCACAAGTATTTAATGCCTTGCTTCAGATTATGGACGATGGTCGTTTAACTGATGCTCAAGGCAGGACTGTTTCCTTTAAGGATACAATTTTAATCATGACTTCTAATGCTGGTTATTCTGACCAATTGCTAAAGGACGGTAAAATAGATCATGATAAATTAATCAAGGCTTTGGAAGCATACTTCAGACCAGAATTTTTGAATAGACTTGATGCGATTGTGCCATTTAATTCATTAACTAAAGATGATATGAATAAAATTATTGACATTTACTTAAGTAAAATGGCACATGTTTTGGCAAAAAAGAACGTTAAGGTTGACGTTTCTGATGAGACTAAAGCTTATTTAGCTGAAAAGGGCTATGATAAGAAATTTGGTGCTAGACCTTTACGTCGGGTAGTTGAGCAGGACTTGGAAACACCGATTGCTAAATTATTGATGAAAGAGCCTGACACCAAAGAAGTCAAATTTACGGCAGATGACAAACATGTTTACTTAAATGACGCTGCAGTATTAGATATTAAACCAAAAGAAAAAACTGAAAATAATGATAAAACAAAACAAGACTAATCTCAAAAAGGGATCATTCAATAGAGGATGATTCCTTTTTTGCTTCTAGTTGTTTCATGTGAAACCTTCCATACAGTAACAAAATTGAATTTTTGTTTAATTATCAGAAATTCATATTATTTTATTAAAATTAATGTAAATTCACTATTGACATCAACAAAAATATAGTTTAAATTAGGTAGCAATTAAATTATTATTAAAAAGCTAAAAATTATTTTTTAGCTTTTGTAGTTTTGTTATAGGGGACAATCAAATGAAACAACGAGTAGAAGACCTGGATTGGAAAAATCTGGGATTTAAGTATCGTGATCTGCCTTATCGATATGAGGCGAAATATAAAGATGGAGAATGGCAGGAAGGAAAACTGACCGAAGATTCATCCATGACCTTTTCTGAAGGCGCGGAAGTACTGCACTATGGACAAGAGGTTTTCGAAGGACTAAAAGCTTACCGTAGAAAAGATGGCAAGATCAATCTCTTTAGACCTGATCAAAATGCACACCGCTTTACTCTTTCAGCAAAGCGGTTAGCCATGCCACCATTTCCTGAAGATAGATTTGTTGATGCCGTAAAACAAGTTGTTAAAGCCAATGAAGAATTTGTACCACCATATGATAGTGGCGCAACTCTTTATTTACGACCACTTATGGTGGGAACAAGTAAAGTTTTAGGTGTTGAAGCAGCCAGCGAATATACCTTCCGCGTTTTTGCGGTTCCAGTTGGCGCATACATTAAAGGATTGAACCCTGCAGATTACGTTGTTAGTGAATACGACCGTGCCGCATATGCTGGTACCGGTCAAGCAAAGACAGCCGGTAACTATGCCAGCAGTTTGCTTCCGACAGTTGAAGCACACAAAAACGGTTTTGCCGATAGTCTTTACTTGGATCCACGTGAACATAAATATATTGACGAATTTGGTGGTGCTAACTTCTACGGCATTACCCAAGAAGGACAGTTTGTCACACCAAAATCAAAATCGATTTTGGTTTCTATTACTAAGCGCTCACTTTTGGAAGTCGCTAAGTGGCAAGGTCTAAACCCAGTTGAACGTCAGATTACCTTGGAAGAAGCGTTCAACATGAAAGAAGCTGGTGCGATGGGTACAGCTGCTGTAATTTCTCCTGTAGGTTCAATTACCTACGAGGGTAAAAAACATGTTATCTATAGTGAAACAGAAACTGGTCCAGTTACTAAGAAACTTTATAACGAACTGGTTGATATTCAGTATGGTAACAAGAAAGGCCCAGAAGGCTGGGTCCAAACATTGGATTAATTTACAAATTGGGAACAAAAAAGCGAGGTTGAAGCCTCGTTTTTTTCTGCTCAAAATAAATTGCCACTATTCTTTATCAGTAAAGTGCTGTTTTATGATATGTTATTCTGCAATCTTGCTCAGACTTTGTTTCAGCAGTTTGCGAAAACTTTTGTCAGCTGGTAACGATTTATCCGCAAACCAACCAGTTCCCACGTTCACAATATCTCCTATTGCTAAATCTCTAATGCACCTGCTTGCCAATAATTGCTTTTGAGGATCAGTAAATTTCGTTCCTATTATCTGATTAAAAATAGTTTTTAATTCAGCAAAAGCCATATCGACTTCTGGATAGTTATCAGTGCGTGGCATTTTTAAAACAAATTGAGTTAAGAGAAAATGATTCAGTGCTCTTTCACGAAATGCCATTGCAAAATCAATAATCGCTGTCATGCCAGCTTTGCCAAACAAATCTTGGCGTAATTGATCTGTTAGTAGGTTAACAGCCCACGCAACTATGGCGTAATTTAGTGCTAACTGATTGGGAAAATAATTATATAGAGCTTGCGATTGAGTGCCAAGTTTTCTGGCAATGGCCGCAAAATTGTTTTCTTTATTGTCTTCAATTAACATAATACTTGTTTTAATAATTATTTCTTTAGACAAAATTTTTCGTGGCATTTTGCACTCCTTACTTAATTTGACTTTTACAACATGTAAACTATAATTACATACTGTAACTATACCATATAATATTAAGAAAATTAAGAAGGTCAAATATCATGAAAATTTTTTTGTTGGGATTAATAGGGTTGATAATAGGAACCTTCGTTATTCTTTTTGGCGGTGGTGGAGCAGCCATTTACCTGGCAATTTTGACGGGTTTATTTGGTCTCAATGCGGCAACAGCATCTTCTACTTCCTTAGTGACAGCTTTACCTTCATTAATTATTGGTGCAATTAGCTATTATCATCAAAGACAAATAAATACTAAAATAGGTAATCAAATGTTAATGACAGCAATTCCAGCTGTGATAATAGGCGCATTACTATCAAAATATATTCCTGCCCAAATTTATAAATGGCTGATAGGAATCGTTTTGGTAGTTCTTGGCATTAATATGCTACTCAAGAAGAAAACGCAAACTGCCGCAACTGTTAAAAAAACGCAATATGCTAGACTACAAGCAGGGATGTATGGTATTTTAGGTGGCTTAATGGTTGGCGTTGCTGGTATGAGTGGTGGCGCTGTTATTATCGGTGGCTTATTTTTACTGGGATTACAAGATTTTCAAGCTACTGCAACTTCAACTTATGTTCTGGTTTTTATGACCATCACGGGTGCGATCTTTCATATTGCTGATGGACGAGTTGATTGGACTGCTGGCTTGCCTTTGATGATCGGTGCTATCATTGGTGCTGTTATTGCACCTAAACTTGCCCAAATTCTAGCTAAAACTAAAATCACACGCTACATGAAACCCACACTTGGTGTCTTACTAGTATTATTAGGAGTTAAGTCGTTGCTCTGAATAATTTTTTAGCAAGCGCTTTCCAAACCAAAAAAAGTATGTTAATATAACTTTGAAAATTAGTTAGGATCGTAACAGCTCAGAAACTGGCGAAACCGAAGAAGTATACCATAATGTGTGCTTTTTCGGTTTTTTTATGCAAAAAAGGAGACTAAGATGGAAAAAAGGCAATACTCGCAATCTTTAATAACTGAATTACAAACGAAAACCTTTGAAAAAACTATTAACGGAGTTAGAGAAATCGTGAAACCAGTGCCTGGTCAAAAAGGAGAAACGAGGTTCAATATAGTAGATCCTCATGTTAAAAAAGTTATTCAGAAAAAGATGGATGAGGGTATAGGATCTAAACCATTTTCACTAAATTTTGACCGCAATCGTCCAGAAAATATTACTTATGATCTAACAACTAGTAAAGTAATGGAAGAAGAGCAATTAGTTGAAATTGATAATGACCATTATATTGACACTTTTATTTTTAAAGCCCAGAATGCAAACCATGACAATCCTATTTTAGTTTATTTTCATGGTGGAGCTTATATGACCGGTAAAATAGAAGAATTTGGTAAGCAAATGAAATATATTGCTGAACAGGCACAAACGACAGTCATCTTTCCCCATTATCGACTGGCTCCAGAAAACCCTTATCCGGCAGCAATTAATGATGCATTAGGTATCATTAAATGGGCAACAAGTAACCACGAAAAACTTGGATCACATAGTAAAAAGCTGGTCTTGGCAGGTGACAGTGCAGGCAGTGGATTGATTAACTCTTGTATTGTTTTAATGAAGGACACCTCAATTATTTCCCGGGCCATAGAACTATACCCAGCTATAGATAATAATATGGAGCCATACTATGATTGGAGTAAATTTGATGTTTGTCCAGAAGATGAACAATATGTTAAAAATAGAGTTCGCAGAATGCTAAGTTCTTTGGCTGGCTTTGAAAGCAACTATCTACATTACAAATTAGATCCTAGAGATGAGGTGGTTGATCTTTTTAATATTAGGGATTGGAGTAAGATACCACCGCTTACTTTTATTTTGAATCAATACGATTTGATTACATTAGTAGCGGAAGAGTTTATCAAACAGGCTTTACAACACAATGTCGACATAAATGTTATCAAATATATGGGATGTGATCATGGTAGTTTAAACTTTTTTGGTACAGAACCGCAAGCTGAAGATATGTGTATTGAAATAGCTAAAATATTAAAAAAAGCGCTTGCATGACTAAAAGAAAGCTGATAATATAATAAGTATAAGTGAATAAAGGATCGTAACAGTTTAGAAACTGGCGAAACCAAAATATTGATGATGATGTATTTGCAAAGTATATCATGAATCTTTATTTTGGTTTTTTGTTTTTAGGAGGAAAAAACATGGCAATTATAGGAGCAAGAATTGATAACAGATTACTTCATGGTATCGTTGCAACTAGCTGGGCACCGGACTCTGGTGCTACAAGAGTGATGGTAATAGACGATGATGTGGCAAATGATCCACAAAAAAAGCAGGCGATGAGACTGGGAAGACCATCTGGTATGGCAGTGTCAATTATCACAAAGAAGACTGCTCTAGAAAATTTTAGTAATCACAAGTATGATCGTCAAAAAGTTTTTATCATCTCGCAAACACCTGAAGTTTTTCTCGATTTGTTAGAGCAGGGGGAAAAAATTGACAAGTTGGTTCTAGGTGGAACGTTGACATTTGATAATGCAATAAAGGTAACAAAAAGAGCATATATTAAGCCTGAACAAGTTGAAATTTATCAAGCAATACTTAACAAGGGATGTAAAATAGTTTCTCAATACGTCCCTCAAGATGACAGTGTTGATTTAGCAAAAGTTTTAAAAAGTAAGAAAGCAGGGGCATAATTATGGGATTTACTATTTGGCAGATCATTTTAATTACTGTAATAGCTTATATTCAAAGGCTGGATTTTGAGACCGCGCAAATCATTCCAGCAAACTATATGTTTTGGTCTTGTGTTGTTGGCGCAATACTAGGAGATTTTCAAATGGGACTGGTTGTTGGTGCAACTATTCAGTTAATGTCATTGGGTGTAGCAGCTTTAGGAGGCAGTTCTACACCTGATTATGCAGTAGCTGCAATAATCTCAACAGCGGTTGCGATTGGTACGGGAAAAGGAATGGCTGCTGGACTAGCACTTGGAGTCCCTGTAGGGATGATATGCATTCAGTTGGATGTTTTACTTAAAATTTTGAACTCGTTTATTACCAACAAAGCCCATGAACTTGCTGATAAAAGACAATACCGTAAAATGCGTCTCCTCATCCCAGTTATGACTGCATTAATGCCTTTAGAATCAGCAGTACCTGTATTTATAGCAGTACTATTTGGTAAAACCGTTGTTACAAGTATTTTAAACTTCATGCCAGCCTGGTTTACGGTTGGTCTCAATGTTGCTGGAGGAATGTTGCCAGCAGTTGGTATGGCTATGCTTTTAACTTATATGCCACTTAAAAAATATGGCTACTGGCTATTAGTTGGTTTTGCACTAACTGCATATCTAAAGATGCCAATCTTGGGGGTAGCATTAATTGGTGCTGCAGGTGCGATTCCAACTTTTATGAATTATGCAAAAACTAATAGCAATAATAATTCAGTTACTAACGCAAATGGGCTGACACAGGAGGATATGGAAGATGAATAAAGAAATTGAAACCAAAAAAGAAGGCAGAGTTTTAACCAAAAAAGATATTTGGAGAGCTATGAGACGGCATTATCTAGCGATTAGTACTTATAACTACGATAGCGGCTTTGCAGCGACTTTAGTTTGGGAATTGTTCCCAGCACTTAGTAAAATTTATCAAAATGATCCAGATGGTTTACAGGCTTCTATCGATAATCAATTCAAATTTTATAATTGCAATCCATGGATGTCTCCGATTATCACGGGTGCAACTTTGGCAATCGAAGAGAAAGGCAAAACCGAATCTCTCCAAGCAGTACAAGATTTAAAGACTGCTTTAATGGGACCCTTTTCAGGTATCGGTGATACCTTAATTTGGGTACTGTTTCCAACGGTGTTGGGTGCCATTGCCGCCTCAATGGGTAAACATGGCAATAGTATTGGCATGTGGATCTATTTAGCGGTGTATGTCTTGTTCTTTTTCTTACGGTCATTTCTATATAATGTAGGCTACGATTCTGGAACGGCATTAATGACTAATATGAGTGACAAACTTTCTGCATTAACAGATGCTGTTTCAGTATTGGGAATTGCCGTAATCGGTGCAATTGTTCCTTCCACAATCAATTTTCAATTAGCATTGAAGTTTAGTCAGGCTGGTGTGACACTTACAGGGCAACATATTTTAGACCAATTAATGCCAGGATTATTACCAGTATTATTGACGGCTTTACTATATTGGATGCTGAAAAAAGGACGTAAAATAACCACATTAATTTTAATGGTAATTGTTATTGCCATGGTTGGTGCTGCATTAGGAATTTTAAAGGCTTAATATGAAACAAATAGTAATTATTTCACATAAAACTTTAGCAAAAGGTATGGCCGAAACGGTTAAATTTTTTGCGGGTGATATTAAAAATATCCATTATCTTTGTGCTTATGAAGATGGAAAAAATGAATTTCCAATCCAGGAACTCACAAAATTAATAAGTGGTTTTAGTGAGCAAGATCAGGTATTTTTATTAACCGATTTATTGGGTGGCAGTGTCAATCAGAATTGTTCACAATTGATTAAAAGAAAAAATATTAATGTAATTACAGGTGTTAATTTGGCTTTAGTGCTGTCAATTATACTTGATCCAAGTAAGCAGTTAAAGAAGCAAAAAATACAAGAATTAATAGCCCAAGCTAAAAACCAGATTGTATATATGAATGATTATAACAGTGAAAATGAATCAGATGATGAATAGGAAATAAAGTTATGGAAGTAGTAAAAGCCTTTAATAATAATGTTGTTCTGGTTAATATCAAAAATCATCAACAAGCTATTCTTTTTGGTAAAGGTATTGGCTTCAAAAAGCAACCTGGAGATCAAATTAATAAGGGCAAAGGTGTTCAGACTTTTATAAAGAATATTAAGGATCCAGAATGGCTTAATTCATTATCAAATTTACTGGGAAATGTACCACTTGAATATTTAGCAGTATCAAAGAATATTGTTGATCATGCAGAGAAAAAATTGGAAACTAAGTTTAATCAATTTTTGATTATTAGTTTAGCCGATCATATCTATTTTGCTGTTAGAAGGAATAGTAATAACAATATTTCATCTTTGACTAGTGTCAAAAATGTTTATCCCCTTGAATATGGGGAGGCTAAAGAAAGTGTTAAAAGAATCAATGCCACTTTTAATGTTAAATTAGCATCTGGTGAAACCAGTTTAATTGCAATTCACTTTGTTGAAAATGAAATTAGTCCTATTAATGAGGAACAGCAGACAAATAAAAATTACGTTACATTACATTTAAGCAAAATATTGCAAATTATTATCAGGGATTTAGGCTATCCTGCTAAGCCAACAGCACTTGAAAGGCTAACAGTTCACTTGAAATTTTTGATTTCACAAATTCAAACCAATAATACGTATTTAAATGATAAGTCTCAAGATAATAAACAGATATTAGATTCCTTTTTAAAACAGTCTCCAGAATTAAAAGGAACTCTTAAAAAAGTACAAGATTACTTTTTCCAGGAAATGGATTATAAATTAAATAGTAGTGAGCGTCTTTATTTAGTTATTCATTTAAAGCAGGTAGAAAATAGTTCACAAGATGAATAAATGAGGTGGGATAAACTAATGAAAATTGCAAATGTAATAGATAATCTAATTCAATATGAGCGAGGTGAAATAGATGTCAAAGAATTTGAGGGTCTAGAAATAACTGGAAAGCTAACTAAGCTGAGACATGTTACTGATAGAGATAAAATTCTTTATGGACAAAAGCACTTAAATGACGAATGCACAGGTGTTGTTACTACTTGTTGGCCCAGTGTGGCAGTAGTTGAGAAAACCCATGAAATCGGAGCCAATCTAATTATTTGTCATGAGGCAATGTTTTGGAATCATGGCGATCATACAAACTGGCTCAAAGAAAATCACAATGAAACTTTCGCAAAAAAGAAGGAGCTATTAGATCAATATAAAATCGTGGTGAGAAGAGACCATGATCATCTACATTCAGGTATTCCGGCTAGTGAAAGTCCTGATGGGTGGGCAGATGGTATTTTTTATGGCTATGCGCAAGAACTTGGTTGGACAAAGTTTATGAAAAACTTTAATGGCATTCCATTCTACTTTGATTTTCCTGTAGGCACCACAGCAAGAAGTATTTCACATCATTTGGTAACTAAGTTGAACTTAAATGGTTGCCGAATTGAAGGGTCACCTGACACTCCCGTAAGAAAAGCTATTATTCCATTTCACAATCTAGGTAATGCCAATGAAACTATTAACTTAATTAATAAAGAAAAAATAGATTGTATATTAACGATGGAAATGATAGATTTTACATTGGCTGAATACATTAGAGACAGTAACATGCTCGGATTAAATAAAACAATTGTTCAAATTGGACATTTTAATACAGAAGAGGCAGGGATGCGTTACATGGAAAAATGGTTGCCACGAGCCATTAAAAGTTCAGAAATACCAGTTAAATTTGTCCAATCTGGTGACATGTATCATTTTATTGCCGAAAGCTGATTAGTTCTCTATGAATTATAAATAGCAAATTAAAAAACGTGATCCTGCTATAAAAATAGAATCACGTTTTTTGGTGTATATTAAATTCTTAATTCTATAATTGCACAGACATTATCTCATCAAAATCTGCGGCAGATTTATTTGGCAGTGTAAATTTAACATCCTTAACCTTGTCTTTTGAATTTGTGATTACCACGATGACAGTTGGATCTTTGCCACTGTCTTTAACTTGCTTAATATCCATGAATGCAATTTTTTGACCAGAGACAACCTCATCGCCTTCTTTAATAAAGAGCTTAAAGGGATTGCCTTTTAGTTCAACTGTATCAATTCCTAAATGTATTAAAACTTCTAGTCCATTATTTGTGGTAATACCGATTCCGTGTTTTGTTTCAGCCAACATAGTAACTTTACCTGAAACTGGAGCATAGATGCTGCCTTCAGAAGGCTTAACTGCAAAACCGTCACCCATCGTTTTGCTGGCAAAAACCGAATCAGCTACATCTTCTAATGGAATTACAACTCCAGCAGCAGGAGTAGAAAAAGTCATGCTTTGTGTAGAAGTTGGTTTTGTATCATTTTCCCTAGCAACTTTTCCACCCAAAATTACTGCCACTAGAGCACTAGTTAAGAAAGCTGCTATTAAGCAGATAATCATTAACAAAGCATTGGTAAAACCTTGACCTGACTTGACATAAACTGGCAGAGAAGTGATGCCGGGCATTACAAATGCATAGCACTTAATACCAAGTAAAACGGTTAGCATGCCACCAACTCCGGAACCACACATTGCTGCTAACATGGAACTTTTATGAACTACATTAACTGTATAAAGAGCAGGCTCAGAAATGCCTATGAAAGCAGAGAAACTGGTAGATAATCCTGCGGCACGTAATTCTTTATTTTTCATTCTTAAAGAAGTGCCAAAAGCTGCTCCGGATTCGGCCATATTGTGTACAAAAGACACTGGCAATAAGTAATCATAACCTAATGTAGCGATGTTCTGAATTTGAATAGGAGATGTTGATTGATGCATACCTGTTAAAACGATTAATGGCATGAAAAATCCTAATAAAAATCCTGCTAACAAACCTGCTTTATGGAATAACCATACTATGCCATCAGCTAGATACTGACCGCCGTATGCTCCTAGTGGCGCTAAAATCCACATTGCAATTGGCACAGCAGTAATTAAAGTTATGGCAGGAACTACCACCAACTTTAATACGTCGGGTATAAAGCGGTCAACAAAGTGATAAATAATGGCCATTAATCCCACGCCTAAAATAACTGGAAAAACAGAAGAGGCGTAGTTAAATACTGGAATATTTAAGCCGAATAATGTCAATCCAGAATGACCACTAGCTATTTTGGCAACAAACGTCGGATAAAGCAATGCACCGGCCATACAAATACCGAGAAATTCATTTAATTTAAATTTGCGTGCTGATGAAATTGCCAGTAAGAATGGCAAAAAGTAAAAAGGAACATCAGCGATTAAATTAAATAGGGCCATTGTGGTGTTTTTTTCGAGTCCTGGTGAAATTGCTAGAACTATTGCCAAAATCCCCTTTAGCATGCCTCCTGCAACTAATGCCGGTAAAATTGGTTGAAAAACTCCTGAAATGACATCTAGAATTACTTTTCCAGTGATTTTAAACTTGTGTTTACCTTGATCTTGGCTATTATCGCTTTGCTGAGGACCTAGGATTTTCTCAATTTCTGCAAAAACTGAATCCACGTTTGGACCAATTACTATTTGATATTGATTGCTTTTGATAGTAGTTCCAAGAACGCCTTGTAAATTATCAATTTTTGCTAATTTTGCTTTGCTAGCATCTTTTATAGTAAATCTAAGCCTAGTAACACAATGCCAATAGTTATTGATGTTATTATTTCCACCCAGATAATTAATTATACTCTTTGCTAACTCCTTCTTTTCCATTATAAATTTTCCTTTCTGGTACTAACGAGATTAATTGTTGATATGTTCTTTAATCTTGTTCTTATACCAGTAAAGTGAGTCCTTTTTGTATCTTTTTCCTGTGCCTTTACCGCCATTATCTAAATCAACATAGATTACACCGTATCGTTTATCCATGGTTAACGGACCGCAAGAAACAATATCGATTATGCCCCACATGGTGTAAGCAATTAAATTTACGCCATCTTTTACAGCTTCATCTAATTGATCTATATGGGCACTAAGATATGCGATGCGGTAATCGTCGTGTATTTTGTGATCTGAAGTCAATTCGTCATGAGCACCAATACCATTTTCTGCAACAATAATTGGTAGGTGATAGCGATCATATATTTGGTTAAGAGTGAACCTTAGGCCAATAGGATCGATTTGCCAACCCCATTCGGATTCCTTTAAATAAGGGTTTTTCTTAGTCATAATCAGATTGCCAGCAGTTTGTTCCCAATTATCATCATTGGTAGATACTTGTGAAAAGTAGTATGAGAAGGAAACAAAGCCTACAGTTCCGTCTTTTAATAATTCTTTATCACCGGGCTCAAAGTGAATGTGAACGTTGATTTTATCAAAATAACGTTTCATGTATTCTGGATAATAGCCCCTTGCTAAAACGTCTAAGTAAAACCAATTTGAATACTGGTCATCTTGGATGGCTTGCAAATTGTCTTCCGGCTTTGAAGTAGCTGGGTAAGTAGTGAAACGGGCAATCATACCGCCAATTAGTTTTCCGGGCACAAGCTCGCGTCCTAGTTGCACTGCTCTTGCACTACATAAAAACTGGTGATGTAGGCATTGGAAAATCTCCTGATCCATATTCTTTTCTGTACCAGGTATTAAGCAAACTCCATCCCAAGGGGAAAACTTAGCAGCGTTTATTTCATTGAACGGCAACCAGTAATCTACCAAATCACCTAATCTTTTATATAAAACAGTTACATATTTTTCGAAAAATGAAATAATTTTTCTGTTTTTCCAGCCACCGTATTTTATGACCAAATTAACGGGGATGTCATAGTGAATCATTGTGGCAAAAACTTTTATGCCGTATTTTTTACACTCAGTAAACATATCACGATAATATTTGATTCCTTCTTCATTTGGTTCTTGGTCATCACCATTAGGAAAGATTCTTGACCAACAAATTGAAGTACGAAAAATTTGCAATCCCACTTCTGCCAGCATTTTTATATCTTCTTTATAATGATGGTAAAAATCAATACCTCTTCTGAGGGGATAATATTTTGTTCCCTGATCTTTTAAAGCTTGATCAAATTCTTCTTGTGAAAAAGGATTATTTTGGTGCTTATCTTCAATTTGCTCTGGTGTCCAGCTAGGATCTAGGTAGCGTAAATCTTGCGTAGAAATTTCTTTGCCTCCTTCTTGAAAGCCTCCATCTGCTTGAGAACACGCAATTGCTCCTCCAAGTAGGTAATTTTTACTATAGTTAATGTCTTCCATATTAGATGGCCTTTCTACATAGATAGCAATAGTATTTGATTTGAATTTAATAATAAACGTAATAATTATTTAATAACCTTATCATATAGCTTAAAAATATACAATGAGTTTTTAGGCGAATGCTAAAATAAATATGCAGCTAGCGATAAACTTGCTATAACTATTTGTAATAAAAAGACCTAATCAAATAGCATTTTAAGTTGAAAGGTTTTCAGAGGATAATAAAGAATAGGTTTTTTCTATTAATAATACAAAAGAGGAAAGAGATCGGAATGAATATTATCAAAAATCATTTTTTTGAAGGTGAAAGAATTCTTTTTGGACTAAAAGATTCACAGCTGGAAGGAATAACTTTTGGTGAAGGTGAGTCGCCGCTTAAGGAAGCCAGCAAAATTGATATCAAGGATTCTATCTTTAAATGGAAGTATCCATTATGGTACGACAAGGACATTAATGTGGATAATACTGTATTTGAAACTATGGCTCGCAGTGGTATTTGGTATACCAAAAATATTGCTGTTAAAAATTCGGCTTTGCAGGCTCCAAAATTATTTAGAAGAGCAGAAAAAATAGTCCTAGATCATGTTCATTTTGCTAATGCTGCAGAAACAATGTGGACCTGTAAAGATATTAGGATTACCAATAGCCAAGTTAACGGTGACTATTTTGGTAAAGACAGTCAAAACATCTATCTTGATCACGTTAGTATTATTGGTAATTATGCTTTTGATGGTGCCCAAAATGTTGAAGTACATCATTCCACTTTTATTTCTAAAGATGCCTTTTGGAACTGTGAAAATGTTACTGTGTATGATTCAATAATAGATGGTGAATATTTGGCGTGGAACGGACAAAATATCAAATTTATCAATTGTAAAATTGAAAGCGACCAGGGGCTTAATTATATCGACCATCTGGAATTGAAAAATACCAGCTTAATTCACACGGATTTAGCCTTTGAATACGTTTCTAATATTAATGCTACGGTTTCAAGCAAAATTGACAGTGTGAAAAATCCCATTTCTGGTAAAATTTATGCTCCTGCAATCGGTAAATTAATTTTGGATCCCCAAAAAATTACTCCTAGTGAAACTGAAATTGACTGTGCTAAAATTGATACAAAAGTTAATCATTCAGATGAAAACCAGAAACCGAAGGACTAAATATCATGAATAAATATGATTTTATTAATGCACCGGATAGAAGCAATACAGATTCAGTCAAATGGCATGTCAAAAAGGGCGATTTGCCGATGTCAATCGCTGATATGGATTTTAAAACAGCACCGGAAATTATTGCTGCAATGAAAAGGAAAGTTGATCTCGGTGTTTTTGGCTACGAGTGGCCTGAAGATGACTATTTTAAAGCAGTGGCGGACTGGTACGAAAAAGAACATGGTCATCGGCCTCAGCAGGAATGGCTGATTTTTACTACTGGGGTAGTACCCGCAATTTCTTCAATTGTACGGCGGGTTTCCCACATTGGCGATAACGTTTTAGTCCAAGCTCCCGTATATAATGTTTTCTACAATTCAATTGAAAATAATGGTCGACATGTTTTATCCAATGACTTGCAATTTGATGGTGAAAATTATGCAATCAACTGGGATGATCTCGAACAGAAATTAGCTTTACCTTTGACAACACTAATGATTTTTTGTAATCCGCATAATCCTATTGGTAAGGTATGGACTCAAAAAGAAGTGCAAAGAATTGCAGATTTATGCTATCAGCATCATGTAGTTCTTTTATCTGATGAAATTCATGGCGACTTGGTGCGCAAGGGCCCAGACTATACCCCAGCTTTTTCAGTGAATAATCCTGCACGCGAAAACGTTGTTTCATTAGTTTCACCTAGTAAAACTTTTAACGTTGCTGCACTACACGCAGCAACAGCGATTGTACCAAATAGTAATTTGCGCGCTATGGTTAATCGCGGTCTTAATAGCGATGAGGTAGCTGAACCAAATTTGCTAGCTATACCTGGAACAATTGCAGCATATGAACATGGTCACAATTGGCTAAAGGCGTTGATTAAGCAGCTAAATGTTAATTTCACTTATGCTGAAGAGTTCATCAATAAGAATCTTCCGCAAGTCAAAGTAGTTACAGGCGCAGCAACATACTTAATTTGGCTTGATGTAAGTCAAATTAGTAGCGACTCGCAAAAATTAGCGGAATACTTAGAAAAAACAACTGGTCTGGTTTTGTCACCGGGAAGCATTTATCGTGGAAATGGTCACGACTTTTTGCGTATGAATCTTGCTTGTCCCTTAACCATGGTCAAAGATGGCTTAGAACGATTAAAGGCGGGACTGACAGAATATTTGGCTTGAGAGCTTTAAAAAGACAACTATGGTAATTATCATAGTTGTTTTTTATTGCCTAAAAATTTTAAGCGTATCAAAAATATTTATAGTATTTTTTAATCCTTACAGATGTTAAAACTATATGTTTCTAAAAATCATATTGTTTCATGTGAAACTGGAAAAGTAACGAGCTAAATAGTTAAAGTAGGCAATCATGTAGTATTTCCCGGGAAATATTGCCAAATTGGTTAATACCTGGATAAATCGGTTAAAAGGATTTACTGTTCAGGTATAAAATATATCCTCAAACTCAGTCTATGCAGATATGAATTAACCAGCTTATATTGAAGTAAATTACTGGTGTTTTTAAAATTGAATATAATGCCAACAAAACTAAAAAAGTAGTTAATCAGGCCTAGTTTCTAAGTTACTGCAGTTGTGCCTTTCAAATTGACTGTGTATAGCTAGTCTTTCAATTTTTATAAAAATATATATGTGCACAAAGAAAAAGCCGCTTAAACTAATTGCAGTTATGGCGACTTTTAGCTTTTCAAAAAATACTTTTAACTAAGATTAAGGGCAATTTGTGAGATTAAGGTGTCCATAAAGTACATACCAAAGAAAACAAAAATTGCGACGATTAAAATCTTCCAGGATATTTTAGTCAGTTCTTTCAAACGGTGGGTAACTGATATTCCAGCAAATGCTAGAACAGAGGTTGTTAGTGACAAAAAGTCTACAGCATTGATAACGCGAACGCAGTAGGGACTAAGCAAACAAAAAATTAAAGAAACAATTGAAACCCAACCTAGAATAGGAAAGCCCTGAATGATTTTCCAAGGTACTTTTTTCATCAGCATACTAATAACTATGCCTAATAGCGAAAAAAGCCATAACATACCTAAACCAATGAATGTGTCAGTAGTAATTGGTGTGCTTTTGGGATTTCTAATTAATTTAACCCATTGAACAAATAATACTAAGCTAACACTAAGTAAAAGAATGACAGCATCTTTAAATAATTCATATAAATTGTTTTCTTTAGTCATGATCTGGATAAACTTCTTTCTTTTTGTCTAGTAGGCTGGTGATGTGTGTGTACATGAATCTTTGCAGAGGCACTGCCAGGAAGTACATGATATAAGTGCCAATAAAACTAGTTAGTAACTGACTGGCCGCGGCAAAGGACAAAATAGTGTCACTGTGTTTTGGTACCAAAGCTGCTAAAGACGATGAAGCTGCAGTCATCATTGAACTAGAACCAACACCAGCACTCATTGCAACAGCTTTATAGTTAAAGCCCATCCCTAGAAGAAGTGGAGCAAGGATTGAAAAGATAATTGAACCAAAAATGGTACCAATTAAATAAATTCCGAGTACGCCACGACCCTCAGGTGAATTTAGCGTGTATTTTTCACTAATATATGCTAGTTCACCTTCACGGCCTAAGCCTAACGTTGAACCTATAGCTTCTTCTCTTAAGCCAAGTAATAGTGCCACAGGTAAACCGAAGATAATCGTGCCTAAATTACCTAATTCGTGGACTAGAAAAACCCAACCAACAGAAATAATTTCGTTGATTTTAGGGGCCACATTCGCTCCATAACGTGCCATTAAAGGCAACATGATAAGAATCATGTATTTACCGGCAAATTTTACCCGTTTATCATTGTAAAGTTTTTTAATAGGCTTTGCCGGGATTAAATAAACTAAAATAGCAATAATTACCGCAAATACTAGAGGTAAGATAGAGATTTCAATTTTGCCGATTTTAAATACTTGGGTACTAATCATTTCAGAAACTGTATCTATTAACAACACTAAAATGATTAGCGGGCCGTATGCTTTTAAATATTTCATTTTATTTTGCCATCTTTTCTAATTCAGTTAAATATTCTTCTTTTGTTTTCTTATAGGTTTTTACCTGATCTAAGTTATTTGAAATCTTAAGAATACTGTTAAAGACAAATTCAGGAAAAATTGCTAGAACAAACTCAGGATCAACTAGGGTAAAGTCATCACCATGAATAGTTCCGTTCCAACCACCATAACCGATTTGGATGGTTGGTATTAAGAAACTGACATCCCCAATATCACCTGCCGCCATTGTGTAGCCCCGATTTTCGATTAAACCGGGAATTTTTTCATCTGCAGAGAAGACATCTTTCACAATAGCGCTCATACTTTTACTGGAGATCAAAGGTAAGTAGCCAACTTGCCTTTCGGACCTAACTGAGCCGCCAAGTGCTGCTGCACAGCCTTCTGCTGCTTGCTTAAAACGGTTCATTAATTTTTGAGCATTGTCTATGTCAAAAAATCTTAAGTCTGTCCCCATCTTAATGTGATCAGGAATTACGTTAATTGATTCATGATTTTCACCAACAATTACGGGATTAAATCTTATACGATTGGGATCCTTAATTTGCTGACGCTGCAGGGCTAAAGCGATATTAAATAATGTTGCTATGCTTTGAGCATTAATACCTGCATCTGGGGCGAAAGCCGCATGACTGGCCTTGCCATAAAAATCAAAATATTCAAAATTAAAGCCCGCGAGATCACAATTAATTTCGATAGTTCGTTCATCAAAATCTTCGCCTATCGCATGAACTGAAACACAATAGTCAATATCGTCAAAAATGCCGAGTTTAATAGCCTCTTGTTTGCCACCAAAGTAATCTATTTTTCCTGCTTCTTTTTGCTGTTTTCTCCAAGCAAGATCAACAAATTCTTCGGATGGAGTGAAAATAAATGCTAGATTAGCACCAAAATCTTCAAGCCGGTGATTGGTAATTATTTCATTCATAATTGCTAGTGCGGTAGTGATTTGTGTGTAATGACCACAAGCTTGAGCAGCACCAGTACTCGTATCTGCTACTTTGTGATTAGGCTGATAGAGTGAATCCATTTCAGCAATAATTCCAATGGTTTTTTGGCTACCATTAGTTAACGTTACTTTTAAACCTGTATTGAGATAATGTTCGACTTTTAACTCGGGACTAATTTTGTTAATTTCAGCTTCAATCTTGCTAGATGTTTTAAATTCTTTATAACCAAGTTCTGGATTATGAAGTAAAAAATCAGCAATTTCAGATAGTTTAGCGTAATATTTTAGAAAACTTGACATTAGATCCTCACTTTTGCTTTCTTATTATCGAATGTGACAATAATAAGAATAAAATAAAATTAAAAACTATGCAAGAACAAGAAGATTGGGTTGTATTATTAAAGTTCGTATTTTATATTTTTTCTAGCAAAATATGTTACTAGAAGGTAGGTATTAATATTTGGACGAAAAGAAAAAATAAAT
This sequence comes from Lactobacillus kullabergensis, assembly GCF_003151025.1. Classification (NCBI taxonomy): domain Bacteria; kingdom Bacillati; phylum Bacillota; class Bacilli; order Lactobacillales; family Lactobacillaceae; genus Lactobacillus; species Lactobacillus kullabergensis. Next base: position 1,936,239 of record NZ_CP029477.1, on the reverse strand, counting down.
TATTGAAATTACTAAAAAAGCAGATAAATCACATTTTGATGATTTATCTGCACCCGAAATTATAGTTTAAAAGTTGTTTTTAAAACAGAAATAGTTAAGAGCTTTATCTGTAAAAGTAAAAAATATAAAATATATTGCAATACAAATTAAAAATATCAGAAGATTTCTACCACTAGCCCAAAATGGCGAACAATTCGGTAAAAATTTTTCAACCAAAATGCTGCTTATCATTATGGAGAAAAAGTTTGCCAAAAACTGATAAAGTTTAAAGTGTTTGGGCTTACTTCTTGATCTTTTTTGATTTGCTGTTAGTTTTTGTTTATTTGTTTCCATAATTACACTCTATTTTTAAAATATAAAAATTGCAACTGGACTTAAAGCTAAGGCAGTCACTTCTGAGATTGTCATTTTATTAATTTTAAATTAATCATTCCTTTGCTTTTTAATTTTTGTACCGGTACCTTTTAAATTATATAAAAATTTTAATCATAGACAAGTGATTAATTTAATATAAATATTATTTATCTTATGATAATTATATCAATATTTTATATACGATTAAGATAATGTATATTATAAATATTGAAAAAGCTGCTATCAGATCAAGCTAATATACAAATTAAAGTTAATAATTGAAATGCTTTTATAATAAAAACAATTACTAAATTACATATTATCATTTGACTGAATTGGTTTTTCAGTAGATAGTGGCAAAAGTTTTGTTTATAAATGCGGTTAGACTTAGTAATCGTCAGCTACTTGTTTGCTGAAAAGATAAAAATATATCAGTTAAAGAATTACAAATAATACAGACTTTTATCGTTGGATTAATGCACGCTAGTCAATTCTTGTTTCATGTGAAACATAATTTTAATATGGACGCTTCCTCGATATTTTGAGTAATACCCAGTTAGCGTAATGAAAATTAAAAATAGTCTGACTGATAATCGCTATTTCTAAATGACCTTTATTGAGACAATTACCATCGAATCCTGCTAAACAGTTTGAACATTGACCACGACCATGTGTAAATGATGCAATAATAAAGACTCCAGCTGAATATCAACAATATTTTTGCCCACTTTTTCAACAATGCTCAATGTTTCATGCTTCGTAGTTGAATTTGCAGAAATTTTGATATACCACAGAATCACCATAAATCAGATTCGTATACAGAGGAACGAACAACTTTTAAAATTGCATCATTTTCTGGTTAAAGTTTGGGCATAGGACATTCTTTTAAATCACTCTGCTTAGTTTAATAAATGCTCCTGCTTTCATTTATACTAATTCTTTAGTAAACAGGCCGATCTTTTCCCTGTGTATCTGGATCGGCAATTCCAATGCTATCATTATCATATAATTCAGGATTGCGCACAATTTTTAAAATTACGTCTGCAATGCTTTTGCGTGAACCTGAAACACCAATATAGGGTTCATTATGAGTAGTAATAGAATATTTGATTTCATTACGATCGTTGAGCCAGGGTAAACGTAAAGTAGTATAATGCAAGCCAGATCTTGCTAAAAGTTTATCCGAGCTAATGGCAGCCTGTAGTCCCGGCATAACAAATTGGTGATTCCACCGGCCAAATTCACCGTATACCCAGAATGTTAGCAAAAATTACACGTGAAACTTGGTTATCTTTCATTGCTTCGATTACATTTTTAGTGATGACATTATCCATAGTATGATCTACAACGACTACGAAAACCTTATCTTGTTTATACATAGCTTTATTGACAGTATGGTTGTTATTTAAATCAACTTCCATAATTTGGGCTTTGGATTCCAATGAACCTAAGCAATTTGGATTACGCAAACCCAGTGTTAAATTGATATCTTGGTAATTATTTTAAGAAAGTATGCGGTTTTCAACAATTCGAGCTATTTGACCATTAGCCGCTAAAATTAAGAAATTCATAATTACACCCCTTTTTGTAATTAATGTTCAGTATAGTGGGTTCGAGCAACTCTAAGTCAAATTTTTTAATAAATGTCGTTTAGTTTAGTTGAAAGTGAAATATAAAAAATAAGTGCTCTACCCTATCTTGGTGAAGTTGCTAAAAAGGAGATACTAATGAAAAAATTGGTTTATTAAAATTTGTTAAACCTGACGAAAATGAAATTCGAGAATTTGAACCAAATGAGCTGATAGCGATTTAGTACGATTATTTATCTAAGAAAAACGGGAATGCCACTTAAGGAAATTAAAAAGTATCTTTAACTAGCAGAGAATGGTATTGATACAGTTGAGCAGCGCAAGGAAATGTTTTTAAAACAGAAACAAAAAGTGATTAGCGAAAATATTGGCTGGAAAAGAAAAAGTGCAATAACTGCACTAAAGGTACATTATTACACATAATTTATATTATTTAAGTTTAAACAGAGTAGTTTGGGCAGGTTTGAAACAAAAGATTAACATTATTTTAATCATAATTATTTGCTTTTGACGGCAGCAGCATTAAGATAATAAACCAAATATCTCCAATGATTGGTACTATCATAATTAGAACCCACCAGCCAGAGCGATTGGTATCATGCAAACGGCGAAAACGCAAAGATAGCATTGCAATCCAGACAACGAAGGAAATAATGAGAGAACTAGTCTTAATACTCCAGTCGCCCCAATTATAAATATCATTAATTGAATGGCCTAATAGACCTTCAACTAAATGCATTAAAACAAAAGCTAATACCCAGTTAATAATTACTGGCCACCAATATTCAGACCGATTAGCAGTACCAGAAAAATTAAAGATATTCTGCCAGAATTTTTTATAAGATTTAAGCATTGAATTTTTCCTCCTGTTTATAGCTCATAAATTCATCATAGAACAAAGAAAGTAATAGAGCAAAGATAATGTATTTTTTGTGCATTAATAAGCAATATTTTTGTTTTATTATTATAAAAGCGGTATCTTGAAATTGAATTTATTGAAGGGAGAAAGTACAAATGGACAATAAATTATCAGACCCGTTAAAACGTTATCATCATGATGATTTTCCTAAGCAATCACAAGAATATCCTGGACTGCAAAGTAAAATGGATCCAGTACCTGCTGGAGACATGAATGACTATGAAGGCCACGGCTTATTAAAAGGTCGTCATGCCCTTATCACTGGAGGTGATTCCGGTATTGGTCGTTCTGTAGCAATTGGCTTTGCTAAAGAAGGAGCCGATGTCGCCATTCAGTATCTGCCAGAAGAAGAATCTGATGCTAAAGATACAGCTGAATTGATTAAAAAGGCTGGACGTAAAGCAGTTTTGCTGCCAGCTGATTTCCGTAAACGCGGCGAAGCAACAAAAGTTGTTGAAAAAGCTGTCAAAGAATTGGGCAGCTTAGAATTATTGGTAATGAACGCAGCTATCCAACAAAATGTTGATGGCATAGAGAATTTATCAATGGATCAAGTTCACGATACTTTTGAAGTTAATATCATCTCAATGTTTGAAATGGCTAAAGCGGCTGTACCGCATATGAAACCAGGCAGTGTAATTTTGACCTCGACTTCTTTAGAAGGGTTCAGTCCATCACCAATATTGCTTGATTATGCTGCTACAAAAGCAGCAATTGTCAGCTTTTCTATTAATTTGGCTCAAAGCCTTGCTCCTAAAGGAATTCGCGTTAACAGCGTTGCTCCTGGTCCGGTTTGGACACCTCTGCAAGTTTGTGGTGGTCAGCCAACCGATGCTCTTGCTACATTTGGTCAGCAAGTACTGTTGAAACGCGCAGGACAACCTGATGAAATAGCTCATGTTTATATTTTCTTGGCTTCAAACTTGGCAAGTTATGTGACAGGCCAAGTATATGGTGCCACAGGTGGACCAGCTATTAATTAAGGAATAATAAATAAAATTTAATTTCCGTTTTTGCTTCCGTGTATGCAAAAGCGGATTTTTTATGCAAAATTTGCTTTTTGGATAGGGCTTCAGTATATTAAATAATTAATTAGTATTTAATATCCAAAGAATAGGGGTGAAGAAATGAATAAAAGTATTTTTCAAAAAATAGCACTACTGTCGCAAAAAAATGCCAGGATTATCGCAGATGAGTGGCATTACGACGGACAATATGCTTTTTACGATATGAAAAATGATCAAGAAGATTATGATGAAATAATTTCTCCCAAAATGCGTAAAAATAACTACTTTCAGGTTTTGGATAATGATGACAACTTAGTTGCTTTCTTTTGTCTTGATCAAAATGACCAAAGAGAAGAGCAAGTTGAAATAGGATTAGGATTGGCTCCCAAATTGACTGGTCATGGTCTAGGCAGCGAATTTATAACTGTCATTGAAAATTTTGTCAAAGATAACTATGACTATAAAGTAATTGTTTTATCCGTTGCTGACTTTAATTTGCGTGCAATTAAGGTCTACCAAAGAGCTGGCTATGTCAAAAGAAATACTGAAATGGTACATTCAAATGGTGGCATCTATAAATTTGATATCATGTCAAAGACAATTTGAGTTAAGCTTTATAGATATTTGATGAAAGAATTGCAGGTGAAAATAATGGACAAAACATGGCGAAAAATGTCTGAAGCAGCGAAAAAAGTGCAAGGGTTCACTGCTATTGGTCCTCATATGGAAGCTGGTGGTGTCGCTACTGCTGTTCTAGCTGAATCAGGAAAAATTTATACGGGAGTTTGCGTTGACACAGCTTGCGGATTAGGTGTTTGTGCAGAATGCAGTGCTCTTTTTAATATGATTACCAATGGTGAAACCAGAATTAGCCGGATTTTAGCACTAATGGCAGATGGTAAAAATGGTGCGCCGTGTGGAGCTTGCCGCGAGTTTATTGTTCAACTAATGGAAAAAGATTACCAAAATGTTGAAGTGATGCTGGATTATGAAAGAGGGAAGGTCGCTACAATTGGTGAACTGACTCCAGAATGGTGGTTATAATGGACGAAAAAGTAAAACAATTCTGGTATAACTTTTGTCTTAAGCACAATTTGGCTATTGCTACTAAAGTTGATGCCTGGGCTTTTGGTTCTAATAAAGAAGATGCAGAAGAATTGGCTGAACTAGTTGACAAGGGAATCAAAACTGCCACAACTTCGGAATATGTACCGGGTGATGAAGATATGCCTAAAGTTGGCGATTGGAACATAATTCTCGATGGTCAAGGTAAACCCGTCTGTGTTGTCCAAGATAAAGTTGTAGAAATTATTCCGTATAATCAAATTTCTGCAGAGCATGCTTATCATGAAGGTGAAGGAGACCGTAGTTATCAGTACTGGCGCAAAGTTCATGATCAATTCTTTGAAGAAGAATTTAAAGCCAATGGTCAAAAATTTTATCCGCAGGCACCAATGGTATGTGAGATTTTTGAAAAAGTTGAATAATTTGTCTGTTGAAAAATTAAATAAATATGATATAGTTGAAACAATTTAGGAAATGAAGGTAATGCAAAAAATGGAGAATTAATTTCTGGTTTTATTAGTAAGCAAAAAAGTTTGATAACCAATGCTTTTATCATGCATTTTTGCCGATAATCAGAAATTAGTATTGTTCTCTATTAAGGTGGCGCTTTAATTTCACCGCTTTTTGTGCACTGCTAATCAAATTATGGGCAATTTGGTTATCAGTGCTTTTTCTTTAGCAAAAAGCAGGTGCTAGTATGGAATATATTAGAATAACTAACCTCAACGTTGAAAATCGTGACGAATCTTTATTTTATGCTCCACATTTGAATATTCAGGACAATCAAATAATTGGTTTAATCGGGGATAATGGTGTAGGTAAAACCACATTGATTAATACTATTGCCCAAATGCCCACAACTTTCAGAGTAACGGGACAAATACTGCGCCATTGTCGTATTGTTTTGGTACCACAGCTTTTAAATAACGATGAGCAAAGTGGTGGGGAAAAAGAAAAAGAAGCCATTACTCAGGCAATAATCAGATTGGGTCAAGCCAAAGATTCTTTGCTAATTCTGGATGAACCAACTTCTAATTTAGATATTGAGCAACAAAGATGGCTAATTAAAGCCTTAAGTAGTTTAAAACAACCAATTTTGATAATTAGTCATGATCAGTCTTTTTTACAGAAACTTGTTAATGTTATTTGGCACATTAAAGATCATCAAGTTCATGAATTTAATGGTTCATATAGTGAATATTGTCAATTTCTCATAGCTGAAGAAAAAAGAAAAAAGATAGAATACCATGAAAAACTAACTAAAATTAAAAAACTAAAGAAAGATCAAAGGCAGGCTGAAATAAAGTCTCAAAATGCTACCAAGAAAAAGAAAGATATGTCTTGGTCGGATTGGAAAATAAAAGACAGCGGCAAGATTGAGAAAAGGCTTAGCCGAATTAGTACTCAATTAAAAAAACGTATAACAAGCGAGGAAGCTGCGCTGGAAAAACCACAAGTCCATCATCCAATTACATTTAGTAACGTTAAAACAACAAACTTAGATCTATCACAAAAAAGTAGTTTGGTCAGATTAGGCATTCAAGATGTTGTCTTACACGGAAACAAATTGTTTAGTATAACAAAAGAATTGCAAATAAAAGGAAGAGAAAAAATTGCATTAACTGGCAAAAATGGTGTCGGAAAATCAGTTTTTTTAGCAAAATTATTTCATCAAAAACTTAACGCTTGGTTTAATCCGCAAGTAAAAATCGGTTATGTTAAACAGAATATTGCTCAAGAAGCTGCGGTAAGGGAGACATTGATAGAAACAATTTCTAAGATCAGTGTTTTTGATAAAACAACTACCATGCAACTTCTAGGTGATTTACGTTTAAGAAGATTTTTGAATAACCAAGTCTGTGATTTAAGTGGAGGCCAGCTAGTTTGTTATAAATTGGCAAAGGTGTTATTAGGTGAACACAACTTACTGATACTTGATGAGCCAGATAATTTTTTAGATATTTCAGCTATTAATGCTCTTGAAGAGTTCTTAAAAAATTATCCATTTGCTATTATCCTGGTATCTCATGATCAGAACTTGCTGAAAAATTTGAATTTTGCAACCTGGGAAATAAAAAATCATAAATTAATTAAAACCACTGATTTTTCGAGTCATAAGAATACCAATATTGATAATCGGATTAATTTGCTTCAATTTAAATTAGATAAACTAATTGCCGACCCCAATGCTTCATTTAAAGAGATAGAAAATATTTCCCGGGAAATAAATAATCTCAAAAATAAATAAAGTCTCTAAAGAGAACCAAGTTTTATTAATTAAGGAAGCAGAAGCATTACTATTCTGACCAGTATGATTAAAAAATAAAGTTGATTACCAAAAAGTCAATTAAAACTCGACTGTTACAGATATGTGTCTGTTTTAGAACAGGAAGTGGAGGTGCTGGAATTACAAATCTTGTTAACAAAATTAATTAAAAATAATGGAAATGAAACTTTGAAAAATTTAAAGTAGAAAGCTGATAATGATTATAGAGATAGAGGCTCAGTGGGATTAGCGAAAGGAGTAATGTACTTCTTAGATTGGCTGCAATTGAGGTTAGTGCCAAAGGAAAAGAAAATAAATTTAGTTTTTTACACTCAAGACTGCGAACTATTGCTATATTTTTTGATAAAAACAAATGGCACACGTAAATTGCTAATAACTATTATAATGTTAATAACTAGTAGTATAAGTTTAATTAAGGAGAAAAAATGACAAAACCAATTATTGGCATAGCAGGATCTGAAATGATTGATTCTGCTGGAATGTTTCCAGGATACAGACGTAGTTATGTTAATGAGGACTATGTGGATTCTGTTGTTAAAAATGGCGGAATTCCCTTTATAATTCCTTTTACTGAAGATAATGAAGTTATTAAAAGCCAGATGGCTCATGTTCAAGGATTGATTTTATCCGGTGGACATGATGTTGATCCTCACTTATATGGTGAAGAATTGATGCCTAAGATTGGTCCTATTTGGCCCCAGAGAGATCACTTTGATATGCTTTTATTAAAAATTGCTGAAGAAGCTAATAAACCTGTTCTGGGAGTTTGCCGCGGAGCACAAATCATTAATGTAGCACATGGTGGCAGTCTTTACCAAGATCTTAGCTATCGTCCAGAACAAACTGTGAAACATGAGCAGGGTCATACGCCTGATTTACCTACCCATAAAGTCACTATTAAGAAAAACAGCTTACTAGCTAAAACTTTAGGCAAAACTGAATGCATGGTTAACTCTTTTCATCACCAGTTGATAAAAGATGTTGCTCCAGATTTACTTGAAGTTGCTGATGCAAGTGATGGCGTGCCCGAAGGGCTAGAAAATAAACAAGGTACGGTTCTAGCAATTCAATGGCACCCCGAAATGTTACATAATAATCCGGATACAGAATATATGAATAATTTATTTAAATTTGTGGTTAAAAAAGCCAAGTAAGGAGTAATAATGACTCAAAATAAAAATGCTGGGGATAAACTAGGTTTCTGGTCAATTGTCTTTTTAGCAATTAATTCGATTATTGGCTCGGGTATTTTTTTAACTCCCGGGAGCGTGGTTAGTCAGGCAGGGAGCAAAGCCTTAATTGTCTATTTGATCGCTGCAATTTTTGCTTCAATTTTAGCAATTTCCTTTTCAGCAGCAGCCAAATACGTAACTAAGTCTGGCGCTTCTTATGCTTATTCTAAGGCAGCCTTTGGTGACAATGTTGGCTTTTACGTCGGTATCTTGCGCTATTTTTCAGCCAGTGTTGCTTGGGGAGTAATGGCTGTCGGTGTAATCAAATCGACTATTTCTATTTTTGGTGGCAATCCTGACAAATTTTTAAATGTCACCATTGGCTTCATTATATTAATGCTTGCAGTAACTGTAATTAACTTATTTGGGCAAAAGTTTGTGAAGCTTGTAATGAACATGGCTACAGCTGGTAAATTAGCTGCATTAATTTTGATTATTGTAGCTGGAGTTGTTTTACTTATTACCACTGGCGCCAGCCATAGCCTGTCATCCGTTGACCAAATAACGCAAAATGGGCATAAAATAGTACCGGCTTTAACTACTACCGGTCTTGTTATGGCTGTTGTTTCTGCGTTTTATGCTTTTACCGGCTTTGAATCTGTTGCATCTGGCTCCGAAGATATGCAGGAACCAGAAAAGAATTTACCTAAGGCTATTCCACTGGCAATTTTGGTTATTGCCGCTATTTATATTGGGGTAGTGGCAGTAGCGATGGTTTTGGATCCTAAGGCATTGATGACGACTAAACAAGTGGTGGCAATCAGTGCGATTTTTAAAAATGATATATTGCGGGATGTAATTTTAGTTGGAGCGCTTATTTCGATGCTGGGAATAAATGTTGCCTCTAGTTTTAATGCACCGCGCATTTTGGAGGCAATGGCCCGTGAACATCAACTGCCGGCTACTTTAACAGAAAGGACTAAAAATAACTTTCCCATTAAAACTTTCTTTATTTCTGAAGCACTAGCAATTTTAGTACCCTTAGCTTTTCAATATAACATGACTAACTTAATTACGTTGAGTGCTATGGTCAGATTTTTAGGATTCATAATTGTTCCTCTGGCAGTAATCTGCTTTTATTATGGTAAAAATAAGCAGCCAATATTGCCGGCTCCTAAAAGTGCATTAACTGATATATTTGTACCAATATTGTCAATTGTTTTGGTAATCTTTTTGCTAGTCAAATATAATTGGCAAGCGCAATTTGGTATTATTGAAAATGGCAAAGTCGTAGGCGTTAACTGGTATGCAATTTTCATGATGATCTTTGGCTTCATAATTTTGCCACTGTTTATGTTTTGGTTTTCCAGAAAAGAAAGAAGCAGCCAGCAGTAGCTCTAAAAATTTACAGTAAAAAACCGGACTAGACAATACTAGTTCGGCTTTTTTTCACTGTTAATTAATGTATTTACGGAAAAAGTTTAGCTCATCTTCATTACATTTTTTGGCCAAGTCATCCTTTTGATTAACATGGAAAACGTGGCCTCGTGGGTGTTCCTTATCACCATAGAAATGAAGTTCATGATAAATATTTTTGGCCTTCAGGTAGCCTGATAACATGTAGGCATTATCACGCAAGAAATCATCTGTGCAGGTCATTAAGAAAAGTGGTGGCAGTACTTGAGTTAAAAATTGTTCCACATTTAATTCATCATGTTTATTTAACCGAATTTCTGGCCGAAAATAGGCTTCTGGTGCCCCAGTATATGAGGGAATTGCTGTTAGGAAGTAGGCACCACAATTTAAAGCGGCAGCTTTAATTGTTAAATTGGGTACTGAATAGCCAAAATGCTTGCGGTATTCATTGTTAGTGTAAGCTGCTAAAATTTGTTCTCCCATTTGGCCGCCGGCACTGTCTCCAACAATAAAGACGTTATTTAGATCGAATTGATATTTTGTCGCATTTTCCTCTTGGGCTACCCAGTGAAATACACGGTTGATATCATCCAGTTCTCCAGGATAAACCACATCTGGTGCTAAGCGATAATTGGCATTAACTACGGCAAATCCTTCTTTAGCCAGAGCCAAGCAATAAAACTGATAGGTTTCTTTGGTGCCATATATCCAGCCACCACCATGAATATTTACGATTACCGGTAATTTAGCACTGGTTCTATTCTTTGGTAAATAAACATCGAGTATCTGATACTTGGGATCCTTACCATAGGAAATATTGTCAAACCGTTCTACTTCCGGAATTTGTGTTGGCAATCCAGCATCGCGCTGATCATCACCTTTTTTTATTGCAATTCGTGTTTCTTCAACTAATTTTTGATAGTCAGGTTCTGACATTTTACAGCTCTCCTTTTTTGTAATCGCTTTAGTATTATATTTTACTTCATCACGAGTAAAAAAGAAGGTCATAAATTAACTTAAAAGTGATTATTGAATACGTTTTTAAGAAATAAACACAACCTGTAACTAGTCAATCCAAGTGCTTTTTTCAGATAGTTCCGCATGCTTTAAAGCTGTGAAAACTTGTTGAAAGTATTCCTTTTTTTCATATCCTTTGCGATAGGCAATGCCATTGGCAAAAGAAATATTGTAATTCAATAAAATAAAATTCAAATTTTCATTGACCTTGTCGTAAAGAATACTCGGAACGATTCCTAAACATCTGTTACTGGCACAAAATATTTCTAATACTACTTCATCGCTGATACTTTTGAAGTCAAATTCAGGATATTTAAGAGTTAATTCAAATTTAAAGTGATTGATTAAAGGTAAAGGTGGAATAGAGTTCCAAATGTAGACTTCTTGTTTTGATAAATCTTTGATTTTTAAAGATTTATTTTTGCTAATCGGGTTCTTTTTAGAAGCAATAACTGATAGACCAGTTGAAAAAACCGGTTCAAAATTTATTTCCTTTTTGTCTATAAAAAAATCTTTCTGATATAAAACAAAATCATATTTTCCTTGAATCAATGATGTGGAAATATCATTGCCGTCATTAGGATCAAAAATTTCCAGATTTATTCTGGATTGCAATTTACTGTCTAGGTTTTGAATAAACTTTGATAAAAATTCAATTTCAAATAGTGATCCTGTGAAAGCGATTGTAATAGGTTCAGTAGCCCTTAAATTGCTGTTTTTAATATCTGTAACTGTTTCATTGATATCTGCATATATTCTTTTAGCCTTAATATAAAAGAATTCACCACTTGCCGTGAGTTCAATGCCACGTCTACCGGGTTTTATTAATTTCATTCCTAAGAAAGTTTCTAATTTATGAATATTTTTTGAAACTGTTGAAGGGGCCACAAATAACTGATTTGCAGTCTGGGTAATATTTCTGGTTTGAACTAAAGATAGAAAATATTTAAGTTGATTAGTATTCATGTAATTTCCTTATTTCATTAACAAAAATAAATTAGCAGCTTTGCCAAATTGGAAAAGCTGCTTTCTTTATTATCTGCTGAAAGTGCTTTACACCATGCTACCATAAATTTAATTAAACTAGAGAAGGAGATAGAGGAAATGAGTAAAAAGCAAAAAATATATCCTTGGTTGATGATTGTTACTACTGGTTTGCTTTGCGGTGTAGTCTCTGGTGTTTTTACACAAGTAATGGGACTATTTTTGACACCGCTTGCTAATTCTATTGGTGGCGGAAAATTAGGTTCAGTTTCTTACTACTACACTGTTTTAATTTTAGCCACTGCAGTTGGTACAACACTAGTGGGAAAATTTATTCACAAGGTTAACGTTTCATTAATCTTATTAGGTGCTATTGTCGTTACGGCAGCTTCGACTTGGTTATTTTCCATGGCCAACAATGTGATGGCTTTTTATGTTTTAGCGGCAGTTGTAGGCATTTGTTGTGGTTTCAGCGGTTATGTAGTTCAAGGAGTCGTTATTAACAATTGGTTTGTTAAACGCAAAAACTTTGCTTTCACTGCTGGGGCATTCTTTAATACTATCTTTTTGGCAATTATTACTCCAGTTGCATCTCAAATTATTCAAAGTAATGGTTGGCGCAGAGCTTTTATCATATTAGCAATTATTATGTTGGTCGTTGGTGTTCCGTGTTCATTGTTTACTAAGGTAGAACCGGCTAAGTTGAATTTATTGCCTTATGGAGTTTCTTCACAAGCTGAACTAGATCAAGTAAATAATGACAGTGAAGAAGAAGAAAGTAGTAATTCCAGTACAGGTAAAGTGCTTTTATCAGTTTCATTTGTTCTTGTTTTAATTTTCTTCTGTTTCAATGAGTTTGCCGGTAATATGACATCCCTTTGGCCGTCATTTGCTGAAGGTGTTGGATTTGGCGCAAATGTGGGTGGTTTAATTGCAACTATCATTACTGTAGCCGATTTGATTATGACTCCATTATTTGGGGTTACCAGTGATCACTTTGGTGGAAGAAAAGCATTGCCTTGGTGGCTATTTTTAACAATTTTAGCTCCAGTGTTGATGATTATTGCAAATCAAACGAGGCTGATTCCATTAGCTTTGATAGCCGCAGTACCTGCAGATGCTATTTCTGTCATTATGGGCTCAGGAGAACAAATTTTTGCTAAAGATATTTTAGGTAAAGATTTTGATGCCGGTTATTCTTATGCCAGTTCTATTACTTATGTAGTAAGTGCTTTTGCTACACCAGTTTTGAGTAATATTGCTGATGCAACACATAATTGGAATATTGTTGTTGGTATTGTTGCAATCTGTGAAGTTATAGTTCTGTTTGCAGTTGTTATTGGTGAAAAAAGAGCAGATAAATTAGCAAAATAGGAGGAGATTATGAATATGAACGAATATGATGTTATTGTTGTTGGTGCAAGTAATGCTGGCGGCATGGCAGCTTGTGCAGCTGCTGAAAAAGGTGCCAAAGTTTTAGTCATTGATAAAATGAATAGTACGGGCTTTTTATACCGTTTAAGTATTGCAGCTGTTGGAACAAAGGCGCAGAAAAAAGCAGGAATTGAAATTGACAAGTATAAGTTAATTAACTATTTGTCAGCATTTGCTCAGGATAACGTAGATCAAAAATTATTGTGGACTTGGGTTAATAATAGTGCGGAAACTGTTGATTGGCTCGAAGATAACGTTTTGAAGCCTCATGGTTCACACCTTTATGCACAGCCGGATGCTGAATATCATACTTTAATTAATACAGCTTTTCCAACTGAACATGACGTTACAAATGATAAACATGAAGATGTTTTCTATGGTAAGTGGGTCGTTGAAAAAGCTAAGGAACTTGGTGCAGAATTTTTATGGCAAACTAAGTTAGAACATTTGATTACTGAAAATGGTGTAGTCACTGGTGTGGTCGTAAAAAATACTAAAACCTCTGAAGTAAAGGAAATTAAAGCCAAAAAGGGTGTCATTATTTGTACAGGTGGTTATGGTTCAAATGAAGCCTTAATGGCAAAATGGAATCCGCTAGGCCTAAAAAAGAATGTTTACTCTGATAGTCCAAGAGATGATGGTTCAGGTCAAGTAGCTGCCTTAGAAGTTGGTGCTTGGAGGGATGAAGAACCTGCAGAAATTATTTTTGATCGTGGGTCAGTTCCAGTTGGGACTAATACAAATGAATATTATGTTAAATCTTGGGAAGATGTTGGCTATTTCTGGATGGGAAGCTATCCGTTATTAAAACTAAACTTGAATGGTGAACGTGTAGGGAATGAAAGTGCGCCGTATGAGTTTGATATGAATAGGGCAACTAAGCAGCCAGGATATTTACAAGTAGCGATTTGGAATGATGCTACAATGGATAATTTGCAAAAATTCCATACTTTGGGTTGTGCTCGCTTAAACTGGCCAGGCTTTTACAATACTGAAGAAAATAAGCAAGAAATTGCAACTAGGATTAAAGAAGGCTTTATACAAAAAGCTTCTACAATCGAAGAATTAGCTGAGAAATTGAATCTTCCGGTAGAAAATTTAAAAGCTAGCGTGGATAATTACAATAAAATGTGTGCAGAAGGTAAAGATTCCCAGTTTGGTAAAGAAGATTTCAGACTTTTACCAATTAAAGAAGGTGCCTTTTATGGAGCAGTTTATGGCGGCAGGTTGCTAGCAACACTTGATGGCTTGAGAGTTAATACTAAAATGCAAGTACTTAATAAAGCTGGCGAAGCGATTCCTCATTTGTACGCAGCTGGTAATGCCAGTGGCGGCTTTTTCTGGGGCTCATATCCAGACCATGTTCCTGGCTTAACTTGCAGCCATGCTCAGACTTTTGGCAGACTAGCCGGGCAACAAGCTGCTTGTAATAATTAATTAAACTTTTAAAAAGTTCAATAATTGTTTAGTTGAAAAATGACAAAAATAACAAAATTACAAAAAATATACCCGTGGATAATTATTATTGCTTCAGGCTTACTGATGAGTTTGCTGGAATATACCTACACGTTGTTATTTAGTCTTTTCCTAAACCCTTTAGTTCATTCGCTAAATAGTAGAATGTCAATTGTTTCACTTTATTATACGTTAATTAGTTTTTCCATTGCGGCAATGCTGCCATTAATTAATAAAATAATTGCTAAAATCAGTTTAAGTAAAATAACTTTGACAGCAATAATTGTAGGTGCAATTAGTATTTGGTATTTCTCACATATTACTAAAGTTTGGGAATTATATATTCTTGCCGTTATTGTTGGTATATGTAGTGCGACCTGTGGAACTGTTGCTCAAGGTATTGTACTCAACAATTGGTTTGTTAGTAGAAAAAATTTGGCTTTTACGATGGGCTCATTTGTTTCCACCATTTATTTGCTGATTATGACACCAGTTTTAACTTATCTAATCTCTATTGCAGGTTGGAGACAAACAATGTTCATGTTGTCTTGGTTGACATTAATTATAGGAATACCTTGCTCGTTAATAATGAAAGCCAAGCCTCAGGATGTAGGCTTAAAGCCTTATGGCTTTGATAAGTGTTTAAAAAGAAACACTAATAGTAAAACAGCAAATAATTCAAAGCAGCTGAAAAAGCTTTGGCTCTCACAACCATTTATACTCACGTTGATTTTCTTCATTGCAATTACTTTTGCTTCAAACATGAATCAGCTTTTTCCTACCTATGCGGTTAAAGTTGGTTTTGGCGCAGCAATAGGAGGTTTAATGGAAACAATTATGACCGGAATTGATATTCTAGTTACACCAGTGTTTGCTATCACTACCGAAAAATTTGGTGGAGCCAAGTCTCTGCCAGTTTGGTTATTTTTGGGTTTATGCACATTTCCTCTTCTAATTCTGGCAACAGTTAAACACGAGCCAATTTTTGCCCTAGTTAGTGCCGTTGGCGCAGACATCTTGACAGATATTTATGGGCCGGGAGAGCAGATCTTTGCAAAAGACATTTTGGGTAAAGACTTTGCGGCAGGTTATTCATGTATTAATTCTATTACTTATTTAGTCGGAGCCTTTGCAGTACCAGCAGTTAGTCTAGTTTATGAACTTTCATTAAACTGGAACATGGTTTTTATTTTAGGAATCATTTTGTTAATAATAATGCTATTAGTACTCTTTTGGGGCTATCACAAAGTAAGAATATAAGTAGAATAAAAGGGATTGTTCAGTAATCTACCGTACTGAGCAATCCCTCTTTTGTTAAATTACGTACTTTCTTGTTTATTTTGTAATGTCATCAATTGCATTTCTTGCAGAGTAGACACAGTATCCTGCGTGTGTGCCGCTAACTTCGACTCCATATGTATCACCATAAATAACGCCGGAGCCATCACTTCCGATAGCATATAAGTGCTTTATAGCTTTGCCGTTGGTATCAATAACTTCGTTTTTCAGGTTAACTTTTAGACCATCGCCAGTTGTAAAGGCTCCAACTTGCATTTCCAAAGCATAAAATGGGCCTTCTTTGACAGGTAGCAAATATTCTGCAGATTTACCGAAATCATTATCACTTCCAATTTCTGAAAAATGATTGTATCTTGCAATACTTCTTTGAAGGTTAGGGGTATTTAATTTTTCTGCTAAGTCAGATATAGTCTCACTTTTAGTTATAAAACTGAGTTTTTTGTCTAGGGCAGTTTTAATTTCTCTTTTCAAGTTGGGATAGTTAGGTAATTCATAAAATGGATGCAAATCAAGTGGAAACTGTTTATTAGTAAAATCATCAATTGTTTTTTGATCAAAAATCGCAAAAATACGATCTTGACGTAACATAGAATTCCCTTCATTGGCCCAATTTGTTACACATGCATATTCATTAACGAAACGATCGCCATTTTCGTTAACCCATAAAACTGGCTCATCACAGACAGCACTGCCTAAGTTCCAGTCAGATAGTTCGTAAGCGGGTACTTGATTAGTTTCATCATAAATTTGGCCACCAAAATTCATTGTCATTCCAGTGAAAAATTTACGTGCACCGAGTGACCAGGCCAATTTTAGACCGTCACCTGTACTTTTACCAGAATTGACAGCAACAATTTTTTGAGGATTATATTTATGAGCATGCTTCATTAGTTCTTTATTATTTAAGTAGCCTCCAGAAGCCAAAACAATATTTTTAGCTAAAACAGTCTGTTCAGACTTATCGCTAACATTAACAAGTTTAAGACTAAATTCTCCTGTTTCTGTCTGAGTTATTTCAGTGGCTTGGGTTAAAGTTTTTATCTCAATACCTTTACTTTTGATATAGGGTTCTAAGGCGTTATGAATAGCTTTATCACCATATCCTTCAAATAGATGCCATGTGGCAAAACCAGTACCCATATTAACGACACCCATGAATTTTACGCCATGTTGTTGCAGCCAAGTGACATTTTCAGCTGATTGTTCAATATACTTTTTCCAGATTAATCCATTAGCTTCATAATGAGAGTAATCTAGTTCGGTTTGGAGAATGCTTTCAGGATTAATGCTGATTCCTGCTTCTTTTTGCATCTGTGACTGGACTGCAAAAATCCCTTCAACATAGTTGCCTGTTCCACCAGTAGTATGACCCTTTTCTACAAGAAGGGTTTTCAAGTTTTTATCAGCCGCTTCAGTTGCTGCAGCAAATCCAGACAGACCACCGCCTACAATGACTACATCATAATTATCCAACATTTTAAATATCCTTTCTTTTACTCTTAAAATTAATGATAGACTGCGGGATATAGTACTGAGTTTTATAATTTGGAATAGGTTATCACTAAAAGGAATAGTAAAATGAATTTTACCCAACTTCGTTGTTTCATCACTGTCAGTGACAATTTAAGCTTCACAGTTGCAGCACGCAAACTTAATTTTTCGCAATCTGCAATTTCCAAAAATATTAATGACTTGGAAAAAGAATTAAAAACCCAACTTCTTGTTCGTAATCCACATCAAATTGCATTGACAACTGATGGTATCTATTTTTACAATGTGGCCCTCAATATTCTTAAGGAAAAGGATGCCGCAATTGCTAATATTAAAAATATTCATCAGGAAAAGTCTTTCCGTGATATCAAAATTGGGTTGGACTATTCGCCTTTTGAAAGTATCTTTCTACCAGATTTTTTAAAGGGGTTTGAACCAACAAGTTTTAATTTTATTGTTAATTATTTAGGAAACTATGTTTCTCAAATTGCTAATAATAAGATTGATATGGCACTGGTTTCCAGTGACCTTGTTAATAATGCTGTAGGAATAAGATTTGACCAATTACTTGCTGGAAAGTTTTTGCTGATGTTTAATTCTGATAACAATCTGCGATTTAAAAAAACAGTAAATTTAGCTGAACTTAAAAATTATAGAGTATTAGTTTTATTCACAGATCAAACTTATCCTAGCCTTTTTAAGCTTAACCAACTTCTATATCAAAAACTCGATAAGAAGAATGTTAAGGCAGTTGATAATTACTTTTTAATGTACAACTACGTTCTGGCTGCGGAAAGAGTAGTAGCGATTATTCCTAATTTTGCCATTAATCCTGCTCAAAAAGGTATAAGTTACCGGCAACTAAATTACTATGATGATTTTTCATATGGATTAGCGTATTCATCTCTAAGAGAAAGAGATCCGTTGATTCCAAAAATAATGGCAAATTTAAGGCAAAGTATCAAATCTGATATCTAGATATTATTCTTTAAAGAAAAAACCCAACTTAAAAAATTGGGTCTGTAATATGCTTTCAAAAGTTGTCTGTGTGCTGCTGATTTTGGTAAAAAATCATAATAAAATATTAATATATTAATTAAAATTATGACAAATTAACTATAAATATAAGTCATAAAAAACCAAACTTGTTTAAGTTTGGTTTTTAAAATATCAGCTACTTTAGTTATTATTCACAGCAATAAAATTCTGATATGCTTCATTCTCTGAAGTAGTGGTAATCTTAAAATTATTAAAATCAGGCTGCTTCTGGTGCAAGGTACTTTCTGCAACGTCAATGTAATGTGTAACTGTCGCATTTCCAATTAATTCGATCCAATAGCTATTGGCGGTGCGATGTACCTTTGTTTGGACAAATCCTCCGGGATTTGAAACAGTCAGCAATTTATCAAACAGATCCTGTGACTTGTTGGTCAAAGCGTAAATTAAGCTTGCTGCAGACATGCCAGTACCACAAGCGTTGGTAAAACCAACACCGCGCTCAAAAGTGCGAACGAAAAGGTGGCCAGAAGACAAAACTTGAGCAAAACTGACATTTACTCCATCTGGAAAATAAGGATTTTTCTGATTTAATTTTGTTCCTAAATTTGCTAACAAGTCACTTTTTAAAACATCATCTGAAACTAAACTAATCAAATGAGGATTGGGAACAGCAACTGCTGAAAAAGTTAACTTGGGTGCAAATTCAGGTACTGCTTGGTTTAATAGCTCAGAGCAATCTAAGTTAGTAAAAGGAAGATCTGCAGCTGCAAAACTGACCGGGCTGATTTCGACACTAACTGCTTTAACGTTTTGAGCCCAGTCCGGCTGACAACTGACACGCAAATCGCTTTGCATTGTTTCGACTTTGAAAGATTGCTTGTGAAATTTTTGCGCTAGATAACGGCCCACAGTCCGTAAGCCATTGCCACACATGGAAGCAAAAGAACCGTCAGCATTAATGACCTGCATTTTGCCTATGGCTTGTGAGTGCTGCGAATTGCTGACTACTAACAAGCCATCAGCTCCGTTTAATAATCCTGTGGCGGAGTTAGTTATTTGTTGGGCCAAATTAACTAATTCATTTTTAGTTAAAGGGTTTTGCAATTGGGTTTGATCTAGTAGAAAAAACGTATTCTGTGAACCGTGAACTTTTTGTAGTTGTACCATAAAAATTGCTCCTTAAATTAATTAAAAAACTTATGATAGATTTCTTTAACGGCAGCTGCTGCGTCTGCTTTTTTAGTACCCAGCATAATTGAGATCCTTGAAGCACCTTGGTTAATCATATGAATTGCAATATGCTTTTGTGCCAAAGGCAGCGTGATATTCTTCATTACCCCAATTTTGTTTTTCATTCCTTCTCCTACAACCATGATAATGGCATAGTCATCAATCCACTCTAATTGATCAGGATTAAGTGCCTGTTGAATTTCAAGACACATTTGCTGGCGGATTTGTTCATTAAATTGGCGTTTGTCAAAAATCACAGTTAAATCGTCAATTCCTGAAGGCATGTGTTCATAAGATATATTAAATTTATAAAAAATTTGTAGTAATTTAAGAGTAAAACCGACCTGTTTATTTAGCAAGTATTTATGTAAATATAATGCGGCAAAATGACCAGAACTAGCTACTCCTGTAATTGTACTTTGAGGCTGAAAATTATTTTCAGGTACGATCATTGTCCCCGGCAAATCTGGATGATTGGTATTTTTGACATTAATTGGTATTTGCCCTTCAATTGCAGGAATAATCGCTTCATCGTGAAAAACTGAAAAGCCTGCATATGACAGTTCCCGTAACTCGCGGTAGGTCATAATCTTAACGGCATGGGGATGAGCAATTATTCTAGGATCAGCAGCGTAAATAGCATCGACATCAGTGAAATTTTCATAAAGGTCAGCGTCAAGTCCCCGTGCCCAAATTGCTCCGGTAATATCAGAACCACCACGAGAAAAAGTAGCAATTAAACCGTCTTGAGTAATACCGTAAAAGCCGGGAACAATTAATAAGTCTGAAGTTTGAGCCCATTTTTGCAAATTGCTGTAGGTTTCCGGCAAAACCTCGGTGTCACTGGGATTATCAGTCACTATAAAGCCAGATTCCTTTGGGTCTAAGAAACGAGCCGGTATATGTAGACTTTGCAAAATTAAAGTCAGAAGCTGTGCATTTAGTTTTTCCCCATGCGCTTTAAAGCCTGCCATTAAAAAATCTTTACTTGGATAAGAAACTTGAGGCAGATTATATAATTCCTGCAATAGAGGCTTTAATAATTGTTCGGGTATTTTAAAATAAGCGGCAATGTCATGATACCTTGACCAAATTTTTGAAACAGTTTCACTATAATTTTGTTTATTAATTGTTTCCCGGGCATATTTTATTAATAAATCTGTTACTTTAGTGTCATTTTTATATCTTTTTCCTGGCGCTGACGTAACTACGATTTTACGAGCCGGATCAGCATTAATAATTTTTAAAACTTTTTGAAATTGTTCACCGTCCGCTAGAGAACTACCACCAAATTTTACAATTTTCATGTTAATACCTTTCACAATTAAATTTAATTTAAGTAATTAGTATTGGATTTTAACATTAAAATTTTAATCTTCAACCGAAAAAGAAAGTTGCTAATTAATAACGCTATTATTTTTCTTAAGAAAACTTTGGTAAAAATACTCTCGATAAATGCCGGTATTAATAGCATTTGTTATAACTTTAAAAAAATCAATTGTAAAAAATAATTTTGCGGATTTGAAAATCAAAAAATATTTACCAGCAAAAATGGTTGACAATCATATTAATTAATAATAATATTTTAATAAATCGAAGAGGTTGCAACCAACAAAAGTAGCTGGTGGAGTTTCTGCAAAAACTAAGAAGCCAGTCAAAGGGGCGGTTGCCGAAGCGTTAGTTATTGCGGTAATTAATTAGCTGGGACGTAATCTAACAGGTTACGGACTGTCGCAATTTTATATTCGCGGAGCGCTATCGACAAAATTGATACCAGATAATAACTTGAAGGTCTCTTTTGTTAGGCACAACAAAAGAGCCTTTTTTATTTAACAAAAGGGAGAGACTTAAATGGCTGCTAATGATTATTACCAGACTAACGCTCAAGGTCACTTGGCAATTGGTGGAGTAGATGCATTGAAATTGGCAAAAGAATTTGGTACTCCATTAGTTGTTTATGACGTACAAAAAATCAAACAGCAATTTCAGGCTTTCCAAAAGGCATTCGCAGAAGAAAGTGTAAATTATGCAATTAGTTATGCCAGTAAGGCTTTTGCTACAATTGCGATTTATCAGGTAATTAATGAACTTGGCGGACATGTTGATGTTGTTTCTGGCGGCGAATTGTATACAGCCTTAAAAGCAGGATTTCCGGCAGAAAAAATCAGTTTTCATGGTAATAATAAGACAGCAGATGAGTTATTAATGGCTGTGCAAAACCATGTCGGTGTCATTGTTTTAGATAATTTTTATGAAATTAAGTTGCTGACGCAAATTTTGCAAAAAACAAATGCTCAAGTGCAAGTAATGCTGAGGCTAACTCCAGGGGTCTCAGCACATACTCACGAGTATGATCAAACTGGTCAAGAGGACAGTAAATTTGGTTTTGATATTAGATCAGGCCAAGCCGAGCAGGCATTTTTAGAGGTAAAAGCTAATAAACAGATGGACTTGATTGGCTTGCATGCACATATCGGTTCACAAATTTTGGCAACAGCGGGTTTTAAGCTGGAAGTTGAAAAACTTATGCAACTGGTCAATAACTGGAAACAAAAATATGATTACCAGCCTCAAGTCTTAAATTTAGGTGGCGGGTTTGGCATTAGATATACCAAGCAGGACAAAGTTTTGACTGCGCAAACTTTTATCAGTCAAATAGTGCAGACAGTTAAAAAATGCATACAAGAAAGTCACTTAAAAATGCCGGCTATCTGGATAGAACCGGGTCGTTCAATTGTAGGAGAGGCTGGTTATAGCTTATATACAGTTGGTGCACGCAAAGAAGTACCGGGACTATTGCCTTACGTTACAGTAGATGGTGGTATGGGAGATAATATCAGACCGGCACTTTATCAAGCACAATATGAGGCATTATTAGCAGAAAATCCTCATGCAGAGCCTGAAGAAACTGTCAGACTGGCAGGGCGCTATTGTGAATCAGGCGATATTCTTATTAACGAACTGGCACTGCCTCAAAGTAAACCAGGTGATGTAATTGCAGTTCTGGCAACTGGAGCTTATGGCTATAGTATGGCTTCAAATTACAACCGTGTTCCACGGCCAGCCGTTGTATTTGCAGAAAATGGTCAAGCACAAGTAGTAGTTACACGTGAAACTTATGCGGATCTAATTAGCCATGATCGCTTTTATCAAACGAAAGGATAATTAATAAATATGAAAAAAATGTCGGCTGCTGAAATCATTGATTTCATTGCTAATTCAACCAAAAAAACACCAGTTAAAGTATATGTCAAAGGTGAAATGGCTAAATTGGACTGGCCTGAAGATTGCAAAATTTTTAATGAAACTCACACCGGTGTCGTTTTTGGAGATTGGCAAGTCTTGGAACCTTTTTTAGAAAAAAACGCCAAGAAGATAACATATTATCAAGTGGAAAATGTCAGTCGTAATTCTGCCATTCCATTATTGGATTTAAAAAATATTTCCGCCAGAATTGAACCGGGTGCGCTTATCCGTGAAAACGTTGAGATAGGGAAAAATGCTGTAATCATGATGGGTGCAGTCATTAATATTGGTGCGGAAATTGGTGAAAATGCCATGATTGATATGAATGCTGTTTTGGGCGGTAGAGCAATCATTGGTGCTAACAGCCATGTAGGAGCGGGTGCCGTAATTGCCGGAGTTGTCGAACCGGCTTCAGCACAACCTGTGAAAATTGGCAAAAACGTTTTGATTGGTGCTAATGCCGTGGTTTTAGAAGGAGTCCAAGTTGGCGACCATGCGGTAGTAGCCGCCGGGGCGGTAGTAACAAAAGATGTGCCTGCGAACAGCGTCGTTGCCGGAGTGCCGGCAAAAGTTGTTAAAATGCGTGATCAAAAAACTGCCTCTAAGACAGGAATTGAACAGGGATTAAGAAAGCTGTGAATTAATGTTAACTTCTGAGCAACTTGTTAAAATCCGCCGCGATTTACATCAAATCCCTGAATTAGCCTTGCATGAACACCAAACACAAAAATATTTATTACAGATTATTGGCAATTTTACTCAAAAATATATTGAAGTTCGCACATGCCCTGAGCTGCCCACAGCAATATTGGTCAGGGTTAAGGGAAGCAAACCGCAAAAAACAATCGGTTATCGTGCAGATATTGATGGCTTACCGATCGAAGAAAAAACGGCTTTGCCATTTGCTTCTCAAACTCAAGGTCAAATGCATGCCTGTGGTCACGATATCCATATGACGGTGGCTCTAGGAATTTTGGCTTATTTTTGTGATCACCAACCCCTGGATAATTTACTTTTCTTTTTCCAGCCGGCTGAAGAAAGTGAAAGTGGCGGCAAAAAAGCCTATGAAGCTGGAATTTTCTCTGGTAAATGGCGCCCCGACGAATTCTTTGCCTTGCACGTTACTCCTGATTTGCCTACTGGCACAATTGGCTGCCGTTTAGGAACATTATTTGCGGGAACAACTGAAATCAATATTGATTTGTACGGTAAGGATGGGCATGCCGCATATCCGCAACAAGCTAATGATATGGTAGTAGCTGCAGCTGCTTTAATAGAACAAATTCAGACAATTATATCTCGCAGTATTGATCCCATTGCAAGCGGAGTTATTACAATAGGAAAGATCAGGGCTGGAACAGTTAGAAATGCGATTGTCGGCCATGCTCATCTTGAAGGAACTATTCGCGGACTAACCCAAAAAATGATTGAAAGAATCGATCAACGACTGCGGGATGTGACTCAGGGAATAGCGCAAAGTTTTAATGCTAAGGTTGATTTGCAGCTTAATCAGGGTGGTTATTGGCCAGTTGAAAATGATCCGCAAATTACAGCAGAATTCATTAATTATATGAAGGAAAATCCTCAAATTGATTACCAAGAGATGCAGCCGGCTATGACAGGAGAAGACTTTGGCTACTTGCTGGCACAAATTCCCGGTACCATGTTCTGGCTGGGCGTGAACGATAATTCTCAACTCCATTCTGCAACATTTAACCCACACGAAGATGCAATAGTAATAGGAATTAAAGCAATGGTAGGTTTTTTATTGAGTCATATGTAACTCAAAAGGAGAGAAAGCATGACTAATTTTGACAAGGCAGATTTAATGACTGCGATAATTACGCCCTTTAATAAAGAAGGAAAAGTTGACTATCCTGGTCTGAAAGAATTAGCAGAACATTTAATTAATACAGGCAGCAATGGTTTTGTCATTGGCGGTACGACTGGGGAAACGGCAACCATGACTCATGATGAAAAAATAGAACTATATACTAAGTTTGCTCAAATAATTGCAGGACGAGTACCTGTAATTGCGGGCACAGGCAGTAATAATACTGCACAAACTGTTGCGTTTACCCAGGAAGTAGGACAAATTCCCGGCATTGATATGGCTTTGGTAGTAGCGCCATACTATAACAAGCCGAATCAAAGAGGAATTACAGCTCACTTTGAAACAGTGGCAGCAAATTCTCCCGTACCAATTATCATTTATAATATTCCAGGACGAACAGGAATTAAGATTAGTAAAGAAACCTTGGTTGACCTCTCTCATAATCCTAAAATTGCTGGCGTTAAGCAATGTACTGATTTAGAAGACTTAGAATATATTGTTGAACACGCAGCAAGTGACTTTTTAGTGTATACAGGCGAAGACTTGCAGTCTTTAACTGCTAAAGTTTTAGGGGCAAAAGGAGTGATTTCGGTAGCTTCTCATGTTTATGGCTCGGCCATGCGTGAAATGTATGATGATTTAGATCAGGGTCAAGTAGCTGCAGCAGGGAAATTGCAAAGACGACTAATGCCGAAGATGCAAGCCTTATTCATGTATCCTTCCCCGTCGCCAGTTAAAGCCGTCTTAAATGCACAAGGGCTGCCAGCTGGTGGTTGCCGCCTGCCTATTGTGGACTTAAATGAAGCAGAAAAGCGGCAATTAGCTGTTCATTTAGGTTTAGCTGAATCGGCTTTATTGCATAAACTGCCGTTAGAACTAGGAGTATAATATGAAAAAAATTTTGGTAGCTGGAGCTACAGGATCTATGGGTAAGCAAACTGTCCAGTTGGTAGAAAAATTACCTGATTGTCAATTGGTAGCAGTTTTGGCACCAACGGCATCTAAAAGTGCAGAATTTGGAGCTTCAGTTAAAAGCTTTGATAATTTGGCTGCTGTCAATATTGCTACCGATATTTGGATTGATTTTACCACCCCACAAGCAGTTTATGAAAATACTAAATTTGCTTTAAAGCACCATATGCATCCCATTGTGGGAACAAGTGGTTTAACCCCAGATCAAACAAAAAAGCTGCAAGCAATTGCACAAAAAGAAAAAATTGGTGGCATTATTGCTCCAAATTTTGGTTTGTCAGCTGTCTTATTAATGAAGTTTGCGCAAGAAGCTGCCCGTTATTTTCCTGATGCAGAGGTCATTGAAATGCATCATGCTGATAAAAGGGATGCACCTAGTGCAACGGCAATAGCAACTGCAAAATTAATAGCAGCTAGTCGTAATCCAGAAAATTGTTCCCAAACTGCGAAAGATTCTACAGCTCGCGGTGCTGATTATGATGGCGTCCCTGTTCATTCCGTTCGCTTGCCAGGATACGTAGCTCACGAACAAGTGCTTTTTGGAGGTCCTGGAGAAGCTTTAACAATCAGACAAGATTCATTTTCCCGTTCTTCATTTATGCAGGGCGTGAAAGTGGCCTTGAGTCGGGTAATGGACTTACCAGATTTAGTGGTCGGTTTAGACCAGATTTTATAATTTATAAGGAGAACAAAAATGCCACAATTAGCTACTGATTTAACTTCTATTATTCATACACCATTAGAAAAAATCCCTCCTTCTGGTATACGTGCTTTTGCCCAAAAAGTTGAGGACATTCCAGATTTAATAAAATTAACCTTAGGAGAACCTGATTTAAATACACCTGAACATGTTAAAAAAGCAGCTGCTCAGAGCATTTTAGATAATGATTCACATTACTCTGCTCAAAAAGGAACCCCCAGATTACGCAAAGCCATTAGCAATTTTTTACAGCGCAAGCAAGACTTAACTTATGATCCTGACAGCGAAATTGTAGTCACAGTGGGTGCAACTGAAGCTATAGCCGCAACGATGCTGGCTTTGTTTCAGCCAGGGGATGAAATTATTGTACCGACCCCCTCTTATGCCCTTTATTTCCCATTGATTCAATACACTAAAGCTAGGTTGGTTGCTATCAATACGGCAGGAACCAATTTTGTGTTGACCCCTGAAGATTTAGAAAAGACACTGGATGAGCACCCTCATGCTAAAGCAATTTTACTGAATTATCCTACTAATCCAACTGGCAGGGAATGTCCCAGTTCTGTTTTAGAGCAAATAGCACCAATCATTAAAGAGCATCACCTTTATGTGATTTCTGATGAAATATACAGTGAGCTGACTTATAACTTTAATCACGTATCGATTGCGCATTATTTACCCGATCGTACCCTACTAATTAATGGCTTATCCAAGTCTCATGCGATGACCGGTTACCGTTTGGGTTATGTAACTGGACCAGCCGATCTAATTAGCTTAATTGCAAAAATGCATGCATTCTTAGTTACAGCTCCATCAAATCCGGCACAAGCAGCAGCAGCTGAGGCCTTAGAAAATGGTGATCAGGATCCGGCAGAAGCACGACTAATTTATCAAAAACGGCGTGACTATATTGTTGGTGAATTAAATAATATGGGTTTAGAAACTCATGCCAGTGAGGGTGCATTTTATGTTTTTGCTAAAATACCGGCAAGTTATGGTAAGGATGATGAAGCCTTCGCACTGGATTTGGCTCATAAAGCCAAAGTTGGTGGCACTCCGGGTAATGCTTTTGGTCCTGGCGGAGAAGGCTATATTCGTTTTTCTTATGCTGCGAGTGATGAAAATCTACATACAGCTATGAGTCGAATTCAAAAGTTTTTAGCAGAAAAGGGTGAGAATTGATGAGAAAATACGCAGTTGCAATTTTGGGCGCTACAGGTGCAGTAGGTCAACGTTTAATTAGTGAATTGGAAAAAGCAGCAATTCCAGTCAAGCAAGTTAAGTTGCTGGCTTCCAAGCGTTCAGCAGGCAAGAAGTTACAATTCAAAGGGCAAGAAATTACAGTTGAAGAGGCACAACCTGAATCATTCACTGGCGTTGACTTGGTTTTATCATCTGCTGGCGGTGCTGTTTCAAAAAAATTGTTGCCTGAAGCTGTAAAAAGGGGGGCAGTGTGTGTAGATAATACTAGTGCTTTCCGGATGGCTGATGATGTTCCACTAATTGTTCCCGGAGTTAACGATGACCAATTAGTTAATCATCATGGCATTATTGCTAATCCTAATTGCTCGACCATTCAGATGGTTGCCGCGCTTTATCCGCTTCACGTTAAGTGGGGTATTAAGCAAATCATCGTTTCAACTTACCAAGCGGTTTCTGGCGCTGGCAAAGCGGCTTGGGATGAACTACTGCAACAAGCACAAGATAGGCTGAATAATCAAAAAACTGAAGCCAAAATTTTGCCAACTGCGTCTGCTAAAAAGCATTATCCTATGGCATTTAACCTGTTACCGCAGATTGATGCTTTTGAAGATGATGGCTATACGCACGAAGAATGGAAAATGATTCATGAAACCAAAAAGATTTTGTTTAATAATCAGGATTCAAAGCAAATAAAAGTTACTGCTACTTGTGTTCGTGTGCCAGTTGAAATTGGTCATGGTGAAACGGTTTATTTCACCTTAAAAGATCAGTCAGCGACTGCTGCTGAAATAAAGCAGGAAATTGAGCGGACTCCCGGGTTAGTTTTACAAGATGATCGGCAAAACCAAATTTATCCGCAACCGCTTTTAGCAGCAGGTAAAAAAGAAACTTTCGTTGGCCGTATTCGTCCAGACCAGGAAAATCCCGGTGCGTTTAATATGTGGGTAGTTGCTGATAACTTATTAAGGGGCGCTGCCAGCAATACCGTGGAAATTGCAGAGTGTTTAGTCAGAGATAATTTGGTGC
Organism: Lactobacillus kullabergensis; assembly: GCF_003151025.1. NCBI lineage: Bacteria > Bacillati > Bacillota > Bacilli > Lactobacillales > Lactobacillaceae > Lactobacillus > Lactobacillus kullabergensis. Next base: position 1,907,540 of record NZ_CP029477.1, on the reverse strand, counting down.
GTGTCCCTGATAAGTAATGTTTTTGTTAATAAATAAGCCAAACTTTGGGTTGTTCAATATTTAATATAAAAATTAACTCTTTTAAACTGATTTAATTCAGTTTAAAAGAGTTTTTTTGTTTAATGTTCGTAATGCTCTTGATAATACACGTATGGCAATCTTAAGCACTTTCATTAGTTGAAAAATACAAACTATTTAATGAACAATGATAAATTTTATTCGTATTTGATGTTGACAGCAGATTAAAAATTAGATAACCTAATATACAAAGCGGAGGTAATATATGAATCGCAAAACAGCAGTATGGTTGTTAATTCCTGCATTCTTGGGAGTATTGGTATTCACTTTTTTCCCCTTAATTCAAATTGCAATACCAACATTCCAAAGTAAAAGTGGCTTCTTTTCACTTTATACGCAATTTTTAAAAAGTTCTTTTAATTGGGCAGTCATTGGACGTAGTTTTCTAATAGCAATTGTAACAGTGATTGTTGTTTTGATCCTTGGAGTGCCTATTTCTATCTGGATAGGAAGACAAAAAACAGTAGTTAGACAAATACTAAATTTGCTAATCCTTTTTCCCATGTTAACCAATGCAGTTGTAAGAAACTTTGCCTGGATTATTATTTTGGGACATGATGGAATCGTCAATAAAACTTTGCTGGCATTGCATCTAATTAAGTCACCGCTAAATATACTTTACACTAATACCTCTATTATTATTGGTTCAGTTTACTTGTTTTTACCAATTATGATTAATTCATTAATTGGCAGCGTGGCTGAATTAAATGTGGAGATTGAAGAAGCTGCAGCCGTTCTTGGATCCAGTCCTTGGCGAACATTATTTAAGGTGATCATTCCTCAATTAACTACTGGCATTTTAACTGGCTGCATTTTAGTGTTTGCCGGAACAATGACAGCCTATACTACCCCAGAAATTCTTGGTGGCAACCGCCATCTGGTAATGGCGACTTTGATTTATCAGCAAGCAATGACGTTGGGCAATTGGCAAAATGCCAGCGTTATCTCATTAATTTTAATTGTTATTTCTGCTCTTTCAATGTGGCTCATGAGGAAGCTTAGCCAACATTTAGATCGGAGGCCAATTAATGCTTGATCGTAAAAATAAAACTTTGACTGTGATTTCGATTATTATTTTGGCCTTAATCATGTTGCCACTAATTTTAGTCGTAATTACATCCTTTAATACGCAAAGCTCAATCTCATTACCAATTACTGGCTTTACCCTTTCTTGGTACAGCAATATTTTCCAACAGCCTGATTTTATTGCAGGTTTTGAATCAAGTTTAATTGTAGCTTTAATTGCCAGCATTTCGGCTTTAGTTATTGGCATTCCTGCTGTCTACGCTTTGACGCGTTACAACATTCATCATGCTGCTTGGTTTCAATCGTTTTTCCTGAGTCCTACTTTAATTCCTGAAATTGTTATTGGCTTTGCACTCTATCAAGCTGCAGTCATTACTATGAGAATTCCGGTATTTATCGGCTTGATTGTCGGACATTTTCTGTTGTGTTTACCGTATGTTATTCGCTTAATTACAGCCAGTATGCTGCTAATGGACAGTCATATCGAAGAAGCGGGCTGGATTTGTGGATGCTCACGCAAAAAAGGATTTTTTCTGATTGTTTTGCCAAATATTAAGGCCAGTATCATTGCTGCGTTTATGATGTGTTTCATCAATTCCTTCAACAACATTCCAGTTTCTTTATTCATGAGCGGTCCTTCTTTAACCATGTTGCCACCGGCAATTTTAAATTATTTGCAAAATAATTATGACCCTACTGTATCAGCAATTTCTGTGCTTTTGATGATCTTTACAGCACTCATGATGTTCTTGGTTGAAAAAGCAATTGGTATTAAAAATATTACAAAGTAGAGGAGTAGTGCAGTGGCAAATTTAGAAGTACAAAATTTAGCAAAATCATACGATGGCAAAACTAAAGTTTTAAAAGATATATCTTTTGCTGTCAATAACGGAGAGCTGGTTTCAATTCTTGGTCCTTCCGGCTGTGGCAAAACAACAACACTTAGAATTATTGCCGGTTTAATTCCAGAAACTGCAGGACAAGTTTTAGTTAACGGTAAAGATATTACTAAAGTACCTGTTTATAAGAGAAATTTCGGGATGGTTTTTCAAAGCTACGCACTTTTTCCCCATATGAATGTTTTTGATAACGTTGCTTTTGGATTGAAAATGCGCAAGCTTGACAAAAGTGCCATCAAGAAAAGAGTGACTGATATGCTGGCAACTACCGGCTTAAGTCAACTGGCTAAACAATTTCCAGCGCAACTTTCTGGAGGACAGCAACAAAGAGTTTCGTTAGCAAGAGCTCTGGTTACCAATCCTGAATTGCTATTAATGGATGAGCCTTTGAGCAATCTTGATGCTAAATTGCGGCTGAAAATGCGTGAAGAAATTCGCGACTTGCAGCAGAAATTAAAAATGACCGTACTATTTGTCACACACGATCAGCAAGAATGTTTCGCAATTTCCGACAAGGTTTTAATTATGAAACAGGGACGCATTGATCAGTTTGATACGCCACAAAATATTTTTCATCATCCCCGTACGGAATATGTTGCCCGTTTTATTGGCTATGACAATTTTATTACTGTCACTGCTGCTAATCGTCAGGATGAGCATCATATCAAAGTAGGCGAAACAGTTTTAAATACGGTTGAACCAAATCAAGATGCAAAAGTGCTGACTATTCGTCCGGAAAACATCCACTTGAATTTAGCTGATGCTTCTGAAAATTCATTTACTGGTACTATCATGAGTCGTGAATATTTAGGACAAAGTTTTAAGTATGCCATTCATTCAGCTATAGGGGATTTTCAAGTTGAGGAAGCACGGCAAAAGATGCGCAGCTCAGGAGAAGAAGTAACGCTAACTCTTCCTGCTAAACATCTTCATCCGTTATCAGAATAATCATTCTTTAGAAAGGTTTTGTTATGAAATTTAAAAAAGCTTGTTTGTTAGCAGCTAGTTTTGTCATTGCCGGTACAACTTTGGCAACTTCCGCTTGCTCGTCTAATGCTGGCAGCGGTAAACTGACGGTTTCTACTTTTGGCTTAGCAACTAAGCAGATGCGCTCGGACGTGCTTGATCCATATGCTAAGAAAAACAATGTTAAGGTGTCTACACAGTTTGGGGACAGTTCTACTCGCCTAACGCAGATTGAGCACAATTCTAATTCACCTGTAGATGTTATTGAATTGGCACAAAACAATGCAATTACAGGAGCCAAAAAGAAACTCTTTAAAAAATTGGATTTCTCCAAACTCAAGAACTTCAAGTATTTATCAGCTGACCAGCAAAAGCTGGCAAAAGACACTAATACTGTTCCGTATACTGTTAATAGTTTTGGCATTATTTATAATCCGAAAAAGGTACACATTAAAAGTTGGGATGACCTGTGGTCTAAGAACTTAAAGGGCAAGATTGCAATTCCTGATATTGTAACAACTTTTGGCCCTGCAATGCTTTATGTGGCAGGGGATCATGCTAAAGTCAGCGTAACCAAGGATGATGGCAAGGCTGCCTTCAAAGCGTTAAAACAGTTAAAGCCGAACGTTGTTAAAACATATTCTCAAAGTTCAGATTTAAGCAATATGTTTAAAACGGGAGAAATTACCGCAGCGGTTGTAGGTGATTTTTCAATCAGCATGCTGCAGGCCACTAATCCTAGTTTGAAGTATCTGGTGCCAGCCTCAGGAACTTATGCTAACTACGATAATATTGCAATCTTGAAAAACAGTAAGAATACTCAAGCGGCATATAAGTATATTGACTTTCGTATAAGTGAAGCTAACCAAAAGAAAGTTGCCAGTGCAAAATCTCTTAATAATGCACCGGTTAATTCACAAGTAAAATTGACTGCTGCTGAAGCTGCCAATAAAACATATGGTGCAATTGCACAAAGAGCAAAAACTATTGACTTTTATTACGTGAACAAGCAGATGCCTTCATGGATCAGTCAATGGAATAAAATTATGAACCAATAATTATCAAAAAAGAACTTGCCTTCATTAATAAGGCAAGTATGATTTTCGGAAAGGTCTATTATGAAAATTAAAAAAGTATGTTTAATGGCAGCAAGTTTAATTGTTGCGGGAGCAGCTATTGCTACTTCAGCTTGTTCTTCTAAAGCAAACGGTGGCAAGTTGGTTGTTTCTACGTTCGGCATCTTGACTAAGCAAATGAGATCAGATGTACTCAATCCTTTTGCCAAGAAAAATAACGTTAAAGTTTCCGCACAATTTACTGCAGATACAACTACAAGCTTAACTCAAATTGAGCATAATCCTAATTCTTCAGTTGACGTGATTGAAGTGGCACAAAAGAATGCTTATGCTGGTGCGAAAAAGAAGCTGTATAAAAAAGTAGATTTTTCTAAAATCAAAGATTTTAAATATTTATCCAGTAGTGAACAAAAGCTGGCTAAAGATACCGGAACTGTTCCTTACACTGTTAACAGCGTAGGTATAATTTACAATCCTAAAAAAGTTCATATTACAGAGTGGGATCAACTGTGGTCTAAAAAGTTAAAAAGCAAGATCGCAATTCCTGATATAGTAACAACTTTTGGTCCTGCAATGCTGTATATTGCGGGTCGCCATGCTAAAGTCGATGTCCCAAGCGACGGTGGTAAAGCAGCTTTTAAGGCTATGAAAGAATTGAAGCCTAATGTGGTTAAGACATACGACCAAAGTTCAGATTTAACCAATATGTTCAAAACAGGTGAAATCAGTGTGGCCGTTGTTGGTGACTATGCTATCAGCATGTTGCAGGCTACTAATCCAGGCCTTAAATACATTGTTCCAGCATCAGGTACATATTCTAACAGCAACGTTGTTGCCATTTTAAAGAATAGCAAGAATACAGATGCTGCATATAAGTATATTAATTTTAGACTAAGTGAAGCTATTCAAAAGAGATGTGCCAGTGCAAAATCACTTAATAACGCCCCAGTTAACACGCAAGTTAAGTTAACACCGGCTGAAGCTGCTAATAAGACTTACGGGGATGTGGCAAAACGCGCAAAGAGCATGAATTTCTTCTATGTTAATAGCCATTTGTCTTCTTGGGTTAATCAATGGAATAAAATTATGAATAAGTAGATATAAAATGAAGGGTTGGAATATTTCAACTCTTTCGTTATTTATGGAGGAGAAAATGACACAAGTTGATCTTTTGATAAAAAATGGCCATGTTTTTAACGTCTTTTTACGTAAATTTGTTGACACTCAAGTTACGGTCAAAAACGGTAAGTTTTATTGGATTAACCAAAACTTACCAGGAATTAGGGCTAAAAAGACAATTAATCTCAAAGGTAAGTATCTGATCCCAGGATTTGTTGATGCCCACATGCATATTGATTCATCCATGACTACTCCTGCGATTATGGGACAAACAATTTTAAAATACGGTACAACAACGATTATTGCTGACGATCATGAAGTAACAAATGTTGCTGGTATCAAGGGACTAAAAAATTTCATTGCAGAGCCGTCACCAATTGATATTTTCTTTGGCATTCCATCTTCAGTTCCATCAACGAATCCGGATATGGAAACGACAGGTGGCAAAATTGGCGTGAAAGAAGTACAAGAACTGCTTAAAGATCCGCGCTTTATTTGTTTAGGCGAAGTGATGAACTTTAAGGATATGACTTCTCCGCATAAAACCTTGATTAAAGACATTATCAAAGTTTGTCGTGAGGAAAAACCTACAATGCCTCTTGAAGGACATGTGCCGGCATATGCTGGTGAAGACCTGGCTAAAGTTATCTATGCTGGAGTTACCACTGACCATACGGAACAGACAGCTGCCTTAGTTAATGAAAAAGTTCCTAATGGCATGTTTGTCGAGGTGCAACTGAAATCAATGTTGCAGGAAGTAATTGACACGATCATTAAGAACAACTACTTTGAACATGTTGCCCTGGTGACTGATGATTCTATGCCTGACACTCTGCTTCATGGTCATTTAAACTATTTGGTGAAAAAAGCAATCAAAATGGGGATGACACCAGAAGAAGCAATTTACATAGCTACCTATACACCGGCTCGCCATATGGGATTATGGGATAGAGGTGCAATTGCTCCTGGCCGAGTAGCTGATTTTGTTATTCTAGATGACCTGCAGAATTTGTCAATAGCAGCTGTTTATAAAAATGGAATTAATGCAGCAGATATCAAAGAGCAGACAGGTTACCAATTTTTGCCAGAGTTGCGTCACTCAGTTAATGCTCCTAAATTATTACCTGATGATTTTGTGGTTAAAACAGATTTAGTCGCAAACGGAGAAGTATTGGCAAATATTATTCAACTTAATCCTGTAGGTACTTTTACTAACCATATTCAAGAAAAACTTGAGGTAAAAGATCACATAGTTCAATGGCAAAAAGCCGGTTTGGCACTGATTATGGTGCAAGACCGTTATAGCGGCAGCGGACATTTTAGTCTTGGCTTCGTTGACCGTGGTATTATAAAAGACGGTGCGGTAGGAGCGACTTGGGCTCATGATCACCACAACATAATGATCATGGGAACGAATACTGCCGCAATGCTCAAGATTCAGCATCAGCTGGTTGAACAGCAGGGCGGCTATATTGCAGCAAAAGGTGACAAAATAGTTGCCAATGCAAAATTACCGATTGGTGGCGTTGCCAGTGACCAACCAATGTCTGTTTTAGGTACAGAAATTGGCAAGGTGCGCAAAACATTGCAGGAGCTAGGGTATAAAAATCCTAACGAGATTATGTCATTTTCTACTTTGTCTTTACTGGTTTCACCAACCATTAAAATTTCAGATAAGGGTCTATTTGAAGTCAAAAGTCAGAAAAAGATTCCGCTTTTTGAAGAAATTAAGTAGAAAGTGCAGAAATTAATTAAATAATGACCAAAAAATCTGCTAGTCAGATATTGTGAGATTTCACAATATAAACTAACAGATTTTTTCGTACTTAAGAAGTGAAGACGTTTATTTCTTTAACCATTCTTTTACTATAGCCTTATATTGAGCCAAAGTAATTGCGCCATCTTCACCTTCACTAGTTGAATTTTACTATCCCTATCGACAATCAACATGTTAACTAAGCTATGATACCTTTTCTACTAACTGCATAAATTTTTGGGCGTTTTCAGTTACCTTATCAAAATTGCCATTTGCTCCAGGTCCTACTAGTTGTCCACCTATTCCTACTAATGATGCACCATGAGAAAACCATTCGTTCACATTTTTTATGTTGACTCCACCCGTAATCATAAAGTCAGATTGAGGGAATGGTCCCTGCAATTCATTTACAATAGTAATATTGGCAGCAGAACTAGGGAATATTTTAATTATTTGTGCTCCCATGCTTAAGGCATTTTGCACTTCTGTAGGTGTAAAACAGCCTGGAATATAGGGAACGCCATATAAATTGCAAATTAAAGCAACTTTTTTCGAGAAAGTAGCACTAACTATAAATTTTGCACCGCTAATTATTGCAATTCTAGCTGTTATTTCATCTAATACTGTTCCAGCTCCAATAATGACTGAAGTATTACCATTATATTGCCGTGTTAAATCAGAAATTACTTCATTAGCATGTGGAGTAGTAAATGCTATTTCTATTGCTTTAACTCCACCTTTTATACAAGCAGAAGAAGTTTGCTCAGCTTCATCAACACTCTTAGCTCTAACTACAGCAACTATTTTTAACTTTTTTAGACTAGTAAGTATGTTACTTTTATCCATTATATTCTCCTAAGATGATAAATTTTGCTTTTTTATAGCTTCAATGATTCCTTCAATGTAAGTTGTACCCAAAGCACGATCATATAAACCATAACCTGGCATAGCAACTTCATTCCAAATGGTTCTACCATGATCTTCTCTGATAACTCCATTAAAACCATAGTCGATCAACTTTTTTAAGACATTATAAATATCTATATCACCATCTTCGGATAAACAAGAAGTTTCATAAAAGCTCTTTTCACCTGTATGCTTTAAGTTTCTTAAATGTACATACTTGATTCTGTCGTGAAACTGATCAATGATGTCGTCAATATTGTTCTTTATATTTGATTCTAAAGAGCCTACGCATAGTGTTAAGCCATTATGGGGATTATCAATAGCACTTAAAATCTTATAGATATCATCCTTATTTTTGACAATTCTGGGAATATTAAACATACCCCAAGCTGGATCGTCTGGGTGAAGAGCCATATCAATATTATATTTATCACAAACAGGCATTATTTTTTTCAAAAAATACACAAAGTTATCGAATAACTGATTAGCTTTTAATCCAGAATATTGTTTAATTAATGTAGTAAAATTTCCCAATCTTTCGGGTTCCCAATCGGGCATTCTAAATCCCTTTGACTGGCTGCTCATCATATTAAACATTTCAGCAGGTTGCATATTTTTAATAGTATCAAAGTCATATGCCATAGTTGTAGATCCATCAGCTAATGGCTTTTGGAGTTGTGTTCTCGTCCAGCCAAATAAAGGCATAAAGCTGTAACAAACTAGGTGAATATCGTTTTTACCTAAGCTTTCTAACGATTTAATATAGTTCTTTATATAATAATCCCGTTTACTATCGGCTACTTTAATTGAATCAATGACATGAACGCTTTCAATTCCATCTACATTCATTCCCTGGCTTTCAATGTCTTTTTTCATTTTTTTAACTTCATCAAAAGTCCACGCTTCACCTTGTGGTTTTCCATGTAGGGTTGTGATTACACCTTTAACACCAGGAATTTGCTTTATTTTTTCGAGTGGTACTGTGTCATATTTTTCACCGTACCATCTAAAACTTACTTTCATATTTTAAAATCCTTTTTTAGTGTACAATCTATTTTGTATTTTCTTCTATAAAGCTTAAGGCTTCATGTATTCCATTAATACCTGATTTCAAAACTTTGGGGTATAAATCATTGAGGGTACATTTTGGTTGTGTTCTATCACTTAGAGCCTCAATAACCATGGGCAAATTCATTCCAGTTAAGATCTTGATGTCATTACTGGTATTTGATTCATGTGAACAAATTAAGGAAGCATTATAAGGACTTGCGCCTAAAAGATCTACCATTACTAAAATACCTTTTCCTGTATCAAGTTCTTTTATTTTTGAAAGTATTTTGCCTTTTAGAGCGTCAACGGTTTCTCCTTCTTTAAAGCTTATAGTATCTAAAGCCTCTTGCTTACCCATGATCATTTCAGCACTTTGTTTAAGGCCAATTGCATAATTACTGTGACTAACCAACAAAACACTAATCATTTTTTCACCTTCCTAATAGTGTTTATTTAAAAAGCTTGTCAGCTTCATCTAATTTAACAATTGAACTCGAAGGAATAGTTTGGAAATAGACTTTGATATTATACTGATCACGTAATTTGTCTAATAAGTCTAATTCTTCTTTTGTAATTGATACGGTTGTAATTACATCCTTACTGTTTTCTTCATGATTTAATTTGCCAATATTACCAATATTCAAATTATTAATTTCAATACCAGCTTCTGCTAATTTATAAAAAGTTTGTATAGTTTTAGCTAATAGAATGACATTATAATTTTCAAATTGTTTCTCTTTCCAATATGTGATTGCTTGCGTTTCACTAAAGATTTTTATTTTTAATCCAGTCCTAGTTCCTGAGCTTAAGAATATTTGTTTCATAAAAGGGTCATTTGCCGTTGAATTATCAACCACAAAAATTGCATTAGCACCCGAAGCCTTAGACATCTCAGTCATAACTTGACCATGAATTAAACGATCATCAACTCTAGCTATTATTACTTTGCCCATAATTGTTTCTCTTTCTTATTTAAACTATAAAATTCCTAATGCGGCCAATACACCAAGTAAAATGGTAAGACCTACTAAAGCACGTGTAACTTTCATACCATGTTTTACAAAGTATAAGTAGACTAAACCAATAACTAGTAAAGGCAGCAATCCAGGTAAAATCTGATTAAGAATATTTTGTAAAACGAAGGACTTACCAGAAATACTGAATTTTAGAATGGACTTTACAGTCACAAATTGTGCGCCTAAGACACCCATCATGAATAGTCCCAAAATCGAGAGTCCATCAATTAGACCCTTCATTTTTTTACTACCAACAAGTTGGGTAGCAGCTGAGCGACCGAGACCAAAGCCTAAATGGGTAAAGTATAATCCCATTAGTGATTGGTATAAGGCCATTAGAACAAATGGTACAATAGCACCTATGGCCATACCTTTTTGGGCCCAAGGTAAACAAATTGCGATAAAAATATATAAAACGGTACCAGAATCGATAGAGTCGCCAACTCCGGCTAAAGCACCCATTAGACCTGTTTTAGTATTAATAATTAAGTCCGTTAATTGATTAGCTTCATCTATCTTATTTTCGGCTAGTGCTTCAGCTCGTTTTTGTTCGAGAGACGCGGTAATTCCGATAATAGTACCTCCACCCCAACTTACTTGAGTGTTATAAAACATGTTATGGCGCTCATAAGCGGCTTTACGTTGTTCTTTATTTGGATAAAGCTTGTCGATTAATGGTCTGATTGCCCATAGAAAAGCTGGTCCCAGATACCGACTGAACGAATGAGAAATAGCATTTGAAAAAAACCATCTGAACCAAATTTGTTTAATATCTTTATTTTGTATTTTGTAAAATTTTGATGTAGAATTCTCTTTTTTTGTGCCTGCAATTTTACTCATTATCATTACTCCTCTCCATTTTTAAAACTTGCTTCGCTTCTTACTAAAATAAATACAGATGCAATAAGTGCTCCAAAGATTGCATAAGTTAACATAGTTAAACCGGCATTAGCACATACAACTGCAATAAAATATCCACTAAGAAAGAAGGGAATATAGCTTTTTTTTCCGATAACATAGATAGTGGTAGCAATTCCAATTGATACAAGGCCTCCACCTATTACCGATAAAATATGGAAAATTTCTGTACTTACACTATTTTTTACAAATGAAGCAATAACTGGAGCTCCAAATTTTAATGCAATAAACATAAAAGGAATAAATAATACCAATGACACAATTATCGGAACAACAATTGCCCCCATAAAAATTTTTTGCTTGTTGACTTCCTCTACACCTTTTTCGGTTATTTTATTTACAAAACTATCGAGAAATAGCCTAAATTGATATAGATAGCCACCTAACAATCCGACTGGAACGGCTATGGCAATAGCAGCAGTGGGCTTCATTCCTGATAAAAGGGCTATAGGAACAGATATCGCTGCTGCGATACATGGTTCCGCAGGCATTTGTCCACCAGGAGCAAATACACCCATGTAAATTAATTGAATTGCAGCAGTTATTTCCATAGCCTTTGTGACATCACCGAATAGTATTCCAACAATTAATCCCGTCATTAACGGTGAAAATCTTAGGGCCACAGTTGCTGCCCCCAATAATGATCGAGATTCAATTAAAGCGATCCAAATTGCTAATACTAGTGCTTGAAAAACTGAAACACTGACTTGACCATTCATAACTTAACCTCCTCGTTTTTTACCATTCTGAAATTGAGCCATCATATGTTTCCCAAGATGGATTGTGCCAATCTAATCCTTGACTAGCTACTTTTTTAATAAAATCTTCGTCCATTTCTATTCCAAGTCCCGGACCTTGAGGTATCTGAACGAAACTGTTTTTATAATCAAAGATTTCTTTATTTTTTACGAAATCTAATAGATCGTATTCTTTATTGTAATGAATACCTAGACTTTGCTCTTGAATAAATACGTTAGGCGTACATGCATCTACTTGTAAAGTTGCAGCCAGAGCTACAGGACCATACGGTGCATGAGGAGCACCAGCCATATCATAGGCTTCTGCCATTGCCAATATTTTTCTGGTTTCCAAAATGCCACCACAAAGAAGTACATCGGGTTGGACAATATCTATTGCACCTTGACGGAAAATATCTTTCCATTCCCATCGTGTATATAACCTTTCTCCAGTCGCCAGGGGAGTAACAACATGCTGGGCAACATCTCTAAATGCCTCTTGATTTTCAGGTAATACTACTTCTTCTAAAAACATTGGATGATATGGATCTAATTCTTTGGCCATTCTTTTTGCAAAGCCTTTATGGACTCTGCCATGAAAGTCAATTGCAACATCAAAATCATCACCACAACAATCTCTAATAGCTTTTATTCTGTTGACTACTTCGCTAATCCTTTGTGGGGAATCAATATAATGAAGTGCACCAGTTGCATTCATTTTGATAGCATTAAATCCCATATCGAGCCGCTTTTTTGCTTGTTGTGCAACATCATGAGGTTGATCTCCTCCAATCCAGGAATAAACTCTAACTTTTTCTTTCGCTTTCCCACCAAGCAATTCATAAACTGGGACATTAAGGGCTTTGCCTTTGATATCCCATAAAGCAACTTCTAATCCAGAGATAACAGTCCCGTTTACTGGACCACCCCTATAAAATGATCTATGCATTTCTTGAAATAATTTTTCGATTTCAAAAGGATTTTTCCCAAATAAAAAATTTTTTGCTACTTCGTGAATGCCAGCTACTACAGTATTAGTTTTGGCACCTGAAACACATTCGCCCCAACCATTTATTCCTTCATCAGTCTGGAGCTTTAAAAATATCCAGCGCGGTTTCACCACATAAACTGTTACATCAGTAATTTTCATAATAGACCTCCAAATAAAATATTTGCTAACTCTTTCTAGAAAGTTGAATAATATCGATAAAGTAATAATTTATTACTTACTAAAGTATTTATCCATCATAATGTAAGCGATGTCAATATCGCTATAATAGGTGTAGCGGTTAGATGAGTAAAAATTTTAATAAAAAAAATAAACAAAAATTTCGAAATTTTTTGATTTAAATAAAGAAAAAAATTATGTTTTCAGTACATTTTGCATTAACAGGTGTATACTATTTTATGAGACTTAATTATGATTTCAGTACAAATCAATGAATACTAAAGTAAAAATAAAAAATATTGAAAAATTTAATAAAAATTTTTTCAATATTTTTCGTATAGAATTGCTCGAGGAACGCTAAAATGGCTTCTTTTTTAACAAATTTTAAATACGCATTTGATAAATCGCACTTAACGCAAGCTGAACTTTCTAGGTTAACTCACATACCAAGATCGAATATACATGATTATCTTGCTGGTAAATATATTCCGAAAGAAGGCAGAGTAATTGAACTTGCCAAAGTGTTAGGTGTGAATCCAGGATGGTTAAGTGGCAGTGAACTGAACTCAAAATATAATATTGAAAATATGGATAATTTATATCTTGATAATCAAATAATAACTGATAGCGAAATGAAGCAAATAATTAACTTTTTGAGATTATTAAGAGTAATGAATACAAACAAAAAATAGACTTTAAAATTAATAAAGAAGCATAGTTATAAAATAAATTCTTTTTTTGAACACAAAAAATCCCAGCGCTGACTACCTAACAGAACTGGGATAACATTATTTTAACGGAAAAAGCAAATTATTACCATATTTGTCAATGATTTGGGGATAAAATTTAAATTGCTTATTTGTCGCCATTCATAATTGTATTTTTAACAATTACATAATCAACTAATTTAATTGAACTAAGATTTCTGCCCCCGGCATATGAAATTGAGGATTGCAAATCTTCCTGCATCTCTTTTAAGGTATCGGCAATGTGGCCGCGGTAGGGAACGAGCATCTGTTTACCTTCAACATTGCGATAGGCACCTTTTTGGACTTCCGAAGCAGATCCCCAATATTGCTTATAGGTTTTACCATTAATTTTAATTACATTACCAGGGGACTCTTCATGTCCTGCAAGCATTGAGCCAATCATAACCATGGTAGCGCCAAACCGAACTGACTTTGCTATATCGCCGTTATAACGGATACCGCCATCAGCAATCAGCGGTTTGCTTGCTACTTTGCTGCACATTCTTAAAGCGGCGAGTTGCCAGCCACCGGTGCCAAAACCGGTTTTAAGCTTGGTAATACAAGCGCGGCCAGGACCAACACCAACTTTTGTGGCGTCAGCTCCTGCACCTTCTAATTCACGAACTGCTTCTGGGGTCGCAATATTGCCTGCTGTTAAAAAAGTATCTGGCAATTTTTCTTTGATGTATTTAATCATATCAATAACATAGACAGAATGCCCATGAGCTACATCAATCGTGATATATTCAGGCTTAATGTTTTCAGCAACCAGCTGATCGATAAAATCATATTCGCCTTTTTTAATACCAACAGATATAGAAGCAAATAGACCTTTTTCATGCATCATCTTGATAAAAGCGAAACGCTTTTCAGGTTGAAAGCGGTGCATGACATAATAGTAGCCGTTTTGGGCCAGCCAAACCGCCAAGTCATCGTTAATTACGCTTTCCATGTTGGCAGGTACGACTGGTATTTTAAATGTTCGGTTTCCGAACTTAACACTGGTATCTGCATCATGACGGCTCTTAATGATCCCTTTATTCGGAACAAGCTGGATATCATCATAATCAAATGCTTCCATACTGAAATAATTGCTCATAAGTAAATCGGCTCCTTATTAACTATCTTTACAAACGAAATCACTATAATCAAAAAAGCTTTTTTTGTCAATATAAAAATCGAACTATTAAAAATATAACCACCATAATAATTCGCATTTAAATTTGACTAAAGAATGGTAAATTGCTAGACTATTTACGTGATATTTGTAGAAATTTAATGAGGTGAATAAATATGACAGCAGTTGCAGTTGTTGGTAGCCAATGGGGCGACGAAGGAAAGGGCAAAATTACTGATTTTTTGAGTAATGAAGCTGCTTATACTGTTCGTTCCAATGGTGGTAATAATGCTGGCCATACTATTGAAATAAATGGTCAAGATTTTAAGATGCGTTTAATTCCTTCAGGTATTTTTGCGTCAAAAGAAGGGGCCGTAATCGGTAATGGCGTTGTTATTAATCCCGAGGTTTTATTTAGCGAATTAGAGAATCTGGCTGAAAAGGGAATCGATACCAGTAAATTAAAGATCTCTAACCGGGCTCATATCATCATGCCTTACCATATCAAGCAAGATGAATACCAAGAAGAAGCAAAGGGCGATCAAAAAATCGGTACTACTAAAAATGGTATCGGACCGGCTTATATGGACAAAGCTTCCAGAATTGGTATTCGTGTTTGTGATCTTCTTGAAAAAGATACTTTTGCAGCAAAATTACGCGTTAATTTAGAGCAAAAAAACGAAGTATTTACCAAAATTTACGGCAAGCCGGCACTGAAATTTGAAGATATTTTTGACAAATACTTTGAATATGGTCAAAAAATGAAGAAATACGTCACTGATACTTCAGTGTTAATTAACAATGCTCTGGATAATGATGAAAAAGTACTGTTTGAAGGTGCACAAGGAACTATGCTTGATATAGATGAAGGGACTTATCCCTTTGTTACTTCATCGAACACAATTTCAGGTGGAATTGCTAGTGGTATCGGTGTTGGTGCTAACCGGGTCAAAAGTGTCATCGGTGTCTGCAAAGCTTATACCACCCGTGTTGGTGCTGGTCCTTTTCCGACCGAATTATTGGATAAAACTGGTGACCGTATTCGCGAAACTGCTCATGAATATGGCACAGTTACCGGTCGTCCTCGCCGCGTGGGCTGGTTTGATTCAGTCGCTTTACGTCACGCTAAGCGCGTTTCTGGCATCAATGGTTTAAGTCTTAACTTGCTTGATATTTTTAGCGGTTTTGACACTATTAAAATTGCAACTGCTTATGAACTTGATGGTCAGAAAATTGATTACTATCCTGCAAGTCTAAAAGAATTAGACCGCTGCCAACCTGTTTACGAAGAATTACCTGCTTGGAAAGAAGATATCACAGGTGCTAAGACTTGGTCTGATTTGCCAGAAAACGCACAGAAGTTTTTAAACCGTGTTTCAGAACTTGTAGGCATACCTTTAGTTACTGTTTCGGTAGGCCCTGATCGTGAGCAAACAATCGTTTTACAAAATCCGTGGGAAATGTAATTTATGCTAGAACGTTATACTCGCCCTGAAATGGGTAAAATATGGTCTGATGAAAATAAATATGAAGCATGGCTAAAAGTAGAAATTGCTGCTACCAATGCTTGGAGTGAATTAGGCGAAGTGCCTCAAGCAGATGCTGCTAAAATTACGCAAAAAGCCAGTTTTACGCCTGAACGGGTGGCAGAATTAGAGCAGGTAACTCATCATGACGTAGTTGCTTTTACACGAACAGTTTCTGAAAGTCTAGGCCCAGAGAAAAAATGGGTGCACTTTGGTCTGACTTCGACGGATGTTGTTGATACGGCACAAGGATATATCTTAAAACAGGCAGATGCGATTATTCGTCAAGATCTACATGAATTAAAAAAGACAATTGCTGAAAAAGCACGTAAATATAAAAATACGGTGGAAATGGGGCGCACGCATGGTGTGCAAGCTGAACCTACTACTTTTGGCTTAAAACTAGCTCGCTGGTATGCGGAAATTAAGCGTGATATTGAACGCTTTGAACATGCAGCAAAAGGAGTAGAATCAGGAAAAATTTCCGGAGCCGTTGGGACTTTTGCTAACGTACCGCCAGCTGTTGAAACTAGTGTTTTAAAGCAGCTAGGCTTAACCCAGCAGCCAATTACCAGTCAAGTATTGCCACGCGATTTACACGCTGAATATATTGCGACTTTGGCGCTAATAGCCACCAGTATTGAAAATTGGGCAACCGAAATTAGAAGTCTGCAACGCTCTGAAATTCACGAAGTAGAAGAACACTTCCGTGCAGGGCAAAAAGGCTCTTCAGCGATGCCTCACAAACGTAATCCTATTGGCTCGGAAAATCTTTGTGGTATGGCGCGGGTTCTACGGGGCCATATTATAACTGCTTATGAGGATGTATCACTTTGGCATGAACGTGATATTTCCCATTCTAGTGCTGAACGTGTAATTTTACCTGATACTACAATTGGTATTGATTATATGCTCAATCGTTTTAATCGCATTTTGACCAATCTTGATGTTTTTCCAGAAACCATGCTTAAGAACATGGATAAAACTTATGGGTTGATTTATTCTCAGCGCTTGCTTTTAAAATTAATTGATGAGGCTGGTCTTTCTCGTGAAGATGCTTATGATATGGTTCAGAAGTTAACCACGAGATCTTGGAACGAAGGAATTTCCTTTAGAAAATTAGTTGAAAGCAGTCCAATCATGGACTATCTTTCAGAAGATGATGTAGCTGATGCATTTGATTATCATTACCATTTGCGTCATGTTGATGAAATCTTTAAAAAAGTTGGCTTAGAATAATAAATAGTAAAGCAGTTCACTTAATAGTGAGCTGCTTTTTGTCATGGAATTTAAATTGCTGATAAATAAAAAATGTAAGCGATTATGTGATATTATTAACATAAGCACTAGATAATATTTAAAGGCTGAAAGGCAAAAATTTAAGTCTTTTAAGCTAAAATAAGATTCTTTTTTAAAAGAGGTAGTCAATTATGATAGTTAATGAACATACATACTACGATGCAAGTTATGATGTAGTAGTCTTGGGCTTCGGTGGAGCCGGTGCGACCGCAGCTCGCTTTGCTGCTGATAGTGGTGCAAAAGTGCTGCTGGTTGATTCTGCTCCAGAAGGTCACGAAGGTGGTAATACAAGATATGCTGCTGAACTTGTAGGTTACAGTAGCAGCGAAGAGGATTATCGGTCCTACTATGAACATTTGGCACAACACTTTAATATTGACCCTGAAATAGAAGACACAGTTGTTCATGGCATTACACACATGAAAGAATATTTCAAAAAGTACCTGGATGTTGCTAATCCCGTTAGCTATAAAACCATTTTAGGATTGCCAGAAGACGCTGTAATAGCCGATCATCCTAATTTACCAGGAGCTAAAAGCTATGACATGATTACAATGGAGAAGGGTATTTTTAACGCTTCTTTGTGGAACATTCTACGGCAAAAAGTATTGGATCGCAGTGATAAGATAGATGTTTGGTATTCTGCACCTGTTAAGCATATTCTCCAGACTCCTGGTAGGAAAGTTGTGGGAGCCCAAATTGAACGTGACAATGTTTTATTAAATATTTATGCCAAAAATGGAGTGGTGTTAGCCACTGGTGGTATCGAAAATAATCCACAAATGATCCAAGACTATATTGGCTCACACAAGTTAGTACCTTTGGGTTCGCTTTATAATAAAGGTAAGGGCATTGACCTTGCTCACGAAGCAGGAGCAGATATGTGGCATATGTCAATGTATGCAGCTGGCGGAATGGAACAAGCTTTTGCCTTTTATGAACCCGGAATGAAGCGTGCTCCGTTTTATATGGGCAACCCTGTCTTCTTTACTGGCAGTATTTTTACAGTTGGCGATGATGGTACACGCTATTTTAAGGAAGATCAGGCAGCACGTGAAGGTTATGTAGAAAATAATGGCTCATGGTATAAACCGTTGAACCCAATTCACCCATACTTTGTATTTGATCAAAAGCAATATGACAAAATCAGTGAAATTGATACTTTTCCTGATAATAAAGCACTTAATTCGGTTATTAAAGCTGATACTGTTTCTGAATTGGCAGAAAAAATGGGAGTTGCTGTCGCTAAACTGCAAAGTACAATCGATGAATTTAACTTCTTTGCTGAAAAGAAGCATGATTATGCTTATCATCGTGATCCTGCAACATTAAGTGCGTTTTCAGAAAACGGCCCATATTATGCAATTCCATTAGTACAAACTATTGGCTGGTCCGAAGCTGGTCCTAGGAGAAATGCTAGAGCTGAAATTCTTGATCCTGAGCACAAGCCGATTCCTCATTTATATGGTGCCGGTGAACTCGGCAGTAACATGGCTAATCTGTATCAAGGAGGTTCTGATCTGGGCGATTGTTTGATTTTTGGTAAAATTGCCGGTCAAAATGCTGCTCACCCAAAAGATGATGTTGCTGAAGGCAACATATCTGCACCTAAGCCTGCAAAACCTGTGAAGCCACGACCACTTGATTCTGATATTAAAAAAGAAGAGTTTCCAACTGGACCTGAACAATATATCGGCAAATCTACTAAAGGAATGGGAGATGAAATAGTTGTCAGAGTAACAGCTGATAAGCAAAAGAACCTCAAAAAAGTTGAGGTGCTGAAACAAGCTGAATCTGATGATTATGGTCAAAAAGCAATTAACGAATTACCTCAAAAAATGGTCGATGAAAATAAGGTTGACGTAGATGCGGTTTCGGGCGCCTCTAATACTACTAGAGGATTAAAAGATGCTGTCAGGGATGCATTGAGCAAAATTAAATAAATGGTTGTTTGAAATTTAAATGGGTTTGAAAAAACCTGCTTCTCTTAGAACAATTAAAAGGCATTGAGTATCAAAATGATATGACCCCCAAATTTGTCCTAATTTTAGGGTTCACATCAAAACTCAGTGCCTTTTTCATACTTGTCCCAGTTGTTCTCTACCACATAAATTTCTTAAGATTATTTAAATCAGTTACCGTTAAGTAACCAATACCTTTTAGTCTTGTTTTATCAATTCTTAGCTGATAACGCTTATTACAGTCTATCCATGATTCCTTGTTAAGGCCAGACTTTTGCCAATCGGTAATTTTAGCATACTTTGCGCGAATGTGTTTTGATTTATTCTGATATTTACTGGTAATTTTAAATACATAATAAAATTCATCATCCTGCTCAATATATAAAACTGGCCGACTTTTTCCGTTTGGTACATCTTCGTATTCAAGGTATGTTATAAAAATATCGCCCAAATTCATTAACTGGTCTCCTTAATCTGCGAAAAAGTCAGCTATTTCTTCGGAGGTTTCGACCTTTTGTGCAGGAATTTTACGACTAGCTGCAATAATTTCATCTTTTAGATGGTCATAGTCATCAACTGAAAATGCTACGGGTAGTTTACCTTTGTCAGCAATCTGTGTAAGCATCATTGAAATCACATCATTAGGTTTAAGACCAATTTTTCTGATAACTAGCTCTGCAGTATCCGCTATTTGTTTGTCTATATTAACAGAGTATCTTTTAGTAACAATCTTAGTTGCCATAATTTGCCTCCCGAAATTATTTTATTACATAAATAATATCATAAAAATACCTAAAATAGCATATTTTAGGTACTTTTTGTAAATTTTAGTCTAAAATTGTCTTAAATAAAACCATATTTTAGCCGTATTTCGTATTAAAGCGAATTACGGCTTTTTTAGTGCTCTTGAATTTTTTGTTTCTTCTGAATCAAAAAAATATGCCACTTGGTTTCTTATAATTGCCACTTAGTTAAAAGTGCTAGATTTTACATTAAAATAAGCGTTTAATTAAATCATCAAGTGATGAAGGGCAGGTGAGAAGCGTGAAAATAAAAATAGAACTGAATCCGGATATGGAAGATGACGATACCAGTGTAACAATTCATGCTAAATCTGTGACGCCAGAAGTTGAACAGATATACCGACAGTTGCAAGGTATCAGTGAACATCCTGACCAAATAGAAGGCAAAAAAGATAATGTGTCCTATTACTTGAGCATGAATGAGATTTTATTTTTTGAAACAGAAGATAAACAGGTGATTGCACATACTGCCAAGGATGCCTTTACCGTAGACTACAAACTCTATGAACTAGAAAATTTGTTAAATAATCAGTTCATGCGGGTATCTAAGTCAACAATTTTAAATTTAAATCAAATTTATGCGTTAACACGTTCGATTTCTAACTGTAAGATTAATTTTCGCGATTCTTATAAAACTGTCTATGTTTCACGTCACTACTATCACAATTTGAATGATAGGTTAAACGAGAGAAGGTCATCATAATGAAAAAATTTAAACTTAGAGAAGTATTTTGGGGCATTGCTCTAGTAGCAGCTGCCGTATTCTTAGTCCTTAATCAGCTGCATCTGCTTTCATTTCATTTAAAAGTAAGCATGATTATTTGGACTATAATATTCGGAGCAGCACTGATCGAAAGCGTGGCTAATAAAAGTTTGTTTGGTACAACTTTTTCCATTGCCTTTTTATTAATTGTTTACGCTGAACCCTTGCATATTACCAAAATTGTACCGTGGACGGTCTTAGTGGCGGCGTTATTAATTTATTTAGGCTTAACGCTGATTTTTAAGAGAAGCTGGTTTCCCAGGATAGTCTATTTTAACCAGAAAAAAGACGGCAAATGGAAGAACTTTAGCAATAATCGCTCAAGAATTGATAATAACGTATTCAGTAGCGGTACTGGAAAAGTTGATGGAGAAGATATAGTAATCAATCAGCGCTTATCATCAGTTTCGCGCTACGTTCATTCACAAAATTTACGCAGTATAACAATTAATTCTTCTTTGGGTGAAGTTGAAGTCTACCTTGATCAGGCTAAAGCTGCAGGCGATGTAGTGACCGTTGACATTAGTGGCACTATGGGTGAGATTGAAATTTACGTTCCAACTTCATGGAAAGTCAACAGTGATAACTTAAACCTAGCTCTGGGAGAATTGGATATTAATGACGAATCTACCGGTGACGGTCCTACATTAATGCTAACTGGGCATTTCAGCATGGGTGATGTGGAAGTTAATTATATTTAACTTGGGGAAAATAAAATGGTTAATTTAAAACAATTACATGATTATGTCAAAGAAAATTATGAAGCCGGAAACTATAAAGATGCTGAAAAAGCATATAAAAAATGGCGTGATACCAATGATTATACCTATCATGCAGCAAAAACTGCTGTGAAAAAGAGTTCTCTCAGTGATTATCAAATGGGTTATGAACAAGCCAAAAAGGACTATGCAGAGAGTCATTCTTTCAAGGATTTTCCTAAAAAAGGTGTTAACTTAGTTAATCGTGTTACCCAGAATAAAGCAATTGAAATAGAACGCTACATTGACGGCTACAATGATGCCAAGGCCAAAATTTTACGGGCGAAAAAATAATAGCCCATAAAGGAGATTATTAATTATGTATGGCTCATTATTAGCCAATGTAAGTCCAGATAGAAAAATTAAGGAAGCTGTAGAACAATTTCCTCAACATACACAAGCCTATTATCTCGAAAATAAGCCAGTCGGGTTAATGACCTGTTGGCAAAATGCTTTTCACCCTTGTTCCTTAAATTTTGCGGGCTATCTTGCACCTAGATTAACCAGCGGTGAACAAATGCAGGTTTATGAGCAAATATTGACGGATTTAACGGCAAAAGCCCAAAAAAATCACCAAAACGCTTTAATTACTTATGATTATGCACCGCAATTACTCTTTAATGCCATTGGTCAAAAAAATGGTTTTAAGTTAATCAGAACTACTGTAGAACCCCAGATGCCCTTGAAAAGGGCACTGAAAAATATTCTAATTGCGACTGATTTACAGATGGTCACTCTACATGAAATAAAAAAAGATTCTGTAATAATGAATAGGCTGGCACAAGTGAGTTTCTCCGATTATCAAAAAAATCATTTAGCAAATCCGGTTGCAAAGATACCTCTTAGTGAGTGGAGCAAAACCATTTTCACTGATCAACTTGAACACGCTCCCTTAGCGCTAATTGCTGCTGGACAAATTAAGGCTTATTGCTTTTCTTTTGAGGATACCCCTCAAGAATTGACTTTAGGATGGATGGGTGCTGTTAAGCCTAATTTATTAGACCAATTGCAACAACAATTGCTAAATTGGGCACAAGCAAAATATCAAACTTTAAGTGGTGAATTTGACTCTACAGACCCATTAGCAACGCGGACTTACAGCAAGTATGCGTTTAATCTGTGTCCAGTTTATGAAACGTATTTAAAGGAACTGAACTAGAAATTTAAAAGACACCGTTATTCAAATAATGGCGTCTTTTTACTTATCTATAATTGATAGCGATAAAAATAATAGGGGATATTCCAACTTTGCGAATCAGCTGCAACTAAATCATCATTCATTAAGTATTTAGGCAATAATGCAATTGCCTGGCCTTTTTTGACTAGCTCTAAAATCATTTCCAGTGAATCAATTTCAGTGACACTGTTTTTATTCTGCGTTAATTTGAGAGTCAAGTTACGAAACGGACAATTTATGTCTGCGTTTATGGCAACCGGTACTCTTTTATTTTCCTGCTTTTTGCCTTTTAAAAAACAAGCTTGTAAATGACTTTTCTTGATTAACGAATATTGGGGTAAAGTGATCGGGGTAAAGGCCCAGACCATGTCATAGGGATGCTTAGTCAATAATTCTTGAATTTCATTAGTACTTTTAATGATGACTTCATATTGATCAAGTGCAAACTGTTTCTTTTGGGTAATAACATAGCCAAAAAGCAACTCAGAGATTAAAACTTTTGGTTTGTTACTGGTTAAATCGTCTTTTAAGTTTTGATAGTTTTGTAGTGCCTTAGTCGCAAAATGATACATTTTTTGCCCATTTTTAGTTGGTTTGACCCCTAAATTAGAACGCACAAAAAGTGGTGCTTTCAGTTCTCGCTCCAATGCTTTGAGCCTGGCCGTAATATTGGATTGAGTGTAGCCCAATTTCAATGCCGCTTTATTCAGTGATCTAGTTTCATAAATTGTTTGGTAAATATATAAATCGTTAAAATTCATAATACTCCATATCATTAAAAGTGATAACCCTATTATAATCTCGGATTATGCAAGGTGAATTAATTTTAATATACTAATTTTGTAATCTAAAGGGGGAACTTATTATGACTACAAAAATTGGTATTAATGGTTTTGGTCGCATTGGTCGGCTCGCTTTACGGCGAATTTATGAAGTGGCCAGTAACGACATTGAAATTGTCGCAATCAACGACTTAACCTCACCAGCTATGTTAGCACATTTATTAAAATATGATACTGCGCATGGTCAATTTAATCATGAAGTAACTGCTACAACTAATAGTATTGTAATTGATGGTAAAAATATTCCGGTTTATGCGGAAAAAGATGCTAGTCAAATTCCGTGGGTTAAAAACGACGGGGTTAAAATAGTACTTGAATGTACCGGATTTTACACTTCAACTGCAAAATCACAGGCTCACCTTGATGCCGGTGTTAAAAGAGTTTTAATTTCTGCTCCTGCAGGCAATATGAAGACAATTGTCTACAGTGTAAATGATGATCAATTAACTGACTCTGATCAAATTATTTCCGCAGGCTCATGTACCACCAATTGCTTGGCACCACTAGCTCAGGCAATGAACGATGAATTTGGCATTCAGGTGGGAATTATGTCTACAACGCATGCCTACACAGCTTCACAGATGTTACAGGATGGCCCTGATCGTGGTGGCAACGTCCGTAATGCTCGTGCCGCTGTTGCTAATGTTATTCCGCATTCAACTGGAGCAGCAAAAGCTATTGGACTAGTTATACCCGAATTGGATGGCAAACTTACGGGTATTGCACAAAGAGTTCCGGTTATTTCTGGTTCTATTACTGAACTAGCCGCTATTTTGGGAGAGAAAGTTACGGCTGAAGAATTTAACGCTAGAATTAAAAAGCATACCGAAGGCAATGCTTCTTTTGGCTATAATGACGACCAAATTGTCTCATCAGATATTATTGGCACTGAATTTGGTTCGGTATTTGATCCAACTCTGACTCAGGTTGAAACTGGTGATAATGGTGCACAATTAGTTAAAGGCTACGCCTGGTATGATAATGAGTCCGGCTTTGTAGCCCAAATGATTAGAACACTCCAAAAGATTGCCCAACTTGATTAATTTCAAAATTTTACTGCTATTTTAATAAATTAAAAACTGTATATCATCAATAAAAAAATGGTTCTGCCAAGTGCAGAATCATTTTTATTTCTTTAAAATATGCTAGTCATTTTTTATCCATGGCGCTGTGAGCATTTGACTGACAGTCTGCTTAATATCTTTACTTTGAGCAATCATTGAGATTACTGCAGCACCAGCTGTCTTAGTTTTAGCGATTGCCTTTAAATCGTTAACAGTTATCCCGCCAATAGCAACAATTGGCCGAGTGCTGCTTTTGACTAGTTGGCTTAAGCCGGCAATACCAATTTCGGGGTCGGCATCACTTTTAGATTGGGTGGC
Organism: Lactobacillus kullabergensis; assembly: GCF_003151025.1. Lineage (NCBI taxonomy): Bacteria > Bacillati > Bacillota > Bacilli > Lactobacillales > Lactobacillaceae > Lactobacillus > Lactobacillus kullabergensis. The sequence goes on along the minus strand of NZ_CP029477.1, from coordinate 1,882,448 downwards.
ATAAATTGGACCACTGCCATAATAATCAATTCCGCTAATTTTATTGGCTTGTTCAACTTGCGTTAAATTCGAACAGGAATAGCCGATAATCATTTGCTCGCCAACTTCTTTAATGACCTGTCTGATTTCTTCATCACTTTGACCAACATGGACACCTTCGGCATGAACTTGTTGTGCGAGCTGAACATCATCGTCAATGAAGAAAGGCACGTGATACGTTTGACACAATTGATGCAGCTTTTGTGCCATGGGGAGTCTCTCAGCTTCACTTAAAGTTGAATTAGGTCCCTTGTCTCGAAATTGAAAAGCAGTAATACCTGCAGCAAGTGCTTCTGCGACTATGCCCGGTAATGTTTTACCTTCTGGAACGTCTTGACTGCCACAAATAAAGTAAGCATGTAAAAAATCAGTGTTAAAGTCTTTCATTATTTCTCCTAAATTACTGAGCCCAATGATTTAAAGGGCCGTGACCATGACCAACTTGAATAGTTTCTTTAATAGTTTTGGTAACGTACTTTTTAGCAATTTTAATTGCCACAGGTAAACTTTGACCTAAAGCCAGCTGAGCCGTAATTGCTGCAGCTAACGTGTCACCGGTGCCATGGGTGCGCTCGGTATGTATCCTGGAACTGCTGACCCAAAGATCAGAACCATCAGCAAATAAAGCATAATCTTTTACTTCTGCGCTACTTGCATGACCGCCTTTAATTAGCACATTTTTAACTCCCATATCTTGTAATTTATGAGCTAATTCTGGATATTGGCCTTGATCTTGTACCTTGATGCCAGTTAAAGTCTCCGCTTCTGGCAAGTTGGGTGTTATTAGATCGGCTAAAGGCAGCAATTCGTTTTTAACGGTAGCGACAGCATCTTGACTTAATAATGGTGCGCCCCCCTTAGCAATCATCACTGGATCTATGGTAATAGGACCAAAGTCATACTTTTGCAAATTAAGTGCAACTTGGTGAACGTGATCTGCATCGCCCAACATTCCTGTTTTACAAGCACGGATGTGGAAATCTTCTGCCAAAGAGGCGAATTGGGCATCGATCATTTCTAAAGGCAGTAAAAAAGATTTCTGGACGCCCAAAGTGTTTTGTGCTGTCACTGCTACTACTACAGCTGTACCAAATACTTTTTGCATTTGAAAAGTTTTTAAGTCAGCCATGATTCCAGCACCTCCACCTGAATCTGTGCCGGCAATAGTTAAAACCTGGGGAAAAGAATTAATTTTTTCAGTCATCATAAAGTTCCTTAATCAAAATCAGCAATTTGTTCAATATCTGCAACTTTTACTTTATACAGATAATCCATGAGATACATGCCAAAAGTAGCGGGCCCGACATTGGGATGATCTTTAACTACTAATTGACCAGCGCAACTGAAAACTAAAGCACCTATTTGAGCTGCTTCAAAAGGATCGTCAGCAACAGCTGTAAAAGCTGTGACAATACTGGTTAACATGTCACCAGAACCCACATGAGTTTTAAAAAGGGGTGAGCCGTTATGGATATGGGCTATTCTTTTACCGTCGCTTATTGTGTCTGTAGGCCCGCTCGCAATGACTGTGCAACGATATTTTTGAGCAGTTTTTGCAGTAATTTCATCAATATCACCAGAACCGGAGCCTGCATCAATCCCCTTTGAGCTCCAATCAAAGCCACCTAAGGCAGCTATCTCACCAATATTGCCCCGAATAATACTAGTATGAAAATCCCATAAAAGTTTATCTGTGATTTTATAACGGTACTCCACGGCGCCAACGGCAACAGGATCAAACACTATGGGTTTATTATATTGGCGCGCTAAATCTTCCACTTTTTTAATGTGGTTAATTTGCTGCTTGGTTAAGCAACCAATATTAACTGCCACAGCGGAAGCCATCCGCACAATTTCTTCAGCTTCAGCGACTTCATTACTCATAATTGGTGAAGCACCAATAGCATTAACAGCATTTGCCACATCTTGAACTGTTACAAAATTAGCAATATTGAAAATAACCGGGTTTTCTGCTCGCAATTTGTCTAATAATTTTAACTGCATTTTATTACTCCTAATTTAATATCCTTAAAATTTTTGACTAATAAAAAAACTTTGGCATATGGAAATGCCAAAGCTTAAGCAGTTTTGACACGTTCCTACGCAAGTATTAACTTACAGGTTCAAAGGGTCTGAAAAATTTTCATCTCAGCCAAAAAGGCACCCCTCGTGTTATCGCTTACAATTATAGCGTATTTTATTGCTTATTACAACGTTAGGTTGATAAAGACGCTATTTATTATAAGCTATAAGTGTTAGTATTTTAACTAATATTAAAAATGTGCTAGAAAACAAAAAATTATAGTGATTATAGTTAATATTTAATAAAATGTAATTAGTATTAATCAAAAGTTATTTTAACAAATAGTATTTAATTTGGAGGAGAATATTCATGAATTTTACGGATCGACTGCACGAAGCTGGGAAGGCATTATGGCATAAAAGTATGGTGCATCCATTTATTAAGGAATTGCAAAGTGGCGAACTCCCAATTGCAACTTTTAAATTTTATCTGTTGCAGGATCGTTATTATTTAAGAGAATTCAGCAAATTGCATGAATTGATTGCGGCAAAAACGGATAATCAGGAAGTAAAGGAATTTTTACTGGCAGGGGTGCAAGACTTGAAAGATGTCGAAATATCAGTGCGAGGCCATTTTTTTGAAGAATTAAAAATAACTGCGACTGAAATTTCTGCAACTCTGGTGGCTCCAACAGCTTATAACTACGTTAACCATATGCATATGACATTAAATCGATCTGGTGTTAAACCAGCGGTTGCAGCGCTTTTACCATGTTACTGGCTCTATCAGGAAATTGGCCAAAAAATGGCAGAAAAGGGCTCACCGGTTTCTTATTATCAGGAATGGATTGATACTTATGATGGCGAATGGTATGGCGCCAACGTAGCAAAAATGCTGCATTTAACCAACTCTTTGGCTGAAAGTGCGACTAATGAAGAACTTGAGCAAATGCAAACTGCGTTTGTGCGCAGCAGCTATTATGAATTGCAGTTTTGGCAGATGGCTTATGAAAAGCAAGATTGGAAGTAACTTCTGTAAAAAGCGCTTTTATTTTATTCTTACTTGTCTTTAGTCAATTTCATAATAAAATTTTGATATTGGACAATGTAATTATTGTTCAAAGTCCCAGGAAAGTGTGCAACTTGGAGAAAATAAGATATATTTATTTTATAATAATGTAGATTTACCTAGTACTGTTAATGGTGATTTAGGAATTTCTAAAATGTGGGTTACTAGTGGCAGCATATATTATGCACTAAAAGCAACTGATCTTAAACCTGTATTTCTAGTCTATAATTGGTCTGGAGAGCTAACAATGCACTACTATGCTAGTGGAAGCAAAAAAGCAAGAACCGTCAGTTATAGTGCTCGCGGTATAGGCCGATGCCAAACTTAGCCGCAATATTCTTATTCTTGCATTCGTAGATGACATGGCTATGCCACTTTAAGCGGCAAAATTGATGGCTTCATAGGAGATATAATGTTTCCGAGCACCGCCTTTTAAATGAGAATAATAAAAATGAATGATGAACAATTTTTTAAATTAAGAAAGATACTAGATTTTTTTAAAAAGCAAGCTCCGACAGCTATTATTGAAGAGAATGTAAATAGCGTTGAAAATCATAAGGCAGAATCTGCTGATGAGTATAATAGAGCAAAAAGATATCTTGGCGAAAATAATAACTCGTTTAAATCTTTTCATGTAAGTGTGGATTCAGCAAAAGATTTCCTGTGTTTATTGAATTTGCTGGGTGCAATACATGCAAATTTTAATATACGTTCAAAGCCTTTTATAATAGAAGGAGAAGAAAGCAGCAAGGCTCTAAAAAAAGAGAACGACTATTTTAACAATTGGATGGAGTGTTTTTCAAACTATGAATTTATGATAGTTAATTTCGATGAAACTGCTTTAGACCAGGATCAATATTACGGTTAATTTCATTAATTCATCAAAAAGGCAGTAACTGATATGACCCCAAATTTGTCCTAAATTTTGGGGTCATATAGCTTAAGCTGCCTTTTTTAGTTCAGTTATTTCGCATTGTTGAAATCATTATATTAAAAGCTAATATGCTATTATTCATCAATTTTTTTAATATAAACTAATTTTGCTTTTCTTAATATGCCACGATCTTTAAATAGAAAGCCATAATATCTATTATTAATTTTTCCGACATAATAAAGCGTATCATAAGATCCTTGATTATCAGTAGTTATTTTAACAGAAGCAATTTTTTTATTATGTAAGCATTTATATGTGTCTAAGTTATATGAATATTTTCTTTCGCCAGCACTAAGATATACGGTTTTTTCTAAAGAATTAATTCTATAATAATGTATAAAACCCATTCCAATGCCTATAAAGAGAAATGTTAAAATAAATACAGTTATAGTTTTTGTTATTTTTTCATTTTTGCTCATTTTTAATATGTTAGGAAGAGAGAAAAAATTATGAAAACAGAATTTAAAAAATATAAACAGTCATCTTTATTAATAGTAGCCTTAATTATATCACTTTTGGGGTTTCAAGAATTAATGCCGTTTTTGCATCAAATGATAATATGCCTGAGATGAATAATACATCGGCAGAGCCTTTTGAGCTTGTCGCAACATATAAAAAATATAGCAACAATTGACAACACAGTGGTTATTGAGGTCAAAGGTGACGATGTAACTCTCATTAAAATATATGGAAAATAAAGATATTCCTGAATTAGCCTACAACAAAAAATCATTCCTTTTGTAAATAATCAAATTCGAAAATTGCAATTTTGACCACTACACCCCAATTCAGCAATTTACAGCCTGCCAAAACTATTGGTAAAGATTGGAACGATGTGCTAGTTAATAGTAAAAAACAAGAAAATTCTACTAAGCGGAGATACAATTAAATAAAGACAAAACAGATAGTGTTGTGATTTCCAATAAGCAGGTAATACAATCCACAGGTATAGAACTTGAATAGCACTACTTTAAAATCTAATATCGCTTTTTACCATATATCACTATAAAAGTGATTAAATATGGTATAATATAAGTAAAGATATTGGAGGCTTTAAAATGAGTGCAACAATCGTTAAACTACTCAAAAGCAAAAATATAAGCGTCGCTAAAGTCGCTGAGGCCAGCAACGTCCCACTTAGTACTTTAAGAAACTCAATTGTTAAACCAATTGAGACCTGGTCAATTAGGGTCCTTAATGCCTTTGCAATCGCACTTAAAGAGAAGCCAGGAGATTTACTCAATATGCTAGAAACACAACCATATATTTTAGATATAAACGATGAAACGCAGACTATCCAAGGCGTTTTCATTGCTAATAAAGAAATTTACCAACAAATTAGAACTGTCGTGGAAGTCAACCACCTGGAAGGGTGGAATCCTACAGAATCAGATATCCAGGAATTGCTTGATGAAGCTATCCAGCCTGATCCAGTAGTAGCTGAGCGCTTTGAAGAAATTTGGGGCAAGGATAATGAGTGATTGGATTAGTGAAACCTTGTATTCAAATGGCGTCCTAAAAAATAAGCTCCATATCCATGACCCAAAGGAGTTAGAGAAAAAGGAATATGAGCTATCCGCTCGGAATGCTTTGTTCTTGTTGCAAAAAAAGCCCCAAATAAACGATATCGGAGACCTTAAGAAGGTACACCAATTCTTATTTGGTGAACTATACGATTGGGCCGGTAAATATCGCCCCGGCAATTTCAATAAAAACGGGTATGAGTTTTTTGATCATACCAGATTCGATTTTGCCGAAAAAGATATTAATAACATGCTGCACAAGCACCCCGCGAGAAAGCCTTTGGCTAACAAAGACTATGCTGAGCTGCTAGACGCAATTAATTTCATGCACCCGTTTAGAGAGGGCAACGGCCGTAGTTGCAAAGTTTTTCTTTCTGCATACGCGGCTAATCATGGCCAAGTAATTGACTATCCGCGAAGAAACAAAGAGATGATTGAAGCGCAAAATGAAGCTAATGTTGACAAAATTGCTAAACTAATTAAAGTCGAAAACACACCCAGCCGCAATCGAGCGTTCCAAGTACTACAAAGTGCTGGAAAGACACTTAGCCAAGCTGAACTTGCCCAAAAATACGCTGAACAACAGGAAAAAGAGCAGCAGGGGCTTGATCGTGAAGATAGCCTTGGATTAGATTAGAAAGCAGGATAAATCAATTGAAGTATGAAGACAAGTTCAGACTAGCGCCTGAAGAAAATAGACGCTTTGCCAAAACTAATTTAACCAAATTAGTCTTCACGAACTCACGCTTTGAAGGCCTGACTACCACTATGCCACAGACCCAGACAATCATTGATGGGTCTGGGTGTTGATGGCATTCCAATCGATGATATTAATATTATCGTTCAACTTAAGCGCGGTTGGCAGTTTGCCATCAACGAAAAAATGCCCCTAGACTTAAACTTCGAAAAGAAGCTTAATAAGATTGTTGCCCGCGATATGGCTGCCTTTCCAGGATATTTGCGTAATGGATCAGGCGGGGTGGAAACGTACCAAGGCGAGTTTGAACCGCCTATGATTGAAGAGGGCCAGGAACAGAAATATTTAAAGCAGCTGCTAGCCAGTGATAGTACTGTCACCGATAAGGCACTGACCCTGATGTATCACAATATGCGCCAGCAAATGTTCTACGATGGTAACAAGCGAACTGCTCCACCCTGATAGTTCTGCCAAAGATAATAGATTTCAATTTTATCTTGCTTAGACAATTTAGACATAAAAATATGACCTGCGAAATTGTCTTAATTCGGGGTCATATCATTTACTACGCCTAGTAGCATTTTTGTAATTAATTTGTTTTAGCTGCTATTCGCTCATCATGCCATTCAAGAATCATCTTTACTATGGCGTTAGCGACATTCAAGTTTTTTAACAATGGTCCGTGAGAATAGGTACCAATGAAATTGCGATAACGCAGGCCTTCAACGTGGTCTTGCGGGTTGTTGCCGTAGCCTTCAATCATTTCTCCTAAGGGATGCAGCTTATCCTGATCGTCAAAATAAGTTTGCCCGGAATGATTTTCAAAGGCCTTGACTTCGCCCCATTCACTCATGTAGCGGGTGTCGCCAATCATCCGCTTATCTGCCTTAAAAACGGTATGGAAAGGTAGAATATCTAACCCTTTGATTGTCACACCAGCATTAGTTTTGTAATAAGTACCAACGAGTTGGTAGCCACCGCAGACCCCTACCATAGGTTTGCCTGCGTTAATGTACTTGGTTAAAGTTTCCTTATGACGCGGTAAATCTTTGGCAATAACAGTTTGTTCGAAGTCCTGCCCACCGCCAAAAAAGACAAAGTCATAATCAAAAGCGTTAAATTGATCGCCAAGAGAAATATTATCAACTTGTGTATCATAGCCCTGTTTTTTTAGCAAAAACCTGATAATTTTAACGTCGCCAGAATCGCCATAGGTGTTCATCAGGTCTTCGTATAAATATGCAATCTTGATTATTTTGTTCGCCATTGTTTACCAACCCCTATTTTCTTGTTTAAAGTATATCTTAATAGTTAGAAGTGGGCAAAGAATAGTTATTTAAGATTTTGCTGCGCTGCAAAATGGTTAATTGGACCGTATTTAGAACCAACTGCAATTGGGTGGGCGATCGCTTCATAAGTAAAATCTTTTGCAGTCTGGACACTAGCAATAATTGATTGTCCCTTAGCTAATTCAGCAGCAATTACCGCAGATAAGGTGTCACCGGTGCCATTAATTCTGTCTGTATTAATAAACGGCTTGGTAAATTCGTGAAATTTTCCGTCTGCAGTGAGTAAAATATCTGTTACTTGCGACTGCGCAGAATCATCATGACGACCTTTCATTAAAACATTTTTGGCTCCCATATCCTGCAATTTTTTGGCTCCCTGATGAATTTCATCTTTGCTAGCTAAATTCAAACCGGTTAATTTTTTCTGTTCGTAAAAGTTAGGCGTAATAATGTCAGCCAGTGGCATTAACTGCTCAAGAAAAGCCTGGTAGGCATCGTCATCAAGCAAGGTATCACCGTGTTTGGTCATAATAACCGGATCGAGCACGATCTTACCCATATCATATTTGTGCAAATTAGCAGCAACGCAGGCAATTACATCCTTGTTAGCCAGCATACCAGTTTTAAGTGCGTCAATTTTAAAATCATCGTTTAGTACGTCAAATTGTTTTTGAATAAAAGAAATTGGCATAACTTCTTGTGCATATATACCAGTTGTATTACCAGCAACGGCAGCTGTTAAAAGCCCCATACCATATACTTGACGGGCATAAAATGAATGTAAGTCGGCAGTCATCCCCGCACTGCCATCGCTGTCATTTCCAGCTATTGTTAAAGCAATAATTTCTTTTTTCATTTTCATGTATCCTCTTTTTAACGTAAGCTCTATGTAACCAGTATAACTTAAAATAGGGATAATGTTATAATAATTTCTTGTAAAAGCAAGTCCGGGTAGTAAAATTAGTATAAACCGCTTTCTGTCGGAGAGGATACAAGAAACAATATGCTAAAACAATATATTATGGCAATCGATGAGGGAACTACTTCAACCAGAGCGATGATAATTGATCATCAGGGCAGAAAAATAGCTTCATCACAAAAGGAATTTCCCCAATATTTTCCTCAACCTAGTTGGGTAGAGCATAAACCTGAAGAGATTTGGCACGCAGTCCAAACAACAATTGCCAATGCCATTATTAACTCTGGCGTGCGTCCGGAGCAGATAGCAGCAATTGGTATTACTAACCAGCGTGAAACAACGGTAATTTGGGATAAAAAGACCGGCAAACCCATTTATAATGCAATTGTTTGGCAGTCACGGCAGACAACCGACTTGGCTGAAAAGTTAAAGACCGATGGCTATAGTGAATTGATCCATAAAAAGACAGGATTAATAATTGACCCATACTTTAGTGCTACTAAAATTCGCTGGATTTTAGATCATGTTGCTGGTGCACAAGAAAAAGCCGAAAATGGCGACTTGCTTTTTGGTACAATTGACAGCTGGCTTTTGTGGAACTTAACTGATGGTGAAGTCCATGTGACTGACTACACTAATGCTTCGAGAACGATGCTGTTTAATATTCACGACTTAAAATGGGATGACGACATCTTAAAGCTGCTCAATATTCCCAAGGTAATGTTGCCAGAAGTTAAGTCCAATTCAGAAATCTATGGTTATACCAAGTCTTATACCTTTTTTGGTGGCAAAGTGCCAATTGCCGGTATTGCCGGAGACCAGCAGGCAGCCTTGTTTGGTCAGCTGGCTCTGAAAAAAGGAATGGTTAAAAATACTTATGGTACTGGCTCCTTTATCGTCATGAATACCGGTGAGCAACCGACAGAGTCGGACAATAATTTGTTGACGACTATTGCTTATGGCTTAAATGGTAAAATTTCCTACGCTTTAGAGGGTTCTATTTTTGTTTCGGGCAGTGCTATTCAGTGGTTGCGCGACTCGTTAAAAATGATTAAGACGGCTGCAGATTCGGAAAAAGTAGCCAGACAATCGAAATCTGAAAATGAGGTTTACGTTGTTCCGGCTTTCACAGGTTTAGGTGCACCGTACTGGGATTCAGAAGCACGTGGCTCTGTTTTTGGAATTACACGTGGAACAAATGATAAGGATTTTATCAAGGCGACGCTGCAATCGCTGGCTTATCAAACACGGGATGTAGTGGATACGATGCAGGTTGATTCCAGCATTAAAATTCCAACCTTGCGCGTTGATGGCGGAGCGTCCAATAATGATTATTTGCTCCAATTCCAGTCAGATATCCTGGGCATTAAAATCGAACGTGCTAAAGTATTGGAAACAACTTCAATGGGCGCAGCCTTCTTGGCTGGCCTCGCAGTCGGCTATTGGCAAAATGTAGCTGAATTAAAAGATATTTTTGTTGTAGGCAAGACCTTTGAACCTCAAATGCCTGAAAGTGAAAAAGAACATTTATATCAAGGCTGGAAGAAGGCCGTAAAAGCTACTCAGGTTTTTGCACATGGTGAATAAGTTATTTAAAAAAGGGGGACAAGAAATTGGCACATGATCGAATAGTTGCACTAGATAGTCCGATGAACTTTCGTGATGTTGGCGGTTATCAAAGTGTGACTGGTAAAACAGTTAAATGGAATAAAATTTATCGTTCAGATTCACTTAGTTCTTTAACGGCCAGGGATCAAGTTAAATTAGCTAAAATGCGTGTCACTGTTGATTGCGATTTACGCTCTGAATACGAGAAGTCCTCTTCACCGGATATTTCTTGGCCCGATGTGGAATATGTGGACTTGCCGGTATATTCTGATAACGTCAATGATGCCCAAAACAATCGTTCAATCTACCGTTTTTTGCACCATATTCCTGATATGCACAATAATTTTATTGGTCGGATTTACCAGCAAACTCTGCTTAGTTCGCACAGTCAGGAAATGTTTGCCCGTGTTTTTGCGGAGTTGCTGGAATTGCCCGCAGATGAAGCACTGGTCTATCACTGCAGTGCTGGTAAGGACAGAACAGGAATGGTTTCGGCTTTAATATTAATGGCACTTGGAGTAGATGATGATACCATCGCCCGCGATTATTTATTAACTAACGAGTTATATGATTTTGCTGTTTCTCGCCAATTGCCAAGTAATGATGAAATTACGCAAATGGTTTCAAAAATGAATGTAACTAAAGGTGAAGGTATAGCTATTCGCGGCATTACAGAAACAGTCCGTGGCGGCTGGGGCGATTTTCCCACCTTTTTCAAAAAAGTATTGGGCTTTAATGATGATGACTTGGCTCAACTAAAACGAATGTACTTAGATTAGGGGCGAATCGTGATGGTAACCTTGCTTGATGTTGCTAAAAAAGCTAATGTTTCAAAGATGACAGTTTCGCGGGTAATTAATCATCCTGAACAAGTAACCGATGAATTGCGCGAATTAGTTGAACAGGCGATGGATGAACTTGATTATCATCCTAATTATGTTGCCCAGGCTTTGGTAAATAAGCGTACAAATGTTGTTAAGTTTGTCACGCTGGAGGATATAGATACGACAGAGCCATATTATATGAACCTGTTATTCGGCATCGCACGTGGGTTATCTAAAAAGCAGTACGCTATCCAGCTTGTTACTGATAGAGGTCAGATAGAGGATGGCAACTTTGACGGTTATCTCATTACCGGCGCCCGTTCTAGCGATTATGCTTTTTTTGACAACCTTAAAAAGCCCTTTATTTTATTTGGTGAAAATCACCATGGTTATGATTATGTGGATAATAATAATCAGTATGGTGGAGAATTAGCGACAAAATATGCACTTTCGCGGTTATACCAAAATATTATTTTCATTGGCATTGATGTCAGAGAGCCATTTGAGTATTCACGTGAAACGGGCTACGTCAATACTTTGCAGAAGAATAAAAAGGTGCCTCAAATCTATCGCATTGCTAATCATAGTCACGCTGCGCAAGAAGTAATTAAAAATAATTTCCATAAGTTTCCTAAAGATACCTGTTTTATCTGTGCCAGCGATCGCATTGCTACAGGAGTGGTCAGGCAATTGCAGGATGAAAAGGCTAAGGTTCCGGCTGACTTTGGTGTGATTGGCTACGATGGCGTTTTTCTGGATCAGGTTTCCAACTTGAAGTTAACTACCGTTAAACAGCCAATTTTTAAAATGGGTGAATTGCTAGCCAACATGCTCTTACGCAAAATTGATCAAAAAGGGTCTCCTCAAGGAGAGGCACTAATTAAGCCTTCCTTAGTTAAAAGAGAATCAACCAGGTAAAATATTTAAGTACAAATAGAAATACACATAATAATCAGATAGCGGACTGATTATTATGTGCTTTTTTAATGGTTAAAAAGGCTAGTCTGTGAGAATTGAAATGATATAATTGAACTCACAAAAAATACAATAGTTTTTTAGGAAAAAACATACCTGAATATACCGAACTACGCTAATTTAATTGAACTAGCGGCGATTTTTTCTGATAGCGGTAACATTGCTATTACCATTGCCTCTCACCAGCTTTCTCAGCTAAACTTTAAGTGGAGGTATAAATTTATGACGCACTGGTATGAGCATGCAATAATTTACCAAATTTATCCCAAGTCTTTTCAAGACAGTAATGATGATGGTATTGGTGATTTAAATGGAATCAGGCAGAGATTACCTTATTTACAACAGCTGGGTATTAATACTATTTGGCTAAATCCTATCTTTGTTTCACCGCAGGTTGATAACGGCTATGATGTGGCAGATTATTTTAAAATCGATCCCCGAATGGGAACAATGAAAGACATGAAAGCTCTAATTGCTGCTTGTCATCAAGCAGGGATTCATGTGCTTTTAGATTTTGTTTTAAACCATACTTCTGATCAAAATGAATGGTTTCAAAAGGCCAAAAGTGATCCGCATAGTCAATACCGCGACTACTATATTTTTGCAGGTGCAAATAATCAGCGTCCCAATAACTGGGGCAGCTTTTTTGGCGGCAGCGTTTGGGAGCCGGATCCGGCAGGTACGGGCCAATTTTATTTCCATTTGTTTGACAAGCACATGCCCGATTTAAACTGGCGTAATCCTAAAGTAAGACAAGAAATGCTCAAAATTGCGGAATTTTGGTTGGCTCAAGGAATAGATGGCTTGCGCCTTGACGCTTTTATTCATATTGCCAAGGCAGATTTACGGCAAAGTTTTCCGGTAAAGGAAATAGCAAACGAAAACGACCAAACGATAGTTGCCGAACCCTTTTTTGCTAATTTGCCCCAAGTTCAGAAGTGGCTGCGACCATTTTGTGAGCAAATAAAAAAGGATTATCCGGAAGCTTTGCTTTTGGGGGAAGCTGCCAGCGCTAATGTTAACTTAGCAGCGGACTATACGGCAAAAGACCATCATCTTTTAGATAGTGTTGTTACTTTTCGCTATTTTAAGGATGATCAAAGACACATTGATCCTAACTTGCCTGCAAATTTTCAGCTTAAAGGGCTTGACTGGGATGCTTTTAAAAAGACGCAGGTTATTTGGCAGCAAACTCTGGTGCAGGTTTCTCAGCCTACATTATATTGGAGTAATCACGACATGCCGCGACTGGCTAGCAGAATAGCAAAAACTGAAACACAGGCACGCAGCTTAGCAATGCTGATGTATTTGCAACGGGGAATTCCAATTATCTATTATGGCGAAGAGTTGGGTTTAAAAAACCTGCTTTTTACTGCTGAAGAAGAGTTTAATGATCAAGAGGCGGAAGGTTTTATCACGAAAGCTGCAGATTGGGGTCTAACAAAAGCGGAAGCACTAAAAATGGTCAGTCAAGCGCACAAAATGCCAGCACGAGGACCGATGCCGTGGACAGCTAAAAAGCCAAATTATGGTTTTTCAAAAGTGAGTCCGTGGCTTGAAGGGCAAAGCCAAAATGACGCTAATGTTCAGGCTGAACTGAATGATCCTGCCAGTATGTTTAACTTTTACAGACAACTGCTTAGTTTGAAAAAAACAGCTTTGTTTCAAGCAGGTAGTTTTTACTTGTTAGCAACCGCTAATAACAGTTATGTTTATCAACGCGATTTAGCAAATGATAGTGCAATTGTGGCTGTTTCACTAAGCAGTCAAAAATTAAGAATTAAACTACCTAGTGAATATAGGAAAGTTATGTTAACTGCCGGACAGCATTATTTGAATAAGGATGAATTGATTTTGATGCCATACTCTGGTGTGGTTTTAAGTAAATAATGGAGGAAAAAATGCAATTAGCAGCCCTAAAACATAGAACAGAAAGCGAAGACTGTTTTGTCATTAGTCAGCATCACGTGCGGATCCGGTTCCACAGTGCCAAAAATGATGTTAAAAAAGTAATAGTTCATTATACTGATAATTATCTTGATACCAAGACTGATAAAACCGTGGCCATGGCTAAGGCAGGACAAGGTCAGGCAACTGATTATTGGGTAGCAACTTTGAATGCTCCTTATCGCCGCCTTAAATATACTTTCGAAGTCATTGGCCAGGATGACAGCCATAAAATTGTTGGGGACCGCGGGATTAAAGATTTTACTGCAGCAAATTTAGCAGCTGACAGCAGCTACTTCAAATTGCCTTACTTGCATGGAATTGATCAAACCAAAACTCCTGACTGGGTTAAAAATACTGTTTGGTATCAGATCTTCCCAGAGCGTTTCGCAAACGGTGATAAAAATAATGATCCTCAAGGCACAAAACCCTGGAATCCGCATGATCATCCAGGACGAGAAGATTTTTACGGGGGCGATTTACAAGGCATTATTGACCATCTGGACTACTTAAACGAACTGGGAGTTAGTGGGTTATACCTGTGTCCGGTCTTTAAGGCCAGCTCTAATCATAAGTATGATACGATTGACTATCTGCAGATTGACCCTGATTTTGGTGACAAAGATTTATTTGCCAAATTTGTGAGTGAAGCTCATAAAAGGGGAATGAAGGTAATGCTTGACGCTGTCTTTAATCATTTAGGCGGCCAGTCAATGCAGTGGCAGGATGTAATCAAAAATGGCACTAAATCGCGGTTTGCATCCTGGTTTCATATTAATCATTTTCCAGTTAAACCATATCAAGGACCTGAGGCAGGCGGTCCAAATTATGATACCTTTGCTTTTGAAGGACAGATGCCCAAATTAAATACTGCCAATCCTGCAGTCCAAGATTTTCTGCTGGAAATCGCAACTTACTGGGTAAAATATTTTGATATTGATGCCTGGCGGTTGGATGTGGCTAACGAAGTAGACCATCATTTTTGGCGAAAATTTCATGATGCACTTACTGCAATTAAGCCCGACTTCTATATTGTAGGTGAAATTTGGCATAGTGCACGGCCTTGGCTCAACGGTGACGAGTTTTCTGCAGTAATGAATTATCCGTATACTTTACAGATTGAGGAACATTTTCTGCACAAAACAAAAACAGCTCAGGAACTGGTTGCGGCTCTTACTGACCAACTAATGATGTACCGCGACTGCACGAATCAGGCCATGATGAATATGCTTGATTCTCATGATACCGCCCGTTTACTGACGCTTGCAGGTGAAAATAAGGCGCTGGCTTTGCAAACCCTGACTTTTATGTTCGTGCAGACTGGCAGCCCGTGCATTTATTACGGTACTGAAATGGGAATGACGGGAGGAGAAGATCCCGATTGCCGCAAGCCAATGGACTGGCAAAAAGAGGGCACGCCTTTTTGGTATAAAGTGCAAAAGCTGATTGCTTTTAGAAATAATCATGCTGCTACTTTAGGTAATGGCACAATCAGTCTAAGTGTTACTTCTACCGGCTTAATCAAAGTTAAGCGAATTGGTACAGAAAAGATCACTGCTCTTTTTAATACAAGTCCTGATAAGATTGCCGTTTCGACAAACGGCCAGGTAGTATTAAGTCAGAATTTTGCACCTGGACAACTTGCCGAGCACGGATTTGTCATTGAACTTGCAAATTAATTTTAAAGAGTCTGGGAGAAACTATTTCTTCCCAGACTTTTTTAAAACATGATTCTGATACCGTTAACAGCGATTTTGCTATTGCCAAATATCCCGTTTTTGCGAATAATGAAAGCGTAAACAAAAACCTCACAAAGAGGGAGCGAAAGTAAATGAAACGAATTTTTGAGGTTGACACATGGAAAGTTGCCACGCACAAGTTTTCCCCGGTGGATAAAAGGCTGCAGGAAAGCATTACTGCGATTGGCAATGACTACATGGGGATGCGCGGTAATTTTGAAGAAGGCTATTCTGGAGATCAACTGCAAGGTACATACTTAGCAGGTGTCTGGTTTCCAGATAAAACGCGAGTAGGCTGGTGGAAAAACGGCTATCCTAAATATTTTGGCAAAACCATCAATGCCCCTAGTTTTATTGGGATTGGCATCACGGTTAATAATGAAAAGATTGACTTAGCCAAGATTAAATTTACAGATTTTTATTTTGAATTAGATATGCACCAAGGCTTGCTTAGCCGCAGTTTTATTTATGAAGGTGTGGATACTAAAGTTAAGTTTGAATTTCAGCGTTTTTTACATATCAGGCTAAAGGAAGCGGCTTTAATTACTGTTAAGGCTACTGTACTTGCTGGTCAGGCACAAATTGAGTTTAATTCAACGCTTGACGGCACAGTTACTAATGAAGATAGTAACTATAATGAACATTTTTGGCTTAGCTGCAATGAAAATGCTGCAAAGCGTTCTATTCAAGTTATAACCAAGCCTAATCCTTACGATGTGCCTCAATTTACGGTTTTGTTAAAAGCAGGCCTAAGAAATAATAATCGTGTTGTTAAGGGTACTGTTAAAACTGAAACAGCAAAGTTAAGCGAGAAACTGGCAGTTACTCTAAATGCTGGAGAAAGTTACACTTTGGAAAAAGATGTAATCGTAATTACCAGTCGTGATGTAGCACCTGAAAAGCAAAGCGATCGTGCAGATGAGTTAATGCAACAATTGCAGTCAAAAAGTTTTGCAGAAAATTTGGCCGATCATACTGCAGTTTGGCAGGATCGCTGGACTAAAAGTGATGTAGTTATTACTGGTAATGATGAAGCGCAACAGGGTATTCGTTTTAACATTTTACAGTTATTCATGACATATTACGGTGAAGATAAGAGGCTTAATATCGGTCCTAAAGGCTTTACTGGTGAAAAGTATGGGGGAGCCACATATTGGGACACAGAGGCTTTTATCTTTCCGATGTACCTTTGTATTACTAAGCCAAATGTCACGCGGGCGCTATTACAATACAGGCATGATCAACTTGACGGTGCCTATTATAACGCCCAGCAGCAAGGCTTAGCCGGAGCGCTTTTCCCGATGGTAACCTTCAATGGGATTGAATGTCATAACGAGTGGGAAATCACTTTTGAAGAAATACACCGTAATGAAGATATTCCCTTTGCAATCAAACAGTATACTAGTTATACGGGAGACGAATCCTACGTTAAGGACGAAGGCATGGATGTCCTGGTAGGCACTGCCAGATTTTGGGCTGATCGAGTCCATTATTCCAAATGGCGGCATAAATATGTTATCCACGGAGTAACAGGACCTGATGAATACGACAATAATGTTAATAATAATTGGTTTACCAACATTATGGCGCAATGGGTACTGCAATATACTTTAGAGCGACTGCCACTTGCGGATAAGGCTGCCCAGGAGCGTTTAAATGTAACTAAAGAAGAACAGGCAAAATGGCAGGACATTATTGAAAATATTTATTTGCCTGAAGATAAAGAACGCGGCATTTTCTTGCAGCAAGATGATTTTTTAGATAAAGATATTAGACCAGCCACAGAAATTCCGCTTGACCAAAGACCAATAAATCAGCATTGGTCTTGGGATAAAATCTTACGGTCACCTTTCATCAAGCAGGCCGATGTATTGCAGGGTATTTATTACTTGGATGACAGGTTTACCAAGGAGCAAAAAGAGCGTAACTTTGCATTTTATGAGCCGTTGACGGTACATGAAAGTTCGCTTTCTGCCTGTATCCATTCAATTTTGGCCGCGGAATTAGGGCGTAAAAAGCAGTCAGTAGAATTTTATGAACGCACGGCCCGCCTAGATCTCGATAACTACAATAATGATACAGATGACGGCCTGCACATTACTTCAATGAGCGGTTCTTGGCTGGCAATAGTCCAGGGATTTGCCGGCATGCGTTATGGTCACAATCAATTGAGATTTAATCCTTTTGTGCCAGATAATTGGACCGGGTATAGTTTTAAAATTAATTATCGCGGCCGCTTAATTCAGGTAGAAGTGACGCAGCAGGAGACACGTATTACGTTAATTAGCGGACAGGAACTGACAATTTTAGTTAAAGAGCAAAAGGTTACTTTAAAAGAGGGTGAACAAAATTGCTTAAAGGCCTGATTTTTGATTTAGATGGTGTGCTGACAGATTCAGCCAAATTTCACCTGGCAGCGTGGAATAATTTAGCTCAAGAACTGGGAATTAAATTAACCAGCGCGCAGTTAGATTCTCTGCGGGGAATATCACGGATGGACTCTCTTAATTTAATTCTGAAGTATGGCAAGCAGGAAAATAAGTACACCAAGACCCAAAAAGAAGAATTTGCGGCAGAGAAAAATGAAAAGTTTTTAGAGCAGGTTGAAACCATGACGCCAGCCGATATTTTGCCAGGAATTACAGAATTACTGGCAGATGCCAAAAAGGCAGGTCTGAAAATGTGTATTGCTTCTGCTTCTAAAAATGCCCCCAAAATCTTGAGTAAGCTGGGTATTGCCAGTCAATTTGATCAAATTGTTAATCCTGCTTTACTGGAACGCGGTAAGCCGGATCCGGAAATTTATCAAAGAGCACAGCAATTATTGCAGCTGCATAATGATGAAGTGATTAGCTTTGAAGATGCGGCTGCCGGTGTTGCGGCAATTAAGGCTGCGCACCAGTTTGCAGTGGGAATTGGAGATAAACAAATACTTAAAGGAGCTGATTATATCGTTAAATCTACAAAAGAATTAAAGCTGGATAAAATTGTGGCTGTATTTAAGAGAAATAATAAGAAGGTAGGTTAAAGATATGGTTGAAGTTGACTTAAACCATATGTGTAAAAAGTATGAAGGCAATGATCACTATTCAGTGAAAGACTTTGATTTACACATTAAAGATAAAGAATTCATTGTTTTTGTCGGTCCCTCAGGTTGCGGTAAATCAACTACTTTAAGAATGATTGCGGGATTAGAGGATATTAGCGAAGGTACTCTTGAAATTGATCACAAGGTAATGAATGATGTGGCACCTAAAGACCGTCACATTGCCATGGTTTTCCAGAACTACGCGCTTTATCCGCACATGTCAATTTACGATAATATGGCATTCGGCTTGAAACTACGCCATTATCATAAAGATGAGATTGATAAAAGGGTACAAAATGCTGCTAAGATTCTTAATTTGCGTGAATATTTGGATAAAAAGCCCGCAGAACTTTCTGGTGGTCAAAGGCAAAGAGTTGCACTAGGACGGGCAATTGTGCGGGATGCTCCCATCTTCTTGATGGATGAACCGCTGTCAAACTTGGATGCGAAACTGCGTGTTTCCATGCGGGCAGAGATTGCCAAGCTGCACCAGAACTTAGGTACAACTACAATTTACGTTACTCATGATCAGACTGAAGCTATGACCTTGGCTGACCGAGTAGTCGTAATGTCAGTCGGTAAAATTGAACAAATTGGGACACCGCAGGAAGTATATAACCATCCAGTTAATCAATTTGTCGCCGGCTTTATCGGTTCACCGCAAATGAATTTCTTTAATGTCCACTATCATGATGGTCAAGTCTCTGATGGCAAGGGCCTTAATCTGGGAATACCTGAAGGCAAGTCAAAACTGCTTAATGAGCAGGGCTATAATGACCGCGACTTGATACTGGGTATTCGGCCAGAAGATATCCACGCAGAAGAGGCCTTTTTAGAAACTTGGCCTGACGCGGTGGTCGAATCTGAAGTCGTTGTTTCTGAACTCTTGGGCGCTACTATTCAGCTTTACCAAACAGTGGATGAAACAGAGTTTGTAGCTAACATCAATGCCCGGGATATTTATCAACCAGGGCAAAAGGTCAAGATGGGCTTTGATTTAAACAAAGCACACTTTTTCGACAAGGATACAACCTTGGCGGTAGTTAATTAGGGAATAAAATCAGTGACTTTAGTTGTCATTGATATAAAAACATGTTGTTTTATATTAGGAGGTAAATAACATGAATATTTGGAAGAAAGTAGCTTTAGGAAGTACAGCAGTTTTAGCTGCAATGTCACTTGCAGCATGTTCTAATGGTAAGTCAAACTCTTCATCAAGCAGCAGTAGTAATCAAAATACTAAGTTGACTTTATGGGTTGATACTAACCAGGTATCATACTACAAGAAAATTGCCAGTGATTTTACTAAATCACATAAGAATATTTCAGTTCGCGTTACACAAAATCCAACCGGATCAGCTAATGCCAAAACTGATGTGGGCAAGGACCCTTCAAAAGCAGCCGATGTTTTTGAAGCACCTAATGATCAATTAGGTCAAATGGCAGATTCCGGTTATATTAATCCTCTGTCACCAAAAGACAGTAACAATATTAAATCTAATTACATTGACGTTGCAGCTAAAGGTGTAACTTGGAAGGGCAAGATCTATGCTTATCCTTATGCACAACAGGCACAAACAATCTATTACAACAAGTCTAAATTATCAGCAAGCGATGTAAAAGACTGGAAGACTTTAACTTCAAAGGGAGTTGTGGCAACAGACTTTACTAACGCTTATGTTATGTGGCCGGTATTCTTCTCTGCTGGTACAAAGCTTTATGGTGACAGTGGTGAAGATTTGAAGGGCTCAACCTTTAATTCTGCTAAAGGCGTTAACGCATTGAAGTGGTTTGCAGAGCAAAAGAATAATAAGGGCGTAATGCAGACCTCTAATGCTTTGAACCAATTGAAGAAGGGCAACGCTCAAGCTATCTTGGATGGTCCTTGGAACGCGGCTAACATTAAGAAGATTTTAGGTAAGAACTTTGCTGTTGCCAAGTACCCAATGATTAATGTTGGTGGCAAGAATGTGCAAATGCAAGCCTTTTTAGGAATCGAAGGATTTGCCGTTAATGCTCATACCAAGAGTCCCAAGGCTGCCTCACAATTAGCAGCATTTATCACAGACAAAAAGTCACAATTAATTGCTCACAAAGAAGCTGGTCAAATCCCAGTTCTTAAAGAGGCAGTTAATGACTCAGCAATTAAGAATGATCCAGTTGCTGATGCGGTAACTGAAATGTCTAAACCTGGCAATTCAGTCTTAATGCCGAAATTACCACAAATGTCTGTTTTCTGGAACGATGTTCCTCCTCTAATCAATGGTGCATATGATGGTAAAGTTAAACCTGATCAATATAAAGCACAACTTGATAAATTAGCTAAGCACTCATCAAAGAAATAGTTAATTAAATTACTTAAAGGTTGGACAAGTAGTGCCCAGCCTTTTTGTTCAAGAAGAGGAAGAATTATGTTTAGGAAGAAAAAACATGCGGCACCAGAAGCAACCTTTAAGGAAGTATGGTCTAAAGGCAATATTGCTACCAAATTGTCATTCTTTATTATGGGTTCCAATGCTCTGGCAAATAAGCAGTGGGTAAAAGGCATAGCATTATTGCTGGCAGAAGCAGCCTTTATTGTTTGGCTTGTTTTTAGTGGCATATCCGCAATTAGTATGATGTCAAGCTTGGGACCAATTAAAAGTAAAAAGGTTGTTTATGATAGCGCACAAGGCGTTTATATTACTAAGCAACCTTCAAATTCAGTTTTGATTCTTTTGTTTGGCTTACTTGCAATTATTGTTTGCATTGCAATGGTTTACTTATACATTGTTAACCTGCGTTCTACCAGAAAAAATTATGAACTCGAGCGGGATGGCAAACACATTTTAACCAATAAAGAAGAGCTGGCAAACTTGTTTGATTCTCGTTTGCATGATACTCTGATGACTTTCCCAATCATTGGCATTCTCTGTTTTACCATTTTGCCGACAATCTTTATGATTTCAATGGCGTTTACAAACTATGACCGGCAACACCCAATTGCCTTTTCTTGGACAGGATTTCAAGCTTTTGGCAATGTACTTAGTGGTGACCTTTCAGGTACGTTCTTCCCGGTTTTGGGCTGGACTCTTGTCTGGGCAGTAGCTGCTACGGCAACAACATTCTTTTTTGGAGTTTTGCTTGCCTTGCTGATTGAATCTAAAGGAATAAAACATAAAGGCTTCTGGCGGACAATCTTTGTGATTGTCTGGGCTGTACCTCAGTTTGTTTCTTTGTTAATGATGGCTCAGTTCTTAGATTATCAGGGCGCACTCAACAATATCTTAATGAATATCGGCTGGATTTCTCATCCGCTACATTTTATTGACAGTCAAGCCTCACCTTTGGTAGCACGAATAACGGTTATTATTGTTAATATGTGGATCGGTATTCCAGTTTCAATGCTGGTTTCGACTGCGATTATTCAAAATTTGCCAACCGATCAAATTGAAGCTGCAAAAATCGATGGTGCTAATGCACTACAGGTATTCAAGTCAATTACTTTTCCACAAATATTATTTGTGATGGCACCTTCTCTTATTCAACAGTTTATTGGTAATATTAATAACTTTAACGTGATCTTCCTGTTAACTGGAGGAGCACCAATGAATAACAAGTATAATGGTGCTGGTTCTACCGACCTGTTGGTAACGTGGCTGTACAACTTAACCTTTGGTCAGGAGCAGCGCTACAATGCCTCAGCGGTCTTAGGTATCCTCATCTTTATTATTAGTGCGGTATTTTCATTAATTGCATACCGCCATACCAATGCTTTTAAGGAGGGCTAAAAATGAAATCATATCAAAATCAAAAACGCCTTTCACTCATTTTTCGTTACCTTTTATTGATTATCCTGGCTGTAGTTTGGATTTTACCAATTATCTGGATAATATTAGCCAGTTTTTCCTATAATGATACGGGATTTGTTTCAACTTTTTGGCCTGACAAATTTACTTTTGACAACTACATTGGTATTTTTACTAATTCGCAGTACCCACTAGTCAGCTGGATTATTAACACATTGATTGTTTCTATACTATCAATGATCATTTCTACTTTTTTAACGATTTCGGTTGCTTATGTTTTGTCACGGTTACGCTTTTCGTTTAGAAAGCCGTTCATGCAGATTGCACTGGTCTTGGGCATGTTTCCTGGATTTATGTCAATGATTGCTCTTTATTACATTTTAAAGGGCTTAAACATGTTAAACCTGGGCGGCCTGCTACTGGTATATGTCGGTGGCGCCGGACTGGGATTCTACGTTGCCAAAGGCTTCTTTGACACGGTACCATTTTCAATTGATGAAGCAGCTGAAATTGATGGGGCCACTAAATGGCAAATCTTCATGCACGTTGATTTGCCATTAGCTAAGCCTATGATAGTTTACACTGCGTTAACAGCCTTTATTGGTCCGTGGACAGACTTTATTTTCTCGGGAATTATTTTATCAACGTCTGGCAATCCTAAAACATACACAATTGCATACGGACTTTATAACATGGTGCACAATACTAAAGGCAATGCTACCGCGTACTTTGCGGAGTTTGTTGCTGGTTGTGTGATTATCGCTATTCCAATCACGATCTTATTCGTCTTCATGCAGAAGTTTTACGTCAACGGTATTACTGCTGGTGCAGAAAAGGGATAGGACCTAGTAAGAAAAATGCGGCTCTTAAAAGTCGCATTTTTTGTTATTCCAAATTTTTATATAAAAGCAGAACAATAAAAAAGGCTTGATTCTAACCTGTTGCATCAGAATCAAACCTTGTATGTTATATATAAACTAGTTTATATTGTCTTGTCATAAATGCTTAAAGCTTTTTGCTTTTGTTCATCTGACATTGGAGAAGACGGTGTTAAAGCCACAACGTTATTCGGGATTTCTCTTTGATCGAGGATATATTTGAATAAAGTCATAAATGGGTTAACTATATTTAATAATTCAGAAGCCTCGGCAATTGTCTTTTGCTCTTTTGCCACTTGCTCATCATTACCTGCCTCATAGTTTCTTAACAAGTCAACACAAACATGACTGTAAAGATTAGATAATCCGCCAACTACGCCTTGACCACCAGCTTTAACTACATCAATTACATTACCGTCATAACCAGTGTAAACTCTAAATTCAGGGAATTTTGCATTTACAACTTTAATAGTGTTGAGAGTGTGGTTAACGTCTCCAACAGTATCTTTAATTCCGACAATATTGGAGTTGTCTTTTAATAAAGTTAAGAGAATGTCGGCGTTAACATCATAACCAGTTCTGTCAGGATAATTATAGATTATAATATCGCCTTTAATAGCTTTAGCCATCTTATTATAGAAGGTAATAATACCTG
This sequence comes from Lactobacillus kullabergensis, assembly GCF_003151025.1. Lineage (NCBI taxonomy): Bacteria > Bacillati > Bacillota > Bacilli > Lactobacillales > Lactobacillaceae > Lactobacillus > Lactobacillus kullabergensis. The sequence continues at coordinate 1,858,454 of NZ_CP029477.1, read as the reverse complement.
CTCTATCACAAGACATGTAATATGGTCCTACTAGCAAAATGCCATCTGCACCAAGTTCCAATGCTTTGTTTGCAAATTTAATAGTTAATTGATCATCCATACGGTTGGCACCGACTAAAACTTTAGTCCGGTGGTCAATATACTTAATTGCATCTTCTACTAAAGATTGGCAAACTTCAAAGGTTTGAGCATAGAATTCTCCACAACTGCCTAAAAGAGCAATTTCTGAAATTCCATCTTTAATTAAGCGGTCATACAGCTTATGCATAGCATCAAAATCTACAGTATTTTCATCTTTTAATATGGTCAAAATAGGGCAAATATATTCTTTCTTCATCTTTATGTTCTCCATTTCTATATAATAATTTTAATTTCCAAATTTAACTAATATTTAGCCGAAAAACATGAAGGCCACAACTTCATTAATAATAGACACAATCCACATTGTTGGCACCCCATATTTTAGGAAACTCTTGGTATCAACCTTCATATAATCAAGTCCCCAAATGTTCCAAGACTGTGTAACGTCAGTGGACACTGCTAGTAAGCTTGGAATCAGTAATAGTGGAAGTAAGAAATAGTCACTAAACAAGTGGGTACCTGAAAGAACTGCGGCTGTTGCTGCACCAGCTCCCCAAACGTGCAGAGGGCCTCTAAATAGTGCTAACGGAGCTAATATTCCAAATATAATTGCTAATATTAAATGACCATGAGGTAAAATTGCACTGAACAGGGGCTTAAAATGAACTGCGTCAATTTTGGCGGCTCCTGTAAACATTGTCAGTGCCATTAAGAACATGATTAAACCAGCAATATCGGATATAGCTTTTTTAACAGTATCATTAATGAAATCCACTAATTTCTTATAGTTGTTCATTTTTTTAGTTAAAAGCATGGCTAACAGTGCAGCTAAAGTGAGTGACGGTACAGCGTCCCACTTAAAAAGCATATTCATTGCTACAGGGATAATTGGTACTATGTAGGCAATCTTTGAAATTTGGGGTTTCTGATCACTGTTATCAATTTGGGCACCGATAACTGCGAGATTTTCTTGTGCTTTTGCAGGGTCGATCTTTTTACGATTTAGGACTAGCAGAAGTATTACGAACGCCAGTTGGATAATCGCTGCTATCCAAGCAAATTTCAGATACTTGTCATCATAGGTAACGGATGGAAAGAAAGGCTTTATTTGATTAAATAAAACCACGTTAATGTACATTGGCGCACCGATGGCTAAACAAAAAGTCGTTAAAGCTAGGTCACGCGGAATACCTACTGATAGCATAATCGGTAATAAAATTACCCCAATAGCTATAACTGAGCCAACGCCGTATGCACTGATAAAAATAAACGAAGTAACCAATAAAACTAAAATTGCCGATAATAAAGGCTTCTTTTTACCAATCTTATTTGTTTCTTCAGAAATAGAAGAAGCTATTCCACTTTCAACTAGCACTCGGCCAAACCATGAACCAAATATGATATAAATAATTGTTGGTCCATAACCAAGGACTGGTTCAGTGAATATTTTCTTGATAGCTGTGTTAAAGGGAACAAGTCCAATGATAGCCCACAAAATAGCCATCACAAATAAACCAATTGTTAAATTGCCGCCCTTTAGTATGAAATAAATAAAAAGGAAAAAGCTGATTAATAGTAAAATTGGAATTATATATGAAACCATAATTTTTCTTCCTTAATTAGCTTAAAAACAAATCTAAATTTGATAGTAGAAAACTATAAATTAACTGAATAAGTAATTTGGATAAGAATTTTGAAATTTCATCTATCTTTTTTTATTTGCAACAAATATATTCATTTTTAGGTAAGCGTTTACCTATATCTAATTCTGATACTTTGAGAATAAAAAAGCAATACTTTTTAAAAAGTTTTTTACTGATCGCATAAACGTGTGCCTTAAAACATTACTTGAATTGAAATAATTTTAAAATTTTATTGACAAAATAAAGAGTTTTTATGATGTAGAATTACTTAACATTGAGACTTTGACTAAAAATATTTAATTATAAGAGAGAGTTTACAGATAACTTTTTGAGCAAAAAATCTTTTTGGGTTTAAAATAAAATAAAAAAGAGGCTCAGTTTATGGAAAATATCAAAATTGTTCAGGGGGACATAACCAAATTAACGGTAGATGCAATTGTTAATGCCGCTAATAAGACATTGCTAGGTGGCTTGGGAGTTGATGGGGCAATCCACCAGGCAGCTGGACCAGAATTATTGGCAGAGTGTCGCCAGCTTCATGGCTGTGAAACGGGACAGGCTAAAATTACCAAGGGGTACAAGTTACCGGCTAAGTTTGTAATCCATACTGTGGGACCAATTTATTCAGGGTCTGCAGAAGATAATAAGTTATTGAAAAGTTGCTATGTTAACTCACTAAATTTAGCCAAAAGTCATGGCTTACATAGTATCGCGTTCCCGGCAATTTCTACAGGGGCTTACGGCTTTCCAGCTGCAGCTGCTGCACATATTGCTTTTACTGCCGTGCAAAATTGGCTTACGGAGCATTCTGATTATCAAATGAAAGTTATTATGTGTGCCTTTGATGCCAAAACGGCAGAGTTATACCGAACAGAAGTTAAAAAATATGCTTGAGTAAAAATTAAAAAAAGTTGCTTTCAATTGCTTTTCGGAAATTAATCTTCCTGACATCGAACTATCCCTTTAATTGTTAAATCTTATTTTGATGATTCAGCCACAATAATACCCCCAAATTTAGAACAAATGAAGTGCTCCATAATAGTTAGACATTAATCTGACTATTAGGAGCACTTTTTTCATGACTAAATATTCAACTACTTTGAAAATGGAAATTTGCAGTAAATACTTATCCCACCAAACCTCTTTAGCTAAACTAGAACGCGAATACGGCATTGATCATACCGAGATTAGGGCCTGGGCAGAACGTGCCCGTAAACATGGCTTAGCCGCTTTAAAGGTTACTCACACCCGACAAACTTATTTGCCTGAATTCAAGCTAAATGTGGTACGCTTCTATCATGAACATCACATGGGAGTACTCCAGGTAGCTGCAGTTTTTAATCTTTCGCGGTCAGTAGTAAGACAATGGCTGGCGGCTTATCAGGCTGCAGGCTACTCTGGGCTGCTCCCAAAATCCAAGGGGAGACCACCAACCATGACTAAAAAGAAGCGTCAGAAGAAGCTTAAACCCACTAAGAAGCTAACCGAAGTAGAACAATTGCGTCGTCAGGTTGCTGAGCTAGAGGCACAAAAAGCCGACTTAGAATTGGATAACTTAATCCTAAAAAAAGTGGCTGCCCGATATCCACGCTCACCAACCGGCAAAAAACCAGAATAGTCGTGGAGATTCGGGCTGAGCGACCTGAGGTGCCGTTAAAGCTTTTGCTTGCCAAGCTGCACCTTAACCGCAAAACTTATTACGACAACCGCAGTCACCGATTGAACCGATTAGATAAATACGCTGCTGTTAAAGGCGTAATCAAGTCTATCTTCTACCAAGAAAGTGATGAGACTTACGGTTATCGACGTATGCATGGTGCACTCTTAGATCAAGGCTTTAGCTATGCGCCCAATACCGTGCGCAAGCTGATGCGGCAGCTGGGACTAAAGACCAGAGTCTACAGTAGGCGCACTGCACGCTACAGTTCTTATGCGGGCCCTGCAGGCGTAATCAAGGAAAACATTTTAAAGCAGCGGTTTAATGAAACCAGACCCTACCACGTCTTACACACGGATATTACCGAATACAAGCTGACCACAGGCAAAAAGGTTTATATTTCACCGGTCATTGATGAGGCCTCACTGGAAATACTGGCTTGTCAAGTCAGCTATTCGCCTAACATGAAGCTGGTTTATGATATGCTGGCAGAGCTTAAGCACAAGCTGCCTAAAACAGCCCAGCCTATTTTGCATTCAGATCAGGGTTTTCAATACCGCCACAGCGGCTATCAGACCAAACTAAGACAGATGAAGATTAAGCAAAGCATGTCGCGCAAGGGTAATTGCCACGATAATGCACCGGGAGAAACCATCTTCAACCTAATGAAACGGGAGAAGCTCAACCGCATTAAGATCAGTTCACTAGCAGAAATGCAGGCAGTACTGCGCGATTACGTTTACTGGTTCAACCATATCAGAAGATCAAACAAACTAAAATACACGACTCCGATTAAATATCGGAATCGTGCGTTAGGTCTTGCTTAATAATAAAATGTCTAACTTTTTAGTTGCACTTCAAAATTTGGGGGTATTTTTCACGTAAATACGGTTGGTTCTTATTTTACGACCACAGCAAAGGCTTCATATGGTCTTAATTTAATATTATCAAGTGTTTTGGGTGCCTGATAGTTACTAATTAAAACCTGGTCAATTTTATCAGGTGCAGAAAATCGTTCTTCATTGCCAGTCAAATTAGCAACAACTAGCCAGCGCTTACCAGCGAGTTCACGGTAATAAGCCAAGATGCTAGGGCTGGCGGAAACAGGAGTGAAGCTGCCATTAACGATAATTTCGTTTTCATGACGTAATTTAATGAGTTTTTGATAGGTATAAAAAACTGATTGTGGGTCCGCCAAAGCAGCTTGAACGTTAATATCCTGATAATTAGGATTAAGTGCCAGCCAAGGCTTACCAGTAGTAAAGCCAGCAGCTTTAGCCGTTGACCATTGCATCGGCCTGCGGGCATTGTCGCGTCCTTTGGCATTGATTGACCTGATAAGTTCTTCTTTGGTATAACCTTGCTTGATTCGCTCATTATACATATTGACACTTTCAAGGTCTTCAACTTCAGAGATATCCTTGACCGGACAGTTTGTCATGCCAATTTCTTCACCGTTATAAATATAAGGAGTACCTCGCATTAAATGTAAGGCAATGGCAAACATTTTGGCAGATTGTACCCTGTATTTATTATCATTGCCCCAACGAGAAATGACACGGGGAAGATCATGATTTTCCCAGAACAAACTATTCCAGCCATGATTATAATCAATTTGTGTTTGCCATTTAATCAAGATCTCTTTAAGATCGCTGGCCTTAAAGGGTTTAAGATCCCATTTTGTCTTTCCCGGCTGTTTATCAATGTTTTGATCTTCAAACTGAAAAATCATAGAGAGCTCATGCCTGTCAGGATGAGAATATTTACGGGCACTATCGAGATCAGCACTCCAGGTCTCACCAACAGTGACTACATCGCGGTTAGCTAAAACAGCTTGGTTCATTTCCTGAATATAATGATGAAGCTGGGGACCATTTTCGCGAATTTTTCGATCCGGCTCTTTACCAATTAGTTCAATCACGTCCATGCGAAAACCGCCAATGCCTTTATCAAGCCAGAAGTTCATCATGTCATATATTTTGTGCCGTAATTGTGGGTTTTGCCAGTTCAAATCTGGTTGTTGCGGGGCAAAAAAGTGTAAGTAATACTGGCTCGTTTTATCATCAAATTGCCAGGCAGAACCTGAAAAATCAGATTTTAGATCATTAGGTTCATGACCGGCAACAGGATCACGCCAGATGTAAAAATCACGGTAAGGATTATCTTTACTTTTACGTGCTTCAATAAACCACTCATGTTGATCAGAAGTATGATTAACGACTAAATCCATGATGATTCGAATATCGCGTTTTTTAGCTTCACTAATCAGCCTGTCCATATCTTGCATGCTGCCATATTGCGGATCGATTGCTTTATAATCGGCAATATCATACCCATTATCGACGCCAGGAGATTTATAAATTGGTGAAAGCCAAATTGCATCTATTCCCAATTTTTGCAAATAGTCTAAGCGACTTATAATGCCGGGCAGGTCACCAATACCGTCACCGTTGCTATCTTGGAAAGACTTGGGATAGATCTGATAAATTACTGCATTTTTCCACCATGGTGTCATCTTAATTCTCCTTTGCAATCGCTCACATTATCAGTTAATTATAACACTGCAAGATAGGATAAATTAATGTTACCGGTATCTGATTAAAGTCCTAAATCTGCAACTAATTGCACTGCCTCTTTATCATCACCCAGATGCAATAGGGCATCTTTTAGGCATAACATTGGCTTACCGTCACGGTCGGGCGTTGTTTGGGCATGAGTCAAAGAACTGAGAATGGCTTCGTGCACAATATCTACCGTAATTCTGAAGTAGCGGTCAATTTTGTCATCAGTAATTGCCTGGATTGTACTCAACTCATGGTCGGGGAAATGACTTACACGGTTAGCAGTAGAGAAAGCTAGAGTAATCTCGCCACTACCGTTTCCGCTAAATGAGCCACTGCGAGTGATACCGATACCGGAACGTTTGGCAATGCGTTTTAATTGTCTGGAGTTAAACGGAATGTCAGTAGCAATTACTGTGATAATACTGCCTTTTTCCTTACTGTCCTTGTTATCCAAAAATTTTTTACCAATAGCATGGCCATAAATGTTCAAATCAGCGCTAAGACCAAAATTGGACATGACTAGCGCACCCATTGTGAAGGTTTTGCCGTCAATTTCTACTTGTCTTGAAGCAGAACCAATGCCGCCCTTAAGTTCGTAGCAACGCATGCCCGTTCCGCCGCCAACTCCGCCTTCTGCAAAATCAGTAGCTGCAGCGGCAAAAGCATCGTTAACATCGTCTTCGGTGACACCTAAATCGCGAATATGGTTAATCGAACTGTCATTGCACTCCATGATGATCGGATTGACGCTGCCAGTTGAAAGGCCAATTTCTGGATTTTCAGCCAGCATTCTTTTGACTAAAGCCATTGATGCGGTACCCACGCTGAGCGTATTGGTCAAAACCAGGGGTGTTTCAATTGTACCCAGCTCGTTAACTTGAATGAGTCCTGTGCTTTTGCCAAAGCCGTTGATAACGTGTGCAGCTGCCGGCATTTTTTCACGAAAGATATTGTCTGGGCAGGGGTTGATCACAGTGACGCCAGTCCTGAGTCTGTCAGTGACAACCGTCTTGTGGCCAACGGTAATGCCCGCAACATCTGTAATTAAGTTTTTTGGTCCAGGCTTAGTATCGCTAAGCTCAAATAAAAGTGGTTTGTTAAGTCCCATTTTTGCTCCTTTTTTTAAAAAATTTCTTCTCTTATTAAAACGGTTCGTTTATTTTTATGCAAGACAAAAAATTCCGTCAATTATGACGGAATTTTTGAATTTGCAATCACCCTTTTTTATTTTTACTAAAGCAGCTGGCAAGCAGGCTGCAAATTACCGACAAAAAGCCTAACAGCAGCTCGATTATTTGTGAACGTTCATTAGTGCCAGTTTGTGGCAACTCTTCTTCTTGGCCATTGTTGGTGATAAGTACTGGATTTGTGGGGTCAGAATCGTTGTTGGCGGATTTGAAAATAGTATAGTTTTCAGTAACACCATTAGTGCGTGGCTTGTGCTTATTTTGGGACTCATTAGTTTGTGAAGTCCCTTTTTGGCTAGGGTTATTACTGGATGAATTTGTTGGACTATTTTGGTCATTTTCTTCAGGTATGGCATTATTTCGAGCATAAATATAAGTTACGCTTTGCGGTGCAGTGCCAAAAAAGCTGGTGGCATTTTCAGGCCTGACTTTTAAGGTATAACCCGGTATCGCCTTAGCACCAGTGGTGTAGCCGTCACCCACATTGCCCTGTAATATTGTTTCAGGCGCAATTTGATTGCCGTTTTCATCTTGATAAGAGACTGTAACATCTGCAGCTTTAATTGGTGTGGTGGTAGAGGTAGATTCGAGATCAACAGAATAAATAAATTTGACATTCTGCTGTTGATCAGTGAAAACCCCAGTGGCATTATCTGGGACTTCCTTTACGATATATCCCGGAATTGTCTTTGCCGTCACCTTATAATCATCGCCAATTTTGCCCTTCAAACTAATATCAGGTGCAAGTGGTCTTTTACTAGTATCCAAGTAAGAAACAGTAATAGGACTACCTGGTCGAATATAAGTGTCGCCAAGAATGTCGTCAGCATGGGCAATTAAGTCTTCAGACAGATATTTATTGTTTGCCTGTGGTGCATCTTCTTTTCCATTGCCGATATTGACCCAAGTTCCTGAAGTGTTAAGATGTGTATCATTAATATATGTATTTTTACCTAGTTTAAGTGTGTTTAATTTAGTAAGTCCATCTAACATATAACCTTTATCAATATTAGGGTCTATGATAAAACTCCTGAGATCAAGTTCTTTTAAGTTACTACAATTATTAAACATTCCATTCATATCAATTACGTTAGAAGTGTCAAAGGATGATAAATCCAACTTGGTTAAGCTGGAGCAATCCTTAAAAGTCCAAATCATTTTTTTAACTTGGCTAGTATTAAACATACTGAGATCTAAAGCAGTTAAACTTGAACATCCACTGAACATGCGACTTATATCGTCCACCTTGGCAATTGTGAAATCAGGTGAAAACTTAATGTTCTGCAAATTTTCACAATCCTGAAACATGCTCTCTACATAACTAGTATTAGCAGTATTAAAACTTGATAGGTCCAGACTTGCTAATTTACTGCAGCCCGCAAACATAAAAGACATATTAGTAACTTTGGTGGTCTGCAAATTATCAATGCCATCTATGCTGGTTAAATTTTGGCAATTCGCAAACATGTACCGCATATCACTGGTAGCAGATGTATCCAGATTTTCCAAACCAGTGATTTTAGTTAAATTAGTTAAGTCCTTAAACATTTCAGAAGCTGAACCAATCTTTAGTTGACCCGTAAATTTAACTTCTTGCACATCGTCACTATTAATGCCGTTAATGTGAGCTAAAGAATCCGGTTGACCTACACTGCCACTGGGGACGGTAATTACATGGTTACTATAGCTGACATCAAGGTTGCCCCATTTAAAATTAGCAGCACTTGGAGCAGTAGACTCTGCAATTTTTGGTTGAAGCTGTTTTTGAGGGTTGGGTTGCTCTTTGCTAATTAACTTAGAATTAGCATAACTGGTATTACTAATTTGTTTATTCTTAATTTGTGCAGGAGAGGGCAGAGATGGATCTGCTTTAACTGTTATAGAGCTAACAGTTAGTGAACTTAAAATTGCTGTAGCAACACTAAAAAACATTGTTGCTGTTTTTGTTCGCATAGGTTTCTTTTTCTGGCTCATTTTGCTATTCATTCCTTGATTATAAAATAAACATATACATGATTAATATTTTTCTTATACCTTATTTCCCTTATTATACAATTCATTAAACTTAATAACACTATTTATACATTTCGACTTATTTTAAAAGAATTAATAATTAGCCTTAGCTAAGAGGTAATTTTTGATTTTTAAATTCAATTTGGTTATTTGCTGGAAGATATAGCACTAGGTAGTAATATAGACACATAATTTAGAAGTAATTTATTAATTTTTGAGCATAGAAAAAAACTCAATTAGCATTTTTAACTGCTAGTTGAGTTCTTTTCATTTATAGAGTAAATCTCTTAATCTTTAAAAGTTAGCTTTCTTGACAAATTGATTCTTGCCTACGATGTAGTATAACTTATTGTGCATCTTAACAGCACCACCGTAAGTTCTAACTGACTTGTTCTTCTTCAGAACATCACGACCATAACGTTTAACTTTGTTATTGGCTTTCTTAGTGTAAATAAAGGCATTGTGCTTTAATTTACGGTTGATACCAGTAACATTATTAGCCTTAACGAAACGGTTCTTGCCTAAAGCATAGAACTTCTTGCCGTTAATGGTCTTAGTACCATAAGTAGTAATAGTTTTACCAACGAAGTATTCAGCTTTTACACGCTTGCCTTTTTGGTTAAAGATATAAGCGTTGTGGGTAACTACTCTCTTAACACCTTTCTTGGCCTTCTTAGCTGGCTTCTTGTTGTCAGCAGCAGGCTTGTTAGTATCGGTCTTATTAGTGTCTTGCTTATCAGTCGTAGTATTTGTGTTGGTGTTACCTGTGTTAGTAGTATTACTTGGAGTAGTCGGTGTGCTTGGTGTAGTTGGAGTACTTGGAGTTGAAGGGGTGCTTGGTGTGCTTGGGGTTGAAGGTGTGTTTGGTGTAGTTGGAGCAGGCTTGGTGGTAGTGTATTCACCAGCATATTTAGTAACATCATTTTTACCGTCAAATTTCTGCATAAGTTCTACTGAACTTAATCCTTTGTCTTTACTATCATTTAAGAACCAGGTAGTCTTTCCATCCCATAGACTCTCTTCTACTGAACCACGGAGTCCTGAATTGTTAATGATATTACCTGCACCAAGTGTAATATCACTTAAGCTGTCCATGCCTGATAACATATCTTGATCAATGGTATATGTTTGATGAGATGGGTTTGCAGTACCTTTATTATCGTCGGTATTGTTAGTGTCAGAAACGTCATCTTTAATGGTTTCGTTATTTTCAAGCATCTTAAAACTACTAATGTCTAAGGATGTCAAAGCTTTATCACCCTTAAACATTTCCCACATCTTAGTAACTTTTTCGGTGTTGAATTTTTCCAAGCCATCAATTTTGGTTAAACTTGAATCATCACTAAACATATAAGACATGTCTTCTACTGAATCTGTCTTAAAGTTGGATACATTTAAAGTACTTAATGCTTCATCGCCAAAGAACATACCCATCATGTCAGTTACGTTAGAAGTGTTAAAGTTTGACAGGTCTATTGAAGTTAATTTAGGATCATTGGCAAACATTTCTTTCATGCTAGTAACTTCTTTTGTATTAAGGTTGTTTAATCCCTTAATTTTCTTCAAGTTTGGTAAATTAGCAAATAATAAACTGGCATCTCCTTCGAAAATAACAGGACCGTCAATGTTAATGGTTTCAATTTCATCTGTGTTAACATCATCAATATTCCAAGCTATTCGGGCGGGATTGATAGGTGGTTCTTGATCACCTGCATAATGATTGTTAAATTTATTTTCTTTACCTAGTCTAATAGTAAAAGTCTTAGTCTTTTTGTCATAACTATAAATGCCCTTAGTCCAACTTGAAGCCCATAGACTGTGTGAATCATTTTCGCCAGCGTTATCACCAGAATTAACTGGTGGTACTGTCGGCTTTGTATCAGCCGACTTAACAGGTTGCTCTTTCTGTGCTTCGGCAGCCTTAGCTGCAACAGGATTAACTGCAATTACGCTTAACGCAGCAACTGCCATACTAGAGAATAGTACCTTTTTACCTTTATGATAAAAATTGTTATGCTTACTCATATTTTTCCTCCATTTATACCATCTAAATTTCATTATACCGTAATTAAGTATATACATATATTTTGACCAATTCAATACTTTGATAGGTATTTTCATATAGATTTAATATTTTTGCATACTACAAGTAAATAAAATTTGCCCATCATTCATAAAATAAGCTTATTCAAATAAAAAATGGACTTAATTAAGAATAGGCTAATTTTATTTATGCCAAAATCAAGCATTAACTGAAATAATAAATAAGGCCAAAAAACAAGTTAAAAATACTAGAATAATGCTATTTAACTCGGCTAATTCCATTATTAATAGCCCTTAATATTTTACTTATGGTTAGCGTTTCCAGGTTTAACGTTGTTTTAATTGTGAAAAAATTTTACTTTGGCAGTTGAATAATAAGGAGATTATTCGAATAAAAAATACTCCGCAAAGATAATCGCACCTTACAAAGTACTTTTTAATTGGTATTAAATTTAGTTAGATTAAACCAGCACCTACTGTACTGATGATATTTGCTACAAAGCAGTAAATTTAGCTTGTTAATTTAGAGCCAGTTAGGGAATGGTTTAATTTTTGAGTGGAGAAAAAGAACCCAACTAGTAACTTTAAGTACTAGCTAGGTTCTTTTATTGATGAGAAAAGTGTTTTTAATTGTTAAAAGTTAGCTTTCTTAATAAATCGGTTCTTGCCTACAATGTAATACAACTTATTGTGTATTTTGATAGCACCACCATAAGTTTTAACTTTCTTGTTTTTCTTTAGAACAATACGACCATAACGTTTGACTTTCTTATTAGCTTTCTTAGTGTAAATAAAGGCATTATGTCTTAATCTACGATTAATGCCAGTAATATTGTTAGCCTTAACAAATTGGTTCTTGCCTAAGTCATAGAACTTCTTACCTTTAATGAACTTAGTACCATAGGTAGTAATGGTATTGCCAATAAAGTATTCGCCTTTTAGACGTTGACCCTTTTCATTAAAGATGTAAGCATTGTGGGCAACTATTCTCTTAACACCATTCTTCGTTGGAGTTTTTTCGGTATTATTGTCAGTTGAAGTGTTAGATGAATTACTATTTTGTCCAGTGCTGGTTACGCCAGAATTATTTGAACTTCCATTATTGACACTACCAGGATTGTTCGTATTGTTACCAGCATTGGAACCAGATGAACTGTCACTGCCTGGAGTAGAACCAGAGGAACTGTTACTGCCAGGAGTAGAACCAGAGGAACTACCGCTGGAACTGTTGCTGCCAGGATTAGAACCAGAAGAAGTGCCGCTGGAACTGTTACTGCTTGGGGTAGAACCAGAAGAACTGCCGCTGGAGCTGTTACTTCCTGGGTTAGAACCGGAGGAACTGCCGTTGGAACTATTACTGCCAGGATTAGAACCAGAAGAACTGCCATTGGAACTGTCACTGCCAGGGGTAGAACCGGAAGAACTGCCGTTGGAATTATTACTATCTGAACCTGTTCCATTAGAACTATTACCTTTACCAGCATTACTCTTTTCGTATCCAAAGGTAACAGTTTGAGGATCATTAGTAAACTTTAGTTTGCTCAACGCATCTTCATATTTATCTGTGGCGTATTTGTTGCCATTAATTTCAACGTAAGCAAGTTTGTAGGTAGGCAACTTTCTGGCTGTGATTGGGATAACCACGTCTTTACCAGCGGTACCGAATTGATAATCGTTTGGCGAAAGTTTGGCGGTTTTATCGTCCTCAAATCGATAATTAATGGTAATGCTGCAAGGATTTGGAATTTTATTGATATTAACGTACACATCATAATCCTTACTGCCATCATAATTTTTCATTAATTCAGCACCAGTCCACGAATGAACTCTAGGCTGAAGACCACCGTTGTCTTTATTAACTCCCATGTTAACCCAGACATCTTCTTCTTTGCCATCATGATTGTTGCCTAAACCACCGTCCCAATAATTATCGACTATTGTCAAATCATTTCTTCTGCCTAGTATAAGCACTTCAAGGGATGGAAGATCACTAAGCATATCACCAATAGTTGATGCTGAAATTTGCATATCAAAACTACTAAGGTCAAGTTTTGCTAGTTTATCACAGCCTTGAAACATGTCAGTATAGTCAGAAACTGTTCTGGTATTAAAGTTGTATAGGTCCAAACTGATTAAATTTGAACATTGCCAGAACATTTTTAACATATCAGTAACAGCTGCCGTGTTGAAATTAGTGACATCTAAACTTGGTAAAGACTCACAATATGCAAACATGTTCATCATATCTTTTACTTTGGCAGTATTAAAATGACTAACATCTATTGCAGTTAATCTAATACAATCATCAAACATGTAACTCATATCACGGACGTTTGAAGTATCAAAATGACTGACATCAACACTAGTTAATGAATGACAATCTTCAAACATGTGATTCATGTCAATAACGTTAGAGGTATTGAAAAGAGAAAGATTAAGGTTTATACTTTCTAAATTTTTATCGTTATTAAACATCCAGCTCATATCACGGACATTTTTAGTATCAAAATTGCTTAAGTCTAAAGTAGTTAAGTTACCACAGCCACTAAACATTCTTTCCATACCAGCACGAGATAGTTCTTCAGAAACATTTCCGACATTTGCAGTATCAAATTTAGACAAATCAAGTGAAGTTACTTGTGAGCAGCCATCAAACATTTCTGTCATGTCTGTGACTTTGCTAGTATCGAATCTGGATATTAATTTGTTTATACTATCAGTAGTAATTACGATATCGCCAGAAAACATGTCACTCATGTTAGTAACATTTGCGGTAGTAAAGTTATCAGAGGCAGTAATCTTTGTCAATTTGCTACAACCTCCGAACATATTCGCCATATTAGTTACTTTAGCAGTATTAAACTTTGATAAGTCTAACTCAGTTATGTACTCACAACCGCTAAACATTCCCTTCATATTTTGAACATTGTCGGTAACAAAGGTAGTCGGCAGATTTAATTTAAGCAAATTAACACAAGCACCAAACATATATGACATATCTGTCACTTTTGACGTATCAAAGCTTGATACGTCTAACGTAAGAAAACTTTGACAATTATAAAACATGTATGCCATGTTTTCAACATTAGAAGTATTGAATTTGGTTACGTCAATTGACCAAACTTGATTACAGTTATCAAACATGTATGACATGTCTGTTACTTTATCCGTGTTAAAAGTAGCTGGGAATGCAAAACTATGAAGTCCCACACAGCTTTCAAACATATGCGCCATGTTTGTAACATTTGAGGTATCAAAGTGGGATAAATCTAACTTAGTTAAAGACTCGTCACTAGCGAACATGTATGACATGTCTGTCACTTTATCTGTTTTAAAAGTAGTTGAACTAGATAAATCAATATTCTTTAGTTTTTTATTTTTACTAAACATGTTTTCCATGCTGGTAACTTCAGAAGTATCAAGGTTATCTATACCCTTGATGGTTTCTAAATTCTCAAGGCTGGTAAACAAATCCGCTGCAGAGCCAATAATTTTGAGTTTGCCAGTGATATCAATTTCTTTAATATCAGCAGCTAACGTTTGATTTTGACTATTTAGGTTGTAGTACAAGCTGATAGTATGATTATCACTGTTATCAATTGTACCACCACTAATTTTTAATATATCACCTTCATCATCGAAACTGATGTCTAATCCTTGCCATTTACTTGGAAAGCTTGCTCGAGTAGCTTTAGCAGGGTCAAATTGTGTAGAGCCCGTTTCTTGCTTATCAGCTTTTGCATTGTCTGTGGTGCTTGGATCGCTGGTATTGCCTGCAGCTGCATTTTGATTACTGCCACTTGCTGGATTGCTATTAGCGCCAGTTTGACCTAGTCCAGTTTCTGGGGCGTTGCTTGAAGTGCCTGCATTATTCTCACTGCCAGCTGTTTGACTGCTGCTGTTTTGGCCAGCAGGGTCATCATTAGTAGCTGTTTCGCCTTCAGTTTCTGAACCAGTTTCACTTTGGTAGGTCAATTTAGTCTTGACTGCTCTTCTCGCAGCCTTCTTGGTGGCACGGTTGCCATTTTGATTAGCTGCCTTCACCGTCTGAGGTTTGGCATTAATTAAGCCTAAAGCAGCTGCGGCTACGCCGCCGAGCAATATCTTTTCTCCTTGCTTGTTAGCATTCTTATGTGTATTCATATAATTCCTCTTCTAAACTGCATATTAATATAAATTTAGTATATGGCTGAGTTTATTAAAAGTCAAACTAAGCCAGGCTAGACCGAAAAACGTCCTATATTTAATAATATAGGACGTTTTTTGTCAGAATTTATTTAGTCTTTCTTACGGTTAAGCCAAGCAGCGCCTAAGGCGGTTGCCAAAGCTAAGCTGCCTAAAGCGAGCATGGCGAGGCTGTTGCGCTTCTCAGTACCAGTTTGCGGCAGGGCATTATCTTGCTTGCCTTTTTGCAGGTTATTAATGTTAGCAGTCTTGTTTAATTTGCGGGCTGCAGCTGCCAGTTCAGCAGGGCGGTTGGCCTGATGCTTGTTAGCTATGAGACCTTTGATTGATTTAGCAGGTGCTTTCTTGCCCTTCTTGCTCTGCTTATTGGCATGAAGGCCTTTGATCGTCTTCTTAGGAGCTTTCTTTCTCTTGGTCTTTTTGCTGGTCGGAATTGGAGTAGGCGTATTATTGTTAATCACATTGCTGCCACTACTATTGTTTGATCCTGAACCATTGGAACTATTGGAGCCATTGGAAATACCAGAGCTGCCAGAAGGCGTAGAACTAGTACTACTGGAGTTAGAGTTTGAGGCGCTACTGCTAGTGCTGCCATTTCCAGGTGTGGAAGTAGAGGAGCTGCTGCTAGAACTTCCACTGTCAGAAGTAGATCCAGAAGCACTGCTACTAGAATTTCCACTGTCAGAAGTGGAACCAGAAGTACTGCTGCTAGAACTTCCACTGTCAGAAGTAGATCCAGAACTACTACTACTTGAGCTTTCACTACCAGAACCACCAGTAGTTTTCTTATATATAAGATTAACGGTTTGAGGCTTGCTTGTGAACAGAAAGCTATTTATATCCGTTCCCGATCCATTGAATTCTGCGTGGTCAAATTTATATCCCTTAATTTCTTTGGGATTAAAAGCAGTGAATGAGCCGTCGTTGACAAGTTTAGTATCTATATCACCATATTGCTGTTCTGCATCAGCGATATCTTTATTATCACTTTGATAGTGAACTGTAATTGGTCCTCCAAGATCAGCAAAACATACATAGGTATCATGTTGAGTCGAAGGCTTAAATTCATCTAAGAATGCCTGTGGATAATACCACTTGCATGTACCTTTTTTAGGGGAACCTTTTCCTAGTCCCATGTTTACCCAAGTACCTTGAACATTGAGATTAGAATTTGAAATATTGCACTTAGGTCCCAAAACTAATTTTCGTAGATTAGAGTCATTTTCAAACATTGAAGTAGCGGACTTAGCAGATGGCATATTAAAGTTTTCGATATTTAGTTCTTCAAGATTGGTACAATTCTCAAACATAGAACCTAATCCCAAAAAATCATCTATCTCATCGGTATTGAAATTTTGTAGGTTTAAGCTTTTTAGACTGGTACAGCTATTGAACATATTTAACATATTAGTTACTTGAGAAGTATCAAAATATGACAAATCTAAAGTTTTTAGAGCAGTACAATTCCAAAACATGCCTCCCATATTGGTTACTTTACTTGTATTAAAACTTTTAGGAAGTGATAGTGAGGTTAGTGATGAACAGCCTTCAAACATATTGTCCATCCGTGTTACTTTATCTGTTTTTAAGTTTTCTAATCCCTTAAAGGTTTGTAAACTAGGAAGACCCGAAAATAGGTTTTGAGCATATCCTTCGATTTCTATGTTTCCTACTATATTTATTTCTTTGATTTTTGATGTGTCTACAAAAGATATATTGTTCTTGATGCCAATATTGGTAGATAAACTATCACCTTTAACGGTATAAGTATTTTTAGGATTACCTATTTTTAATTTACCAGAATCAGTATAGAAGATAACAGGCACACCTTCCCAAGTACTTGAAACAGAAGGACCAGAATCACTAGGGTCAGAGCCATTGGAGGTGTCTGAACCGTTAGAAGTATCAGAGCCGTTGGAAGAGTCTGAGCCATTAGAGGTATCAGAGCCATTGGAGGTGTCTGAACCGTTAGAAGTATCAGAGCCGTTGGAAGAGTCTGAGCCATTAGAGGTATCAGAGCCGTTGGAAGAGTCTGAGCCATTAGAGGTATCAGAGCCGTTGGAAGAGTCTGAACCATTGGAAGGGTCAGAATTATTAGCTTTTTTAGTATAGAAGAAAGTAATAGTCTGGTCATTAGGGGTAAATTTCACAGCGTTATAGTTAACCGTACTATTATTCATCTTAGCTAAATTATCAAAATCATACTCGTTTCCTGAACTATCGGTAAACTTTTCTTGTGGTTTAAAGGCAATATAGGGATCGTTGTTTACAAGAAAATCATCAATATTACCAAACTGAATATCATCGTCAACACCAGGAATCTTGTTGCCGTCTTTGTCACGGTATTGAATTGTAATTCCTTTACCGAGATTCTTAAAGTTAATATAAGTGTCTTGGTAAAGATCTTCGTTAAAGACACTATTATCATACTTCTGGGCAAGGTCAGCAGAACTTAGTTGGATTGAACCTTTTTGGGGAACTGGCCAACTCCCTTGTGGAATACCCATGTTTACCCAAGTCCCTTCAGTATTAAATTCGGACTGTTTTATATGGGTAAAGCGGCCTAATACTATTACTTTTAGTTTAGGAAGATCTTTAAGCATAGAGTAGCAAGTAGCTCTAGTAAAGTGTTCTCCATGATCAACTTCATCAATTGTAGTAAAGTTAATTAAATTTAAATATTCAAGATTATCGCAACCCTCAAACATATGACTCGCGTCATCAGTACAAGAAGAACTAGATAAATCTAATTTGGTAAAAGATTTGCAATCTTTAAACATATAGGACGTGTCTGTTCCGCTTGCTATTTTAAACGTAGACATATCAATATTTGGTAGTTTTTGGCAGCCATTGAACATATAGGACATGTCAGTTGTTTGATCTGTCTTAAATTTATTAGAGAAGGTAATAGATGCTAGTGATGAACATTTATCAAACATACGAGACATATTAGTAACATTAGAAGTGTCAAAATGAGATAAATCTAAACTGGTTAAAGAATTGCAACCATCAAACCAACCGTACATGCTAGTTACATTCTTAGTATCTAAATTAGGCAGTCCCTTAATTGTAGTTAAGTTAGTTAAACCACCAAAAAAATTTATTACCCCACCTGAAATTTTGATAGGGGCATTAAAATCAATTTCTGTAATAGTAGATAAATCATCAATTTTTAAGTTTTTCTTATTGTCACTAAATGAAAGTCCCTGATAGTCGGAGTTTATGTTACCAAACGAGTAATTGTTTCCTTGTTCTCCAATAGACAATACACCATCAGAAAAAGTGGTAGGTATATTATTCCAACTACCTAAAATTGCGCCATCTCGAGTAGCTTTAGCAGGGTCAAATTGAGCATGATCTGCTTCTTGCTTATTAGTTTTTGTATTGTCTGTGGTACTTGGATCGCTGGTATTGCCTGTAGCTGAGTCTTGATTACTGCCACTTGCTGGATTGCTATTAGCGCCAGTTTGACCTAGTCCGGTTTCTGGGGCGCTGCTTGAAGTGCCTGCATTATTTTCACTGCCAGCAGTTTGACTGCTGCTGTTTTGGCCAGTGGGGTCATCATTAGTAGCTGTTTCGCCTTCAGTTTCTGAACCAGTTTCACTTTGGTAGGTCAATTTAGTCTTGACTGCTCTGCTCGCAGCCTTCTTGGTGGCACGGTTGCCATTTTGATTAGCTGCCTTCACCGTCTGGGGTTTGGCATTAATTAAGCCTAAAGCAGCTGCGGCTACGCCGCCGAGCAATATCTTTTCTCCTTGCTTGTTAGCATTCTTATGTGTATTCATATAATTCCTCTTCTAAACTGCATATTAATATAAATTTAGTATATGGCTGAGTTTATTAAAAGTCAAACTAAGCCAGGCTAGACCGAAAAACGTCCTATATTTAATAATATAGAACGTTTTTTGTCAGAATTTATTTAGTTTTTCTTGCGGTTAAGCCAAGCAGCGCCTAAGGCGGTTGCCAAAGCTAAGCTGCCTAAGGCCAGCATGGCGAGGCTGCTGCGTTTCTCAGTGCCAGTTTGTGGCAGGGTGGTGTTACCTTGTGTAACTTTTTGCGGGTCATTAGCAGCTTTATTCAGGTTGCCATTTGTCTCTGCCAATTTAGTTTGCCGCTTAGCTTGATGCCTTTCTTTAAGTCCTTTATTAGCAGTTTGATGATGCTTGACTGCTTTAGACTTTTTCGTTTTATGAGTTGGGATTGGAGTAGGCTCATTCTCAGCAGTAGTCGTATTATCCGCTGGTGTAGGGTTAGTAGTATTGCCAGCACTCTTGCTGTAAACGTAGGTCACGCTTTGCGGACTGTTGTTAAAGAAACCCGTTGCGTTATCCGGTCTGGTCTTTAAAGCGTAGCCGGAAACAGTCTCGGCACCAGTCGTATAGCCATCGCCAATCCGACCTTGAACAACACGGTCAGGAGCAATAGTATTGCCATATTCATCTTGGTAATGAACTGTGACTGCAGGTGCTATAGCAGCAGGACTGGTCACAGTTGTTCCAGTATTAACTGTGTTTGAACCATTATTGTTATCTGATTTGGTATAAATAAGGGTAACGGACTGTGGATCAGCAGCTAAAGCAACTTCTGGCAAATTAGTACTCTTTACGATGTTGTCATTATTAATTTGGTACGAATTAGGGGTATAGCCCTCAATGGATTTGAAAGAAATGGGTACATGATCGCCAACTACGCTAGTAGTGGTATCCTTAGGGAAGTTTTCAGGATTGGTGCCGGGGATTTCAACCAGTTCACCGTTATCAGCTTTATACTTGTAGTAAACGGTCACCGGCTTTGCTTTTACTGGAGTAGGGGGTGTTGTTGAGTTTTTTGTGTAGACCAAAGTAATATCTTGTGGATCGGAGATAAATGCTTTTATATCAGAATTTTTATTTTCTTTGAACTTGTAGCCAGCAAATTCTTTGCTGGTGTCAACAGTTACTGGGTCTGAAATATTGCCAAAGAGATATTCATCAGGAACTAACTGGTTGTCATTTTCATCTTGGCGATGAACAGTAACAGTACCACCAGTATATCTAACGTAAGTGTCATGGTCTCTGTCTCCTTGGTATTTAGTCATGAAATCGGCTGAAGACCAATGATTAGCACCTTTAGTCAGAGAGCCATTGCCTTCTCCCATGTTTACCCAAGTACCTGATTGCTGGAGTGAATTATTTGGTTGATTATCTGGTGTAGTAAACATAAAGTCTTTGCCTAAAGTTAGCTTAGTTAAGCTGGAACAAGCACTGAACATGTCCGTCATTTGGGCATTAGCTGCAACTTTAAAACCGGATAGGTCTACACTAGTTAAAGTTATATCGCCACTGAACATTGAAGAATAGGAAGTGACATTATCAGTGTTGAGACTAGAAAGATCCAATGCAGTCAATTTAAGGCAGTTCGAAAACATTTGTTCCATATTCGTTACTTGCGAAGTATCTAAATTACTTAAGCCCTTTATTGTAGCTAAATTCTTCAGGTTCTTAAAAAGTCCGTTGGCGCTGCCTATAATTGCAATATTCGCATTAAGATCAATTTCCTTAATCTCATCAATATTTATACCCTTAATGGTTTGGCAAATGCTAATATCTCGAGTGTCGAGTGCGTAGCTCTTTTCTTTATTTCCTGAGTTTTCAATTTTATAATTTTTACCTTTTTCACCTAGAGATAAAACGCCATTATTAAAGGTGTAAGGAACACCCTCCCAAGTGTTGTCACTAGTATTATCAGTTTTACTCTTAGAGTAGACTAGAGTGATAGTTTGTGGATCAGATTTAAATGCTGTTATATCAGAATTTTGATTTTCGGTGAAAGTGTAGCCAGCAAATTCTTTGCTGGTATCAACAGATACTGAGTCTGAAATGTTGCCGAAAAGTTTTTCATCAGGAATTTCCTTACCATTTTGATCAACTAGCTGCTTGCCTTCTTCGTCTTGGCGATGAACAGTTACGATGCCACCAGTATACCTAACGTAAGTATCATGGTCTCTGTCACCTTGATATTTAGTTATCAAATCAGCTGAAGACCACTGATTAGTACCCTTGGTCAAAGAACCATTGTCTTGACTCATGTTTACCCAGGTACCTGGCTGTTTAAGTAAATCTTCAGGCTGTTCTCCGTCTAGAGGAAACTTAACCCCTTTGCCTAAAGTTAATTTAGTTAAATTTGTACATGAATCAAACAAGCCATCTAATATAGCATCATCAGTAATTGTAAAACTAGATAAGTTTACACTAGATAGATCAGTATCTGCATAAAACATAGAAGAAAAGAATGTAACTTTGCTAGTATCAAAACTTGAGAGATCTAATGAAACTAATTTTGGACAATTGGCAAACATGTAGCTCATGTCAGTGACATTTGAAGTAATAAGGTTATCTAAACCGTTAATTTGAGTTAATTTAGGAAGAGTATCAAATAATGAATCAGCCGGCCCATTAATTGTTATTTTTCCTAGAATATCTATTTCAGTAATATTATCAGTATTTACAGTACTTATATTATTATTAATGCCAATTTCATTTTCGGCGGTGTTGTCAATTGTATAGGTTTTGCCTTTTTCACCTAGAGATAGAACACCATTATTAAAGGTGTAAGGAACTCCTTCCCAAGTATTGTCACTAGTGTTATCAGTTTTACTCTTAGAATAGACTAGAGTGATAGTTTGTGGATCAGAGATAAAAGCTGTGATAGTAGGATTCTGATTTTCCTTGAAGGTGTAACCGGCAAATTCTTTGCTGGTGTCAACAGTTACTGAGTCTGAAATGTTGCCGAAAAGTTTTTCATCAGGAATTTCCTTACCATCTTGATCAACTAGCTGCTTGCCTTCTTCGTCTTGGCGATGAACAGTAACGATGCCACCAGTATATCTAACGTAAGTGTCGTGGTCTCTATCACCTTGGTAATTGGTCATTAAATCAGCTGAAGACCATTGATTGGTACCCTTGGCCAGAGAGCCATCGCCTTCACCCATGTTTACCCAAGTTCCTGGCAAATTGAGAGAATTGTTGGGTCTACCATTTCTTGTAGTGAATTTAAACCCTTTACCTAAAATTAATTTGGACAAACTGGGAGTATCATCTTCGCTTATTACAAACATTCCCATCGTTGTAGCGTCATTTGCAACAGTAAAACTGGATAGATCTACGCTAGTTAAGCTAGGGTCGCTAGCAAACATTGTATTGAAACTAGTCACATTGGTAGTATCAAAACTGGATAGATCTAAAGAAACTATTTTTGTACAACCGAAAAACATTTTCGTCATGTCTGTGACTTGAGAAGTATTTAAGTTTTTTAACCCTTTAATAGATACTAAATTGCTTAATTTACAAAAGAGACGCTGAGCAGAGCCCAAGATTGCAATAGGAGCATTAATATCAATTTCAGTGATATCATCTACAGTTATGCCGTCAACATTTTGGCTAATACTAATATCCTTATTGTCTGAATTATTTATTGTATAGGTTTTACCTTTTTCGCCAAGTGATAAGACGCCATTATTAAAGGTAAAAGGAACGCCTTCCCAAGTGTTATCGGTTTTACTCTTAGAGTAGACCAAAGTAATATCTTGTGGATCAGAAGTAAATGCTTTTACATCAGAATTTTTGTTTTCTTTGAAGGTGTAACCGGCAATTTCCTTGCTGGTATCAACAGATACTGGGTCTGAAATGTTGCCGAAAAGTTTTTCGTCAGGAATTTGCTTACCATCTTGATCAACTAGCTGCTTGCCTTCTTCGTCTTGGCGATGAACAGTTACGGTGCCGCCGGTATATCTAACATAAGTGTCATGGTCTCTATCACCTTGGTAATTGGTCATTAAATCAGCTGAAGACCATTGATTAGTGCCTTTGGCTGGAGAGCCCTCATCAACCCCCATGTTTACCCAAGTTCCCAAATCAGGCAAAAATGAATCTGGTTTTCCTTTAATTTCTGGAATTTTAAAGCCACTACCCAAGACTAATTTTTTTAAATTTGAACAGAAACGAAACATAATTAGCATTTTAGCGTCATCTGCAATTGTAAAATTGGACAAATTAATACTAGTTAAATTTGTATCATTGACAAAAAGACCAGTATAGTTTGTCACTTTGTCTGTGCTAAAGCTAGATAAATCTAATTCAATCAATTTAGGGCAACTAGCAAACATTTGTTGCATGCTTGTAACTTGAGAAGTATCTAATTTATCTAAGCCATTTATTGAGGTTATATTTTTTAAATTCTTAAAAACTCCATTTGCACTGCCTATAATTGCGATTGAGGCATTAATATCAATTTCAGTGATATCATCTACAGTTATGCCGTTAACATTTTGGCTAATACTAATATCCTTATTGTCTGTATTATTTATTGTATAGGCTTTGTCTTTTTCACCTAGAGATAAGACGCCATTATTGAAGGTAAAAGGAACACCTTCCCAAGTGTTATCGGTTTTACTCGTAGAATAGACTAGAGTGATAGTTTGTGGATCAGAGATAAATGCTTTTATATCAGAATTCTTGTTTTCTTTGAACTTGTAGCCAGCAAATTCTTTGCTGGTATCAATAGTTACCGAGTCTGAAATGTTGCCGAAAAGTTTTTCATCAGGAATTTCCTTACCATCTTGATCAACTAGCTGCTTACCTTCTTCGTCTTGGCGATGAACAGTAACGATGCCTCCAGTATACCTAACATAGGTGTCGTGGTCTCTATCACCTTGGTAATTGGTCATTAAATCAGCTGAAGACCATTGATTAGTACCCTTAGCCAACGAACCATTTCCTTCACCCATGTTTACCCAAGTACCTGGCTGTTCAAGTGAATTGTTTTTAGTATCTTTATAATTTGTAAATTTAAACCCCTTTCCTAAATTCAACTTAGTTAAGTTTGAACAAGAATCAAACATATTAAACGTTAAGGCATTGTCTGTAACTGTAAAATTTGAAAGGTCTACACTAGTTAATGTTGTGTCTCCACTAAACATTGAAGAATATGAAGTGGCTTTGGCAGTATCAAAATTTGAAAGATCCAATGTAGTTAATTTAGGGCAGTCAGCAAACATATAGCTAAAATTTGTTATCTGAGAAGTATTTAAGTTTTTTAATCCTTCAATGGATACTAAATTGTTTAATTTAGAAAAGAGACGCTGAGCAGTCCCCGTGATTGCAATAGGAGCATTAATATCAATCTCTGTAATATCATCTGTAACAACATTATCAATAGCAAAAGGATTTTTTTTATTAATAGTAATTGAATAGTCTTGATTAGTTTCACCAATTGCTAATTTACCATTAAAAAAATTAACTGGTATGCCATTCCAGGTGCTTGAAATCGAAGTATTACCATCGCGAGTAACTTTAGCAGAGTTGAATTGATCAGGTTTTGCTAAATGCTTGTCAGCTTTTTCATTGTTTATAACAACGTCTTGATTAATTTCACTTGCCGTGCCGCTATTGGTACCAGCTTGCCCCTGTCCAGTTTCTGGGGCGCTGCTTGAAGTGCCTGCAGTATTCTCGCTGTCAGCAGTTTGACTGCTGCTGTCTTGGCCAGTATGGCCATCTTCAGCTGTTTCGTCGTCAGTTTCTGAACCAGTTTTACTTTGGTAGGTCAATTTAGTCTTGACTGCTCTTTTCACAGTCTTCTTGGTGGCACGAGTGCCATTCTGATTATCTGCCTTGACCGTCTGGGGCTTGGCATTAATTAAGCCTAAAGCAGCTGCGGCCACGCCGCCGAGCAATATTTTTTCTCCTTGCTTGTTAGTATTCTTATGTGTATTCATATAATTCCTCTTCTAAACTGCATATTAATATAAATTTAGTATATGACTGGGCTAAATCAATGTCAAACCGCATAAAAGAAAAACACTCGTTAAAATTGAAGCGCTTCATAATAGTTAGACATAAATCTAACTATTGGGAGTACTTTTTTAATGACTAAATATACAATTGCTTTGAAAAGTATCTAGCGCACCAAAACCTTTTGACTGGCTTAAGCAAAGCATATTACGCAAAGGCAATTGCCATGGATAATGCACCGAGAAAACTTAACCGCATTGAGATCAATTTACTATTAGAAAAGTGGGAAGTACTGCATGATTACGTATACTGGTTCAATCATATTAGAAGATCAAACAAACTAAAATACACGACTCCGATCAAATATCGAAATCGTGCATTGAGTCTTGCGTAATATTAAAATGTCTAATTTTTTAGTTCCACTTCATATTTTTACTAATGAGTTTATTTAATCTTTTTACGACTAAACCAGGCTGCACTTAATGCGCCAATTAAAGTTAAGCTTCCTAGTGCAAGCATAGCTAAGCTGGAATGCTTATTAGTACCTGTCTGTGGTAAAGCAGCAGTTTTTTGATTTTTAGCAACGCTTGAATTGCCTTGCTTTTTAGGCAAATTGCTGCTTGTTGTTTGCTTAATAGGATTTTTCTTCTTTTCTTTCTTATTTTTTTCCTTCCGATTATTTTCTTTAGGTATTTTAGTAGGGGTATTAGGCTCATTAATATTTGGTGTATTGTTTGTATCTATCTTAGTATAAATATAAGTTACATCTTGCGGGGAAGTGCTAAAGAACCCTGTAGCATTATCTGGTCTCGTCTTTAAGGTATAGCCAGAAATATTTTTAGCTCCAGTAGTATAGCCATCGCCAACATAGCCACTCAGTATCTCATCGGGAGCAATAGTATTACCAAATTCGTCTTTATAGTGAACAGTTACATCTGCTGCTTTAACTTTATTAGTCTCATTATTATTGTTTTGGTTTTTAGTATAAATAAAGTCGACAGTTTGCTCTTTCTCGGAGTAGCCAACAGTTGCTTTATTAGTTCCAGGCTGTGTAGCGCCATTGATGTTAATTTGCTTAATGGTGTAACCAGGTATTGGTTTTGGAATAATGTCTTTCTGATCACCATAAAGTACACCATCAACTTTTTCTGTCATAGGCTTATTATCTTTATCAAGAATAGGCTTTGTGTGGCCTTTATCATCCACATAGTATAAATAATTAACCGTAATAGGGTTACCTGTTGCCCTGTCATAAACGAAATAAACATTTTGTTCCTGATCAGTAAATGTGACTGCGACTTTGTCAGTACTAGATTGTTTATCATTATTGACAAAAATGGAATTGATAGTATAACCATATATATTTCTAGTATTAATAGGGTCGCTGGTTTTACCGTTGTCACCTGCAACTACATAGTCATAGGATTTTCCATCTTTATCTAAAATTGGTTGTCGTTTTCCTTCTTTATCAAGGTATACGTAATGAATTTTTACAGGGTAGCCGTCATAGAATCTGATATAAGTATCGTGATCAGTTTCACCATTATAATTATTCATTAAATCGATGGAAGACCATTTTTTACTCATTTGTGGTTTCTTTTCAGTGCCGTTGCCAACATTAACCCATGTTCCTGGTGTATCAAGACCAACATTAGTATTAGTATCATTTCTGTAAAATTTGCAATTCTTACCCAGTACTAATTTTCTCAGATCAGGTAAATTATTGAGAGCATTCATAATCCCATTAGTTTTTATAGCTTTTGACATATCAAAGCTAGCAATATTCAACGTTGTTAATCTAGTACATCCGCTAAACATATAATCCATATATTTCAGGCTATTAGTATTAAATTTGGATAAGTCTACTTTTTGATTTGCTGGATCTTCAGGATTGTCGGAACTTGGATAACTTACAGAAACTAAGTTTGAGCAACCATAAAACATACCTGTCATATCGGTAACCTGAGAAGTATCAATTTTATCTGGTAAAATTATGCTTTTAAGTTTAGAACAACCCCTAAACATCTCTTTCATGGTAATAGTATCATTCTTATTAATATTTAAACCGATATTTAAGCCACTTAAATCTAAGTTAATTAAATCTTTAGAGTTTTCAAAACAGTTTTCAAACATGTAGGACATATCAGTTACTTTGGAAGCGTCTAATTTATTTATTCCCTCAACTGACCTTAGGCTTGAACAATTGGCAAACATGCCATACATGCTATATACATTAGATGTATTCAGGTTTTCTAACCCAGTAACGGTGGTTAAATTTGGTAAAGTGTCGAACATACTTTGGACTGTACCGTTAATGGTCAAAGGCCCCTCAAAACGTACTTCTCTAACTTGATTTCTATCTACAATAAGAGGGTCAGCAAGAAGATCACGACTCTTTTTTGCTTGTATGATACTAGTAGAACGATCGTTAACAGTATTAATAGTTTGATTGTTACCTTTAACAGTAAATATTCCGAGTCCAGGTTGATAAGTTACATCGACACCAAGCCAAACACCGGTTAATATGGTAGGATTTTCGTTATCTCTTTTGACAGCTTTTCCGAGTTTTTCAGTTTTTGTATTGTCTGTGGTGCTTGGATCGCTGGTATTGCCTGTGATTGCATCTTGACTACTGCCACTTGCTGGATTGCTATTAGCACCAGTTTGTTCCTTTCCAGTTTCTGGGGCGCTGCTTGAAGTGCTTGTGTTAGCTTCGCTGCCGGCAGTTTGACTGCTGTTGTTTTGGACAGTGTGGCCATCATCAGCTGCTTCGCCTTCAGTTTCCGAACCAGTTTCACTTTGATAGTTTAACTTGGTCTTGACTGCTCTTCTCGCAGTCTTTTTAGTGGCTCGAGTGCCATTCTGATTAGCTGCCTTGACCGTCTGGGGTTTGGCATTAATTAAGCCTAAAGCAGCTGCGGCCACGCCGCCGAGCAATATTTTTTCTCCTTGCTTGTTAGCATTCTTATGTGTATTCATATAATTCCTCTTCTAAACTGCATATTAATATAAGCTTAGTATATGGTTGGCTTAGGAAAAAGTCAAATTCATTGTGATGCTTAGCACATTGATAACAAAGAAAAAATAGTGTTCTAATTCATTTATAAATTAGAACACTATTTTTATATTAAATTATACTGATCATCAAAAATAATTAAATTAATCATATACGATGAATGGGATAATGAACCATCCGCCTTCACCGTGAGAGCCTTTATAATTAATTGTCATGTAATGAGTAGCCTGAGGATCTGGACTAATTCCAGTAATATCCCAAGTAACTGATTTGCCATCATCCGAAACTACACCAGCATTTTTCTTCCAATTGCTGAGGTAATATTTAACATAATGATCATGTTGGACATCATCTGTATCGGCCACCCGAATCTTCATTGGTTTACCGTCAATACCAATTAAATTATTATAACGGAATGTATAGAATGGTGTGCTTGATGAAAGGTAGTATCCATTTGAGCTAACATCTTGATAATAAGCCTGTGTTAGGTTTAAGTTTAAATTAGTATCTGAACCTAATGGGGAGAAGTCAGTAATACCATTATAAGAAATAGAAACTCGTGTTAACGAAGGTTTATTTGCTAATGCAGATATATCAGAAATAGAGCATTGTTGGAAGTTGACATAATCTAAGTTCTTTAGTCCCTTTATTGCATTGATGTTGGATAGAGTGCTGTGCAATAATGCATATGCAGGCCCAAAGTGATCAATACTATAGTTAATATTTGGTGCTAAATCAATTGATTCTAGATTAGTAGCGTACTCTAATCCAGTTAGTGATTTAATGCTGATTGCAGCTGCATAATAATTGGCATCATTTTCTGCAAGCTCACTGGTAACGCTTAGGTTCGTTAATTTAGCCAAATCATCTTTGGTAATTTTATCTACGCTATTTGGATTACCATATAAATTATAGGCAACTACTTGCTGTAAGTTCTTGTCAGGCATCCAATCGTCAATAGTATCATTAGATTTGGTTGTTACCTTGTTTTTAACATCGGCAGTTTTTGCTGAGGCTGGTAAAGTTGGCCACAAAGATTTCGATGGAAATGTTTTAGCAGTTTTTGTATTCAAACTTTGCGCAGCCAATGTGCTTCCAGATACGCTGTCAGCTTTAACTGCATGTGGACCAGCAACAACTAATGCAAGTGCAGCAGCAGTAATTCCACTAAATAGCAATTTCTTGCTTTGTTTACTTAATTCTATGTGTTTATTCATAAATTTTACCTCTTAAATTATTAACAAATAACAATTTACACTATCATTGTATATCCATAATATAATAATCGCAATAGGAAACAACTATACTTTAATTAAAAGTGTATATAAAAAGCGCTCCATAAGTACATTTATAGAGCGCTAATTTTTAATGTTTGCTTTTTCTATTGTAATAAATAATAGCTAATCCTAAAATACTGAATAATGATATTAAACCCAGTGCTAACAGCCCTAATTGCCAGCCTTTTATTGCTTTAGCACTAGGTTGGCGAACGTCTTTTTTCTTATTAACTATTGATTGTATCTTACTATTAATATGAGGCTTTTGCTTATGTTTATATTTTTGCAATTTCTCTTCTTTAACGGTGTTTTTGCTACTTAAGATATTTTTAGTATAAATATAGGTTAATTCCTGCGGCTTTTGCTTGAGCGTAATCACAGTTGTATCTAAACCAGTATCAATATGTGAACCGTTAAAGTCTTTAAGTTTAACAGTATATCCTGGTAGTTTCAATGCCGGAGCAGTTTGCTGATCATTAACAAAGCCACTTAAAATTTCATCTGGCGCAACTTTTTTACTAGCAGTATCTTGATAATGAACAATCACATTTGAAACTTTTTCCCTATTATAATAGAAGGTAATTGCTTGGGGCTGATTGTTAAGTACAATAGGCACGCTTCCCGGATGGTGTGAAATACCATTATGGTCAATTTGATAACGAATCAGTGTATAACCGGAAATGTCCTGCGGCTGAATTATTTTTTGTTCACTGAAGACACCGCTAATTGTGCTTTCAGGAGCGATTGGTTTACCCGTTTGATCTTGATAATGGATGGTGATATCTGCTGCCTTGTTACGAGTATAAATTAAAGAAATTTCCTGTGGTTGAGCGGTAATAGTAGCTGTGACAGAGTCCTGGCTAATTGGCGTCGTAGTGCCATCAGCTGATTTAGCGCTGATTGAATAACCAGTAAATGTTGGAATAGTAATAGTGCTGCTGGTATTAACGTCACCATATAGTTTCTGCTGACAGGCAATGGTATTATCCGCGTCATCTTTAAAGTGAATTGTAATAGGCTGCCCGCTGACAATTCTAAACGGAATAATGTACCAGCCTGAAATTATTGGCTCTTGCGCTGAATTATTACTATGGAACTTAACGGTCATTGCTGCGCTATCACCTGGCTGCAGTTTCGAAAGGTCCCAAGTTACAGTCTGTTTACCATTGACTTGACCAACATGATCACTCCAGTTGCTGGAATATTGCTTGACTAAATGTTTGGCATTAAGCTGCTTACCAGTTTCAATCTTAAGTGCCATGTTTTTGCCATTAAAATCAAGCAGCTGGTAAGGGCCCGACGTATAAGAAATAGTTCCTGCAGTTAAGTGAACTGGCTCTGCCAAAATTATCTGTTTTCTTAGCTTTAGGCTGCCACTTTCAATTAATTGCTTATTCGATTTTAATGGTGAAAAATCAGTAATTGCATTATATGAAAGATTTAGCTGAACCAATTGTGGCTTATTCGCCAGGGCAGATATATCATGCAGGTTGCACATTTCCAAATTAATATTGGTTAATTTATGCAAATTTTGCAAAGCAGAAATATCCTCTAAAGTTGAATTAAGAACAGCTCGGTGGCACCAATCATTGTTTAGCTGACAGTCAGGAGCCAGATTTATTTTGACCAGATTAGTTGCATATTCTAATCCAGTGAGTGATTTAAGTCGCAAACGCAAGCGATATTCGGCAGGAAAAATAGCATATTTCCGTTTGCCATGAACGACAGGCATTTCGCTAGGTGCGATTAAGCTAAGTTCTGTCAGATTGGCAAGACTTTCTTTGGTAATTTGTTTAATTGGTTGACCTAAATTAACGGACACGATTTTTTGTAAAACTTTATCTGGCATCCAACTGTCGAGTGTGTTGGAATTTGCAACAGAATTTTGCAGTTTAAATGCAGGCTCAATTGTATCATTCAAGTCGCTTGATTCTCGGGTTTCAGTCGTCATTTAGTCACCATCTTCTTTACTAATCCAAATAGCAGTATATTTGATGCTAAGAGCGCTTACTTAGAACTAACAATAGCAATTGTAATGCTTAAATGAAATTCCTTTTTAAAATTTAACTATCTATTTTGTATGTAAAAGTAACCGCAGTCAAATATTATTCTCATGATATTGTATTACCCTCAGTATAGCATGGATTAATAAAGATGACTATTTCGAAATTGGTAATTTTACTACCAGTATATAGTTAAACTTGTAATCGCTATTTCAAAAACCAGATGTGAATAAGTCTCCAGCATATAGCGAGGACAAAAACAACATTAAAGATAATAATTACTATTCTGATGAAAGTCATATTTTGATAAAATTTTGGTTTAGCATTTGCGCGGACTTGCACAGTCTTGTTAATTGCCTTGTGCTGTTTACTGTCTTTCAAAGATACTTGATGTTCTTTTTTACTATGCTTTGGCTTAGCAGTCAATTCGCTAAGAGCTAAATTATGCTTAGTAGCCTTCATTTTGCTGATCAAGTCGCCCTGTGCAACTGTACGGTGTTGACCGTAACCGTATTTGGAAGTGTTAAAGTCTGAACATGTAATTAGTGTAATCATACTCTTATCCTGCACATTGTTTTCAACTTCAACTTGAGTTGGTTTGATGGCAAAAGACATCCTTTTTATTTTATATACATAAATATGATGCAAATCTGTGACATAGATGAGGTCACCAGGGTGTGCCAGATGTAAATTATCCAAAACTGCAGGACCATAAGACCCCATATAGTGTCCTGCAAGCACATAATTATTAGCACCGCCCATGACGCGGTCCGGCAGACAGGTAACGACACCGTATTCTAAGTTTTGGTTTTGATCGCCATAACCAGCAAAAAGGGGGTTATGAATATTAACAGCAGGAATAGCAATGCGGCCAATAGCGTATGCCTTGATTTGCTTGGCTCTAAGGACGCTGGCTGCACTAACTGATTTGGTTTTGCTGGCATCATAACTTGTTTTGCGTTTTTTATTTCTATCTGCTCTTTTTTGTGTTAAAGTGGTATTTGCTTTTTCCGCATTTTGCTGCACTACATAGGAGTTGCCAAAACCGGAGCCGAAAAAGATCAAGGTTACGCCCAGATAGAACAGGGCACCTAAAAGTAACACTCGAATAGTGGACCATATTTGTGTTTTTAAAGATTTTGCTTTCTTTTTATTTGCCATTTGATTCTTTTCCTTTAAACTGCTATTAGGCTTCTGCTACTATTTAAGTATAAATCGGTTTAAAGCACAATTATTTGTCTTGAATTAAACACTTAAAAAAAATAATCAAATAAGTATTGAAATCGCTTTAATACTGATTTATAATATCAGCTGTATGTAGACGTGTTACTGATTTGATCAGGCATTACCTATGAACAATACTTTTTTGGTACTGTTTGTAGGTTTTTTTATTGGAAAGGAAGTAGTTGAAGTGAAATTTGTTAAAAATTTTAACAACAACGCTGCCTTGGTGTCTGATAAAGCTGGAGTAGATTGGGTGGTGATTGGCAACGGGATTGGCTTTGGCAAAAAAGTTGGCGATCCCATTGATGAGAACAAAATTTCACGCCGTTTCGTTGCTGTTGAAAAGAACATTAAGATGATTGACAGCGTAAGAGATATTGATCAGCGGACCTTGACGTTAACGACTGAAGTGATTAATTTGGCAAGCCAAAAATTACAGATCACTTTTTCTGATTATGAGTTTTTGGTGTTAGCTGATCACATTGATTTTATGTTAACCCGTGCTACAGGAAATATTGAATTAGGTCAAGATACTCTTAGCTGGGAAATGAAAAAAATATTTCCTAAGGAATATGGCACGGCTCAAGAAGCCTTAAGGTTAATGAAGGAAAAAACTAAGCTTGACTTTCCTCAAAGTGAGGCAGCTTATCTGACATATCACTTCATTAATGCGGGTTCTGGTCAAACAAAGCTGCAGGATACAATTAAAATTACTAAACTGATTAAGGGAGTAATTGATATTATCCAGTATCAATACGGAATGCAGCTGGATACTGAATCGTTTAACTTCAACAGGTTCATGACTCATTTACGTGCTTTTATGGTAAGGCATATGTGTGGTGAAAGCGACCAGGATTCTGGCAGTGAGCTTGATCATTCCTTAATTGAATTAATGAAAGTCAAGTACAAGAAGGCTTATGATACTGTCCAAAAAATCGGCACGTACTTATACAAGCAGGCAGGCTGGCAATTGCAGCCTGACGATCAGGTATATTTAACTCTTCATGTCTGGCGGGTAACGCATAGACAAAAAGATGCTCAATCGCAGAAGAATTAAATTTACTATATTTTAATAATTTATAAGTTTAAACGGTGTGTTACTGTTTACAGGCATTAACCCGAGAACTTCAGGTGAAATCTCGCAATAAATTAGTGAGGTGCTTTCTTGAGGTCCTCGGGTTTTGATATTTAGGAGGAAAAAATGGCTTACGAAGACTTAAGTCGTGAAATTATCGCTGATGTTGGCGGTAAAGATAACGTGATCAGTGTTGTTCACTGTACTACGCGCTTGCGTTTTAAATTAAAAGATATGAAAAAGGCTAACGATGACAAATTAAAGGCCACCGATGGCGTAATTTCTGTTGTAAAATCCGGTGGGCAATACCAAGTTGTGATTGGTAATAATGTCGCTGATGTCTATGACACGCTGGTTAAAGTAGGCGGCTTTTCTGGTGGCGGCAGCGTGCCCGATGATTATGAAGATACCAGCAACATGAGTTTAGCAGATAAGTTTATTGATTTAATCTCTGGCATTTTCAATCCGATTTTAGGGCCAATGTGTGCTGCCGGTATGATCAAGGGCTTTAATGCCATGTTTCTGGCTTTTGGCTGGGAAGCACAAAATTCTGGTACTTACATTATTTTGAATGCCATTGGTGACAGTTTATTCTACTTCCTGCCAGTTATTTTAGGAATTTCAGCAGCTAAAAAGTTCGGCATGAACGGCTATCTAGGTGCAACAATTGGTGCTGCGCTTTGCTATCCTTCAATTGTCGCGATGGCTAGCAGTAAAACCACTCTGTTTACCGTATTTAAAGGCACTATTCTTCAAGCACCAATTCACATGACTTTTTTAGGAATTCCGGTAATTTCGATGAATTATACTTCATCAGTTATTCCGATTATCCTGTCAATTTGGTTTGCTTCTAAAGTGCAAAAATTGGCTAAAAAGATTATTCCTGATGTTGTCAAAACTTTCTTAGTGCCATTTATGGTTTTACTAATTACTATTCCTGTTACCTTTATTGTCATTGGTCCTGTTGCTACTTGGCTTGGTAATGCTATTGCAGCAGCTGTTAGTGGAGTTTACAACTTTAGTCCTGTTATAGCCGGCATTTTAATGGGCGCATTCTGGCAAGTATTTGTTATCTTTGGCGTTCACTGGGGTTTTGTGGCTGTCATGATGACCAATATTGCTGCTTTAGGTTATGATCCAATCTTAGGCTTATCTTTAGCAGCTTCATTTGCTCAAACGGGTGTCGTTTTAGCAATTATTTTCCAAACTAAAGATGAAAAAACCCGTAGTATTGCGATTCCAGCCTTTGTTTCTGGTATTTTCGGGGTTACTGAGCCAGCTATTTATGGTGTCACCCTCGAAAGAAAGAAGCCGTTTATTTTAAGTTGTATTGCCTCTGCAATTGGTGCCGGCATCATTGGCTTTTTCCAAGTAAAAGTATTCCAAATGGCCGGAATGGGAATCTTCTCAATTCCAGATGCAATTGGTAAAAACGGCTTTGATACTGGTGTTTATGGCTTAATTTTAGCAATGGTTATAGCAACAATTTTAGGCTTTGCTTTCCAAATGCTATTTGGTAAAAATAGCGTTGACGCACCGATAACTGAACAAGCTGCTTTAGCGACAGCTACAAATGCAGGTACAGATGATGCCGCAACAAACAATTCTGCAAGTTCCGCAAATGTAAAACCAGAAGTTTCATATAATAAAGAAGAAAAATTAGTAGCTCCCTTAAACGGACAGGTTGTGCCATTAAGCGAGGTTAAAGATGAAGTCTTTTCCAGTGGTTCAATGGGCAAAGGCGTTGCGATTGAACCACAAGAAGGCAAAGTTTGTTCACCTCTTGATGGTGAAGTGGTAATGGTTTTCCCTACCGGTCACGCAATTGGTCTTAAATCGACTAGTGGCGCCGAAGTAATGATTCATATTGGTATGGATACTGTTGAGCTTGATGGCAAAGGCTTTACTACTTTAGTTAAAAAAGGCCAGAGTATCAAAAAGGGCGAATCTCTTATTAAATTTGACCTTGAGGCTATTAAAAAAGCTGGCTTTGAAACTACTACACCAGTAATTGTTACTAATTCTAATAGTTACCATGAAGTTAATGCAGTTGCGAATGGTACAATAACTATCGGGGATCCATTATTAGACCTGAAATAACGAAAGGAGATAACAATGACTACAAATAATTTTCCTAAAGGATTTTTATGGGGCGGCGCTACTGCCGCCAACCAATTAGAGGGTGCTTACCAAGAGGGAGGTAAGGGCTTATCTTTGCCAGATGTTATGCCTGGCGGTAAAGACCGAATGAAAATCATTGCTTCACCTGATTTTGATTTTAAGATTAAGCCAGATTATGTTTATCCTAATCATATTGGCATTGATCACTATCATCATTATAAAGAAGACATTGCACTTTTTGCCGAAATGGGCTTTAAGTGCTACCGCTTTTCAATTGCCTGGTCCAGAATTTTTCCTAATGGGGATGAAGAAACTCCTAACGAAGAGGGACTTAAGTTTTATGACTCACTAATTGATGAATGTTTAAAGCATGATATTGAGCCTGTAATTACTATTTCTCACTATGAATTACCTCTTCATTTAATTACAGAATATGGCAGCTGGAAGAACAAGAAGCTGATTGACTTCTACGAGCGTTTTGCCCGCACTGTTTTAACCCGCTACCAAGACAAGGTTAAATATTGGATGACTTTCAACGAAATTAACAGTGCCGCTCACTTTCCAATTATGAGTCAAGGCTTAACGACAAGTAATGGCGCAGACGATAAGAAAAATATTTACCAGTCATGGCATAACCAATTTGTTGCTAGTGCAAAAGCTGTTAAAATTGGTCATGAACTTAATCCTGATATGAAAATTGGCTGCATGATTTTATACGCTACCACTTACAGCTATGACTCAAATCCTAAGAACCAGTTGGCTACCCTGCAAGATAATCAGGCTAATAACTTTTTCTGTGCTGATGTTCAAGTCAGAGGACATTATCCTGCCTATACTAAGAGTTTATTAGCTCGTCAAGGCGTGCAATTATCTGACATTGATTACACAGATGGTGAATTGGCATTGCTAGCTCAATACCCAGTTGACTATATTGGTTTTAGCTACTACATGTCATCTGTAGTTGATGTTACTCATGAAAACCAAGAAACTGCTGACGGCAATATGATAGGCGGCGTTAAGAACCCATTTTTAAAGAGCAGTGACTGGGGCTGGCAAATTGATCCGACTGGATTAAGAATTGCATTAAACCAATTGTCCGATCGCTACCAAAAACCTGTTTTTGTTGTTGAAAACGGTCTGGGTGCAGTAGACAAACCTGACGAAAATCATTATGTGGCTGATGATTACCGAATTGATTACTTGCGTGAACATATCGAAGCTATTTCCCAGGCAATAGACGATGGCGTTGATGTTATGGGTTATACTCCTTGGGGTTGTATTGATTTGGTCAGTGCCTCAACTGGTGAAATGTCCAAGCGCTACGGTTTTATCTATGTTGATGAAGATGATGAAGGCCACGGAACCTTTAAGCGCTACAAGAAAAAGTCTTTTGACTGGTACAAGAAGGTTATTTCCACTAACGGTGCTGATTTAGCGTAAATCTTGGCAAAGATAAGACTCGGCTCATGTGAGCAAAATAAACAAGAAAAAGCGTGCTATTAAGCACGCTTTTTGCTATGTCAATTTCTATTGCAATTTTTTCAAAACATTGATTGCTATAAACTAATTAGTCATAGTTAGGCTGCATAGATTATATAAATCACCTTTTTGCTTCATTAATTCTTCATAAGAACCTTCTTCAGTAATAGTGCCGTCTTTCATAAAAATTATCGCATCATATTTTTGTAATAAGTTGGGATTCAATTTATGTGTTACCACAATTGATGTTAAATCCTTTATTTCTAAAATGGCATTTTCAATTGCAGTAGTATTTTTTTGATCTAAAGATGACGTTGCTTCATCCATTAATAAAATAGGTGTTTTTCTAATTAATGCTCGCGCTATAGAAATTCTCTGCTTTTGGCCACCAGATAAAGCTTTGCCATTTTCGCCAACATTCAGATCAACGCCCTTAGAATTGCCGTCTACTAGCTTTCTTAAACCAGCCTTATTTATAGCATAATTCAGTTCTTTATCTGTAAAAGATTTCCCTAGCATTATATTATACGCAAGAGAATTATCAAAAATATAGACGTCCTGTTGGACAATATTTATTAGTTTATAAAGCGATGACAAATTAATGTTATTGATATTTACGTTATCTATACTGATGTTGCCATCCTTAGTCAATTTGTAATATCTCATTAGTAACTTTAATAATGTTGTCTTACCGTTGCCCGACATACCTACAAGCGCGTATTTTTTGCCTTTTTCTATTTGTAAATTGATGTGTGAAAGTACCCTCTTTCCCGTTTCACCATGCTGGGGATAGGAAAAACTAACGTTGGTCAATTTGATCTCATTTTCAAATCTGTTCAATTTCAAATAGTTGCTGTTATCTTTTACCGGATTATGCACTTTCTCCAGCAACTGATTCAAAGTTTTGCTGGCGGCTAAGCCAGCCTTTTTGTTATTCATTTCCAAGCCCAATTTGCTCAGTGGCATTACAATAAAATTAACTAATTGCACAATTGCTGTAACTCCACCAATACTGGTGTTTCCATTAATTACCATAAACATACCGAGTCCGTATGCAACCAGAAAAACTAAATAGCCAGAGAAATTCGAAATTGATACCGAAATATTATTAAGTTCTGACAGAGAAAACTCGCTATCAGCCCGTTTATCGTTACCGTTCTGAAATTCTTTGCTAATTTGCTTTTCAATATTAAAGCTTTTAATTACTAAAAAGCCTGAAAATGCGTCTTTTACCTTGGAGACATAGGCATTTTGTTGCGTCAAAGCCAGATTCTGTTTTGCCTGCATTTTCCCACCCAACAAACTCATAACAATAATTGGCACTAAACTTACTATTAGCACTGCTATTGACAGCTGCCAGTTAATCATAAACATCCCTATAATCGAGAAAAGCAATAATGACGAGTTAGACACAATACTAAAGAAAGATTTGATATATTTTTCCTCAATTGTCGAGACAGTATTGGTCATTGTTGCTAAAAAATCTCCGGTACTATTGTTGCTGAATTCATTTAGGTCACTTGCAATAATTTCATTAAAAATATGCATGCGATATTTTTTACTAAAATTATTAACAAACCTATTTTGGGTTAGTTCACTGGTAAAAACAGCAGCTGCCAAAAATATACATACTAATAAACAAACAAATATTGCATTTTTTAATTCATAAACATTCCTGGCAATCCCTGAGTCAATTAATCTTTTTAACACCAAAGCAAGCAGTAAGTTTACAAGGGGATAAACTATTCCCGAAAAAAAGAGCGCAAGATAATAATTTAACTTATCATATTTTTTATACTTTTCCATTAATATAAACATCCTTTCTATTCTAAAAAACGTAAGTAAAAGTATTTAATTATTTTAAATTCTTCTACGTCTTCTCACTATACGCTAAACATTTTATAATCTAAAGAACTATTTTAAAATAAAGTTATATTTTTTAAAATTATAAAATAATAGTTATTTTGATAGTTCTGCGTGAAAAATTATAGAAAGTTTTTTTAAAGATAGGCAGGTCAAGTTAGTATTAATTTGAAGGATATTAAGCATAGAAAAAAGTATTTCATTATAAATACAGAAAAAAATAGTTTTTACGAATCACAAAGGATTGTTTATATTTTGTCTTAATGAGAACATCTAATCTGGAGTATTTAAATAGATACAGGAGGAAAATAATGAAAGGAAAAATTTATGCTAAGGCGCAACAGGTTGGCAAGACATTCATGTTGCCAATTTCGTTGCTTCCGATAGCGGGATTATTTCTAGGATTGGGTGCTTCTTTTACCGGTCCGACTTTTATAAAGTTGTATCACTTGGAGAGCATTTTATCGCCAGGGATGCCGTTAAACAGGTTTTTAAGCATTTTAAATGACTGTGGCTCTGTAGTCTTTGACAATCTAGGCTTGCTATTTGCTGTCTCTATAGCGTTGGGAATGGCAAAAAGTGAAAAAGGGGTCGCTGCGCTTTCTGCGGTTGTAGGCTACTTTTTAATGTACGCTTCCTTAACCAGTTCAATTAAAAATCTCAGAAATTTAAATCAGCTCAAACAAGTTAATGGCTTAATTACAAATGTGTTGGGTTTTAACAACACAATGAACCTGGGAGTATTCGGGGGAATTATTATTGGGTTGATAGTCGTATGGCTACACAATAAGTACTACAATATTAAACTGCCAGATGTAATTTCATTTTTTGGCGGGACTCACTTTCCGCCAATAGCCGCCGCGGTTTCTGGCGTAATATTAGGAATTTTGCTTTCATATATTTGGCCTTATTTTGCTGCTGGAATTTCTGCTTTGGGCTTCTTTATTGCTAAATCAGGGGTAGTTGGTTCCTTTCTATACGGATTAATCTACAGAATGTTGATACCCTTTGGTTTACACCACATTTTCTACTTGCCATTTTGGCAAACAGCGGTAGGTGGAACGGCTGTTGTTGCTGGTCATACCGTGCAAGGTGCCCAAAATATTGTCTTTGCACAATTAGCTGCCGGCGGGAAAATTTCGTATGAAGCTGCCAGATTCTTTTCATTTCAGTTCCCAGAAATGATTTTTGGCTTGCCAGCTGCTGCCCTTGCAATGTACTCTGTAGCTCGTAAAGATAAAAGGAGTGAAATTAAAGGACTTTTAGTATCCTCTGCGGTAACTTCCATTTTAACTGGAATTACCGAACCACTTGAATTTACTATTTTATTTGCTTCACCATTTTTGTATTTTGGCGTTCACTGTGTACTTTTTGCTTTTTCTGCAGTCTTTGTAACATTGCTAAAAGTAGGAGTAGGCTTTACCTTTTCCGGTGGCTTAATAGACTTTATTCTTTATGGTGTGTTACCCGGAAATGCCAGAACTAATTGGGTTCCAATCATCTTCTTAGGTATTGCTTATTTCGTTGTTTACTATTTCTTGTTTAGATTTGTAATTACTAAGTTCGATCTCAATACGCCTGGTCGTAAAGATGATACTACTTTAAAAACCAAGAAAGATTATGTTGATAATAAGAAATTTACTGCTCTAACTAAAGATGAGCAAGTAGCTTATGAAATAGTAGCAGCTCTAGGCGGAACTGATAATTTAGTGAATGTTGACAACTGTGCCACAAGGCTGCGGGTGACAGTTAAAGACGGCAATTTAGTAGATAAAGAAACCTTAACCTCAACGGGAGCAGCCGGAACAGTAGTTAACGGTGCGTCTGTCCAGGTAATTTATGGCACTACTGTCGGCAACATTAAAACAAATGTAATGGATCTGATTAATAGCGGCAAAGCACCAAAAACTGTTGCAAATTCTGTTAAGCCAGCAAATAGTTCGAAGTTAGATTCAGAGGATAAAAAAGTTCAAAAGTCAGTTGAAACGGGTCCGAGTCAAAAAATTGCATTGTTTGCACCTGCTGATGGACAGCTGGAATCATTGCAAACCTTAAATGATGGGGTCTTTTCCAAAGAGATGGTAGGTAAAGGCTTTGCGATCTTACCAGAAAATGACAATATTTATGCTCCAGTTAATGGCACTATAACAACAATTTTTCCGACTAAACATGCAATTGGCATAAAAGATGAAAATGGCATTGAGTATCTTTTGCATATGGGATTAGATACTGTTGAACTTAAGGGCAAAGGCTTTAAGATTCTTTGCTCTGAAAAAGAACAAGTCCATCAGGGTGACAAGCTGGCAGAGATGCATATAACAGAAATTAAATCTGCTGGAAAGGCAACTGATGTTATCTTTGTAGCTACTCTGTCTGACCGATTATTAGATGTCAAAATTGCTGATAATGATAGAGTTACTGCTAATGATCAAGTAGCCGAGTTGTTGGTTAAAAAATAAACAGCTATAATGCCAGATTTCTATGTTAGAACATATTGCTTCAGCCAATTGCTGCAAGTAAAAAAGCCAAGCTTTTCGTTTAGAAAGCCTGGTTTTTTTTTACTCAAAAATTAAATTGATGGCAAATTTGAAATAGGGTTTAGTTGCCAATTTGCTTACGCTATATTTATTCACATTTTATTTTTACTGTCATAGATTCAACAAAAAATCGACTTTTTGTGGACAATACAATTGTGCATTGTCTACTTATGCAGAATCGTCTACTAACATTTTTTGCATATTTCAACAAAAAATTAAACAAGCTGTGCCTTTTTATCTATGATGCCACTATAGTGATGCCCACTTACCATTGTGAAAATGATTAAATAAATTTTTATTCTCTTTAAGCAGCCAAACTATCTGTTGTCTATCATAAACAGCTATTCCATGATTATTAAGTATAGTGACAATTTCTATTAAATCTTTTGCTTGAATATTTCCTAATTCTAATTGAATAACTTTTTTATTCACAGTCAAATTTAGTTTAAAAAAGTATGGGTTAAAATCAAGTGGACTGATTCGAACTTTTTTACGATATGTAATTTCAGCATTAGTGATATTCTCGAATAAATATGATTTTGTATATATTTTTTTGATATGTAACAGCTGCATAAGTTTCATTGCATCATTTGAACTATAACTCACTACAGTAATTCCATTTTTATCGATCAGCCAATATCCACTAAAACATGTTGGTAAAGTAATAAAAATTCCTGCCAAAATTGTGAATCCCAGTACCCACCATGGTTGATAGCCAAATCCAGTCATAAATAATGACACTAAAATGACTAAAATTATTCCTGTGATTACATGCAGAATGTTTACTTTATGTCCAACAGTCACACTTTTATTGGAGTTAGTAAAACCTGAATTATTTGAAGGATAGAGTTGTTGTCCTTCAATCATTTCTTCGTTTGACTTCATGATATTTACACTTTCACAACTTAGCAGTAACTGCTTTATTTTCATTTAATTATACTACGTCTTAGCTTTAGAAAACGTTTTTCTTGGCAGCAACGGAAAATTTTTGCTTTTTGTTGATCCCTAGACTATAGGAGTGTCTTAATCAAATTGATAATAAAAAGCTGGTTACCAGTGAATGCTGGAACCGGCTTCTATTTATACTAAATTGCCACCGGTCTTTTCTTGCACAATTTTTTGCAACTGCTTACTATATTCAGTCATGCCGATTAAGGCAAACTCTTCTATTTGCCTTGCGCAATTATCCAGATAAACCTGTTGGGGATCAAAATGATAGTCAATAATGTTTTCCAAAAATAATAGAGTCATCTTATTAAAGCAGGTTAGTGGCTGGGTGTGAATCTCATAGGATTTTTCCACCAACTGCTTTGCTTCCTGGTACTTGTCTTTTTCCAGACACATAATAATCATATTGATTAATATTCCCAACACTATAAATTGTATATTGTCATTATCGCTATCTTTAAATTGTTGAAAAATTTTATTAGTAATGATCATATCACTGGCAAAATCATAAAAAACCATGCAGTTCAGGAAAATTTTGATAGTTTTCCAGTCAAAATTCTCTTCATTAAAGAATTTATTTTTTAGTTGCTGGATTTCCGCAGCGCTCAATTTCTCTTTAGTACCATCTATAATAGCCAGGATCGAGTTCACACGTAGCGTTAACTCATTTTTACTAGCAAGCTGGCTACCTGCGATAGTCTGTTTGATTTCTTTTAGGCGCTTAATATCAAAATTATAATAAGCGTCTGTCATTTGGGCAACAATCTTCTT
The DNA here is from genome assembly GCF_003151025.1 of Lactobacillus kullabergensis. NCBI lineage: Bacteria > Bacillati > Bacillota > Bacilli > Lactobacillales > Lactobacillaceae > Lactobacillus > Lactobacillus kullabergensis. The sequence goes on along the minus strand of NZ_CP029477.1, from coordinate 1,815,000 downwards.
TTTGAGATTATCTTCACTTTCAGCCTGGTAATCAAGTTGCTTAAAAAAAGTAGCAATTTTCACGTGATTTTGCCGTAATAGTTCAATTAGGTCTGCCGCTGAAATACGGGTCAGATCTTTTTCTACTTTAGAATAAAAAGAGGGGCTGATAACGTCGCCAATCCATGCGCGTTGAGTTTTGCCAGCTTCTAAACGGTATTGTCTAAGTAATGCACCGATAGTCATAATTTAACCTCATTAAATTTTTTTGTTTCATATATGACACTTTTCTTTTCTCAATTTTAGCTCAAGTACAATTGAAAATAAAGAAAGCTAAAAAGGAGAAAAAATTATGACTATCTTTTTTAAAAATAAAGAATATCGCAAGTTTTCAATTGCCAGTATTTTATCCAGTGCTGGAGATATTTTATTCTATTTAGCGCTGATGACTTACGCTAGTCGGCTCAAAAACTATTCGCTGGCCTTATCATTAATTGCTATTTCGGAGTCAGTTCCCCGGCTGTTTTCCAGTGTTGGTGGCTATCTAGCTGACCGGACGCAGAACAAATTTCAAAAAATAGTCTGGATGGCCATGATCAGAGGTGCGCTTTATTTACTGGTTGGTTTTCTTTTTAGCCAGAATATTGCGGGTTGGAATCTGGTAATTATGGTGATTATCATCAACTTTATTTCTGATACGGCCGGAACTTATTCTGGCGGACTGACCACACCATTAATTATTAGTCTGGTTAAAAAGGATGAGATTGCTGAAGCTGAAGGTTTTACTAGCGGTGTTTCGCAAGTAATCACTTTGATTAGTCAGTTTGTTGGATCAGGACTTTTGTTATTCATGTCATATTCTGCGCTGGCTGTAATTAACGGTCTGACTTTCGTTGTGGCAGGGTTGATCTATTGCAATATTGCCAGGAGTAAACGAAAAAAGGGCATTTCAACTGTCACACAAGAAGTCGATGATCGTGGCTTTTGGTCCACCTTGGCCTTAGCATTAAAGCAAGTTAAAAAGGCTAGTGGCTTAATTACTACCTTACTGGTAATCGCCGTTTTAAACGGAGTTCTCAGCACGATAGAGCCCCTGATTTCTATTGTAATTGCGGGCAATCGTCAGGTGATGGTCATTGGAACCTATAGTTTTACAATTGCGTTAATCGGCGCTATGGCAGGAATCGGCGCTGCCTTAGGCAGCATTTTTGGTACTAATCTATTTAAAAATGTTAGCCTTTATATCATCATTATGTTTGCTTATATTGCTGGAGCAAGTGTCATAATTGCTATTTTAAGTAAACAAATTTGGTTCTGTTTAATAACTTATTGTATCCTAGGCTTCTTTGCAGGAACTGCTACTCCAAAATTAACCCAATGGATGGTAGGTGCAGTTGATCGTAAAATTTTGGCGTCCTCTGTTGGTCTGATTAATACGATTTTATTAATTGCCAGTCCCTTAATGACAACTGCTTTTACTACCTTATCGGCTGTGACAAGCGTCATCTATTCTCTTTGGGGTCTGTTTATCGTCAGTATTCTGCTCTTTGTAATTACCTTATTGGTGATGAGAAAATCCGCACAAAAAGCGCAATAAATAGCCATTTAGCTGGTAAACTTGCAGTTGCTTTTTGCCAGCATTTTTCTAAGCCAGATATAAAAAGCCACCAAGATAATGGTGTGAATCCCAAAATTAGAACACTTTATGGTTGTTAACTGAGAACTAATTGCCCTTATTTGATCGGAGTTAGTTCTTTTAGTTTGGTCTTAATTTGATAATTATGCCAAAGCTGATAGATTATAATTTTATCTTGTTTAGATAATTTAGACATAAAAAAGCCCCAAAAGTTGGATAATTTTTGAGGTTCAGCACAGTTTTTGTTTTTTAAAAAAATTGAACTTAAATTTTTCAAATTTTTTCATATTAGCTTCGTCTAATCTTACTTTGATATTACCTTTCATTCTCACAGTTGGATCTATTGCCCTAACATGCTGTAGTAAGGCTGCAGCATAGATTTCATCTAATAAATAAAGGTGATTTAACAAACTTTTCTGCTACTCTATATTTCTTTGGTGAAGATATAGGAACTATTAAAACCGTGTTAAAAAAAGGACCAATCATAGCTTCACAACATATCATTGAATTATCTACAGAAAGACTGCTTGGCTAATCTTTCTGAAAAACTACTTTTACAATTTTGAGTATCTTTTCCATATAGTCATCAGGTAGTTGCTCTAAATATTGAAATGATTGATTATGATAATCGATTGTAACTAGCTGATCTAGCATGACTACGCCTTTTGTTTGAGATGCAGCAGGTAATTCTTGATATAAGGGGTAGCGTCTTTTAGTAGTTGATATAGGAGCAAACACAGCAATATGAGCGTATTTTTCAACCCCTTTATAGCTTAAATATAAATAAGGTCGTTTGCCAGATTGTTCATGCCCCTGTTTAGGACTTAAATCCATTAATAGAATAGATCCTTGCTTAATTACCATTTTTCATTTCCTTTTCTCTCATCTGGTAACTTAATTTCGGTATCAAATTCTTCACCTGAATAATCTTTAAAAAGTTCTTCAAAAGTTAAATCAGGTGTATCATCTTGCTTTGACATTATTACTTTGTTGTCCTCAATTATAAAGTTTAACTGATCTCCTATAGTAGCGTTTAATGCTTGCAAGACTGCTTGGTTTAATCGGATGCCTTTAGAATTACCCCATTTAGATATAGTAGCCCGAATCATAATTTTCCCCCTATAAAAAAACAATGTATATCCTGAAATGTAATAAAATTATACAATGTTTATCTACGGAGATCAAGCAAAACAAAAAAGCATCCTGAACGAAATATGATGTGACCACCAAAATTAAGATACTTTATTAGTTGTAAGTTAGTTTTTATTTATTAGGACTTTTTCTCAAACTGAAAAAGATAATCAGAATAAAGTTAATCAGTAGAGTGAAGCCTGTAGTCCAGAAAACTGTAGCATAGTTGAACAGACCGGAAATGGTGGAACCCATAAGTGAACCAAACACAGAGCCAACTGCTTGGAAAGACTGATTGTAGCTAAAGATACGACCAAAACTTTCGGCCGGAGTGTTCAGTGTCAAAACAGTCTGTGCTGCCGGTAACATTGCAGCACTGGCAATTCCCAGCAGAAAACGCAATCCTGCCAGTACCCAAGGCGAATGAGTTAAGGCCATAGGTACGAAGAGAATCGCACCTACTATTAAACCTAGGCGTAATATTTTTAGTGGTCCAATTTCATCCATTTTGTGTCCGATTTTGGAAGCAGCCAGCAGCGTTCCGAGACCTGGAGTTGCGGCTACGATCCCCGCCACAAATGCGATGTTTTTGCTATTAGGCATCATTGATTTAACGTATAAAGAAACAATTGGATCAATTGACATATTGGCAGCCTGAACTAAGAGTGTGGTAAAGAACATGACCACAATTAATTTAACATTGGGTAGAGAGTGCATGATCTCTTTCATAGGCTTCATTTCTTCGCGGGAAATTGGGGTAAAGTTTTCATGAACTAAGAATGTCGACCCTAAGAAGACGAGCACCATCAAAAAGCCGGTGATGAAGAATGGAATCCGGTAGCCCCAGACGCCACCAAGCCAATTGCCGAAGAAATTTGACAAAACACCACCTAAAAGTGGTCCAACTAAGTTTCCTGCCGTACCGGCAGTCATCATTTGGCTCATTACCCAGCCACTTTTTCTGTGGGGAGTTTCTCCGGCGATGAGGGCGGTAGCATTGTTAATGTAGCCGGAAAAAGCACCCTGAATAAAACGCATGACAATTATGTAAATAGCATTAGGGGCAAAACCTGTAGCAGTAATAGTTAAAGCCATGACCCCAGATGCCCGCATGCACATTAATTTACGACCCTTGCGGTCAGCCAAGTTGCCCCAATAAGGTGAAACAATTGCCTGAGCAATAAATGTCATGGCAAATGCAAGACCGGAATACATACTAATCTGCAACTTGCTGTAGTGCCCCAGATCAGCGATAAATAGTGAGATAAAGGGCATTGTCATGGAATAGCCCATACCTGTGATAAAGCAGCCTAGCCATAAAGTGACAAAAGCTTTATGCCAGCCAGCCGGAAATTTTTCGGAAACTGTCAAAACGTCCTCGCTTTCTTTTTTAATGTTTTTCTAAAAAATATGATATCTTTTTTATTTTAGCACAATAAATTTGCTAAGAATTTGCTAAATAGATGATATTTTCATATTAAACATGTTAGGATATTATTTCTGAAAGGAAGGGTGTTGGTATGGGAAGAGATTCGCACTTAACTAGGCAGGAATACCGCCAAAAATCCCAGTCGCACACAAACAAGGTGCCAAAGGCAACGATTAGAGAAAATAATACTTCTCAAACTCGTGCTGACTATCGCCATTTAAAGTTAAATTTCTGGGATATATTTGCTGATCGACCATATGTTGCAGTGGCCATTGTTGTTTTGGCAATTTTCTTAGTTATGGCTAAACTCTGGTGGCTTCTTGCTGCACTGGCAATTGTGGTCGCAATTGGCATCTTTGTGATTGGCCGCAGTCATCATCCTAACCGTGTACTTAGCCTTGAATTTAAAATGAAGTCATCCCGGAAATTAAGCATGTTACGAGCTTTGCAATTTGGTGGCTCGATTATCATGTTTCTGGCCACTTATATGAAAAAAGTGGTAACAGTTAATTTTTCCACAGCTGGTTCGACTGATGGCTTGCAAGTCGTTCAGGGCATCCTGTCTAATCGTGGTGGCGTCTATGGTCAACAGGGATCATACTTCTTGAGTTTATTGAATACCCTAACTGGTGGACAGCTGTGGGGCAAATATCGTTATGCGGCTAACAGTGCGCAAATGATGAACAGTGGTGCAGGACGTTTGATTATTATGTGGGTTCTGCTCTTAATGATTGCACCAGCATTTTGCGTTTTAGCACAATTTTTTCGGGAACCATATTCGCGCAATACGGCTTTGGCTGCTTCAATCATTGCTACTGTCAGCTTTGTATTAACTCCTCGTTTATTGAGTAAGTGGATTGTAGAATACGCTGTCGAAAATCGTATGGCCAGTAGTCAAGCTCAGGCTGCTATTAGTGTCGGACCTATGGCCTATGTGGCAATGCTTTGCGCAATTTTAGTTTTAGTTATTTCAGTTTACCGGGTAATTAAAAAGGACAGATTCGTTTAAAAACCAGAAAAAGTTTTAAATCATAAACCAGCTTTTTGTGCTATAAGCTGGTTTTTTATTATTTTAAAAACTGCTTTGAAAAAGCAGTTTATTATATTTTGCATAGCAAATTTATTTTTACTTAATATTGTAAAAGTATAGGTTTGTCTTTAAAATTAAGTTAAACAGTAAATAATAAAATATCATCTGTTTAAAAATTTTTTTGACTTAAATTGTAAATAGGAGGGGATTATTTATGCTTAATGATATTGTTTTGATTTTGCTAATAGTTGATGCTATTTACTTAATATATCTAGTTTGCGTCAGATTAACACACAAAACACCGCAGAATTCTAAACTTATACAATTTTATCAGCACCAACATTTAAGGTGGACTAAAGTTAAGTACTTCTTCCTCGTAGTTCCTATTGTTTTATTTCTTCTACCATATGATAATAGCTGGAATAATTATGTAACATCCTTGTTTGTGCGCATTATTGGAATTGTTTTGTGGACGTTGATATTTGTGATTGGTGACTTTCTCGATGGGAAAATGTATCACTGGTTTTTCAAAAAATAATACGGATAAGTAAAAAAAACATAAGCACCTCAGGTTAAACCTGAGGTGCTTTTAAAGTGAAACTATTTTTATTATTTGAGTGACTAGAATTAAGCAACATTTTGATAAAAATTAACGCTTATCTAAAATTTGATATGCTTTAGATAGCAGGTTATCCAAGTCTTTATCACTAACATGTCCAACAATTTTACCATTTCGACCGGAAAAATCATAATTAGGCATTTGAAAAGTAACTACACTACCAGATATTCCACTGCTGATATCAGCAAGACGATAGTATAGACCACGATTATCTTTTTTAAGATCATGGGCAAGGAGCATACAGATAACGAATCTAGTTTTTTGATTATATGCATTATTTGATATAACTATCGCTGGTCTTTGAATATTGCTAGACTGAAAACTATGACCGTCTTCTTCTCGTCCTGCATGTGGTTCAGCATTTATCCGAATAATGTCTCTTGATTAGATGCTACATTTTCCTTACCAACCTGCATAGTATCAGGGTTACCTACTTGTTCAATTTCTTTTTTAAAACCAATATCGTCATATTCTCCATTAAACCACGGGTTAGAATCAATAGCCTTATAGATTAAAGTATCGTTATCTTCTTGTATCAATTCAAATCGTTGTCCAGGTTTAAATCCAGCCATACTCGGGACCGTGAGTGCTATAGAATTACCAACTTTTCTAGCAACAAAGTTACCCAGTTTCTTTTTCATTAATATTAGCTCCCTAATTTATGTTAGTACAAGTATACACCGCGCCCAAGGCGATTTCGATTTTAAGCAGCAATATAGTCTTAACAGCTATTTAGCATAAATAATAGAAGTCATAATCATATTTTCAATGCGATAAAGCCTTAAGACTAAAATATATAGACAAATCATGAGTCAAAAGCTTAATTATATGTCTAATATAATTTTTAAATAAAAGAGCCCCAAGTTATGACAACTTTTAAAGGCTCAGTACATATTGTGTTTATATTTATTATCTTTTTGCTCTGAAAAAGATAATTTCTCTTGCAGCAATGATCGGACCGGATGATTGATAGATAGTCAAATGCACTTTTTTTGCACGGACATCTCGCAGACCAACCACCTTGTTTTTCGTGTCAGCTTTCCACTGCAAGTGGTCTGCATAGGTAGTATATTGCTCGCCATCCGTTGAAACAGCAATTGAAACGACAAGAGGATCACCATTATGATCAATATTTCGTGGCACATAGACCATTCTGCTTAATTTCTCAACTTTTTCAAAAGTAAAGGTTAGTTCCAGTGGTTGTTCAGGTGAAATTGATTGATCCGTTTGCCATTCGCTTGCCAGTTTAAGATCAGTTAAATAAGACAGGGGATGATTTTCTTTGCTGGTATAGTTGCTAGTCACATCAATGTTTTCAATAGCATAATCTTTAGCAGCGTGCTTGGTAATAACGCCGAAAAGATCAGACCATTCAGAAACTTTATTTCCTATTACATACCGCATTCTAATGATATAGCGAGTATTGGGAGTTAATTCGTGAAAAGTGAAATTTTTGCCGGTAATGCCCACATAAAGAAGATTATTAACTTCTATCTGAACTGCACTTTCATGAGGCCAGGCAAGCTCGAACGAATGAGCTGAAATTTTACTTGAATCAACGGCCGGCAATTTAGGTGAAGGCAATACGCCACTGGTAATTTCATGTACTAAAACTTTCTTGCCATAATTAAAATTGTGCACTGTAATTTCTATTTTAGTTGTGGTAACGTCTCGACTTGCTAATTTTATTTGCAGGGCAGTTTGCGTGTTCTTGTGATATTGTTTAAATTCATCCAAGCCATAATTAGTATTGTAAAAAATGCCTTCACGAGCATGATTGAAAGCGTCAAGCGATCCGTATTCTTCCACTGGGACAACTTGATCGTTAATTTTAATAGTGATGCGATCAGGGTAAGAATCACACATAATAGTCATTTTAGTAGGCTGTTCAACATCTTGGCTTTCCCAGTTGCCTGCAACTGGTGGAATAGTTACCAGCAACGTTTCATTTTCAGTTTTATTGAAAATTTTTGTAGTGGAATTATTGGATTCAGCGGCTTGAGAGTTATCGTTGTAAATAGCTGTCTCACTTTGGTCCTGTGGGTAAAGCAGAAAATCACGATTGCCCCAGTCAAAAGTACTGCCTCCACGAACAAAGACTGGCAGGTGCCATAATGGAAAAGATAAATTGTTGTAGACCTTGCCACCGGCATATTTTTTACCTGTAAAAAGATCAATCCACATTGTCTTCTTCCCGGGTAAATACAGATTATCTTTGCGTGAATCTCCGTTTTCATCTTCGCGGCCATTAGTAATTGGTGCAATTAACAGATCGGAACCTAACATGAATTCATTTCCAAACTGTGCTGTGTAATTAGCCGGCTCGTCTGGAAAGTCGCTGAAAAGGGGACGCATGATTAAAGCACCATTTTCTGCCTGTTCATTTAGTGTATATAGGTAGTTAGTCAAATGCTGGCGTAATTTGAGGTAAGCCAAATTAATGTCGGTTATTTTCCTATTATAAGCAAACGGGTTTTTACTGAAGTTGCCCTGATCATCGAAGTTAAAGAGCAGTGGGGTAAAACATTTCCATTCAAAATCACGGACATTGATTTGTGCATTGCCACCGCCTTCTAGTCCATCAACCGCTGCACCAACTAAAGGTTGACCTGAAAGATTTGCTCCGAGCATACCAGCTACTTGTGTAGCAACATTGCCCCAGTTGCCGCCAACATCACCGAAGATCAGTGCGGCGTTTTTTTGCATGCCTGTACTGCCGCTATCAGCAAGCACTAGTGAACGCTTTGTTTGTGAATCACTTTGAAGCTGTGCTTTATCTTTAGTCGCTATTTCATTAGTAGTAAAAGTAAAAGCAGTTTTTTCCGGTAATTCAACTTCGCTTTGGTGCCAAAATCCGGGATGAACGTCTTGGTTTAACGCATATTCATTAAAGAAACTAAGAGCTTGTTGATTGTTGGCTTGAACACCATAATTGGGCACAAACCAGCTCAAAGGAAAATGCATGGCGTGATAGCGATCAATTAGTGCCCGCGCGGAAAACTGGTAGTTTTCTTCACCGTTAAGCGAAGCTTTGCCCGATGCGGCTTTTTCATCTTTTGTACGAGTATAATAATTATTGCCAATTTTACTGGCATTACGCTCTTTAGCCTGACTTGGCTGCCATAAGGTTGTACAGAAATTGCCGATATGACCCAGACCTAAGGCATATTTTGGCAATAACATCGGTTTGCCAGTCAAAGTATAGTAGCGCTGCAAAATTTCCTGAGGATTGGTGCCAAGAAGGTAAAATGCATCAAAGACTGCATCTTGGTGGGTGAGAACAGTGACTCCTCTCTTGGTTTTGCCAAAATCATAAGTTCCTGCTGCAGTAGTGTTTCTTAATTCGCCATAACCAGCATTCGACCAGAAAAAGGGAACAGGCATAATGACCCCGCCTTTACCGGTTATTTGATCATGCTTAATTGCGATTTTGTGTCCTCTGTGACTAAAGTAGCCATTTTGCAAGCCACCACCATAAAAAAATTCATTTTTATTTTCTGTTAAAAACTCACGGGTTTTGGTTGAACTAAGTTCAAGTGGCTGAGATTGGTGCATCCTGTTGTGGTGCAATGATTCATCAAAAATACTTATAACAGCTGGATTTTGCCCAAAAATAATTTGGTAATTGCCAGTATGAATAATTAAGGAATCATTGGTGGCTCTGACCTGCGACTTTGCAAAGGCAGAATTATCAAACTGGGTTAATTGAATAGTTTCCGTTCGATTTTCAGTAAAATTTTGCTCGGGATCAATTAAAAGACGAAAAATGCCGTCAGCTAAGACGTAAAAGTGCGCAATTTCGCCCGTAGCAAAATGTAATTCGTAATAGTGGTCACACTTGCTGGCACCAGTAAGTGCTCCTAGTTGATGTTGATTTGTTTGCGTATTTTGAATCATATTTCTTGTTTCCTAATTAGTTACCTATACCACTATTATAACTAAAAAATAAAAAGTTTCTGTACTATTTGAAATTGAACTGGTAAATACCAGTTGATTAAGCTAAAATTAAGCTATAAATACGAGTTTTATTTTAAAAAGAAAGGCAAAAATATTATGACTTATTATATTCATGCAGATAAATTCTTTCTTGAAAATGTGACAGAACAAGGTGGTTACCTAGAAGTTCAAGATGACGGCAAATTTGGCTTTTACTATACTGAAGATCAAAAACCTGAAGGCAAAATAGTAGACTATAAAGGCAAATGGATTGCACCAGGACTGGTTGACACGCATGTACACGGTTCACTAAAAGAAGACGTGATGAAAAGTGATTGGGCAGGAATCAACCGCCTGTCAGAAGGCTTTTTACGGTCCGGCGTTACCAGCTGGCTGCCAACGACTTATACTGCCGGTGCAGATACATTAAGCAAAATTTGCCAAATGTTTGGTGCTCATAAGGGTGAAGAAACTGGTGCGAAAATTCAAGGGTTGCATTTTGAAGGACCATACTTTACTGCAGAACATGCTGGTGCAGAAAACCCTAAATATTTGATTGATCCTGATATTAATCAATTTAATGAGTGGCGTGAAGAATCTAAAGGACTGCTAAATAAAATATCTCTTGCACCTGAAAGAAAAGGTGCCCGGGAATTTATCCGTGCTGTTGTCAATGAGGGCGTAGTTGTTTCTTTGGGACACTCCAGTGCTAACTTTGAGGAAGCTAAAGCCGGTGTTGAAGCTGGTGCAACCATGTTTACTCATACTTTTAACGGGATGCCTGATCCTTCACACCACGATACATCAATTTCCAACGCTGCGATGGCTCTGCATAATGTGACAGATGAGCTAATCTGTGACGGTCACCATGTTCAAAAAGAAATGGTGCGGGCATTGGTTCAGCTTAAAGGTGCTGAACACATTTGTTTAATCACAGATTGTATGGAAGCTGGCATGATGCCTGACGGTGACTATATGTTAGGTGAATTGCCTGTTTATGTTAAAGAGGGCATGGCTCGTTTGAAAGGTGGCAATAATTTAGCCGGCAGTATTTTGCAATTAAAGACTGCGGTCAAGAATGTTGTTGACTGGAACGTTGCTACTCCTGAAGAAGCTGTTATGATGGCTTCTTATGTTCCGGCTAAGAGTGCGCACGTACTCGATAAATGTGGTTCAATTGCACCTGATAAAGACGCCGATTTCTTAGTATTAAACCCTGACATGACTTTAAGTGAAACTTATTTAAATGGTGAGTCACGCTACCAGGAATAAAGCAGCTTATTAATTATTATATAGAATAAAAAGCCAATTCATTAACTTGAACTGGTTTTTTATTTGCACAATTTTTAATAAAAACTATATTTAATCACATATTATATACTATATGCTGTTAATATAAGCTTAATTTATTGCACTTTTTACATGCTGGTTATAGTCTAATCATATAGTACGTGCTAATAATAATTAAATAGACGGAGAGTGAAAAAATGGCTAAAACAGGACAAGATAGGTTGAATGACCCATTTTTGAATAAAGGGACTGCTTTTACAGAAGAGCAGCGAGAAAAGTATCAGCTGGCAGGGATGTTACCTCCTAAGGTGCAGTCATTAGAAGAGCAGGCGCGGGAAGTTTACCTGCAGTATCAGGAAAAATCAACTAATTTGGAAAAGCGCATTTTTTTGATGACCGTTTTTAATACTAATAGAGTACTGTTTTTTAAGGTCTTCAGTGAGCATGTTACCGAATTTATGCCGATTGTGTATGACCCGACGATAGCTGAAACTATCGAAAATTACAGTCATTTGTTTGTAAATCCACAATATGCCGCATTTTTGTCAATTAATGAACCTGATCAAATTGAAGATAGTTTGAAAAATGCAGCTGATGGCCGTGATATAAAACTAATAGTGGTTACTGACGGTGAAGAAATTTTAGGAATTGGTGACTGGGGTACACAGGGAGTTGACATTTCTGTTGGCAAGTTGATGGTTTATACTGCTGCAGCTGGTGTTGACCCGGCGTGTGTATTGCCAGTAGTGCTGGATGTTGGCACTAATAATGACAAATTACTTAATGATTCGCTCTACTTAGGCAACCATCAGCGTCGCGTAAATGGTGAACCATATTATCAATTTGTTGATCGCTTTGTGCAAGCTGTAGAAAAATTATTTCCGGGACTATATTTACATTTTGAAGATTTTGGTCGAGATAATGCTGATAATATTTTAAAACACTATCGTGATCATATTTTAACCTTTAATGATGATATTCAAGGTACCGGTGTCATTGTTTTGGCAGGTATCTTGGGAGCATTGAAGATTAGTGGTCAGAAATTAACAGATCAAAAGTATGTCTGTTTTGGTGCAGGAACAGCTGGCACAGGAATCGTGGAGCAAGTCTATGCCGAGATGCTGCAAGCAGGTTTACAACCTGATGAAGCACGCAAGCACTTTTACTTAGTTGACAAACAAGGTCTGCTCTTTGAAGACACCCCCGACTTAACACCAGCGCAGAAACCATTTGTTAGAAAACGCTCAGAATTCAGTAATGCTGACCAGCTTAAAGATTTAAAGAGTGTTGTACAAGCAGTTCATCCTGATATTTTAGTGGGAACTTCAACTCGTTCAGGTGCTTTCACTCAAGATATTGTGACGGAAATGGCAACCCATACCGAGCGGCCAATTATTTTCCCGTTGTCAAACCCAACTCAATTAGCGGAGGCAAAAGCAGAAGATTTAATTCATTGGACTAAAGGCAAGGCTTTAGTAGCTACTGGTATTCCTGCTGATCCAGTTGATTATGAGGGCACTAAGTATGAAATTGGACAAGCTAACAATGCTTTGGTCTACCCAGGACTTGGTCTTGGTGCTCTGGCAGTTAATGCTAAGATTTTAAGTGATGAAATGATTAGTGTAGCGGCCCACTCACTTGGCGGCATTGTTGATTCAAGTAAACCAGGCGCAGCAGTTTTGCCACCAGTTGAAAAACTAAATGTCTTTTCTCAAACTGTAGCAAAAGCTGTGGCTAACAAGGCAATTGCCGATCATCTTAACCAAAATGACTTTCAAGATGGTGACAAGGCAGTGGCTGCGCTTCGCTGGGCACCTGAATATAAAGATGAGCAGGAGTGAGAATAAATGCAAGCCTTTATTACTTCATTAACTAGCGTTGTTGAACTGTTGATTGTAATTGCTTTAGGGTATTGGCTGCGCACCAGTGGCAAGCTGGGCGATCAGTTTAAAGGTAATATTTCCTATTTAATTATGAATATTGCTTTACCAGCTTCAATTTTTGTTTCCGTCTTAAAATATTTAAACAGGCAAAAATTATTTGGCTTAACAGGTGGTCTGATCTATGCCATTGTCTGTTTTGCCCTAAGTTATTTGTTCGCATGGATATTATGTAAGGTTTTGCGGATCCGCAAAGGTCGCCGAGGTACTTTTATTAACGCCATTACGAATGCCAATACCATTTTTATTGGGCTGCCTTTAAACATTGCCTTATTTGGGCAAAAAAGTATGCCGTACTTTTTAATTTATTATGTGTTAAATACGGTTTCTACCTGGGCAATTGGTGTCTTCTTCATTTCTAGCGATGACCCAACTGAACAAAAAGGAAAACAGCAAAAATTCAACTGGAAAAAATTGTTGCCAGCACCATTAGTTGGTTTTCTAATTGCCTTAATTTGCTTATTAGTTGAAGTACCAATTCCTAGTTGGATTACGGCTGTGTTAAGTATGGTTGGTGGCATCGTCACACCGATGTCACTGATCTATATTGGTATTATATTGGCAGATGCTGGTTTGAAGTCAATTCACCTTGACCGTGATACTATTTGGGCATTGCTTGGCCGCTTTATCTTAGTACCGGCTTTAATGATGATTTTAATTGTTGTTGGTGCAAATTGGCTGCCATCCTTGACAGGTCTAGCTAAACAAACCTTAGTTGTGCAATCTGCTACTCCTGCTTTGGCAGTTTTGCCAATCTTAGTGGGTGAATCGCACGGGGATGTGCAATACGCTACCAACGTTGTGACTACCTCAACAGTTTTATTCGTAATAGTTGTACCAGTAGTTTTGGAAATCACGCAAATGCTAATATAATTAATAAAAATTCATGTTATAAAAACCCGTCTTTGATCATGTAGATAAGGCGGGTTTTTGTTTGGAAAATATTTTAAATTAAAGTGCTATATTATTAAGTTGTTAATCCAACTTTTTACCAAATCGTTTTTGCATTTTATTGCTGGTATAGCCCAGTTTTTCGTAAAATTTATGAGCACCTAAACGTGATTCTCCTGAATTTAACCTAATTTCTTTCATGCCTAAATTTTTAGCCTGTTTTTCCAAAGTATGCATAAGTTGACTGCCAATGCCTTTCTTTTGCACAGAAGAATCTACTGCTAAAGCTAAAACGTTGAACATGGGGTCAAAATAGGTTTCTTCAAAAACTTCTGCATGCAAATAACCTTCAACTTTTTTGGTACTATCATCTTCAAAGACCCAGAGATAATGATGCTCAGGATCATTTAGCAGCCTTTTAATGTTGGCAGCCGTTTTTTCTACAGGATAATCATAACCTAGTTCAATTTGATTGATTTTTTGAATAGCTGGACTGTCAGCAACTTCACATTTTCTAATCATGAAAATTCCTTTCTTATATTTATTGCTTTATGAGTTAAAGTTATTTTAGCGCTCTCAATAATAATTAGGAAGCTCTTTTGTATGTCTAGACATAATAAAAGCACTATTAAAGTTGTACTGCCAAATTTAATAGTGTTTTTTTAATTCTGAACAAGTGGTATCATTAGTGTAAGCTTTTTCATTTTTGACTAGTGCGAGTGTAAACAAATAAGGAGAGAACAATTGCATTCTAAAGCGGTAGACTCAAAAGCATCTCTTGTAAATTTATTTTGGGACCAATTTTTATTTTTGTGGCAACTAATAAAATCGCGCTTTCTTTTTTGGTTAGGCTTAATAAGCTTTGTAATACTGATGTTGAAATTAATGCCGAATTCTGCTATAGTTCCTATTTTTTTCATGGGTGTTGATTTTAACGCTGTTAAATCACGCCAAGTTATTTTGCCTGTTTTTTGGTTTGTTTATTTTGTAGTACCGCTATTAATAGTCTTAAGCGGTTTTAAACAATTGTGGCAAGCAAGGGGAATGCAATTGCGAGGACTCAGATACTCTTCTTTAGGTTTCGCTGCAGTTAACGTTGGATTAATGGGATTAATCACCATCATCTATGTGGTACTAACAGAAGGAATTATGGCTTTAGTGACTGATTATTCCTGGCTAAGAAATTTTAAGCTATTACAATTTCACGGATTACCAGCTTTATTAGTATTGTTTATTATCAATTTTTTAGGAATATTTCTGTTGTTGATAATTCAGGCCACTATCGGTCGCTTCAATGCTCCACTGGGCATAATTATTCCTTTTAGTTGGCTTATAATGACTGTTTACACCACTTGGAAATATAATCCGCTCAATAGTTTAATGTTGTTGCGGGTCAATAAGAACAATATTCTGCTGTTATTAGCTACAACGCTATTAATGCTAATTGTCTATTTAATTACTGACCGTTACAGTGAACCGGATTATTAAAAGTCTAATTCTACTATTTTTAATAATTCTAAAATGGTACTATGAACGTATAGAATTAAACGATAATTAAAAACTAAGAAACAAAAACTGGCTATTTATAATAGTCAAATTAATTTATCTTTATTGTTGCGGCTGTCCTCACTCTTAAAAAGAAGGTCTTTATGAAACGTCTGTTTTGGAATCAGTTACTATATTTATGGCAAATAATCCGCTTCCGTTTTATTTGCTGGCTAAGTTTGATCTGCTTTTCAATTATTTTTCTCAGTGCGCAGCTAATTAACAGTTCAAATACTTCTATATTTAATCTCTTCTTTGCCGATACCAGTCAAGGTGCATCTTTTAATTTTATTTTGTGGCTGGTCTATTTCTTAATACCGCTGCTTATTGTATTAAATAGCTTTAAACAGCTTTGGCAAACTACCATTATGCACCTAAGAGGATTACAAATTCCACCGAAAAATTTTACTGTTGTCACTATGTTGTTAATGGGAGTAATAGCTTTTGCCTATGTGTTTGTTACACTTTTAGTTATGTTGCTTGTTACGGCTTTACTTAAATTGCCCTCTTTGTCTTTTTTTAATTTAACTGACTGGCAGGCGATCCCACTACTTTTCATCAACAATTTTTTTGGAATATATCTGACGCTTCTTTTGCAAGGTACAATTGGAAAGTTTAATTCGGCATTGGGTCTGATTATTCCAGCTTCACTTTTGATAATGACATCTCTTTTAAAGTGGCAAGTAAATCCTTTGAATTGCTTGATAATTATGAGATTTAATTTCCCTGGTTTTTTATTATTATTGCTGGCAACTTTGATTATGGTGATTGTTTATAGGATTATTGACCATTTTTTTAGTGTAGAGTAAGGAGCAAACAATGAGTTTTATTGAATTAAATGAAGTAGGAAAAGTAGTGAAAAGACGGCCACTATTGCATGATGTTAGTGCAGATATTCCAGAAGGCAGTATCACTGTTTTAGAAGGAATAAATGGTTCCGGTAAAACGTTAATCTTAAAAGCAATTTTAGGCTTAATAAATACCAGTGGGGAAGTCATAGTTAATGGTAAGAAGATGAAGGTCCAAGAGCCTTATCCTATTAAAGCGGGAATTTTAATTGAAAATCCCAGTTTAATAGAAGAATTTACTGCTCATAAAAATTTAGAACTACTAGCGAAATTAGATCCAGATATTCAAGAAAAGCAGATTAATGATTTATTGGCATACTTTGATTTAACCAGGTTCCCTAAACAAAAAGTTAAGAAATTTTCACTGGGGATGAAGCAGAAATTAGGAATTGCACAGGCCTTTCTTGGAGCCTATCCGTTAATTGTTTTGGATGAACCCACCAATGCGCTGGATCATGAAAGTATTGGTAAATTAATCAGACTGATTGATGGGTATAACCATAAAGGTTCAACCTTTGTTATTGCTTCGCATGATCATGAATTTGTGAACAAAGTCGCCACGCAAAAGCTATATGTACAAGAAGGAACAATTAATCATGAAAAATAAAAAATTGCTATGGAGCTTCTTCGTGGTAATAATAATTGTAGTTGGGTGTGGGGGCTTTTATCGCTACCGCCAGGTAAACGCCCATCCTCAGCAGTATGGTGTGACTAAAGAACAGCTTTTTCACAAAAATGAATTGGTAAAAGCCTATCACGTTAACTTTATTGTTCATGAAGCTGCAGTTAAGAAAAGTAAAGATGTTGTACAAGCCAAAGTCAAATTTCATATACGTCAAACTGGCCGGCCATTCTATGGCGAGAGAAAAAACAATCCTAATTTTAGAGAAAATATGTATCTAAATAATCCTTATGGTACAAGCAGTCCCTCAATAAAATTGTATGACAAAAGTCACCACAGTATTAATCCTGATAAAGCATTAGCGCACGGCAAGCAGCCTTTTACAATATTTTTTACCATTCCGCGTTATTCATATGACATGCGCAATCAAAAATTACGTTTCAGTTTCTTGGTACCAACTAAGAAGCACTATGTCAAATATTCGCTTCTGCTAGAATAGGGAGAATAAAATGAAATTTTTGTGGTCACGTTTGAATAAATTATGGTTATTTTTAGCATTGGCAATAGGGTTAAGTATTAGCGTTGTACAATGTGCTGTTTCTGTGTCTAAAAATATTCCTGCGGCAAACTCACCTTATACTATGTGGATATCAATAGATGGATTTACTTTTGTACCTACTATATTTTTTATCTTGTTACCTTTAATAGCAAGTTTACCTGCCAGTACATTATTGAAAGAAGATTTTACCAACGGCTATTTTTATAAATTAAAGATGGAGAAGTCCATTAAACAAATCTTGTTAAGATACCTAGAAATCGCATTTATGACAGGTTTTATTGTAATTGCTGTTCCCTTACTGTTTAACTTTTTCTCTTGGTTTATGATATTACCTAATGTTAAGCCCGATAATTTACTTAATATCAATATTGGTGCTAGGAATTTTACTATGCTGTTTGTCTCCCTTTATTATTTCCATCCGTTTGTCCACGCTATTTTGTCAATTATATTTTCTTCTCTTTGGGGAGGATTGTTCGCTGTATTCGCAATGGTTACTTCTTTGTGGATTAAAAATAAGTTTGCTGCCATGTGTACAGGTTTAGTTTTGCAAATAGTTTTATTATTAATGAATGCAACTATCCATTTGCCATATTTTATAAGTTATTCACCTGCTGATTTCTTACGTGAACTCCCTGGAACTGCTAACATTTATGTGGTGGTGTTTATGACTGCAATATTATTACTTTATTGCATGATTATGTTTCATGTAGATGAAAAACGATTAGCAGAGTTATAAAAGGTGAAAGTAAAAAGGATTAAGTCCAAATGTAGAACTTAATCCTTTTTAATATGCTTTGATTCTGTTAAGTGGCCAATAGCGATACTTGACAACACCTTCAATTTTACTTCTAGGAATTGCTCCTATATAACGACTATCTTTTGAAACGCTCCTATGATCCCCCATTACAAAATACGAGCCTTTGGGAACTTTGTTAGTACTTTTCATTTCTTTTAATTGAGAAGGGGAATAAATACTTTTATATTCTTTTGTTCTTGCTAAAGAACGAATTGAAAAGTCAGCAGTGTAAGAATATTTTGTACCATAAAAACCGTCTTCATTATCCGTCAGCTTAAATCCTGGCTTTAAATAGTCTTGATTTATTTTTTTGCCATTAACATAAATCTTATTATTTTTTCCAGTAACAGTTTCACCCGGTAATCCTATAATTCTTTTTATATAAAAGGAATTACGTTCATCCGGAGCCTTTAAAATGACAATTTCATTTCGTTTCAATTTGCTATTGCGATTAGCTATAACTCTTTCTTGGTTTTCAAAAGTTGGTTGCATCGAGATACCAGACACGGAACATTTAACTATCAAATATTTTGTCAATAAAAAATTAATTAAAATAAAAATCGCAAATAAGACTATTGTATATTTTAAAAAATCATAAAATTGTTTTGTCTTCTCATTTTTTTCGTTATTCTGATTATTTGCCATAAGTAAGTCCTTACAAATAAAATTACATATTAATATAACTAGCCTGTGGTTAATAGATAAATTATAGGCAGATAAATAATTAAAAGTCAAAATAATCTAAAAACCAACCTAAAATTAAACAAATAACCTATTTAGATGATACAAACTTCTCCTAATTTTTGAGATCATAAGGCTATTTCTGTTTTTATTGTAGATAGCAAGTGATAGTTATAAAAAGTCTCAGTTAAAATGAACTCGAACAAAACAAAAAGGACTAGCTTCGTTAAATATCGGAAGTTAATCCTTAATTGAAATTTATTAAACAGAGTAAAAAGTATTTAGAATGGTTTCGTTAAAGCCAACTCACTATTAACTTTTAATTCATCAGCTGGAAGAAACCAACTATTCTGTTGCTTCTTTAAGGTGAGTGAAAGTTATTTACACCAAGCCGTTTAGTTAATTATCTGGCTCTTCTTTTATTCAATATGCAAACAGTATTTGTTATAATTAATTTAGAATTCAAGCAAATTGTTTTGAGGGCGGTTGGCTGTTGATCTGGAAAGGAGATGGTGCCTATGGCACGAAATCTTTTAGAAAGAGAAGCAGTCAATGAGCGTTTACCAGGCATTACAAATAATGTTGGCATTCGCCACGTTTATTATTGTGTTGTTGGATTATATCAATAATCACAAGAAATAAAAAAGACCGTCCCAATCATACTTTAGCAAGTTGGGGATAGTCTTCTATCTCTCACACAGCTAACCGCCTTTAGAGCGGCTGCTTGTTTTCAAAGAGGTCTTGTTAGCGCAAGGCCTCTTTTCTTTACAATTACATTATATCATGACTGAATTAATTTTGCACAACGGGCTGAGTAAAGGATTGCATGTTGCCATTTATAATCTTCTTTTTGACAGTTACAAAATAAGATTAAGAAAAAAAAGAATTCTAACGGGAAATTGTTCAGTATAAAATTAAAAGAAAATCAAAAAAATCGACTTGCTAATAAAGCCGCAAGGCAGTAAATATGCAACTGCTTCAGATACTTTCCAATCCTTGCAATTGACTGATGCTGGAGTTAGTCAGGGTAAACAGAAAATTTTTGCCAATGTTAACCTAAAAATTGATTCTGGGAAAAAGTTCTATTGCAAGCTCCATCAGGTTGGGGGAAATCAACTTTACTGAATGTCTTAATGGTTATGCTATCAATTAAGTAAAAAATAGAGTAGTTTGCGGGTATTGAATCTAACGTTCAAAACTATAGAGAACATGTTCATAGTAAATATAAATTAACTAAACGGGTTTGTCCCAATTTTTACTTCAGAAGAAAATCCAAAACGAAATGGTTTTTAAAAATTTTGGCACTCGTTTAATTTTGTTTTAAAATTAGTATTTTCTATTAGTTTAAATATTTTTTGCAGTAATGAAACAAAATATATAATAATTAATGAAATAAATCAATTGTTAAATTCATGCAAGAACATTAGTAAAGATGCCAATTAATACGAAAAAAGGCACATTATTTATGATGAACTATTAAAAATTTCACAATAACTAATTGAGAAAGTAGGAAATGCTTCTTATTAGATCAGGAAATTTGATAGATAAAATATTAATTTATAAAAAATATAAGCAAGTTTTTAATATATTTTTTATTATATATTTAATTATTAAAAACTATTTTTAAGTTAAAATGCTTTATTTGATAGAGATAGACAAATTTCTGATCGACCTTTTGACTAAAATTATAGTTAAATTAATTTTGTACGTGTCTTATTTTTACCACTTATTATTTTTAATACAAAATTAGAGATAAATTACTGTCAGTATATTTAATGAAAATTACATTTATTTGTATAGTCTTAATACTTTAATAAAATTTCGTTATTATGATATATTTATACTGTAGAATGTCGGTTCAAAATAGTTAAAATAATCAAATAATATACGATTAGTCATAATAAATGAAGGTTAAAGATTATGATCAAAAAAAAATCAGAATTTATTAAAATAGTTTATGCATTTATATATATATTTATCGTGTTATCAATTTCTTTTTTTCTTGTTTGGCTTTTGTATAAGTCTTTTATTTGGCTTTTGTATAAGTGTAAAGAATTAATCATAATTGCAATAATTGTATTATTAATTTATTTTTTTTATTACTTTTTTAAGAATTTATTAAAAATAAAGAATGTTATAAAAAGGCACAAAATAGTAGTGAGTTTCTTGTGCTTATTTATAGTAGGTTTTGTTTTGTTTCTATTTTACTCTGGTTTTTATAATAAAAGTACTATTATTAATTATATACGAGTATTATCTATAGCAATGCTAGTTTATTTATTAACATTGAATTTTTTGATGTTTTTAATTAGAGAAGTATTTATAAAAGGATTTGAGAGTATACCTAAATTTAGAATTGATGAATTTAATATGGTATTTTTTTCATATTCATTATTGATACTTTATCTGGTTGCAATATTATTATGGCAAATTTTTAAAAACTTTTTAAAATCTCCTTCAGAAACATTGGAAACAAATTTAACAATTTATATGTTTTCCGTCACCCTAACAATATGGCCTTGGTTTTTTAATTGCTGTTTCTGGAAATGCAAATCAGGTATTCTCTATAAAAAAATATCACCCAAATTTTGGACAAAATTGATTAAAGCTATACTTGTTGCAATTATAGCCTTTGTACTTGTACAAACTAATATTAGCGAAAATATACGAAGCTTTCCGTATCCGAAAAATGTTAATTTGTTATATTCAAATCGTTTTGCTAGAGAATTACTTTATGTTATTGCCTATGTCCTTAGTGGCACAGCAACTTTGTATTATCCTATGATAGATATGTATGAATATACTCGTAATGAACTTGATAAAGATTAAATAACTATTTCAGATTATAAAAAATAATAATTTTTTATTTTAGGGAAAAGTGCTAAGTCATATTTCTTATAATCCCCTATAGAAAACATTGAGGTTAGATTATTATTATACAAAAACTATCTAAGAAAAATATGGAAGAAAAAGCTATTGATTGTATTTAGGTAATCTTGTAGAACAAAGTTTAAAATATTTTAGTACTTGACTTACTCTTAAGATTTTTAAAAAGCTAGTTATTGGTTTCACTTTAAAAAATGTTGACTTTTTTATTAACCTGAAAAATTTTCTTGAAAATATATTTTCTCGAAGTTTTGAACTAAACAATTCCTAATTGCTTCTGCTAGTTAAATTTATTTTTAATGGCGGAAGCTTTTTAGTAATAACCACTTAGACACATAAAAATACCTCTTAGAAAATAAATATATACTTTAAAATAAAATTATGATTAAATTAAAAGAACAAATAGTAACGGAAAAAATTTAAACAAGATAAATCATATTGCTTCTATGGAGTTAAGGCCATTTTAGCAAAATATGTTAAATATAAGTGAAAGGTAAAAACAATTATGAAAAAATATTTTGATAACAAAAGCATAATCCTATGTTTTTTGTTGACCCTGATCGTAGGTCTTGCTACTCCTTTTAATACCTGGTCTTATTCGCAAATCTTTGCCATGGTTGAAGCTGGTGATAAAAGACGAGTAGTTCTAGAAGTCTGTTTGATTGTTCTGATTATTTTCTTATTAACCGTTGCCCGCTACTTTTACGAGAGGACGCTAAATCGGAACATCTACCTCTTCAATAAGAACGTGCGCAGTGATCTGCTATCTTCTGATTTTGTTAAACAACAAGGACCAGTTTCTGATAAGTTGTCATTTGTCACCAATGATTTAGAGTTGGTAGAAAATAATTACGTCAAAGAAGTATTTAATTTAATCACTTCTATTGTTAACCTGCTGCTATGTTTGGCTATGGCTATCAATGCGAACTTTATCCTGACTCTTGTTTTTATGCTTTTCTCAGTTATTTCAGCAATTGCTCCAAAAATTATGGCCAAACGGGTTATGGAAAGTTCTAAAGCCTGGAGTGCTAGTGTTGGCAAATACACAGGATTTATGTCGGATTATCTCAAGCACATTGACCTAATCTTGGATTATAATGCGATGCCGTTCTTTTTACTGAAAGGTAAGAAGGCAATTACTGAAACAGCTGAAGCGAAGCAGAAACGGGAAAATACGATTGCCATGAGCAATTTACTGGCTGGTATTTTGGCTTATACCTTATCATTTCTGCCCATTGGGATTGGTATTTTATTTGTTTTAGACAAGCGCTTGCCTCTTTCTTCCTTTATTATGGTTCAGTATTCCAGTTCTTGGATCGTAAATTCTATCTTGGCCATCAACCGGTCAATGACAACGATTAACTCGGCTAAACCTTTGTTAACAAAACTGACTAATATCAAGGAATTACCGCAGTCTACTCTCAGTGACGAGATGACGACAATAGATTTCAAAGACTTGCAACTCAATGGTGTGACTTTTGGCTATCAGGATAAGACTATTATTCAAAATGCCAGCTTGACGGTTAATCGTGGTGATAAAATTCTGCTGACTGGTCGCAGCGGACAGGGTAAGAGCACATTGCTCAGATTAATGGCAAATATTATCCAACCAAACAAGGGAACAGTGGAATTAGTTGAACCAAATGGTAAGGCTGTTTCTCCTCAGCCTGATTACTTTGGCGAAGTCAATCAGGATTCGAATATTTTTCATGATACCTTGCGCTTTAACCTGACTTTGGGACGGGACTTTTCAGACCAAGAGATTGAGCATGCCATTCAAGAAGCGGGTTTAACGCCATTAATGCAAAAGATTGGCCTTGACGCCGTAATTCAAGAAGACGGAACTAACTTGTCAGGTGGTGAAAAGAAACGTATAGAAATTGCTCGTGCCCTTTTATATAATCGCAACTTTTTATTAATTGATGAAGGCACCGCATCATTAGACCCACAAACTGCTCATGAAATTCATGAAATGATTTTGTCTTCCAACTTGACAGTGGTTGAGATTGATCATCATATTCCAGAGGACTTGCAAAGTAAGTTCACCCATGCCTACAAATTAGAAGATAAGCAGCTAATACCAATTAGTTAAAAGTTCAGAAATAAAATGATACCTGATTTTGATTGCTAATGCTGAAGAATTAAAAATTAGTCTTAAAAAACTTTCAAGCATGACCTGAATTCAAATATTTAAGATGAGCTTTTTAATAGTTAAATTCAACTTTCTTTAACTATTATGAAACATTTTTCTGAAATTGGTTAAATGATCGTTGAATCCCAAGAAACTATATACTTTAAAACAAAATTATTACTAAATTATGATAATAATGATTTGTGAGCATGATATCTAAATTTTTAGCCTTTGAAATTGATTTTAAAAGTCAAAAACATGCTATTTCTTCAAAATATAAAGAAAATATAAAGAAAAATTATGCGTGCTTTTTTATACCAGACGGAGAAATTTTACATATAACTAAAATTTTTGTGACTAGTCTATAAAGCATATTTAAAATTTAGGTAAATTGTAAAATGAAGTTGAACACTTGCCCTGATTAGAAAATGAAAAAAGTCCATTGGACTTCTCTGATAGAATGTAATTACCCAAAATTCTAGAAAGAAGTTACCAATGAACTCCCTTAATTCTACCATATCTGTTCACCAAAAGGGCCAACATCTTGCTTTGCAAGCTTTAACATTGCTGATTTTATTTTCTGATCTTTTTCAAATTCTGAAACATCTCTGCAGTAGTCATATCTATCGCAACTTCCGAGTTTATAGAACAATAGTGGGGGATTTGTCTTGGATTTGAAGAGAAGTGTCGCTCTTAGCTTGTATGCTTGTTCTTTAATGGCTCTTAACATGTGATGAGGTTTCAGTTTATATTTTCTACATCCATCAATAAAGTAGTAGAAAACTAGGGCAAGATTCCTTTCTTTATTGTCTTTTAAGGAAAAGATCTGATCATCGTCATTATAGAAAAGCATGTAATGGCCGTACTCACCATAATTTGTAACTTCATCTAAACCTTTAGCTAATCTATTTGCTTCTTTGTTTATTCTTTTGCCCAAAAGCAAATTGGGGAGTTTTACGGTTGAAATTGGCGCAAGGTTTATAGAATCAAAGTCAAACTTTTCTGTAGGGAAACTAGATACGTTGTCAATCTGCTTGCTAATCATATCGAAGATTACATCAGGACTAATAAAAGTGTCATCCTTTAAATGCTTATACGATTCTTGAATGATTAAGTTAAATATAAGCTTGGCAAAACTTTTAGAATCATTGTCTGATGATTCTATTCTGTATTGGCGATAATCATCGGCCATTATCCCTAAAACATAATCTTTAGCATCAACGGCTTTTGCTTTTTTAAAAAAACATCGAAAACCATAATTAGAACCTTTCTTCTAATCCATTTCTTTATCTTTTTGATCCTAGTCTTAATCAATATTTCTAAATACCTTTTGTCGAAAACCAAACTTATATTTAAGCCTAATTTTGGTTCACAGCTTTTATTGTAGATCAGCAAATGCTTAGTTTAAAAAGTGAGTAACTCGATTACGACATTATTAATTTTCTTTTTCTGATTCTTATGTTTGTGAATCTTAAATCGAGTATAATGCACAAGCTATAAAGCTTTATTTTATCAGCGTTTGGACGTATTTTATATGTTATAATTGTATTAACCAGAAAAGTTAATATGAGCGGTGGCACTTCAAAGGAAGGTGATGCCTATGGAAGTTTTAAATTCCTACGCAGATCTTACAATACTGAGGTGCAATTTACGTTGTGGCGTGGCTGACTGCTATCATGCTTGCTCTGCTTTCGCTTCTGTGGTTTGGTTACGAAAGCATTGTTGTGATGACAAAGATCACCAAGCAGGCTCAGAAGCTTATAAAGTCTTACCGCAAGCTGCGCAAAATGCTACACAAACATAAGTAAACAAAAACCGCTTTAACTTTTGGCGAGGTTAGCGGGTTTTGTAATCTATTAATATTAGCCACCGCTCTTAAAAGCGGCTCTGGGCAGGCGCTGTTTGCAGACAGCGCCTTTTTGTTTATACAAATTATATCACATCTTTGAGATTTTTGAGCAAATTCCACTTGTTCAGAGTAGTTTTTGATTCCGTTCAATAGGCTAAAGCCTGATTCCAACAAGTCTGGGGTGGCTTATTTTTTGTGTAAATTTATGTTTTAAAAACCGATTTATATTCGATAATATGTCACAAAGCTTGATAAATCAACAAATATTTTTGTTTTATTTTTGCAAAATATAGTTGACTTTTGTTTTGCCGAAAATTGCAATTTTAAGTTGAACACCCTACTTGATCTGATAGATGCAATCTAATCTTCTTTCATATAGTTCATCGGGTGTGTGGTAGGCTTAGTAATATCCAAAATTAATTAAAACTTGTGTAAACCTAACGCATGTTGTGCGGCTAAGTTTAAAATATTCCATTGCCGATCAAAACTTGGTGAGAAGAAGAAGTCTTGCTCAGCTAAATCTTCTAATGTTAATTTATGACCAATTGCTAAACTTAAGACATTGCCTTGAGCGGTGATATCATGCTTGGACATAACTGCACCTCCCAGAATCTGATGAGTATCCTTATTATAAGTTAAGGAAATATATCCTAACGGATTATCATCTGCAGGAATAAAGTCTGGACGCAAATGATCGATGTAGATGCTAGTTGCAGCATTAATGCCGGCAAATTCAGCAGATTTTTGTGGGAGGCCGCTAACTACCGCATGTACATCACCAAATTCTAGTAATTGTCCACCCACTAAACCTGGGAATGGGCGGCTTGGTTTTTCTTCAAACAAATGTTGTACTAAATAATTTGCTTCATGGCGAGCAGCAACTGCCGATGGAATCGGCATTCTTTTATTAGCCGGGATTGATAGTGGCCAAATAGCGTCACCCAAAGCATAAACGTCTTTTTGATTAGTCCTCAAATATTCATCTGTTTCAATATAACCCCGTTGGTTTAAATTAATAGTATCTTTAAGCCAGTCTGTATTAGCAACAATGCCTGCAGCAACGATGACTAAATCGGCTTTAATATCACCATGATCAGTTTGGACTAGGTGGTCATTGGTAAAGCCAATAACTTTTGTATCAAGCTTTAAATCGACTCCCTTGTCTCGCATTTCTTGTTCAAAAACATCGGTAAAGTCTTTTGAAAAATAATTAGCCAAAATATGGTTGCTGGCATCAACCAAAGTCATGTGTTTACCAGCTAAAACACCAGCTTCAACGGCAGCAATTCCGTTACCAGCACCCACCACAACGATATTTTTAATTTCATCATTATGAAGAGCTTCATTGATCTTTTTAGCCCAACTGTAGCCCCGCATTAAATAAACATAATCTAAATCTGCCCCTGGAATTGGTAATTGGAGTGGATCAACTCCTGGAGACAAGATTAATTTGTCATAATTAACTTCTTCAGTCTGACCAGTTTGGGTATTTTTAATTGTAACTTGCTTGTTTGCCGGATTTAAAGCAACTGCTTGCGAATTATTAATGACCTTACCACCTAATTTTTCCAAATCAGCAGGTGAAAAATTGCGTACATTGTCTTGTCCGGTAGTTTTTTCTTCTAAAAAGAGCTTCATTCCGCAAGACATAAATGAAACAAAGTCACTTGCTTCATAAATAGTGACATCAAGATCTTGATATCTGTCTAATAACTCGATAGCTGCTTCATGACCCGGATGGGAAGCACCAATGATAACTACTTTTTGATTCATAGAAAAAATCCCCTTTTTATCAGTATCTGAAAGCGTTTGTAGCACTTTCATTGTATTCTATGGTAACACAAGAAATGGATTAGTTATACAAAGATGCACTAGTATAGCTAACGCATTTATATAATAATTTTTTAAAACAGATTAAATGTTCCAGTATAAGTTAGTCCTTGAAATTTAACTTAGTACATAAATCTACTAAAAACAATAAATTACATATATATTTCTACAAATATATTTTATATTAAAGGTTATTTATGCTACACTTTGGTTAAGTAGAAGTATATTGCTTAAAGGAGACAAATAATGAATAAACACCATTTTAGGATTAAACTTACAACGTACTTAGCTATTATTGCTATGACTGTGGTAGGTTTAAGTATTATTAAACCGCAAACAATATTTGCATCGGCTTCACCTCCTGCAAATTCAGCAAAAGAAACGA
Source organism: Lactobacillus kullabergensis (assembly GCF_003151025.1). Taxonomy (NCBI): domain Bacteria; kingdom Bacillati; phylum Bacillota; class Bacilli; order Lactobacillales; family Lactobacillaceae; genus Lactobacillus; species Lactobacillus kullabergensis. The sequence continues at coordinate 1,786,987 of NZ_CP029477.1, read as the reverse complement.
AAATTGCAACAAGAGAAACTAAGACAGTTCCATGGGTCAGTACTGATATTGATGATAATAGTGAACTGTCACTTAGCTATGATTCGACCAGTAAAACGTTAACTATTCCTGGTAACTCCACAGCTTTTAATGACCCGAAACCGCTGGCAAATGCTTTATATAATGTAAGGCTTGATCCTGAAAATGTTAACCATATTGTTATTCAGGGTTCCTTGGCACTTAGCGGGTCAGTCAGGTATCTATTTAAAGGCTTTACTTATCTAACTAATATAGACGGCTTGGACAAGCTTGATACTAGTCAAATTACTGATATGACAAGCATGTTTTCATCATGTTATCGTTTGAGCGATGTTAATCTAAAAAACTTTAATACTGCCAATGTTACCACAATGTCAAGCATGTTTTATTCTTGCGTAAGTCTTAAAAATATTGATGTCAGTTCCTTTAATACCGAAAATGTTTCGGAATTAAGTGGCATGTTCGAAGAATGCAGAAGTTTAAATGCAATTGATTTAAGCAGCTTTAAAACTAGTAAGGTGACTAATACCAGTACTATGTTCCAGAATTGCTGGTCACTAAAAAGTATTAAGTTTGGTAAAGATTTCAAAACTGATAATGTCACTGATATGAACGGGATGTTTAACAATTGCTTTGTCTTAACTGACCTAGATGTTAGCGGCTTTTCAACTGCTAACGTTAAGACTATGTCATATATGTTTGGGGCCTGCCAAAGCTTAACAAAAATTGATGTTAGCAACTTTAATACTGATAAAGTAACTGTAATGAATAACATGTTTATGGACTGCGAGAATATTACAGAGCTTGATCTCAGTAAATTTAATACCGCGAATGTTTTTAATATGAAAGAGATGTTTCAGTATGATTTTCGGTTGCAAAGGCTTGATATTAGCGGTTTTGATATGAGCAAAATTATATACATTTCCGATATGCTAAATGATTTGCAAAGTTTAAACTTGTTAAAACTAGGAAAAGATAATATTGTCAAGGGTACTGGATTTGATGCTGATGGCACTTGGCGCAATGTTGCTGATGGTACACTTAATGATCCTAAAGGCAAAAATAGGTGGAGCTCAAAAGAGTTAATGACAAATTATGATCCAACTAAAGATGCCGATACTTATGTTCGCGAGGGTACACACTTTGATGAGCCTAAGCCACCAGTCAATCCGCCAACACCACCAACACCGCCGACTCCAACGCCAACACCACCAAGTCATTCATCTGGTACTATAGAGCCGATTGCAGGAGCTGAGGTCAGAGTTCAGTATAAAGATAAAAATGGCCTTAAATTGGCACCTGATAAAATCTTGAATGGTAATGTTGGAGATGGGTACATTACCCAAGAACTGAAATTTGCTGGTTATTTATTAAAGGCAAGGCCTTATAATGCGACAGGTTTCTTCAGCTACCAGCCTCAGACTGTAACTTTTACTTACCTTAAAGGGACTGAAAGAATGGTAATGCATAATTCGTATCTCTATGATATTGATGGTAAGCGGTTACCAGGCGAATTTATGTCAGGCCAGATAATTACTACCTATGATACCGAAAACATAAACGGTAAGAAGTATTATTTTTTAGGTAATAATACGTTTGTGAAGGCCAATAATATTACAGGCCAAAAGCGTAAGTTAAAGCACAAGGCTCTGATCTATAATCAAAAAGTAAAGAAAATAAGACATGCCATTCTGAAACGTGGACGCAAAGTTACAACATATGGCGGTGCAGTAAAGCGAAAAGGTCGCTATTACTATATCATCGGATTGAACCGCTACGTGAAGAAAGCTAACTTTAACGGGACTGAAAGAACGGTAATGCATAATTCTTATCTTTATGATATTAATGGTAAGCGGAAACCAGGCGAATTTATGTCAGGCCAGATAATTATTACTTATGGTACCGAAAACATAAAAGGTAAGAAGTATTATCTTTTAGGTAATAATACGTTTGTGAAGGCTACTAATATTACAGGCCAAAAGCGTAAGTTAAAGCACAAGGCTCTGATCTATAATCAAAAAGTAAAGAAAATAAGACATGCCATTCTGAAGCGTGGACGCAAAGTTAGAACATTTGGTGGTGCAGTAAAACGGAAAGGTCGTTATTATTACATCACCGGATTGAAGCGATATGTAAAGAAAGCTAACTTTTAGAATTTTTGGTTAAGATGCTCAGTAGTACAGTATAAATATGTTTATAACTGCTAAGTAAGAACGATTAAGAGAAAAATTCATAACTTAAATGCACCTAATAGTAAAAATCAGCTATTAGGTGCATTTATTTTGTATTATGCTATTTAACAATTAGTCCAAAAATTGTAAAAAGGTCCCGAAAGTTAATTAACTTCCAGAACTTATTTTTTCTAGTTATAAATTTAATTCTGTTTTTAAGGCTTTAGTTAGTACAGCAGAAAAATTTAAATTTTTCTCTTTGCCCATTTTTACCAGATATTCTGGTACAGTTACTGTTTTGCGGATTGTCTTGGAATTATTGCGTCTATAATCATCCATATCAATGGCAACAATAGTTTTAATATCATTGTCAGCAACATGGATACTTTCTAACTTAGATGGTTTAGGATAATTAGTCGTGTTTTCCAACATTAATCCAATCATATCAGAGGCCATTTCCAAAGCATTAGTTAAATCTTCGCCCTGAGTAAAACCACCTGTAATATCTGGAACTTCGACAGTATAGCCAGTGTCTTCAGGGTGAAGTATAACAGGGTATACTAAAAGCTTAGACATATTAATTCCTCCTAACATGTAAAAATTAGCTGAAAAATTCATTTTAATCCAGCTTCTTTTAGAATTCTTTGTTCTAATCCTTTTTTATTTCTTTCGAATGAATGAGAACAGGAATAGTAACATTTGTAATGGGGTTATACATTTTTAGCTGGGATCCGTTTTGAGACTTTTTCATAAAGCCTTGCTTTTTTAAAATCTTGATAATTTCTCTTGGCGTCTTCGCCACAAAGTAAACCTTCCATGTTTCTTATTATACGTATAAATACATATAAATTCAGCGAAGAAAGTTTAGAATTAAGTATTCCCCCTATATATTAAGATATTTGCCTAATTAAGCCCACCATTTTTTACCTTCATTAATTACTGAGAAAGGTTCAGAATTAATTATAGCCAGTATGTTTGCGCTATCATTTGTTTTGCATTTTTATAAAATAAGAGCGATGCAGTAACAACAGTGCCTGTCTTAAGAGAAAGGAGTAAAAATTATATGACTAAAAAGCCTTTTCGTTATTTAGCAGTTGCTATATTGGGCATTTCTGCAAGTCTGGTGCTTAACCAACAAACTAATACTGTAGAAGCTAAAAGTATTGTTAAAACCGTAATGCACGATGCCCATGCTTATGATTTATACGGTGATAAAGTAAAAGGAAAATATGCAGCTTACACTCAGGTTAAGTTAGATGATCAACCAATTCCATTTTCTTTTAAGCCGTTTGCACCCGCATATCAAATTAAAGGTAAAAAGCAATATATCAAGGCAAGTAACATTGACGGTGTTAAACGCAAGGTCAAACGAAACTCTTATGTATACGCTACAAGCTCTCGGAGGGCTGACTCCCGTTTGCTTAAAAAGGGCAAGACAATAACAACTTATGGCAATTCCTTCAAATTTAAGAACGGGCAACGTTACTACCGCATTGGTGGACCAAAAAAGCAATATGTGAAAGCCAGCAACTTAAGTAAGATTATTAGTTCTAATACAGAAGAAACAACTGTAAAAGTAACTGCAAAAGAAGGAGCTGGACTTTATGATTTTATTAAAGACGATACTTATTCCAAGAAAGCCAAAAGGGGTACAAAATTTACGGTAGACTATGCTGAAAATAATGGAGGGGATGAAGATGATCCCCAAATATTTACTTATCATATTAAGGGTACAAAATATTGGTTACTGAGCAGTGAAGTTAGAGCCAAAAAGAAAATGCCTGTACATTACTATGATTCTGAACATTATTCTTACATTAAGTTTTATAAAAATACAGATGTTTACAATGCAGACGGTACTATGCAAGATCATCACGGACAAAAGATCAGAAAACAAGGTGGGTTTTTAAAGGTAAATAAATTGCTTTATATTTGGGTACCAGCTGAAAAGAAAGCTGAATTATTTTACCACTTGAAGGGCCATGAATTTTACGCCTCTGCCTCACGAGACGGAGGAACTTCTGTAATAGATGTTGGTGATGGCTATGTTAAGCAAAAAGATGTTAGATTTATTGACGGCGTAAAACTAAGTCCGATCAATACAGCTGAAGAAGCAAGTCAAGCTGCTAAGCAAAAAACGACCAAATAAATTATTTTAAGAGAACTAAATAATTTAAATGCACCTAATAGTAAAAGCCAGCTATTGGATGCATTTTTTATTAAGATATTTGCCTAATTTAATTCACCATTTTTTACCTTCATTATTCCCTAAGAAAGGTACAGAATGAAATTATATAATTTCTTGTTTTGATTGCAGAAATTAGAGAATCAAAAATAGAGATAGCATTTTTTTGAGAAGAGAGGTTAAAACATATGAATAAGAAACTTACTCATTATTTAGCAGCTGGTTTTTTAGGACTTACTGCAATTTGGACATTTAATCATCAAGCCTATACTGTTCAGGCAAAGATTCCCAGCACTATAAGAACCGTTATGTATACATCACAAGCATACGATGAGGATGGACAAAAGGTAGACGCTAAATATCCAGCTTTTCGCCGGATTGAAGTTGATAAAAAGCCATTAATCCTAACTTTCAAGCCCTATGCCCCATACTATAAAATTAGCGGTAAAAAGCAATATATCAAGGCTAATAACATCGATGGCGTTAAACGTGAAGTTAAACATAATTCCTATGTTTACGCTACCAGTTCACGCAGGGCTGACTATCGTTTAATTAGAAAAGGAACCTCAATTACAACTTATGGTGGCACCGTCAAGTTTAAGAATGGTTTGCGCTACTACCGTATTGGTGGTCCCGCAAAGCAATATGTGAGAGCCAGCAACTTGGGCAAAATCACTGCTTCAAACACTGAAGAAACTATTGCAACAGTGACAAAAGACGGTGGGACTCCAATTTATGAGATCAATAATGGTCTCAAAACTACTAAAAAGGCTAAAAAAGGTACTACTTTTATAGTCGACCGAGCTCAAGAAGAAGGATATGCCGACGATATAACCAATATGGCTATACCAAATGCAGTTATTTATCGTATTAAAGGGACGAATAATTGGCTCAATTGCCTAGACGTTAAAGTTAAAAAAGAGCTTCCACATCATTTTTATAACTCTGAGCATTATTCTTATATTAGATTTTATCAAGATACAGACGTCTATAATGCCGATGGCACCAAGAAAGATATTAATGGACAAAGAATTAGGAAACAAGGCGGTAATATAAAGGTAGATAAATTGCTTTATATTTGGGTGCCAGCCGAAAATAAAGCCGAACTGTTTTATCATATGAAGGGTCATTGGTTTTATGCCACTAATAAGCCAGACGGAAGTGGCGGTAGTGAAGTAGATTTTGGCGATAGCTATGTCAAAGCAAGTGATGTTAGATTTATTGACGGCGTAAAACTAAGCCCGATCAACACAGCTGAAGAAGCAAGTCAAGTTGCTAAGCAAAAAACTGTCAAATAAATAATTTTTTAGAAATTAAATTTACAATAAAATGCACCTAATAGTAAAAGTCAACTATTGGGTGCATTTTTGTATTATAAAAAGGTTCCGAAATTGAGAAAATTTAGGACCTTTATCAAGTCAAGATTGTATTTTTCCAAAATAGCTATTTTTGAGTATTTCATTCGGTAAATATAAGAATACCAGACCAGCTTCCAGAGAAATAAGATCTAAACCGTTTTTAGGCTAATATATAAGTTCCATTAAAGTCATAAAAAGCATAACAAAACCTATTCAAAAATATCTGCCTATTCCTCAACTTTTGCAAGAATTGAATAAATAGCTGATAGTTTGACCATGCTGTTATTAAGCCAAAGCTATCGTTCTATTTATCTGTATTAGCAGGACCAAGTTTAACGCCATTTTTGTATATTCTTTTTTCGTTTATTTTCATTTTATTAACAATGTCTTCGCCCAAATCACTGTCAAGCATTTCCGCAATGCCTAATAAGAATATTCCCACATCCGCTAATTCTTCATTGATGTTTTATTTATCATTTTTGCGCCAGGCTTCAAATAGCTCGTTAGCTTCTCCATGTAATCGCAATAATTCAAACTCAATATCTGTGGTATTGAAACCGTGTTTTTTCTTATTTTCCATGACTGCTTTTTGCAGTTTCTTAGTGTCTATGATCAATTTGGACTCCTAAATAATGATTTTATTCTATTTTATATTTAATTTGTAAATAGGTACAATATCAATATCTGGTCAAGTTATAAAACTTTTATTGTGTATTTTTGATAACTTTAATTAAAAATAATTATTATTTAAAAAATTCTGCGATTTCCTGTTTTAAATGCCTTGCTAAATTATCAGCACCAATTTTTTCTAATAAACTAATCTGTTCTAGTGCTTCTAATTTGTGCTTTTGACAAATTGCAATTCGAGCATTAACAACAAGTAATTTCTCATACTGTCTTAGACTCTTTAATAAAGGTTTTAAACTATTTAAAGTAGTGACAGCTAACTTAAATTTGTGATGCGTCATTTGTATTATTGCCTGATTAATTAGCGTATTGGTTTTCAGAGTTTTCATAAACGGATAATGACTGTCTATATTTGCAATAATCTTGGCAATAATTTCGTTTGCTGTTCGATAATCAAAAGCAAATAAGATGGAATTAAGGATTGTAATATCTGTAACTGTGAAAACTTGGAGATCACTAAGGGAGTCGAACCAGATTGGTTGAACAAGTTCTTGTGCATGAGTAAATCCCTTTGGTTTATCAACTAATAATAGAGATTTAAGGATAATGGCAATACGTTTAATATCATTATCGTTTTTGACCCAAAGGCAATCCTCTAGCAAAGTTTTTATTTCGTCTTGATCAATGCTGCCGTCAAGGTTTAAAAAACGATGCAATAGCTGATTTTTGGTACTAATATGATAACCATTACTAATATATTCAAACTCATTAGGGTTTAGACCCAGTCGTTCTATTAATTTAAGTTCATTTTCGTAAGTCGTTGATAATTCAGCATTTTCAATTTTAGAAATTGTGCTGCGGTCAAACAAATCCTGTGCTAATTCTTGCTGGGTCATTTTACGTGTAGTTCTAAGTTTATGAATTGTTTTGCCAAAATTACTCATGGTTGCACTCTGTTTATACTTATTTATTCTTAGAATAATGTGCTGATTTTGCACATTATTAATAATGATTTAATGTTATTCTTAGTTTAGAAATAAATCAATAATTATATTTGGTTTATTTCGCTGATTAAAAAGTCGTTATCTTACATATAACGACGTAAGAATATGTCTTTTATACATTTATTTGGAAGGAGGATAATACATGACTGAAATTATAGCAACTACAGCTTTGATCATTTCATGTTGGTGTTTGGGTAAAATTTATGAAGATAAACCAATAATCAAATTTCTTAGAACTAATCGCGGAATGGTGTTGATATTAACCTCCGTTGCCTTATTAGCCTATGACTTAGTAATACATAATTTTCAATTTGGCAAAATTATACCGTCTTTTTATTCTCTAATAGTTTTGCTTATTCTGTTAGGCTTCTTTTATATGTTTAAAGATCGTCGATCAACAAAATAAACGATAAAGTATTTATGAGGTAAAAAAATGTTGTGGATTATGGTTTTACTTCTTGTATTATTTGCTGGAATGGAATATACAGGAAGAGAGCAACTGCAAGCTCTTAACAAAATTTTTGCGGGTGTAGCGGTTGCAATTATTGTTATACCCCCAGTTGTATCTTACTTGCTATTTAAGAATTTCACTGCTTTAAACAGTGTCAGCATTCTTCTTGGAGTAGTTCAGGTATGTGCACTAGCAGCAATATATTTTATATTCAGAAAAGTTGCTTTGAACGATTAGTTATTAAAAGCATAAAATAATTTGTAATAAGAATTTTAACGTTAAAGTGCTTCTATTAATAGATTAGTAATCTAATTATAAGAAGCATTTTTTTATGATAAAAATAAAGCTATTTAACTTTGATAAAAAATCAAAATAAGCGTTTTGAATACATGTATAGTAATAATATGCTATTATAAAAGTGAAAAAATAATAATCCAAATTTAAGAACAGGTGATAGCCATGATTCAGTGCAATAAAAAATTAATTTACTACACAAATTAAGGAATATGTCTTTTTCGAGTTTACCTTGTAGCAAGATTAAAGAAATTAATGACATTGACTTAACAAAATTTAATGCAATTGGCTATATGGGGAGGAATTCTTCTTATTTATATTCCACTCATAATGGCGAAATATTATGCACGAAATCCAGTAAAAGTCAAACTGCATCTCATGTAAAGCAAGTATTTGAAGATATTCAAGACTTTTCTACCAAAGCAGATTGTAAACTTCTTATTGTTGTTGAAGAGGATTACGTCTTAAAAGATATGCAAAAAGCAGACTTTGAAAATCAAAATACGATTCTCAATAGAATGAAAGAAAATGGCTGCAAAATTATTGGGGCAGCAGAATATCACAGCAGGTTTGGTTTTAAAGTTCCTAATAATACCCCGCCTTTAAATGAACAAGAAAAAAGAATTGTTTATTACTTATATGACGGAAAATGTGCTTATTGTAGTAAAGATCTTTGTTTTACTGATAGTCAAATAGATCACATTGTCCCTAAAAAAGAGGGCGGCAATGATTATTATAAAAACTGGGCATTAGTTTGTGAGCCTTGCAACGAAAAAAAGTCTAATAGGATTTTTGGCGATCCTGAGGAATATATCGGGGAGAAAGAAAAAAATACATAAGAAGGTTAAGTGAGTGCTATCACTTTTATAAAGCAAAAATAGATAATGACGAAAGATATAGCTTAGTTAGAGAGCAAAAAAATTTTGGCTTTAGAAAATACTTTACCATATATAAAAAAGTAAATAATAAATATGTAAATAGGGATAATAAAAACGGTGGGTATCAGTTCATTATAAATATAGTTAACAAAGATAATCTTGAGAAAATAAAAGAAAATGGGAACGAAATATCTGGAAAAGAAATAGAAAACGCGCTGGATCCTAACGGAACGGATATGTGTGGAACATCTAAGATAGATAATTGGCTGAGTTAAATTTGAAATTAATAAAATTTAAAGGAAATTTTTCTACTAATTAGAATAGCTTATCAATATATAGCTAAGGACTGGTTATCATTATGCAAATGATAGCCAGTCATTTTTATATGTTGCTTTTTTAATAAAATGAATTATTATTTGTTCAACATTATAAATGAGGTACCGACTATGACTAGAAAAGTAAAATTTGTTATATTCGCGTGCATTGTTGCCGTTTGTCTTTTTTTATTTTACTATTGGGCATCAGATGACTATGTACCTGACGTAGCACAATACCAGGTTAATCACATAATAAGAAATCACGATACCCGAGAAATTAACCAAGTAGCAACTAATAGGAAAACAGCGAAATTTTTACATTCTCTTAAAACTAGTGATCGTTGCCAGAAAATTAGCGAGTTTCAAGGTGGAACTGAAGAATGTGGCTATTATGTTGCAAGTATTAAAAATAAACCTGTTGGGATTTATATGCAAAAAAAATCCAATTCGTTTTGGAATTGGAAATTAAAAAGTATCATATGTTTTGATTGAGCTAACCCTATAAAAACGTAGGCTACTTCATATATCTATAAATAACAGGTTGCGAATTATTAAGATTTAGGCAACATTTTTACCAGATCACTTAAATCCAATCCGTAGTTTCTAATACAAATTTGAAACTCTAATTCAGGCTCAGGTAAATACGAGGTACTAAAAAAAGCACCTATTGCTCCAAGTAGTCCTAAAGCCCTGCGGAAATCCTCTTTCGTAAAAACTGATAAGTAAATGTTATCATCATAATCATCTACTCTAGCAGTGTATTCTGTTTCTAAATTTTTTAGAGTGCTTTTGAAAAGCTTCATTAAATTTTCTTGTTTTGTTTTTTCCATGATAATTGCAACTCCAATTTATGGTTATTGATCTGGCTAAAGTATAATTAAAAAATTATTCCTTGCTTTTTATGCTAGTTGACAAAATTTTGTATCATAAAATAATGTTCTATTCAATTACTTTTTCTTAACCAATACAACATATTAAGGTAGTATATTTATATTCGCTATATGTTGTATGCAAAAATAAAGACAAAAGAAATCGAGGATTTTAATGGTTAAAAATGGCAGACTCATCAAATCAATATTGGCAGTTGGAATACTTAGTTTTTTAGGGATTGTGATTGAAACGGCACTCAATATCGCATTCCCCCAGTTAATGATAGATTTTAATATGTCTGCCAGAACGATTCAATGGCTAACAACAGGTTATATGTTAGTATCTACAATTATTATTCCTTTTGGATCATATTTACAAAAGAGATTTAAAACTATTTCATTGTTTAGGATGGCCGTTTCATGCTTTTTACTAGGAACAATTTTGGCAGGAATTTCAGTAAATTTTAGTCTGTTATTGATTGGACGTCTTTTACAAGGAGTTGCTGCTGGCATTGGTTTACCGCTAATGTTCACGATCATATTAGAACAGTCACCTAAAGAACAGGTAGGCATGTATATGGGACTTGGCACTTTGGTTATTGCCTTTGCTCCTGCAGTTGGTCCGGTATATGGTGGAATAGTTTTAAAATTATTTCAATGGCAGACTTTATTTCTACTTATCATTCCAGTAATTATTTTGACCTGGATATTAGGTGAACATAGTATTAGCCAAACTAGTAAAACTCAAAAAATTCCTTTTGATTTTCAGGGTGGACTACTTTTAATTGTATTTCTAATGTCAGCTTTATTTTTGCTTTTAGGCTTTACAAGTGGCAACAACATTTATGTACAACTAATACTAACACTGATCACTATTATTACTGGATTCTTCTTTACTTTGGTTGAAAAGCATAGCAATCATGCAGTTTTAAAAGTTAGTTTATTTAAAAATTGGCAGTTTACTTTCTTTTTGCTGGCATTTTTTCTGTTGCAATTAATGTCACTTAGCATGTCATTTTTGATACCCAACGTCTTACAAACTGCTTTTGAACAAACAACGGCTACAGCTGGGTTACTGGTTTTGCCGGCTGCCATTATAGATGCTCTTGTCTCTGCGTTTGCTGGAATAATTTATGATAAGGTTAATCAAAAATTACCAATAATATTTGGAGTAGCAATAATTCTTCTTACCTTTATAATTGCTAATTTTTTGAATCCAAGTACTGCCAACATGGCCTTTATTTATATCAGCTTTATGTTTGGTTTGGGACTTAGCTATAGTAATATCATGACTTTCTGTTTATCTAATATCACTACTGATTTAAAAAATGATGGGAATGTCATTTTTATGACTGCCCAATCATATTCCGGGGCGATAGGTACGGCATTAACCGCTTCGTTACTAACATTAGCGCAAACAGGTCTAAAAAATAAGAAGTTAGCGGCCTTGAAAGGTCTAAAATTAAATTATGATGTGTTACTGGCTCTTTCTTTCATCGTAATTGTTTGCATTTTAGTATGCTTTATTTTTACTAGATTAAAAAATAAAGCATACTAAAATTTGTTTTAATTTTCAGAAACTTTTTTAATTCAGCACAATAATTACGATTATCGTTCAATGTACGCCTTCCAATATTAAAAATGAACATTGGCCTACTTTTTATCTACTACTTTTCCTGGAACCATGAGGGTCAAAAAATAATAAGAAATAAAGTTATATCAATTTGTGTAATATACGAAGTTCGATTAGTCCCATCAAAAAGTATTGCTAGCAGGTAAAATGCCAAAGTTGCTAAAAATAAGCACTTGAGAAACTTTTCTCCGCCATCCATATTAACCTTTTGAATAATTTTTACAGGGTTGGTGGTTTTAATGAAAATAGCGCCTAGCAGTAATATCATACCAAAGAAAAAATAAGTATATATAGTTATTTTATTTTTGTGATAATAAATAAGAAGAATACCAACTAAAAATTGTAAAATACCCATTAAGAATAACGCGATTTTTGGATTAAGTTTATATTTCAGCATGATTTGAACCTTTCAAATTAAATTTAATAAGGCTAAGCAATAAAAAATTAATCTTTTTACTGTATAGACTTAAATTTTATTTTATCATTAAATTATAATAATATTAAATTATTATTTGAATATTTTAGAAAAAATATTGTGGAGATGAATCATTTTAAAAGGAGCAAAATAATGAGAATTAATGTATTGCAACACACGCCAAACGAAGGCCCTGGTTCAATTCAGGAATGGTCTGACCTACATCACCATGACTTTTATGTATATCATCCCTACCAATTTGGCATTTTGCCTACTGCTGCCACAACAGATTTACTAGTTATTTTAGGCGGTCCTATGAGTCCAAATGATGATCTGCCATGGATTAAGCAGGAGCGCCAGCTAATTAAGCAACTACTTCAAGAAAAAAAGCCTGTTTTAGGAGTATGCTTTGGCGCACAACAAATTGTTAAAACTTTAGGCTATCAGGTTAAAAAGGCCCCAGTTAAAGAAGTGGGCTGGGGTCCGGTCAAGTTGCAGTCCAAATTAATTAGCGGTTTGCCTGAAAGTTTAGAAGTATTACATTGGCATGAAGAGATGTTTGAAATACCAGAAGAAGCTGAGGTCTTATTTGCCAATGATAATTTACAAAATCAGGGTTTTGTCTTAGGCGATCAAGCTGTTGGTTTGCAGTTTCATTTAGAACCAGAAACAGATAATATCAAAGAAATTGTGGTCAACGACGCGCAATATCTATCCGGTTCGGTGTTTAAACAAACAGCTAAGCAAATTATTGAGCATCCTGTTCCTAAGGAAAATAAAAGGGCAATGTTTCGCATTTTAGATTATTTGACAGAATAAATAATTTAGATATAGAAAATTTGTTTTAAAGAGTGTCGCTTTATTTGTTCCCATAACTTTAATTGCTATACTACGAGAAACGAACTATCTGCTGGGGCAGACCCTACTTCAAAATTATAAACGGCAGATACCATGGCAGAGGCATGATTAGCATTTGGGGCGTACATTAATTAGGTATTGTAACTACTGAAATAACCTTCAAAATAAAAACCAAGCCATTTTAATGGCGTGGTGTATATGATTATAGGTAATTTTCCTAAAATCCGGTTAATATTTGAGATTGGTTTGTTATAATTTAATTAGCGTAGAAAAGTTAAAAGGACGGTAGCTGCCGCTTTCATGAAGGAAGTGAGGCCTATGAACAATTTTTATTCATACTTCAGTCTCCCAAAAGAAAGGAGCAGCAGTTGATGAGCACTGCCGAAGCGTTAAGTTTAATGCTTAACTTTGGTATGTTTATCTTGACCTTGTTAATGTTTATTGACAAGCATCATGATAAATGAGCAAATCAAAAACCGTCCTAGATACTAGCTGGGCGGTTTATAAATTTAAAAAATTATAACTATAAGCGCAGTTACCGTCCTTTGTGGCGGCTCTACGTGAGGAAGACTTATTGGCGTAAGTCTTCCTTTTTCTTACACCTGTATTTTAGCATGAATGCTTTTATGGTGCAATTAAGTATTATAGAGCAGAATTCATAGCGCTAAAGTATATAAGGCATTTTTAAATTTCAAAACTAGCATTAATTTAACAACATGCAGTTAATTTTACGCACTAAGCTAAACTGCCTTGAACAGTCATATCTTGCTCACACAAAAACTGTTTCAACAGAAACAGTTTTTATTGACAAGCATCATGATAAATGAGCAAACCAAAAACCGTCCTAGAAACTAGCTGGGCGGTTTTTAATATTAAACAAAAAATATTATAAGCGCAGCTACCGTCCTTTGTGGCGGCTCTACGTGAGGAAGACTTATTGGCGTAAGTCTTCCTTTTTCTTACACCTGTATTTTAGCATGAATGCTTTTATGGTGCAATTAAGTATTATAGAGCAGAATTCATAGCGTAAAAGAATACAAGGCATTTTAATTTGCAAAGCTAGAGCTAATTTAGCAATATGCAGTTAATTTACGCACTAGGCTAAACCGCCCTGAAGAATCATAACTTGCTCACACAAAAACCGTCTCAATGGAAACGGTTTTTTGTCATATTTAGTTTTGCTTCGACAAAATGTTATTTTTAATAAACAGCACCATCATAAAAGCCAAAGCGAGGCTTATTAAAATCAAAATCTTTTAATTCGCTCACTTTAAGAGCAATGTCGCAAACGCCCCAGCTCATTAAATTAATTGGTTTGCCGTAGTCTTCATCAGGGATGACCAACACAATGTATTTTCCTTGTGATAAAGCATAGCCTAGTTCCATACCAAGACCTACGTCTTCTTCATCAGGCAGATATACCCCGATCATAACATCACTGGCTTTAATACCGGTTAAATCGCCACGGTAAGTTGCAGTTTCCCATTCACGATCACGCAGATATTCAGGATTTTCCTCAACGCTAATATTTTTATATTGATGATCCAAAGGAACATAACTGTTTTCCAGGTCAATGGTTGGGTTTTCTTCTAAAGCTTTCATTGCCTTTTTGTAAGCATCGTTTTGCTTATCGTTAAACCAACCGGCACCAAAATAAACAGTTTTTGTTTTAGTCATAAAATTTCTCCTTACCATTAAACCTAATTTAAATAAATTTCACGCAACTTACTGATTTCATCATCAGTTAATCTCATAATATCACGTAAGTAGTTTTCAACGCTACCATAATTTTTATTTATAGTTGTAAGCACAAAGTCAATGTATTCAGAATGCACAGTCTGCAAGTCTTTTAAGATGTTTAGGGTTGCGTCATTTGCCCCTTCATCTTTAGCTTTTTGTAAAAAATTATGAACAAAGTCTTTGGTGGCAACGTTTGTTAAAAGATAATCTTTTTTGATTGTTTCAAATGGTACGCCAAGAACTGATAAAATTAATAATGCCGCAAAACCAGTCCGGTCTTTGCCGGCAGTACAATGAAAAATTATACTTTGATTTTCCTGGTCATTAGCCAGCAACACGTCAAAAAAGTGGCGGTAAGCTCTTTGGGCAGACTCACTTTTAATCATGTCATCATAGGCTAAAAACATGTGATCAAATCCAGCTTTAGGATCTTGATGCTTTTCGCTAAGAATTTCGTCAATTCCCTTTGAGGATTCGGTCAAATCTTCGCTAAATACCGGATCAAAGCTATAAATAGCACCCTCAGGTACACGATCAGGTTCTCGGTCAACTTCGTCCTTGCTTCTAAAGTCAACAACGTATTTTACGCCGTAGTCTTGTAAAAACTTCAGGTCAGTCTTATTAAGGGTTGCCAAATTAGCGGTTCTAAGCAATTTGTGCATTTTGACGGCTTTGCCATCTCTAGTTTGATAGCCACCAAGCTCGCGAAAATTACGGCCACTTTTTACGCCAATTAATTGATTTTTTAGTTTTTGGGTCATGATACCTCCACCTTTGCGTTTGACAATTACACCTAATTTTAGCAATAAACAAGTATATAAACAATTATAAAAAAAGCCAAGAGTATATCGAAATTATGGTAAAATAAACAAAAGAACAATATATTTCAAAAGGGTGAGAACATGGAAACGAAAAAAGCTAGTATTTTAGTTCCAGTCGATGGTTCAGAGTCGGCAGAAAGATCCTTTGATAAAGCAGTTAAAATTGCAATGACGGAAAATGCTCACATTGATGTCTTAAGCGTAATTGATACCAGACAGTTTTTAGGTGAGATGCAAGATACGCTGATTACAGGCGACACCGTTTATCAGATGACGCAAGATTCAGAAAAATACCTCAAGAGTTTAAAGGAATGGGCTCATGACAATTTGGGCTTTGATGATATTGATTACCACATTCGTTATGGCAGCCCGAAAGCAATTATTTCCTATGACTTTATTAAAGACCATCATAATAATTTGATTATTATGGGTGCAACTGGTTTAAATGCAGTTGAGAGAATGTTGATGGGTTCTGTTACAGAATATGTTAATCAACATGCTTTGGCTGATGTCCTAATTGTCAGAACGGATATTGACAATAATCCAATCAAGCCAGAACGTAAAAATAAATAGAGTTCTAAAATGAAAAGACATACGATAAATAATTCGTGTGTCTTTTTTATGCAAAATAAGGAACCTTAAAAAATATTATATTATTGATGTTCGTAAAATTAACTTTCATAATACAATAACAAAATAAAATCCGATATTTACTTGCGTAATTGCGAATATTTATGGTATTATCAGTATGAAATGAACGTAATTATACTGTTTGGAAGGTTGAGGGCAATGAAAGTAACAGGAAAAACCAATAATTTATTTTCCTATTTAAATACTTTACAATTATCTTCGTTAACCGTTCGTTTTTCTTTCAGAATAACTACTTGGGCATGATATGCAGTAGGCATATTTTGCCTTTTTTATTTGCTTAATTTCGGGAGGATGTTAATGGAAAATAGAAGCAGAAGTTAATTCAGATCGATTTTATTTGGATATTTACATGAATGTATTGCCATGAAAGTGACAACAATGTTTATGCTTAAGCAAAATGAAGTTATGGTAAATGTATTTATTAGGAGTGTAAAAAACAAATGACCAAAATCAAAAAGTTTCTGATAGCATGTTTCGTACTGTTATTAACAGTTGGTGCTACAGCATGTTCCAATTCAAGTAAGAAGTCTAGTTCAAGTAGTAATACGCCAAAATCACTCAACGTTCAGTTCGTACCGAGTGTAGCTGCCAATAAGCTGGAAGCAAGGGCTAAGCCGATGGAAAAACTATTGTCCAAACGCCTTGGTATCCCAGTCCATGTTTCAATGTCAACTGACTACAATGGCTTAGTTGAAGCTATGAAGTCAAAGAAAGTTGATGTCGGCTTTTTGCCTTCAGACGCTTACATTATGGCTCACAAGCAAAAAGCAGCTGATCTGCTTTTACAATCAGTTCGTTATGGCATTAAACAGCCAAATGGTGTTCAAACCAAAGAATTAGTCAACTCATATCGTGGTGAAATCCTGGTTAAGAAGGGTTCAAAAATTAAGAGCTGGAAGGACTTAAAAGGCAAGTCAATTTCTGTTCAAGACATCACTTCTGACTCTGGTTATGTATTCCCTGTTGCTGAATTGAAGCAAAAGGGATTAGATGTAACCAAGAGTTGCAAGACTGTATCTGTTAAGGGTGCCGATCAAGGTGTCTTAAACGTTTTAAACGGTGATACTGACGCAGCTTTCGTATTTGAAGATGCTCGTAATAATGTTAAGAATGATGATCCGAAGATTATGAGCAAGGTAGTGCCAATCTACTTCACCAAGCGTATTCCTAACGATACTATTTCGGTTATTCCAAGTTTGCCAAAATCCTTCCAGAAGAAGTTGGCTAAAGCATTTATTGCTATTGGCAAATCTAAAGAAGGTAAGAAGATTATTGAAAATGTTTATAACCAAGAAGGCTATACTTACGCAAAAGACAGCGACTATGACATTATTCGTCAATACAATAAAGTAATTGCTTCTACTAAGAAATAGTTTTCCCAATATTTCAAAAATCTAAAAAAGCCGCATAATAGGAATTAAATAAACTTTCTTAAACAAAATAAGATTTCTAGTCAATTCTCTTTTCTAAATAAAACATTTCTGCTATTATTTGATAGAATAAATACAGTATGTCGAAAGGAGAGTGAAGGTAATGCAAAAATATCAACGGCGCCTAGCGTTCATTGAAGTTTTTGCAAAAAAGCCTTTTCGTTCCTTTCAAAAAGGTATTGTTCGCTTTTTTAGTAAAAGTGTTATTGAAAGACTTAGTTTAATTCACGTTTGTGTTTTTAGCTAAAGTCTTTTTTTATGTCTGGGAGGGCATGATGAGAAAATTTAGAAAAATATTAGCTTGTGCTGCTGTTTTTTTAGTAGCCTTAATGGCAACTGCCTGCTCAAATAAGGAAAAGAGCAAAGATAGTGGCACGCCCAAATCTTTGAATGTGCAATTCGTTCCTAGTCAGGCAGCCACAAAGCTGGAGTCTCGTGCAAAGCCACTGGAAAAGATGCTGTCAGACCGTTTAGGTATTCCAGTTCACGTTTCAATGTCTACTGATTACAACACAGTGGTCGAAGCCATGAAGTCTAAGAAAGTTGATGTAGGTTTCTTGCCACCAAATGGGTATATTTTAGCTCACAAGCAAGGTGCGGCAGATGTATTGCTTCAAGCACAAAGATATGGAGTTAAACAACCAAACGGACGTCCAACAAAGGAACTCGTTAACTTCTATCGTGCTGAGATTGTAGCTAAGAAAAATTCTAAAATTAAGAGTTGGAAAGATTTAAAAGGAAAGTCAATTTCTATTCAAAGCCCAACCTCTTCAGCCGGCTACGTTTTCCCGATTGCTGAGTTGAAGGAAAAAGGCCTTGATGTACGCAAGAGTTGCAAGTTAGTCACTGTGACTGGTCAGGACCAAGCTGTTTTGAATGTCCTCAATGGTGACACAGATGCCGCATTTGTATTTGAAGATGCGCGGACAATTGTGAAAGACGATAATCCTAAAATCATGAGTCAAGTAGTACCAATTTACTTTACTAAGCCTATTCCCAACGATACGATTTCCGTTGTTCCCAGCATGTCTGATTCATTCAGAAAGAAGCTGGCCAAGGCATTTATCGATATTGGCAAGTCTAAGAAGGGTAAAAAAGTCATCGAGAGTATTTATACTCATGAAGGATACGTTCACACTAAAGACAGTGACTTTAACGTTGTGCGTAAATATGAAAAAATTATCGAATCGACCAAAAAATAAGGAATACAAAGGAAGTTTATAATGGCAGATTCTGCAGTTAAGCCAATAATCGAATTAAAAAACGTTAAAAAAGTTTATGGCAAAGATGTTGTTGGTTTAAAAGACGTCAATTTAACTATCAATAAAGGTGAATTTGTCGTTATTGTTGGTCTATCTGGCGCCGGCAAATCAACGCTTTTGCGGTCGATTAACCGTTTAATTGATATTACCGAAGGTGATATTTTAATCAATGGTGAATCTATTACTAAGGCCAAAGGTAAAAAGTTAAGAACTTTGCGTCGTCATATTGGGATGATTTTCCAAAGCTTTAACTTGGTAAAGCGCTCAAGTGTGATGCGTAACGTTTTAACTGGCAGAGTGGGATATTATCCCACTTGGAAATCCACTCTAAACCTTTTTACTAAAGAAGATAAACAACGCGCCTATGACGCCTTGCAACAAGTTGATCTTGAAGACAAAGTTTACTCTCGGGCTGATGAATTGTCCGGTGGACAGCAGCAGCGGGTAGCTATTGCGCGTGTCTTGACTCAAAACCCGGATATTATTCTGGCAGATGAGCCAACAGCTTCGCTTGACCCGCAGACTTCACGCCGGGTGATGAAAGACTTGCAGATGCTTAACGAAAAGCATGGCATGACAGTTGTCATTAACCTGCACAGCGTGCAACTGGCACAGGAATTTGGCAAGCGGGTCATTGGCGTTCGTGCTGGTGAAATTATCTATGACGGCAAGATGTCTGATACCCCGGCAACAACGTTTGATCAGATCTATTCCGGTGGTGATGAAGATGAGTAGCACAGAGCAAGAAAAGCTGAAGGCTTTGCCTAAGAAAAAGTTTAAAATCTTAAATTTGCTTTGGGTATTGCTTTTTATTGCCGGATTATTCATTTCTACTAATGAAACCAAAACTGACTTAGGCGCCTTGTTTGCCAACTTTGGGCAATTTGCTGACATTTTCTTGCAAATGCTGCATCCTGACTGGTCTTATCTGGGCACAGTAGTACCTCTTTTGCTGGAAACTATTAAGATGGCGATCTTGGGTACTGCAATCGGTTCTGTAATTGCTTTTATTTACTCTTTGCTTATTGCGCGCAATATTGTAAAAAATAAAGCACTTACTGGAATATTGCGGATTATTATGAATATCATCAGAACTGTTCCTGACCTGCTTTTGGGTGCTATCTTCGTAGCTATTGTCGGTATAGGGCCAGTAGCTGGTGTTTTAGCCTTGGCTATCTGTACGTTCGGGATTGTGGTCAAACTGTTTTACGAAGCAATTGAAACTATTGATCCGGGTCCGATTGAAGCCTTGACTGCTGTTGGTGCCAACAAATTGCAAATCATTGTCTTTGCGGTTTTGCCTCAGGTTATGACCTATTTTATTTCCTATTGTTTGTATGCATTTGAAATTAACGTGCGTGCTTCAACCGTTTTAGGTTATATCGGTGCCGGTGGTATTGGTTTGTATCTGCAACAGACACTGCAAATCTTTGATTATCCTAAGACAGGAACAATTATTATTGTGATCATTATAGTAGTGGTACTAATTGATTATGTTTCATCTAAATCACGGGAGGCGTTGATGCAATAATGGATACAAGTATGAAAAAATTGCCTCCTAGGCCCATAGATGTCAAAAAACGTGTTTTGCACTGGCTAATAGCAGTTGTCACTGCGGCTTTAGTGGTTTGGTCATGCACAGGAATCGATTTTGGCGGAATCAAAGAAACAGCCGGACAAATTGCCGGTGCGATCTTTTCTGGCATTTTTCATCCTGATTGGTCTTATGTCTATAACGGCTCAGGTGAAGACTTACTGTCGCAATTATGGGAAACTGTCTGCATTGCCTTTTTAGGAACATTCATTTCTGCCATTATTTCATTACCCTTTGCTTTTTGGGCCGCAAATACTAAGCACAAGCACTGGTATGTCTCACGGTCAGGCAAGATTGTGCTGGCAATAATCAGATCATTTCCAGAAATTGTTTTAGCCTTAATGTTTATTAAAGCTGTTGGACCAGGTTCTGCTGCGGGTGTTTTGGCACTAGGCTTTCACTCAGTGGGAATGCTTGCCAAGCTCTTTTCTGAAGCAATTGAAAACCTGGAGGATGGTCCTAACGAAGCGGTTACCGCTGTTGGTGGTTCAAAGACAAATATTATTATGTTTTCTACTTTGCCTAATTTAATGCCGGCTTTAATTTCAAACACGTTATACCGGTTTGATGTTTCGATTCGGTCTGCTTCTATCTTAGGTTTAGTTGGAGCCGGTGGTATTGGTTACCCGTTAATCATTGCACTGCAGTACCGTCAATGGAACCGAGTTGGTATCATTTTACTCGGAATCATCATTATGGTTGTGATCATTGACTGGATTTCGGGCTGGATCCGTAAAAAATTAGTCTAAAAACGAAAATATCTGAATATAGTGAATCAAGTATGTAAATTTCAGCTTGATTCACTTTTTTAGCCGTGATATTTAAAGGGACAATTTTCTAAATGATCGTTGATTAGGCCAACGCTCTGCAGGAATGAGTATAGAATTACTGGCCCCACAAAAGTAAAACCGTCTTGTTTCATCTGCCTTGCTAGTTTTTGGGCAATCTTGTTTGTCGTTGGTACCTCATCACTTGTCTGAGGATGATGAATAATAGGAGTGGGAATAAATTTTTGTAAATAATGGGCAAAATTGCCGTATTTGGCATCAATAATTAATAGTGCGCGTGCGTTGGTAATTGCAGCGGCAATTTTTCTTTGATTGCGAATGATTCCTTTGTCTTGCAATAAGCGCGCCTTATCCTGTTCGGTCATTTGCGCAACTTCTTCGGGAACAAATTTGCAAAAAGCCTGGCGAAAATTTTGCCGTTTATGCAAAACTGTAGACCAACTGAGACCAGACTGAAACAGTTCCAGCACCAGCATTTCAAATAAGTAACGTTCATCTAAGTTTAATTTGCCCCATTCGTGGTCGTGGTAATCCTTAAGTAAGGAATCATTATGGTCACTCCAAGGACAACGAGTAATATTATTCATTTTTATTCTCCTTAAATATATATTAACGTTCATAAATAAATACGCCAAAAGATTTTTATTCTTTTAAAAACAATTTTTCCCAGTTATTGTGCTGAAATTTTTAATTATTTTCTTTTTGCTTAAATATCAGAAACTTTTCCTTCAAAAAGTGCAATAGCTGTTTTTTTGGTATAATATATAATGAACTTTAGGAGGATACCATGGAGAAGTTAGAAATAATAACTTTGGCCGATGACTTGGCCGCAAATCAAGAAAGTATTTTAAATAAAGAAACAGATTTTGATGCCGAGGCAGTTTATCGTGTAATTGATAATTTGCACGTTTTGCATAAGCCAATAAAAGAATACTTCGGCATGAGTCAAGAGCAGTATTATGACACTGAAAGTGATCATAAACTGACTTTAATTAAGTTATCGGAGCAATTAACCGATTTGCAGGATCGGATTTTGACTAACCATGTTGATGGTTTTGTTGATAAAAATGAAATTAATCTAACTTATAATCATGAGAATCCATATGAAGACGGGTTTTACAACAACCTGGTAGATTTTCATGTCGTTAGTTACAGTTTAAAAGTAATTGGAGCCGTTGAAGAAGTAGCGCCAAAAACATTACAAGGGGTTTTGTCTAAAGATGCACTTCTGTCAATTGGTTTAGCGGCACACGCTTTAGAAAAAAGCTTATAATTTTAGAGCTGAATGTGTGTTCAGCTCTTTTTCTTTCTGCTTGAGGCAAAATATGGGTGTTTTAAAGTATACTAAAGGGCTAGCTGATAAGATAAACGGGGCTAGGTTACGTTCTTTATTTAAGAAAAAAGATGCACAGCTTGATCCTATGCAAAATTATTTAACGGTAGGAGAATATCACGTTGATGGTGAACAGGGTACACCTAACGATCAGCCGTATACTCTGACAGTTTACCAGGATGAAGAAAAAATTTTGCATCAAGCTCTTAGCCTTGAAAGTACAGATAAATTAGAACCTGAATATGTGCGCAGATTCAGTCCCGAACTGCAGCGCTACCGTGCTTTTGTCAACCGCAAAACTGGCAGACGCTACGTTGTAGAAGAATATTTGGATCGCTTTGTTGAAAGAGTCAAAGGCCACATTCGCACAGGAAAAAATTCTGTTAATGTCAGTGTTATTACTGATACTCATTATAAAGATCGTAATAGTATGGACTTTTATGGCTGGAACGGCTTAACTCACGTTAACGAATTTTCTTATCTTGATGACTCAGGATTGTTAAGTTTAAAAGTTCATTTGGGTGACTGGATTGATGGTTCCGATACCGGCTTTTTGGGCGAAAGTGAATTAACCAAGTTGCGTGATTCATTTGTTTCCGACAAAGTGCCTTATATGCTGATTAAAGGCAATCATGATGAAAATGATAAATTTGATGAACACCATGATTTAAGTGCTTCCTTTCCTGAAAATGAGTTTGAAGGGATTATGTGGCCTGCTTTGTATAAGCAAAAGGGTGTCCATTATATTTCGCGGCAACACGGGGTTTGTTACTATGATGTGGATGACTTGCGCTTTATTTCCGTTAATACTTCTGATTTGCCTTACTATTTGGATGCCCAAGGCAGAAAAAAGTATGATGTGAAACTTACTTTGGCTGTGAGAGAAGATCAAATTGAAGAAATTATTGAAATACTGGAGCAGTCATCAAATAAGCAAATTATCTTTATGAGTCATGCTAATCCGATTAATCGTAAGGGTTCAAATGCTTTGAAGTATAATGGTCGTTCTCTGCACGAGCTGCTAGTTGCTTTTAATCAGGGTGAAAAAGGACAGATGCATTCCAGCCACGGAATTCCACCGGAGTTTCGTTTAGCTAATGACTTTGATTTTACTAATGTGAAAAATGCGCGTATTATTGCCTACTTTTGCGGTCATAGACACAGGGAAGACCAGTACCGGATTAACGGAATTCAGTATATCTTATTTAACTGTTCGGCACTGATGGGTCCTAATCATGCTTTAACTACTAAATATAACAAGAATTGGAAAAGACAAATTGATCATCAAACCGAATTTGCGGGTTATATTGTGAATATTGACATACAGAGGCATTATATTCAGGCTTTTGGTTATGGTGCTGCCAGCAAACGCAGAATTTTTTATATTTAGTAAAGTCGCGACGGGCAATTTGGAAATTGCCCGGCTTTTAGCATATAATAGTAAAGTTAAATTAAAGACAAAAATATACAAAGTAACATAATTAAGGGAAGATAAGCAATGTGCGGAATTGTTGCATTTTATAATCCAGAAATAAATGATAAACAAGCCGCTATCGGTAAAATGATGGCGGCAATTATGCATCGTGGTCCTGATTCAGATGGTTTTTATACCAACGATAAAGTTGCTTTAGGGTTTAGAAGATTATCAATCATTGATTTGCGTGGTGGCAGTCAACCAATTTACAACGAAGATAAAACAATGGCCATTATCTTCAATGGTGAAATCTACAACTTCCAGCCATTGAGAGATGAATTAATTGCTGCGGGTCATACTTTTACCACTAAGTCCGATACAGAAGTTCTTCTGCATGGCTTTGAAGAGTGGGGCATGGATGGCTTGCTCAAGCGTGTTCGTGGCATGTTTGCTTTTGCGATTTGGGATGACAATACCCAGACGTTGTATGGTGCGCGCGATTTCTTTGGTATTAAGCCACTTTATTACAGTGATGAGAATGGTCAATTAACGATAGGCTCAGAAATCAAAAGCTTTTTGGCAATGCCTGGTTTTAAAAGACGTTTAAACATTGAAGCGGTTAAACCATACTTGATGAACCAGTATAATGATTTGCATGAAACTTTTTTTAAGGGAATTTATAGATTTCCTGCCGGTCACTGGTTCGAATATAAAGATGGTGAAATGAAAACCCATCAGTACTGGGATGCAGAATATAAGGCCAATACTTTAAGTTTTGAAGAAACCGTCAATAAAATTGACGAAGATTTACACGAGTCAGTTAAATTGCACCATATTGCCGATGTTCCGGTTGGTGCCTTCTTATCAGAAGGAGTAGATTCAAGTTACATCACTAGTATATTAAATCCGGATGATGTATTCTCAATTTCTTTTGATGATGCAACTTATGATGAAGCTTCAAAGGCCAGAGCTTTAGCTGATATGAAGGGCTGGCATTTCTTTTCTGATAAGGTTAAAGCAGATGAGGCAATGCATGACTTCCCGGAAATGCAATACCATATGGATGAGCCGGATGCAAACCCGTCAATAATTCCATTATGGTATTTATGCAAGATGGCACGTAAACATGTGACAGTTGCTTTGTCCGGCGAAGGTGCGGACGAATTATTTGCAGGTTATGTTAACTACGGAATGCACACGCACAACAGCATTATTAAAGTTTTTACTTCCCAATGCAAAAAGTTGCCGAAGAAGACCAGGGTTAAACTGGCACACAGAATTAAAAAAATGCCGAACTTCCCTGGTAAGGTTCATTTATATACCAATTTAGCTGAACCAAGTGAATTTTACGTTGGTCAATCAGTTATCTATGACATGGATTATCCGACTATCTTTACCTCTGAAGATGCTAACAGTGTTTTAAAGCCTTCTTATCGGAATAAATTAACTGTCAACGGTATTTACCAAAGTGACTTTAAAAAAGTAAAAGATCTCGATAATGTCCGGCAGATGCAGTACATTGATCTGCACCACTTTATGCTAAATGATATTGAACAAAAAGCGGATAAAATTTCTATGGCTCATTCTCTGGAGTTAAGGGTGCCATACCTTGATAAAAAGGTTGCAGAAAGAGCCAATTCAATTCCGACTGATTACTTAGTGAACAAGCATGACACTAAGTATGCTTTGCGCAAGGCTTCAGAAAAGGTTTTACCGGATGAATGGGCTAAACGACCAAAATTAGGCTTCCCAACCCCAATCAAAGAATGGTTGCAAGAACCCCGTTTTTATAAACAAGTGCGCGAATTATTCAGTGAAGACTTTGTACAAGACGTTTTTGAGCAGGATAAAATTTTGGCTCTGCTTGATGAAAACTACAAGGGTGACGGTTCCCATCGTCGACAAATTTGGACAATTTATACATTTTTGGTATGGTATAAATTATTCTTTGTTGATTATGACGGCACAGTTGCCAAATACCAGCATGTTCAACCAGAAGTTGCCAGCTTGATTAAGCAGGGCAAGCTGGTTTAATGAGGAGAACAATTTATTAATGAAACGAAACTTTACGCCAATTTTACTTGGCAGTGACATTAATGTTTACGGCATGGCCCGATCGTTTAACGAGGCATACGGTATTAGCGTAAAGGCGCTGGCTGACAGTCAGCTGGCGGCAACACGTTATTCTAAAATTGTCAGGGTGGAATTACATCATGGCTTCAGCGAGGATCCTACTTTTATTGAAGTTATGCGTGAGCAAATGAAAATTTACCAGGATCATGAAGAACCGGTAATTTTGATTTCGTGTGGAGACGGCTATTCTGAATTGCTTGCAAAGCATAAGGCAGAATTGGAACAAGTTTTTGTAGTTCCCTATGTTGACTACGATTTATTACAAAAACTAATTTCAAAAGAAAACTTTTACCAGATAGCTGAAGAATGTGGTCTGCCATACCCTAAAACCAAGATTGTGACGATGGCTGATTACAAGGCAGAAAATTATCTGGAACTTCCCTTTGGCTATCCTATGGAACTCAAGCCGGAAGATCCTGTTTCCTGGCTTGATGTGCAGTTTGAGGGTCGTAAAAAAGCTTTTACCATTCATAATGAAACTGAATTGCGTGATATTGTCACCAAAATTTATGAAAATGGCTATCATGAAGACTTGATCTTGCAAGATTTTATTCCTGGCGATGATTCCAACATGCGTGTATTAAACGCTTATGTTGATAAGGAACATCATATCAAGATGATGTGTATGGGTCACCCATTGCTGGAGGATCCGACACCTCAATCAATTGGTAATTATATGGCAATTTTGCCTGATTATGACGAAAAGCTATACGAGCAAGTTGAATCATTCTTGGAAAAAATCAATTATACGGGGATGGCCAACTTTGACATCAAGTATGATACGCGAGATGGTAAATATAAATTCTTTGAAATCAATCTGCGCCAAGGACGTTCAAGCTTTTATGTAACACTTAATGGTTATAACCTGGCGAAATGGTATGTGGATGACTATGTTTATGACAGCTTAAACGATAAGGAGCCGGTTTACTGCAATAAGTTAAAGTCAAAGCATAAATTGTGGCTGGGCATACCTGTCAATGTGTTTAAGCAATACGCTGTTGATAATGAAGCCAAAAGAATGGCTGAAGAGTTAATCCATGAAGGACGTTATGGTACAACAGTCTTTTATGATCAGGATCGCAATTTTAAGCGGTGGCTACTGTTGAAATATATGTTCCATAATTATAAAGGACGTTATCAAAAGTATTATCAGGAGAATAAGGGTCAATTCTTTTAGGCTCTGGATTAATTAAACAGCAATAAAGATGATTGCAGCAAATCGCTGGTGGTCATCTTTTTTCTCTAAGAATAAAATTATTATTTTGTATGCAAAATACCAGTTCAGCTATTTTAAATGGGGGTGTTCTTTTTTAATACTTCTTGCTAAACTGGTAAATGGAAACTAAAAAAGAAAGGACTGAATAAATGAAACTTAAACATGGATCTCATGAAGAAACTGAAATTAAGTTACGCTGGCTATTACTGGGGGAGCTGGCCACGTGGATCGGGTCGAGTTTTGTTTGGCCCTTGACTTCGGTTTATTTAAACAAGCAATTACACATCAGCCTTTCTGTGATAGGGGTTGTTTTATTTTGCAATTGTGCCAGCAATGTATTGGGTTCGCTTTTAGCTGGACGCTTATATGACCGTCTGAACCCATACCCATTAATTGTTACAGGATTAGGACTGGATGCCTTTGTTTTGTTCATGATGGCTTTTTTCCATGGCTGGCCGCAATATTGGTTTTGGCTTATTCTTACCGGTTGCATCAGTGGTTGGAATGGCACCTTAATTAACTCAATAGCAACAAGTTTGCGTAAATATTCAGGGCGTTATGTTTTTAATCTGATTTATTTTGCCCAAAATGTCGGTACTGTCACAGGAACGCTGCTGGTAGGATATCTTTACGACTTTTCAATTGAGTTCTTATTTATTTTAGCGGCTTCACTATTTGCCATAGCCTGCGTTAATGCAGCGATTCATTATCGTCCAATTAATACTTTTCACCAAAATCGTAAAAAGAACGGTATTAAAAAAGGCGCGAAGCAAAAAGTTGATCCTATGCCCAAATACAACGTGATGTTAATGGTAGGATTCTTGATTTCCTTGGCTGTGACATGGCTAATGTACATGAATTGGGAGTCTAACCTGTCAGTTTACATGGTTTCATTAGGAATACCTTTCCATTTGTATAGCTTGTTATGGACCCTAAATGGTGCTGTAATAGTCATTATTCAAGTGATTTTGGCACGCTATCCTAATTTGTTTAAGAACTTGTTTCAGCAAATTATTTTTGGAACGCTCATGTTTGCAATTTCTTTTGCCACGTTGATTTTTGCCAAAGATTTTGCCCACTTTGCACTATCAATGTTTATCCTGACTATGGGTGAAGCGACTGCATTTCCAGCTGTTCCGGCATACATTAACGATTTATCTCCAGCAAACAGCAAGGGCAAATATCAGGGTGAAATTAATGTTGCCCGTGGCATTGGTCAGGCTTTTGGTCCATTATTTGGCGGCATGATAATTGATCGTGCGGGTTACATTCCATTCTTTATTATTGCTGCCTGTGGTATTTTTCTGATGGTACTGCTCTTATTGCCATTGCACGCAAAATTGCACAAGCATATCACGCTTTATAAGTAATTTTGTAAAATTTTTTTAATGTTAAGGGTATAATTAGAATGATAATATTAATTTAGTCTATTTTTAATTTAGATAAAAAAGGGAGGACTCTCTGAATGAATAAAAACTTCGCAGTTCGAGGCGGTAGTGGTAATATCATCGAACCTAAGCTTGATGCACGCCCGCAGGACAACCTATACCTTGCTGTTAACTCAGAATGGATTGAAAAAACCAAGATTCCAGAAGACCGGTCACGAATGGCCTCATTTGATGGTATTGATGTTGACGTTGAAAAGCATTTGATGCAGGATTTTGCTGATTTTGCTGCTGGAAAAAAAGAATTACCAAATGTACCTGATTTTGATGAAGCCGTTAAGTTATACAAATTAGCTAGAGATTTCGATAAAAGAAACGCTGATGGAGCTGCACCAATTAAGTCAGACTTGGAACTTCTTGATGGCATTAAGGACTTTTCTGACTACAACTTAAATGCGCCTGACTTAGCAACTTTTGCCATACTTCCATTTAGCTTTGGCGTTTCGCCTGACATGAAGAATACCAAAGTTAATGCTTTGTATTTTTCTGGTCCTGGAACTTTCTTGCCTGACACTACAACTTATCAAACTCCTGATGCACCAAAACTATTAGACATTTTGCAAAAGCAATCGGTTAAGCTTTTAACCATGGCTGGTATTGATCAAGCTAAAGCAGAAAAATATGCAGAAGATGCTATTAAATTTGATGCTAAGCTATCTAAGATCGTTAAGTCTACAGAAGAGTGGGCAGATTATCCTGCTACTTACAATCCAATGAAGATTGCTGACTTTGAAGCTAAGTTTGATCAGTTTAAGATTGCTTACTACTTGAAAGAAGCAATTGGCGAAGAACCAGAACGAATTATTGTTGAAGAACCACGCTACTTGGATCACATTAACGAAATTATCAATGAAGAAAACTTTGATGAAATCAAAGGCTGGATGTTGGTTAACTTTATTAACGCGGCTGCTGACTCCTTGTCACAAGAATTTCGTGAAGCAGCGTTTCCATTTAGTCAGGCTCTTAGTGGTCAACCTCAATTGACAAGTGGTGAGAAACAAGCTTACTACATAGCAAATGATTCATTTAGCGAAGTAGTTGGCGTTTATTATGGTCAAACCTACTTTGGTAAAGAAGCTAAAGAAGACGTTGAAGACATGATTCACCGTATGCTTGAGGTTTACAAGGAACGTTTGCAGAATAACGATTGGCTTTCTGAACAAACTAAGAAACGTGCAATTATTAAACTTGATGCTTTGGTATTAAAGATTGGTTATCCAGATAAAATCGAAGAAATTTACAATCGTTTGAAGGTAATTCCAGCTAATGAGGGTGGCAGCCTCTATTCAAATGAACGTGCATTTACTATTGTGCAGCAAAAGTACAACATTGAACAATTGCACAAGGAAGTTGATCGAACAGTTTGGGCAATGCCTGGTAACCTAGTCAATGCCTGTTATGACCCTCAAAGAAATGATCTGACTTTCCCTGCAGCAATTTTGCAGAAGCCATTTTATGATTTGAAACAAGACAGAGCGGCCAACTTTGGCGGAATCGGTTCCGTAATTGCTCATGAAGTTTCCCATGCCTTTGATAACAATGGTGCTCAGTTTGATGAATTAGGCAATATGACTAATTGGTGGACTGATGAAGATTATGCTGAATTTAAGAAACGGACACAAGCTGAAATTGACTTGTTTGACGGTATAGAATATGGACCAGTTAAACTCAATGGTAAGCAAATAGTTTCTGAAAATATTGCTGATCAGGGTGGCTTGACTGCTGCTGTTGAAGCTGCCAAGAACGAAAATGATGATTTGAAGAAACTGTTTGAAAACTTTGCACGCATTTGGGCTAATAAGCAACTGACTGAATCAATTAAGAGTCAAACTGCTGTTGATGTTCATGCGCCCGGTCCACTGCGGGCTAATGTTCAAAGTCAATGCCAAGATGACTTTTACAAAGTTTTCGATGTTAAACCGGAAGACGGCATGTGGCTCGACCCAGAGAAACGAGTACATATTTGGTAATTAGTATTAAAAATAAAAACATTGTTCTAATCAGAACAATGTTTTTTGTTGGTAAAGATAGATATTAGTCATTAAATACAAAAAATCTTGATTGTTTTGTGATAACAAAAAAAGATTATATCTTTTCTGAGTGAAAAGAGGCTCAAGAGTTAACTATGTAATTAGGTTCTTGGTCATTCGAATAGTATAATCTGCCAAATTTTAAACACACTATAAATATATATTGAAAATAATTTTATATATTATATAATATAGTTATTATGAAGTGTTTAAATCAAAATGCTGAAACAGCAGGTTCATTAAAAACAATAAGAATATTTCATTTAGCTCAAACTGTGGGACAGCTCGGGATATTAGTGATTTGCTTTTATTTTGGTTTACGTAATGCAAAACTTTTTGCTCCAAAGGAATGTAATGCTATTTTATCTTCTTTTATTTTAGTTTGTTTTTTTATTTTAGTTTGTTTACAATTTTCTTTATTACAGACTGAAGCTGAAAAGCCAAACGGACTGCAATTGTTTAACCATTACTTTGAAACCATTACAATTTGTTGCACTTTGCCTCAATGTTTAGCTTTGCTAACAAAATTACTGAATTACTATCATTTGATCAATGGCACTTTCTGGATGCTTTTGGTTACTTTTTATTCCTTTTTCATGTATATCCCAATGGCTAAATTAGCTTTAAGTCGAGTAAACAATAATTGGGGAAGAATTTTGCTGTTTCTGTTTATTGTCTATAGTCAAATAATGTGGACTGCAAGGAATATTGCTGTACCTTTAGACTCACACTACAACAAGGTATTGCGGCAAATAAATAATGCGGGTTTGTCTGGCATTCCTATCTTAATTATCATTACTGTCATGATAATGTCTAGTTGGAAAATACAAAGGCCACACTTTACATTTAGTCGGAATGATTCGATTCTGTTTTCTACCTTAATAACTTTGCTTTTAGTTGGACGCTTACTTTTACTTGCTATACCTCAATTGGTCAAAGGTGTTAACATTGCCGGTACTTTGAATTCCTATTTTAATCAAATCAATCTCGGTATAATCGGTAGAGCAGTAAGGGTAGGTATTGCTGAAGAGTGGCTATGTCGTTTTGTCGTTATTTCTCTTCTTGCGCAAATCTTTTATAACAATAAGTATCGTATATACTTAATCGTTTTATTTGATGGCATATTATTTGGTCTTTGGCATTTACTTAATCTTAGGAGCGACTTTAAAAATACTTTGCCTGTTTTAAAACAAGTTATTGAAGTGACTGGTTGGGCATTTGTAGTTGCTGCTGTTTATCTTTACACGCATTCACTACTGTTAACTATGACTTATCATAGTTTATATGATTTGATTGTATTTCTGTTCTACGGTAGTATAACCAAATATGGTAATACTACTAAATCTGTAGTACAACCTACTATAGTTGATTGGCAAGGTGCTTTTCTTTGGTTGGCGATTTATGCAGTTATCGCCTTAGTTATTATTTGGACTAAAAGGAGACAAAAAGTAATCGAACAAAATCTGGCTCAAATCTAATATTTTAAATAGCATATGATGACTAATTGATATGTTGTGTAAAAATAATTTTGCTTACCAGTTTAAGGCAAGAAGATTCTATAAAAAGATAATTAGTCTTTGATCTGAATTATTTCTAATCTCTTTACATAATAAAAAGACTAAAGATAGCATAAAAAAAGCATATCTTTTTATGAAGTGACCCCCAAATTTAGGACAAATTTGGGGGTCATTTTTATGTCTAAATTATCTAAACAAGATAAAGTTGAAATCTATCATCTTTGGCACGATTATCAAATCAGCCCTGCTGAGCTAAGTCAGCGTTATCGGGTTGGCAAGACTAATATTAATTACTTGTTAGCTTTAATTGGCCGTCACGGTCTAGCTATTTTAGATCAGCCTTTCACTGCTTATACAAGTGATTTTAAGGAGCAGGCCCTTAGGCGAATCATAGTTGAACATGAGCCTGCCCGTCGAGTATCTCTTGACTTGGGCTTAAAAAGTAGTGGCATGTTGTCCAATTGGCTGCACGAATACCGTAAAAATGGGTATAATATCGTTAACAAGCAGAGAGGACGACCGCCCCATGACCAAAAGAGAACAGCTGATCAAACAGGAAAATCATCGGCTCAAGCAAGAGAACGAACGCTTACACCAGCAGAACATAAAGCTGAAAATCGAGAACGAATTCGTAAAAAAATTGAGCGCCTTAGTCGACCAGCGGACCAAGAACCGCAAGCCGCGGAAATAGCCCAGGCAGTTACCCAACTAAGGCGCGAGCTTAAAGTCAGCGTAACTTTTATTCTTGATGCCATTAATGCCAATCCCAATCTGCCCCATCTATCCCGCAGCAATTACTACTACACTTTAAAGAAGAAGGACAAAGAGCGGGACAATCGAGAAATAATGGCTGAAATCAAAGCTATCTATGAAGAACACAAGCACCGCTATGGCTATCGCCGCATTACTGCAGAGCTTAGGCGTCGCGGTTTATTAGTCAATCATAAAAGGTGCAGCGCTTAATGAACAAGCTGAAATTGTTTGGCATAGTCAGTAAACGTTGGCACAAATACAGCAGCTATCGCGGCACTCAGGGTCCGATTAAGCCTGACCTGATTAAACGCAGCTTCAGTGCGGTTTATCCCAATCACAAATGGTATCAGATGTGACGGAGTTTAAGTTCAAGGGGCAAAAGACCTATTTATCACCGATCATTGACGGCTGCACCCAAGAGATTGTTTCCTATACCATTTCCCGCAGCCCTAATCTTAAGCAGACCATGGATATGTTAAGAAAGGCCTGGGACAAGCATCCGGCACTGAATGGCTTGATCTTCCACACTGATCAAGGCTGGCAATACCAAAATGCCCAGTTTCAAGCGTGGCTCAAAAATCATGGCATTAGCCAGTCAATGTCACGCAAGGGCAATTCGCTTGATGATGGGTTAATGGCAGGCTTCTTCGGGATACTCAAGCGAGAAATGTTTTATGGCTTTGAAAAGCAGTTTAAGAATCTCACTGAACTGGAAGATGCGATTAGAGACTACATTGAGTATTACAATCAGAAAAGAATCAAGATCAAACTAAAAGGACTAACTCCGCTTGAATATCGGCAATTAGTCCTTAGTTAGCTAATATAAAGTGTCCTAATTTTAGGGTTCCAATCAGAACAATGTTTTTTGTTAACTTAATTATAGAGAATAGAAAAATCGCTTTAACTAAAAATAGCACCTGTGAAATTAATTCACAGATGCTATTTTATATTATTCAAATTCTTTATTCTTTAGATTGGAATAGTCACGAGGTGCAACTCTCTTAATATGCAGGTTATGTCTTGGTTTACCTAAAATGAGTGGTACTTCCTCGACTACAGTGTCAGTGTATTCCAACCCAAACCATGAAGCTGGATTAGAAGAGAGGTTTTGTAACCAAACTCGTGCCTTTAACATAACTTTTTCAAAGCCTTTAAGTCGGGTTAAAGGACTGACAACTTCATTAACAATTACAAATGAGAAGTCACCTACTTTACGACCGGGAGTTGTAGTGTACTCCTGCGGTTGTGCTTCGATAGTACCATCTTTAATTAAATCATGGACAATTTGGCGCAGATAAACGTTAACGCTGGTTTGTTTCTTGAACCCAAGATATAGCTGAACGTTAATGACATTCTTAGTACCAAAAGTATTAACAGCGTATCTGGCTGTGAAAGGTTCATTCGTGATGTTAACTGTCACAAACCAATAGGCCTGAGCACGTTTAGGTCTTTTATCCAAGATGGAGTACATAATTTCACGTTTGATAAATTTATTGTATTTAACTTTAGCCATGTAAACTAAGTTAGTGGCATAAGTGGGATAATCATCATCGTGGCTTAAATCCGTCAGCATATCAGTGTATTCATCCAAACGGACATAGGTATGAGCACCTTCATGCTTGTCACGAACTTTATTGCCAAAGTACCAGATGAACATAATAACGCCAATGAAACCGGCAATTAAGACGGTGACGTAGCCACCATGCATAAACTTGGTCAAACTGGAAATCAAGAACATGCCTTCAATAAAGCCAAAGGCTATTAAAAAGCAAAGGCGTAAAATTAATGGATGATGCTTTGAACCTAAGTATTCAAAGAGCAGCAGGGTAGTCATTAACATTGTGACTGTGATTGACAGACCATAAGCTGCTTCCATATGTTCTGAAGTCCGGAAGAAAATTACGATAGCGATAGTTGCCACGCAAATCATTTTGTTTACGGAAGGAATGTAAATTTGTCCATGCTTAGTAGTAGGATAATTAATATTCATCCGTGGTAAAAATTTCAGACCACTAGCTTCAGATACTAATGTAAATGAACCGGTAATCAGTGCCTGAGATGCAATAATTGCGGCAACCGTAGCCAAAATGATGGCAAAAAGTCGTAAATCTCCAGGTACAGCTTCAAAGAATGGATTTAGTTCACCACCATTTGTTTGATAATGTGGATTTTGCAGAATCCAAACTCCCTGACCAAGATAATTTAAAGACAGGCAGAGAAAAACATAAGGCCATGATCCGCGAATGTTTTCTTTACCAACATGACCGACATCAGAATATAGTGCTTCTGCACCGGTAGTGGCCAGAAAGATAGAACCTAAAATGAAGATGCCGGCTTTATTAGAGGGACTAAAAAGAACTTTAATAGCCCAAACGGGATTCAGTGCTTCTAAAATTGACCAGTCATTAGCCATATTATAGAGACCGATAACGCCTAAAAATGTAAACCAGACAAACATAATAGGACCAAATGCTTTACCAATGCTGCTGGTGCCTAGCATTTGAATTGAAAATAGTACCAGCAGGATAGCGATCGTAATAATGATGACGGCATTCTGATTAGGAACGGGAACGTGGGAACCAAAGTGCATGTTCTTCAGTCCCTCGATCGAAGTCGTGACTGTCACAGCTGGAGTCAATGTCCCATCAGCTAATAGGGCTGCTCCACCAATCAGTGCCGGCATAACAAGCCATTTGGCTCGTTTACGTACCAGAGCGTATAATGCAAAAATACCACCTTCACCACGGTTGGTAGCTCTGAGCGCAATCATGACGTATTTAACGGTGGTAAGTAGTGTGACTGTCCAGAAAATGAGCGAAATTGATCCTAAAATCAGTTCACGATCAACATTGGCAATGCCACCGTTGCCTGTAACGATTGACTTCATTACATAGAGCGGACTAGTTCCGATATCACCATAAACGATACCGATGGTAATTAATAGACCGGCAGCTGAAATCCGCTTCGTCTTTTTATCCATAGTAATTATGTACTCCCATAGACAATATTGAAATATTCATTCTTAAGTAAAAAAGAATGTCAGTGTGGCATTCTCATTCAAGTATCTATTTTGTTCTTTTTTTTGCTTTAGTACAAGTAAATTATGATAAAGAAGTTGAAATTTTACTGCGACGTTCTTCGTACCAGTTATCCCAATCTTTATATGTTGTCATTTTTTCTGCATCAACACCATCTTTAGCAGCAATTTCGTCAATCATGCTTTGGAAATTCTGAGCATGGTATTGCAAAACATGTTTAACTAATTCTTTGCGAGTGAATTTAATGTTATTAAGCAGATAGTGGTTGATGTCAACCATGTTGGAATTGGTATCATATAAGTTCATGATTTCCAAATCGCGCTGGTTAAACTGAGCAATGTAAAAGTCAGCGAAAACTTTAAGGTAATCCGGTTGCTCTGCAAACTCTTCTTCTGGCATGGTTGTCCATTCAGCGTCAGGCATCACAACCTTGATTTCTTCTTCTTTATCCTTTTTTTCTTGTTCTTTTTCGTTATCTTTTTCTTTGCTATTATTTTCTTTTTCAGTCAAAGCAGACACTCCTTTAATAAAAATAGGAAACGTGAAAGTCAATAGTCATTTTACAGAGTTTAGACTATAAAAGCAACTATTGGAGCAATTTAACCTCTATATATGGTCGTTTTTAATAATATTAATAAAATTATAGCATTTTGCACAACTGCAATAAAATAGATAAACCGGCTAAATAAAAACCGTCCCATGTAGCAAACGGGACGGTTCAGCATATTAAGTTTAGCCTATTACTGTTTGTTACGGTTTAAGATAGTTTTGAATATCTTGTTTGGTAATTTTGCTTGGTTTAGTTCGACCAGACTTTCTGTAAAGATCAATCAAATCCTGCGGACTCCAAGACATTGAGTCATAGCCAAACTTGCCTACACGTTTACGCAGCTGTGCTATTTGCTTATTAGTAACTGTTTTACCATGTACCTTGTGGTTGCCCATGGAACCCTCACCGGTTTTACCAGCATTGCCAGTATCTGGTCCTTTACCTGAAATTGAATTGTAGCTTTGACTTGAAGAGCCATTATTATTTTCTTTAGCAGCTTTTTGGTTATCTTTGAGACCTTTTTCTGCTTTTGTCTTGTACTGACTGTAATATTGTTCATCAATATAAGGCAGGTCCAGCACTTTTTGGTATTGGTCAGCTGCTTTAAGATATTGCTTAGCTAATTCCGCTTGGGATGCAGCGAGGAAGATTGGTTGAATTTCATGTTCATAATTATCTTGAACATCTTCGATAGTAGTCTTTAATTTTTTACCTTGTTTTACTAAAACTGCATAGCCGTTTTTTCTTTGAATTACATTGGCAGTTTCGTTTAACGCATCATTATATTTGCCTTTTTTAGTTGCGTTAATTGCGGAAATCATATTATCCGACTGGTTTTTATAAGCTTTAGCCTGGTCAGTCTTTTTGATACTGAAAGCTTTGGCAAATGCAGAGCTTGCTTCTGAATAGTCCTTATCAGCCACCGCATTTTTACCAGTAGTCATAGCACTATTATAGGAAGCTTCAACTTTATCATTATTGGATTTTTGTGTTGCGTAAAAAACGCCACCACCAATAGCGATAATTACTACTGCTACAATCGTACCAATTGTCGTTTTTTTCATAATAGGAATTTATCCTCCTTACTAATACTTAGTTTAATTATAGATGGTTTAAGCAGATTTGACTACTCAATGGTGTTTTTTCACCTTTACGTGACCATTTTTTAAGAAAAAATGTTACATTTTGCCGCCCATTTTCGTTAGTAATAGTGTAAGACATCTGGCGCGCGGGTTGATTACACTATTAAGAAAAGGAAGAAAAAATAATATGAATTTTGCATTATTAGAACAATCAGTCCAATACACATTTTTAAATTCTAAATACAGCAAAGACGGTACTAAATCACGAATTTTAAAGAACGTTAGAGAAGGAGCAACAGCTGGCAATTTGGCTAAAGTGGGTGCAGCTTTAGCACAGCTTCAAGGTGATGATCTGGGTGCAGCGACTTTAATTCAAAGACAGGGTATCCCTATTGGTGATGAATAATAAAATTTCGCAACTAAAAATGATTAAGACAGGAGCAAATAATATGGTAACTAAGACCAAAACTTTACAATTAGTATTTCTAAACGGTGCAAACAAAAAGGTTAATTTGTCTTTACCAGATGCTGCCGCTAATTTGGCAGGCACAGAGGTAAAGAAAGCAATGGAAACAATAGCAAATGCAAAAGCATTTGCACAAGAAGGAGTGGATCTGTATAAAACTCCACAATCTGCTTCATATGTTGAACGAACTGTTACTAGTTTGTTCGATAATACTCAGGGTCAGTCAATGTAACCTGCAGTTTTTGGAGACAATTAGAGAAACGATAATTAAAATCAAACAATTTTGCGGGAAAAATAATTAGTAAAGATAGGAAATCACGTCAAGGCAAGTTTGGCGTGATTTTTACTTTATTCCAAATTATTTTGTTATTATTTTGTAAAATTTAATAGAAAATAAAATAACTTTATTAACTTTGTTAGCGGCAAAAAACTTTGAATGTAGTGCTGTTAGGGGTTTAAATAATTTTTGCAAAATAAAAAATAAGCTGTAAAGCTGTAAGCGTTTGTTACAAAAGTATGTTAAATAACTACATGTCTTGCAATTTGAGCAAAAGGTAGGTACAATAAGAAATGTGGTAAGTAATAGCTATGCTTCAGGTTCGAATGCCTGTACGCATGCGCGTTCTTCAGCTCGAAAGCTACCTCATAAGAGTTATAAACTTATGAATTCGGCTTGAAGGGTGTTGTAACAATGTAGGCTCATCACGACTGAACCTATAGCCTATTACTATTTTGTATATACACAAGGAGGAAAGACCACATGAAGAAAAATTTAAGAATTGTTAGTGCTGCTGCAGCTGCTTTATTAGCTGTTGCTCCAGTTGCTGCAACCGGTGTATCAACAGTGTTTGCTGATACTAATGTTACTGTTGCTGGTGGACCAGATCAAAGTACTACCAACACAGCTACTTTGAAGTTATCCATCACCAATGCACTTTCATTGAACGGTGGAGACTCAGCTACCAAGGCTGCTGCAAGTTTATCAACACCTACTTTACCAGCAGGTGCTAGTGTACAAGTATCACAAGCTAGACTTTACAATAAGGAAGATGTTACTGGCGTTACTGATGGTGCTGTTACATTTGCTTCTGGCAAAGATAAAGATAGTAATGTCCCTTCAGTAGTAAGTGGTGGCCATTATGTTGCTATAGCTTATGTTACTATTATTGGCTTAAAGCCAAATACTCAATATACAGTTAACAAGTCAAGTGCTAATGCAGCTTCAGCAAAATCAGATAACACTGGTACTATTGCCAACTTTGCTGTAGCTAGTGATGAATTTGTAGTTTCTAATACAAACTTGGCTGGTGCCCCATATGTTAGAGAAA
This sequence comes from Lactobacillus kullabergensis, assembly GCF_003151025.1. Classification (NCBI taxonomy): domain Bacteria; kingdom Bacillati; phylum Bacillota; class Bacilli; order Lactobacillales; family Lactobacillaceae; genus Lactobacillus; species Lactobacillus kullabergensis. The sequence goes on along the minus strand of NZ_CP029477.1, from coordinate 1,747,318 downwards.
AGGGCAAGGGCGATGAAGCTCCTGCACTTGCTTCTGGTTCTGTTAATTTAACTACAGGTGATTACAGTGTTAGTGCTCTTGCTAAAAAGATCACTGACACTTATGAACCTGCAGTAACAACTAACAAAACAAACAGCTCTACTGATAGTGTAAATGCAAGTGCTAAGTTTGCTGATGCTGAAGCAGATGTTCGTACTTCACTTAAGGCAGCTGGTATTACTACAAAGGGTTCTAACGAAAGCTTTGACAAGCCAGCAGCTGCGTTTGTAGTAACTTTGAACGTTGTTGCAACAAATGGTCAGAAGACTACTTTCCCTGTAACAGTTGATCCAAATGCTACTGTTGCTGATAAGACATTCCCAGTACTTACTTACTATGTAAAAGGTGTAAAAACTGAGTTTCCAAATGTAAACAAGGGTGACAAGACTTCTTCTACAACCATTGACAGCGTAGATGACCTTACATTTAAAGAAACAGCTACTCCTGCAGATAGTGATTACATTAACTTTAACTATGTTCCAGTAAATGGTGTAGTTGATACTGCTTCTATCAAGAAGGCTTTCGGTGCTCGTGTAAACACTGACAATTCAAATGTATTAGACGTTAACGTAGATACTTCTAAAGTTAACACCAAGGTTGCCGGTAAATACCCAGTAGTTGTTAGCGCAACTAATGCTGAAAAGAAGACTACTAAAGTTACCTTCATGTTAACTGTTGGTGTTAAGGGAGCTACTTATAAGACTGTTCAATCAGATGGTGACGTTCCAGTTTACAAGATTGACGGTAACAACGTAACTGACTCAAAGACTACTGTTAAGAATGGTGACACTATTGCTGTCTTTGGTGAACCAATCAAGGTTGGCGAGAAGTCATACACTCGTATTAACAGTGCTGACTCAGACCTTTACGTAGAAAGCAAGTATGTTGACGGTTCATTCAAACCTGCAGACAAGGTTAAGAAGACTGTTATGCACAACTCATACATCTACGACAAAGATCACAAGCGTGTTGGTACTAACATGTTACGTGCTTACTCCACTGTTGAAGTAATCGGTGCAGCTACTAAGCTTGCTGACGGCAGCTTGGTTTACAGCATTGGTGACAACCAATACGTAATGGCTGACAACATTGATGGTACTTCACGTACATTAAGCCACAACGCTTATGTATATAAGACCAGCAAGAAGCGTGCTAACAGAAAAGTATTGAAGGCTGGCTCACAAGTTACTACTTTTGGTTCACCTTACACATTCAAGAATGGTAAGGCTTACTACAGAATTGGTGGACCTGCTAAGCAATACGTTAAGGTTGCAAACTTTGCTAAATAATTAGTTTTATAGCTAATTTAGAAACAGGAGCGATTATATCGCTCTTGTTTTTTTTGCTTTTTTACCTTTGATTGATCTATGCAAGCGATAACATTTCCGATATAATAGTATTCGTCTACTTTAATTAAAGGAGAGGAATGAATTGTCAAAAAAAGAAAGTGATATCTGGAACCTGCCTAGTGGACATAAATATCGTTTTTGGTCGCAAAAGCTTTTACGTCAAAGAATTGGCATAGATCAGGAAATAGATAAATACTTGATTGAAGATGAATTTTATTGTGTAAATCCTGCAACTATTGCTTTATACCAGTTTCAGAAACAACCCCTTTTAGGCAAGTACAAAAGCGTAATTTTTGACTGTGATCAAGGGATTGTTTTAAGTTGTCGCAGCACTCAAGCCCACCTAACATCTTTTGCTCAGAATTGCCTGTTGGCAGGCCTGGAATTTCAAAGAGAATTTGCACGCAAGATTAATTTAGTTGGTCACAACGTGATTGCCACAGGACGCTTAGCGTATTTTTCCTTGCGTAGCTACAATACTGGTAATATTGACTGGATTGCTTTGCATAATATGGCAAGTTTTTCGTCATTGCGAAATAATGTAACTGCTTTTGAATCCGTGACAGTTAATCGCTTTAGCTATATTTTCACGTATGATAACTGCAGCCGTCATATTCCCCGCAAAGTTAGCGATAGTTTATTTTTTAATCACGCACTTTACCTTCTGGGTACAGTACATTTAAAAAGTAATTTAGGCTGGCGGGTCAAAAGTTCTGTAGGAGATTCTCTTATTGACCAGTCTTCTTACTTTCATCCGCACCAATCTCTTGAAGAAATATCATTAAAAAAAGTAATGACCGAATTATTAGATAAAAAGCATGCTCGGTATGGCAATTTATTAGCTGATTATTATGAATTACCGTTAATTTCTGATGCTCACAAGTCTGCTTATTTAAACAGTAAACGACCAGATACTCTTTTTTAAGAAAATGCACGATCTTTATGAAGTTCGTGTATTTTTTTGCTCTTTTTTCACCCGTAGATTTATTGTAATTATGATATATGAGACAAGCCTAAGAAAACTAAAAGCAAAAGTTAAATGTTTATTAATCTAAAGGCCAAAAGCTTAATATTATGTTTTTTAAATTTTAAGCAAAATTGCTAATCTATAAGAGCACAAGCGCTTGTGACATATTTGAAACAGAGGAATGTCACAAATGAAGATTAGTAGAGAAGCATTTATCACTGCATGGCAGAATCAAAAATTAGTCAGAGGCGCATTGAAGTACGCCCACGTCAGAATGGACTATACTAATTACGAAGACTTTTTGCAGGAAGGTATAATAATTTACGCAGAAATGTTAACGCGATTAGCAGGCAGAACAAGAACTGAAGTTGATCGGCTTAGTTTTCGCAAAATTATCTGGCATACTTTGGACTTATTGCGTAAGCAAAAGCGAATAACTGAGCAAGAAATTGGTTTTGACTCTGCTGAACAGGTAGGATTGCTCGATAACTGGAATAATCATTTGGCACTTGAAAAAGAGCTAGCGCAAATGACGCAGACAGAACTTATATTGTTCTTTGAACATTTGCTGGATGGACAGACAATCAGTGCTTTAGCTGAAAAGACAGGTATTAATCGAGTACAACTTCAAAGATCAAAACGAGATCTTTTGTATCATTTACGGGAAGTCTTAGACAAATAAATTACTATTTGTAATATTAAAACTGACAATATTACTTTTTGACTACAAATAAGCGGATTCTATTGTTAATACTTTAATTGCTCGATACAATAAAGATGTCGGTTAAGGAGGAAATTTTATTTATGAAGAAAAAACTAATCACTGGTTTTTCAGCAGCGGTGCTTGGTGCAGCGCTCTTGATGCCGGTTACCAACAACTTAATTGCCACTTCTCCAGCAAAAGCTGAGACAGTATCTGCAACTAATGCAGATGAAACAACATTTTTAAATACTGCTGTTAAGCAGGCGCAAAAAGTTTCTAAAAAATATGGGTTATACCCTTCAGTTATGATTGCGCAGGCAATTGTGGAATCTAACTGGGGCAAATCAGGTTTGGCCGTTAATGCCAATAATTTATTCGGAATGAAGGCTGATGATAGCTGGCAAGGAGCAACCTATTCTTCTAAAACACGTGAAGAAGATAAAAATGGCAAGAGCTACTACGTGACAGCTAAGTTTAGAAAATATGATACCTACAAGGATTCATTTGATGATAATGGTAAAAAACTTCGTTTAGGTGTTACCTGGCAGCCAGAGCGCTACAAAGGAGCATGGCTTGAAAATGCTGCTTCGTATGCAGATGCCACCAAGGCTCTAACTGGTACATACGCTACTGCTAATAATTACAACATTATTTTAAACACCAGAATAACCACTTCGAACTTAACGCAATACGATCCTAAGATTTCGAACACCAGTAAATCTTATGTTGTTAAAAAAGCAGGTGCCACTTATGCTTGGCCAACTGACCACTCAGTATCTGCCAAAACCGATTCAGTTGCTAAAGGCGATGCAGTTACTGTAACTAAGACCATTACTTTTTATAATGGTAAAAAGCGCTTGTACATTGCCGGTAAGGGCTGGGTTAACGATACTATTTTAAATATGGGCAGTGCTCTTCCACCGGCTTCTCAAGCTCCAAAGGGTGAGAAAAAAGTTAACAAGACTTTGATGCATAACGCTTATGTTTATAATTCCAAAGGCAAACGAGTAAAAAAGGTCAGGGCAATTAAAGTAGGCAATACCGGCAAGGTGATTGCTACCTATGGCACTAAAACTATTAACGGTAAAAAGTACTATCGCATTGGTGAAAATCAGTACATTGCCAGTGGCAATATTGACGGCACTATGAGACTTCTCAAGAAAAATGCTTTTGTTTACAACGACTATGGCAATCGTGACAATAAAAAGGTGTTAAAGAAGGGTCAATCCATTGCAACCTACGGTGGAGCAATTTCAATATACGGACTTAAATATTATCGGGTAGGCATTCACCAGTATGTTAAGAAAGGCAATTTTTAGACAAAGGTAATTTCTCACAAACGAAATAAGGAATGAAAATTTAGATGAAGATAAAGAAACTAATAACTACTGTTGCTATCGGAGTAGGTTTAGTTGCACCTATTTTTAACGTTAGTCAATCTCAGGCGGTAGAGGCTGCCTCCATTAACTCGATTGCTAAACAAAACAGCTATGTTGACGTTACTTTTTTATATAAAATGCTCCAGACACAGAACATTAAGTATAACAAATTTTACGCTCATGGCAATAAGATTAAGTACAGAAAAGGAAAGCCGGAAGGTATTGTAATTCACGAAACTGCAACTCCCGGGGCATCCGCTTATAATGAAGCCATTTACTTCAACCGTGAATGGAAAAATATGTACTCTTATGTCCACGCTTTTGTTGATCACAAGCAGGTTATCCAGATGATGACTCCAGGATATGGTGTCTGGGGTGCTGGAGCAATAGCCAACAACCGCTTTATTCAAATTGAACTTTGTCAAGAAACTACCAGAAATAAATTTGCCAAAAGTGTCAATAACGATGCCATTTATGCGGCAAAGTTGTTGCACCGCTATAACATCAAGCCCTCTAATGCCTCTAATACTGGTAAAGGAACAGTCTGGTCCCATCATGCAGTATCGCGCTTTTTAGGAGGTACTAACCATACCGATCCTGATGGCTACTTCAAAAAATGGGGTTATTCGATGAATGACTTTTACTCACTTTTGAAGTACTATTACGATTTGCAGGCAGCAGAAACCGTAACTTCTACTACTCCTGATGACAGCACAGTTACCGACGATTCATCAAATCCAGCAAATGCAACTGACCCAACTGAATCAACGAATACTCCTGCAACAGGTTCTGATCCTGTTTCTCAAGCGCCTACTGGTAAGAAAACTTTGATGCATGATGCTTATACATATGATGCTCAAGGTAAACGTACTAATGCGGCATTAAAAACTGCGGGGACAGTTGTAACCGTGGCACAAGAAAAGATGATAAATGGTAAAAAATATTTGCAAATTGGTAAAAATGAATACGTTGTAGCCAGTAACATCGTTGGTTCTAAGCGTGTATTAACTCATAATGCCTATATTTACGATACTACCGGAATTCGTATTGGCACTACCAAGCTTTTGCAGGGCAAATCCGTTCGGACATATGGTGGTCGTGTTAATATTAATGGTAATAAGTACTATTCAATTGATACTAATCGCTTTGTTAAAGCAGCCAATTTTTAATTAAAGAAACAGGTCATGATAATTATCGTGACCTGTTTTTATGTGCAGCAGAATTTTAATTAATTGATTTTTGAAAGCTATGAATACTTGCTACCCTTTTTATTTTCTCTGCTCGTCAATATTTTGTATAATCGATTAAGAATAAATGAGGAGGTAATCCTGGTGGCACAGTTGTCTTTATTCCTAGTTGTTTTGTTTGCCTTAATTGTTCCTATTTTAATGGCACGATTAAAGGTAAATGCTGTTCCTACAGCCGTTGCAGAAATTATCATTGGTATTATTCTAGGTGCCAGTGGCTTTAACATTGTACAACCAACGCATGACCTAGCGTTTTTATCAAATTTGGGCGTCATTTTGTTATTGTTTTTGTCGGGGATGGAAATCAACTTTGATTTGCTGAAACCAAAGCATAAACAAGAAAAAAAGCCGGATCATATATCTCCCTTTAAAATTGCTTTAGAAGCATTTTTAGGTGTGGCTCTTTTATCTGTTTGCCTGGCATTAGTTTTAAAATGGTTTGGCTTATTTGGCGATACGATGCTTGCAACCATTATTTTCATGACTATTGCACTGGGAGTAGTAATTGCGACCTTAAAAGAAAAAGACATTTTAAATAGACCGATAGGTCAGACGATTTTATTAACTGCGGTTTTGGGAGAAGTAATTCCATTAATGCTGCTGACGGTTTATGCTGCGATTAATGGTGGCAATACCAGACAATTGTGGCTTATTATTTTGCTCTTTGGCGTGGCTATTTTACTGTTGTGGCACTTTAAGCAGCCTTATCTGTGGTTTGTTAAAGTAACCAAGTCAACTACGCAGTTAGATGTTCGTTTAGCCTTTTTTCTAATTTTCGCATTGGTAACAGTTGCTGAAAGGGTCGGAGTAGAAAATATTTTAGGAGCCTTTTTAGCTGGCATTGTAATGAAATTGCTGGAGCCTAGTCAGGAAACTGCTGATAAATTGACTTCAATTGGTTACGGCTTCTTTATTCCTATTTTCTTTATTATGACGGGAGTTAAACTCAATTTAAAATCACTTTTGGCACATCCCAGCTCATTAATTCTGTTACCAATATTAGTTCTGTTTTTATTTCTGGCAAAATTGCCTGTTGCATTAGTTTATGCCAGAAAGTTTGGTTTAAGAAATGGTTTTGCGGGTGGTTTTTTGACCGCTACTACGATCACCATTGTTTTACCGACTTTAGCGGTAGCCAGAAAACTAAATGTTATTACGCGCTTGCAATCTGATGTTTTTATTCTGGCCGCTGTGATAGTTTGCATTTTTTGTCCGATACTTTTTAATGCAATATTTAAGTTAAAAGCAGAGGATCGTATCAAGGAAAAAGTGGTAATTATAGGCACTAATGCTTTAACAGTTCCAGTCATGCTTGATTTGCATGATAATTGGTATTCAGTTCAAATGTATACTACCAGTAGTGAACACTATAATATTTATAAGAGCCGTGTGCCAGATTTAAAATTATTACCTAAGCTGGATGAAGAAAATTTGAGACAATCTGACGCTTTTGCCGGAAATATTTTTGTTGCGGCTATGAGATCTGACGAAACTAATTTGCGACTGGGGCAATTGGCAAAATCTAAGGGCAATTTTAAACGGATTATTATTTGTCAAAAGCGTGCTGACATTGCCAAGGTCGGACAATTGCGCAGCAGTGGCATGGAAGTTTTTGATTTAAGCAATGTTACTTCATCACTGCTGCGAGCACTGATAGAATCGCCCGCTGTTTATAATGTGATGAGCGATACCAAAAATGCTGTCTATTCTGTTGTTGTCCGCAATGGGCAGTATTCAGGTCGTCAATTGATGGATTGGGATATAGCAAGTGATATCACCGTCAGCCGTATTCATCGTGGACAAGAATGGCTGGTTCCACATGGGCATACAGTTATTGAAATGGGAGACGAATTGATATTTACTTCTAAATATCAGGTTGCTGACCGTATTCGCAGGGTTGTAGGCAATAAGTAATTTTGTTAATTAAAAAAGCAGTTTGCCGATATGACACTTTATTAGAATTTAACTAAGGACTAACTTTCTTACGATAGGAGCTAGTCCTTTTTGTGTGTCACATTTTGATAAATTGTAAAAGTATAGGAGATAATTTGATATTATTAAAAAGCAGACCGTTTAATTGCAATATACAAAATGTTTGCTGTAAAAATAGCAAAAATTAGAAAAATTTTTGCGAGCGCGTATGACAAAAAATAATAATTTATTAAAACTATAGTCTTTTTTTTGGGTGTTTATAGTGCTAAAATAACTTCTATGTAACTCTATATGAGTTATAGCGCTCTGGTTTTTAACTAAGGACGTCGGAAATTGTCAATCGAAAAAGGAAGGCTCAAAATGAGTAAAAATAGTTTTTATAGGAAAATGATTGTTTCAGTTGCAGGTGCAACTTTATTAGCTGTTGGTGTTAATCAATTACCAACCAGTGCTTTAAGCAGTGCTGCAACTGAGGTCAGTGCAGCTAAAAAGGCTACCAAGACCAAAAAAGTCGGCGCCAATTCTGCTGTTTACAAGCAAAAGGGCAAGAAGTTAGTTAAAACCAAGAAGACAGTAAAAGTAGGTCAAAAAGTTAACGTTCTTGGCAAAAAGACTGTTAAAGGCAAGGTATATTACAAGATTGGTAAGAACCAATTTGTTAAGGCTGTCAATCTTGATGGTAAAGTCGTTACAGTAGCTGAGAACACTGTTTTGGTTACTAGAAGCGGCAAAGCTTTGAAGAACGGCAAAGTTAAAACGGGCCAAGAACTTAAAGTCTATGGTGGTACTGTTACTATCAAGGGCAAGAAGTATTATTCAACTTTAGCTGGATACGTTAAAGTTAGTGCTTTAGCTAAGAAGGAGACTCCAGTAGATCCAATTTCTAATGGTTCAACTAGTTCAAATGGTTCAAACGGTTCAGCTGGTTCAACCAGCTCAACTGGCTCTAACGGTTCAGCCGGTTCAACCAGCTCAACTGGTTCAAACGGCTCAACCAGTTCAACTGGTTCAACCAGTTCTAACGGTTCAGGTAGTTCTAATGGTTCAACAGGATCAGATAGTTCAAATGGTTCTGCTGGTTCAGGCAGCTCTAACGGTTCAACCAATTCATCCAGTTCAGCTAGCTCAACTGCTCCATCAAAGAACTAGTACAGAGTAAAATAAAGTTTTGTTTTCTACAATTAAGTAACTAAATATAACTGAAAAAAGATCAGGTTTATCTTCTTAGTAAATAACTCCAAGAAATTTTTTGAAGTCTGAATAAGAAGTTCCTGGTCTTTTTTGTAAATAAAAAACGCGGCTCTCTCATCGTGTGAGATAAAGCTGCGCTTTTTAAATAGTTCTTTTACTGGTTTGAAACAGATTCTTTTGCTTTTGCTAAAACTGTCATAACAGCAATACTGTGATTATAAAGCTCGTTTGCTTTTTGAACGTCATGACTATCAATAATTTTCACAAAGTCTGTAAACTCGCTAGCCATTCTGTGATCAAATTCATTAAAATTAAATTCGCTGTTGTCGCCGTCTTTGTGTTCAACCGTAAAGCTTGCTATTACTCCCGTAGAACCATCAAAATAGATAGTACCTTTTTCACCTTCAATAAACGAACGTGGGGTGGTGTAACTGTCTTTAGCTGCAATTAATACTGCTTGCTTGTCCGGGTATACGAGATTGAGTATGCCGGAAGTGTCAATTTGTTTTTGCATTACCGGATAATACTGCACTTTTTCAGGTTCACCAAATAGACCAACGCATAAATGAATATTATAAATATTTAAGTCCATTAGAGTTCCGCCGTCTTTAGCCGGATCAAATACAGGTGCGATTTTACCTTGCAAGAAATCATCATAGCGACTGGAATACTGCGTGTAATTAAGAGAAATAATATGAATAGGGGCGATTTCAGCTAATTGACGCTTGATTGCTTTATAATTTGGCAAATGAATATTCGTAATAGCTTCAACGATAATGACATTATTCCTGTCAGCTAATTGCTTCAGTTCTTTTGCCTGAGCAACAGTTTCAACGTAGGGCTTCTCACAAATAACATTTTTGCCTGCTGCAATAGCTTTTTTAACCACCTCATAATGCAAGGAGTTGGGTACTGCGACATAAACAGTGTCTACGTTATCGTCATGACATAACTGATCGTTATCAGCAAATACCTCTTTGATACCATACTGCTTAGCCAAATCTGCAGCAATATGCTGGCTACGCTTTGTAGTTGAGATTGCCGTCAATTCCAGATCTTCAATTTTAGCGGCAGTTGTTAAAAAATCATGGACAATTTTACCACTACCAACAATTCCTAATTTCATATCTAGACCTCCGATTACTAATGAAAATATTTAAACAACTCTATAGTCATTTTATCTCATTAAGTAACCTAAAAGCACCATAATTATGATAGTTAAATATTTACTAAAAATAGTTGTTTTCATATAAAGACCTTTACTTTATTGTTCAAATTAGTTTGCAGGAGCGGGAGTGGCATTTTTTACTTCATCAGGTAACGTTAACGTATCGAACTGACCGAAATGACTTTTTCTCATTTTAACAGCTACCTGTGTTGATTTTGCTAAGGTTGCCTTAAGGGCATATTTAGAATCAATTATCTTCTGGTCTTTAATAGTGTATACGAAGGTGCACTTGCTGAATTTAAAGTTCTTGTGTAAATAAGAAGTATCTACTTTATTTGAGCCCATTAATTTTAGCATCGCATCGAGCATTTTTTGACCCTTCAAAGTGCCTTTGACAGTATAAGTACCATTTTTACTGGTGATTTTGGCTTTTTTACTCATTTCTTGGTAAATACTCTTGTTAAACTTCTGCAAAGACTTGCCATTTTTTAAGTTGTTTAGCTCTTTAACCAAATAGTCAGGCAGTTTATCGTATTGCCACTTGCCGTCTTGAATTGAATAAATGCGCTTGCTGTTTAAATCAACCCATTCATCCAATTGTTGAGTTTTTTTACCACTTTTAGCTGTGCTGATACTATGCAATACACCAGTTTGACCGCTAAAAATGGACTTTGTTTTTATGGTTGTTTTTTGTTTTCTGTATTTAGTTGTTGATATTTGGTCAGTTTGTGAACTAGTTGGTGTTTGTTCTTCTTTTTTGATAATAGAAATAGCCTGCTTTTTGCTTAAGGCAGCATCAACTGATTGAGTATGAGCTAAGCCACCGCCAACTAAAGTGGCAGACAATAACATAGCCGTCAAAAATTTCTTCAATTTCATAATTAATTTCTCCTATATTATTAAAAAATGGTTTACAAATTGTTTTGAATAAAGAGAAAAAGTCTAACTCTGTGTTTTTTAATTATTTCAGTAGATTCTAGGGTACATTTAACCTTGTCCAGATATGATCTCAGCCACCGCCAACTGATGTAGCAGATATCAATAAACCAAAATAAATTTCTTGAGTCTAATTCTTAAAATCTCCTTTTCTTTAATAACTTTATTGTATATTAAAAAAATAAAATGTGTATCTTTTTCTTTTATTTTTTATTAATAATTTGTCGGAATTAAAAAATATAATAAATTTGTTATTTTATCTTAGTACTTTCAGCTAATTTAGACGTTGATTTTACTAGGGGCTTCTGCTACAATTACGTTAATCCGTGTCATTTAATATACCGCGGAAAATAAACACTAGTGAATACATAAAATTACTTTTAAAAACATAAAATATTTAAATAATCCTAGATTTAAGTATTTTTTAAGAGAAAGGAACATTTATGTATAAAAAAAGAATAGTTGCTTTTTTTCTAGGTATATTATTATTTTTATTCTATGGAAATGTAAATACTACATATGCAGATACAAATAGTAGTCCTTATATTATAGTTGATAAAGATAGTTTTAATGACTATTTTAATTTGAATGGATCTGCATCTTATGATCAAAATGCAGGTGTAGTAACTTTAACACCTGCCTCAAAAAATCAAGTAGGATCCTTTACTTTAAATAGTAAAATTGATCTAAATACCAGTTTTTCATTGTTAGGATACATTAACCTTGGGGAAAATCCTAATGGAGGAGACGGTTTGGGTTTTGCTTTTCATGGCGGTAACTCATCTGACCTTGGTAATGCAGGTGGCAATTTGGGAATTGCCGGCTTGCAAAATGCTATTGGCTTTAAGATAGATACTTTCCTTAATAAATTTGTGGCTCCAGAAAGTGATCTGAAAGGGTCAATGGTTAATCAAGCTGATTCTTTTGGCTTTGGCTTAAATCCAGATTCAGGCAACCCACCATATGGTGCGTTTGTTACCACGAGCAAAAAGCAGTTGAAATCCAAGAATGGAGTCCTTGTAGATAGATGGTGGGCTGAGGATGTGCCTGATAGTGCACAATCTCTTTCCAGTTCTGACATTGATGGTGAATTTCATAAATTTAATGTTAATTATGATGGTAGAAGCAGGCTTCTAACTATTAGTTTCACTCAAACAAACGATAATGTACTAAGGTGGACTAAACAGATAGATGATAGCTATTCTACAATGTCCCTCACAGTGACCGGATCAACCGGATCACTTATTAATGAACAACAATTTAAGATAACCAGTTTTTCATTTCAAGAAGCTGCTACTGTTGATGTAAAATATGTAGATACATTTGGTAAAACTTTGGCACAGGGAAAAGTAGATTATCCTTCAGGTGCTTATGTTAATGGCACATATAATACTGAAAAAATGGAAATCAAGGGATATACTTTCCAGAATATGGATGATGGAACTGTTACTGAAGAAAAAAGCCTGCCTGCTACAGGTACTTTGAAGAAAAATGGTAATAATGGAAGCATTATCTACGTATACAAAGCTAATAACTATCGCGTAAAGTTTGATCCCAATCAAGGTATCAACACAATGCCAGACCAACTTTTTACATATAATGTGGCTCAACTTTTAAATAAAAACATTTTTGTAAGAGATAACTTTGTTTTTAATAACTGGAATACTGCACCGGATGCTTCTGGAGTTACGTATACAGATGGTCAAAATGTCTTTAATTTAACAGATACTGCTAATGGCGTCATTACTTTATATGCACAATGGAAAAAGGCTAATTGTGCTGTAATAACCAAATACGTTGATGAGACAGGTAAAGAAATACATGATCCAGTCACTGAAACTGGTATAATTGGCACAAAATATGTGACAAAAAAGCTTGCTATTGAAGGTTATACATTAGATGAAAGTAAAATACCTGCTAATGCGACAGGAAAATATAGTGAAAACGATATAGTTGTAACCTATGTATACAAGAAGGACCCTCCTGCGCCAACTGTAGGTAAAGTGACAACCAAATACGTTGATGAGACAGGTAAAGAAATACATGATCCAGTCACTGAAACTGGTGTAGTTGGCGCAGAATATGTGACAAAAAAGCTTGCTATTGAAGGTTATACTTTAGATGAAAGTAAAATACCTGCTAATGCGACAGGAAAATATAGTGAAAACGATATAGTTGTAACCTATGTATACAAAAAAGACCCTCCTGCGCCAACTGTAGGTAAAGTGACAACCAAATACGTTGATGAGACAGGTAAAGAAATACATGATCCAGTCACTGAAACTGGTATAGTTGGCACAGCATATGTGACAAAAAAGCTTGCTATTGAAGGTTATACTTTAGATGAAAGTAAAATACCTGCTAATGCGACAGGAAAATATAGTGAAAACGATATAGTTGTAACCTATGTATACAAAAAAGACCCTCCTGCGCCAACTGTAGGTAAAGTGACAACCAAATACGTTGATGAGACAGGTAAAGAAATACATGATCCAGTCACTGAAACTGGTATAGTTGGCACAGCATATGTGACAAAAAAGCTTGCTATTGAAGGTTATACTTTAGATGAAAGTAAAATACCTGCTAATGCGACAGGAAAATATAGTGAAAACGATATAGTTGTAACCTATGTATACAAAAAAGACCCTCCTGCGCCAACTGTAGGTAAAGTGACAACCAAATACGTTGATGAGACAGGTAAAGAAATACATGATCCAGTCACTGAAACTGGTATAGTTGGCACAGCATATGTGACAAAAAAGCTTGCTATTGAAGGTTATACTTTAGATGAAAGTAAAATACCTGCTAATGCGACAGGAAAATATAGTGAAAACGATATAGTTGTAACCTATGTATACAAAAAAGACTCTCCTGCGCCAACTGTGGGTAAAGTGACAACCAAATACGTTGATGAGGCAGGTAACGAAATACATGATCCAGTCACTGAAACTGGTGTAGTTGGCGCAGAATATGTGGCAAAAAAGCTTGCTATTGAAGGTTATACTTTAGATGAAAGTAAAATACCTGCTAATGCGACAGGAAAATATAGTGAAAACGATATAGTTGTAACCTATGTATACAAAAAAGACTCTCCTGCGCCAACTGTAGGTAAAGTGATAACCAAGTTTGTTGATGAGGCAGGTAACGAAATACATAAACCGGTTGAGCAAACTGGTGTGGTAGGATCTAGTTATACTACTGCAAAATTAGGAATTTCTGGTTATACATTAGATGAAAGTAAATTACCGAATAATAGAGATGGAAAATTTATTCAGGGGGACATCATTGTAACTTATGTTTACAGCATGAACAAACCTCAAGTGAATGATACACCTACTGCAGAACAAGATAAAAATAATTATGGTGATAATAATGATTCTAATAAGCAAAATGATGTAAATGGAACGAATCATGATTTTGCCAAAACTGTTTCAAATAATAAAACTGCTAAAAAGCAAGAAGTAAGTCAAAAGCCAACTGCATTAAAATCTAAAAAAGCAAGTTTGCCTAAGACTGGAGCTAAAGAGCAAAAATATTTACTAGTCTTTGGTACACTTTTATTATTATTTATAGTTTATATTACACTTGATACAAACAAGCATCACGATTATTAGACGTGTAAGTCTTAAAAATAGCTATAAAAAGGTTGAAATAAACTCTCTAGATTAGAGTGAAATCTATCTAGAGAGTTTTTATATTGAAAAATAATATTAACTATTTTTTCTTCTTGTCAGCTTTAGGTAGTGGGTGGGCATTAAGTGCATTGTTAGGGATCTTTAAGAAGTCTTGCTTACCCATATTGCCATAACTTTGTCCTGCACTAAAGCGCATTAGTTTGTTAACTTTGATTTTTACTAAGTATTGAAAAGAGTATAGTTTCTTGTTTTTGACTACTAATTTTGCAGTCATGCCTTGAATTTTACCCATTTTAACTAATTTATTGTAAATTGTTTTTTGCTTGGGACTTTGTGTATTAGTAGTAAAAATTGGATCAAGCGCATCTTTCATTGTGTGCTGATCCTTGATTTTGGCATTTAAGGTATAAGTATGACCTTTGCGGGTCATTTTATAAGCTTTAGTAAGAACGGCAGGTGGATCCATCAACATCGCGTTATTAGTGAATGAGTCGAGTAGATCAGCATAAGAATGACCTGTCAGTTTGTTAAAATCGGCTTTGTACCACTTACTCTGCCCGTTAATATAAACGTGATTGGCACTATCCACCCATTCTTGTGAGGACTGGGTTTTACCCTTAGATTGTGTTTCGTAATTAAGCTGAAAAACAGTTGGGTTGCCACCGAAAAGAGCGGTAGTAGCAACCACCTGCTTAGATGTATCCGTGCCTAAAGTCACTGTTTGCTTAGCTTGTCCGCTCTTAAATGATTTCTGTGAACATTTGATTACTTGGCTTTTAGTTAGAATTGGTTCGCTTTGTTTTTTCGGCTTGGAGCAACCACCCACAACTAGCGCTGCAGCAATACTCAAGCCTAAAATTAGTTTTTTAAATTTCATAGTGAGTTAGATTATCTCTTTTCTTATAATCATTATTATAACTATTGTATCGTAAAATATAAATTTAAAAAATGATTTTTAGTCCTAAACCCTATGAAAACAAAATGTAAATGTGTAAAATAATAAGTGAAACATTTAATTTGCAAAGGAGATATTTCATGTCAAAATTAGTTTTGATCCGTCACGGACAAAGTGAATGGAACCTTGAAAATAAATTTACTGGTTGGATTGATGTAGATTTATCAGAAAAAGGCGTTGAAGAAGCAAAGAATGCAGGTAAGTTAATTAAAGAACACGGTCTTAAATTTGACCAAGCCTATACTTCAGTTTTGACTCGTGCTATTAAGACTTTACACTATGCTTTGGCAGAAAGCGACCAACTTTGGGTTCCCGAAACTAAGAGCTGGAGATTAAACGAGCGTCATTACGGCGGTTTACAAGGTTTAAATAAGAAGGCTACTGCCGATAAGTACGGTGATGAACAAGTTCACATTTGGCGTCGTTCATACGATGTTTTGCCACCAAAGATTGAGGATGACTCAAAATACAGCCAAGTTCATGATCGTCGTTACGCTGATCTTGATCCACACATTATTCCACGGACTGAGAACTTAAAAGTTTGTTTGGAAAGAGTTATGCCATTTTGGGAAGATCACATTGCGCCAGACTTATTAGCTGGTAAGAATGTCATTATTGCCGCTCATGGTAACTCACTTCGTGCCTTGACTAAATACATCGAAAACATTTCTGACGCTGATATTATGAACTTGGAAATGAAGACTGGTGAACCAGTAGTTTACACCTTTGATGAAAAGTTGAATGTCACTAACAAAGAAAAGTTAGACGACTAATTTTAAGTTAAAAAATAAAAGAGTCTGGGAAAAAACTCTAACTTAACTAAAAAGGCTGACAAATCACGTCAATAAAACGTTGATTTGTCAGTCTTTTTAAATTGTGAAATTTTTTAATTTAACTTCAAAGAGCACTTTTTTCCCACACACTTTTTTTAGTACTGGCAACTAAGTTGTTACTTGTTACAAAATGTTAAGTGCTGTCACTATCACTCAGTATATTTTGATGAAACTTTAATCTATAGAAAACCAGAAAGATATATCTTCTCGCCTTTTATTTGCCTCAAGTTCTTAATCCGGTTCATTAATGTTTAAAATGGCATCGAAGACGCTTTGGGGTAGCTTAATATCGCTTTTAACAGCTTGTCGTTTATTTAAGCTTTGTCTACGCAAAAGTTGTTGTTTCTTCGAAATACTCCGTTTTTCGCCATTAACAGCCGCATTTTTACGCAAAGGCGGTACGTCAACTCTGGCAATTGACTTGTTTTCCACCATTGCTTGCACAGGCATGGGGTATAAACGACGCGGCACAGTATATTTCAATTTTTTAACTAATTTATGGGCAATCAAATCGGCTTTTTGCCGCGGCACAATAATGTCGAGAGCATCAACAGCGGCATAGTTAATCTGAATTTGAATTTTAACTACATCCACCAGTTCGTAGTCCAGAAATTCAGTGTCAAGAGTCGCAAAACCATGAGTAATTGATTTTAAGCTGTTGAAAAAGTCATAGGCAATTTCAGAAACAGGCAGTTTGTATGTTAATGTGACTATATCTTGTTGATTGTCTAAGTCAACCATTTCCCCAAAATGCTGGTCACATAATTTCATGACTGCTCCTAAATATTCATTGGGAGTGGTAATAACTGCTTTGACATAAGATTCTGTGACGTAATCGATTTCAGAAAAGTCAGGAAATTTCGCTGGATTGGTGATAGTGAGGTATTCCTGCTTAGGCTGAGGCTGCTTGAGATAAACGTGATAGGTTGCATTCGGTGCAGTGGTTAATACTTCCACATGATATTCATCCCGCAGTCGTTCCTGGATTATTTGCAAGTGAAAAATGCCTAAGAAACCGCAGCGAAAGCCGGCATCAAGAGCTTCAGACAGTTCAGGAGCGTAATGAAAAGCGGAATCATTGAGAGCCAGCTTACTAATAGCTTGTTTTAAGGCTTCATAACTGGTATCTCCCTTAGGATAAAAACCGGCATAAACCATTGATTGCGCTGGCTTAAAGTGGGGAATGGCATTTTTAGTAGGATTTTCTGCAGTGGTTAAGGTATCGCCAACCTGGACACTGGCAACATCTTTAATTCCAGTCACAATATAGCCGACTTCTCCCGCATTTAATTCCTTTACCGGCTGCATGTTTGGGGTGAAAATCCCTATTGCTTGCGCATTAAACTTGCTACCGCCCTGCATTAGCTGCAATTTTTGCTGGTTCTTTAACTGACCATCAATTAGTCTGACATCCGCGATAATTCCCTGATATGAATCATACTGTGAGTCAAAAATCAGTGCCTTAAGTGCTGCATCGGGTTTTCCCTGAGGGGCTGGAATTTTTTGATAAATTGCTTCTAATACTTGATGAACATTTTTTCCTGTTTTAGCAGAAATTTTTAAAATATCCGCGTCTGCAAATTCTGGTCTTAAGGCACGTATTTGTGCCTCCGTTGCCTCTACGTCTGCCGCTGCATTGTCAATTTTGTTAATCACCGGAATGATAGTCAGATTATGTTTTAAAGCTAAACGCAAATTGGCTACGGTTTGTGCTTGTACACCCTGAGTTGCGTCGACCAGTAAAATAGCACCATCACTGGCAGCCAGACTTTTAGAAACTTCGTAAGAAAAATCAACGTGCCCTGGGGTATCGATTAAATTGTATTCGTATTCCTGACCGTTATCTGCTTGATAAAAGTTACGCACTGATCTTGATTTGACTGTTACGCCATGCGCCTGCTCAACTTCCATGCTGTCCAAAAGTTGGTCACTTAACTGCCTTTTGCTCACAGTATCAGTTTGTTCCATAATTCTGTCAGCTAATGTTGATTTACCATGATCAATGTGAGCAATAATGGCAAAATTTCTAATATTAGCAAGTTTCATTTTATTTTGCTCCTTCCAGTTTTTGCTCTAAGCCTTGTAAATAAAAGAGCATTAATTGATTTGCTTCTTGTTCGAGGTCGATTTGAAAAACTTTAAAATCGACGGGCAATTGATCGTGGTGAAATTCGTCCAGATTCATCATATTCATTAAGCCGCTAATAATGGCACTTTGAATGATGAAAAGGTGGCTGGCTTGCTTAACGCTAAGCAGTGAAATTCTCTCGGCTATTGCTTGTCCCAATTTCCTGTTTATTTCATAGAGTTTTTTGCGACCAGCCAATGTCTGTTCTCTGTCAGCGGCAGTTTCTAAAATTGGACCACGTAACGCGTTAAGACGTAATAAATCAGTCCTCTGACTAATTAACAAATGGTTTTGCTCTAAAATAAAAGAGGAAAAATCAGCCCAAGAAGTGATATTTTCAGTTTTTTGAAAACGCTGAAGAACTTCCGTGAGGTAATCTTGGTAACCAGAAAGCAATAAGTACATAAAGATATTTTCTTTAGTTTTAAAATAATTAAATAGTGTGCCTTTGGCAACGCCAGATTCATGGGCAATTTGCGCCATAGATATTTGGTTAAAATCATTTTTTTGAAATAACTTGCTGGCAGCAGCTGCAATGAGCTGTTTTTTTGCTTCTTTTTCTTTGGGAGTCAAGACATACATAATGGCAGATATACTCCTTTCATTCAATAATGACCAACGGTCATTTTACAAATAATCGCCAATTTTTGCAAGAAAAAACCATCTTTATATGATGAAGCTAACCCCTAAAACTGGACGTTAGTTTTATATCATTTTACTTAAGGCTTGATTCCGATATTGAATCGGAGTTAAGCCTTTTAGTTTGTGCCGAATTCTATCTTCATTGTAATAACTTATCCATTCTTTCATCGCCTTAACCAATTGTTTCTTAGTATCAAAGTGATGTGAAAAATAATTCATTTCAACTTTCATAATGTGAAAGAAACTTTCCATAGCTGCATTATCATGACATGTAGCTCTTCGTGACATGCTTTGAAATACTTTATGTTTTCGTAAAGCATGTCGATATGGATTAGATTGATATTGAATTCCTTGATCACTATGGATTGTCATTCGATAATTTAATAGCTTTGGTCTTGCAGTAAACACTCCCTCTAATCCTTCTAGAACATATCTTGTTAATGGACGATCGGTGATCGTATAACTAATAATTTCACCGCTGAATAAGTCCTTAAATGGCGATAAATATACACGATCACGGATAGTCATGTTCCCATATCTAAATTCACTAATATCAGTTACGACCTTTTGATATGGTCTATCAGTCTTAAACTTTTGATGGAACCGATTCTTAGCTTTCTTATTTTGTGGACCCTTTGAAGAATCATATTTACCGGCTCTCAGATTATATTTATTAGCTCCTAAATTGTTCTCACGCATTAAGCGTTGAACACGTTTATGATTAACCATTAGGCGATAAGTCATCCTCAGAGTATCAGTTACAGGCCAGTATCCATAACTGGCATGATGCTTCTTTATCATTTTGATAATTGAAACAAGTGCTTTATCACTGATCAGCTTCTTTTTTGGATGAGGATGGTACTCGAATGTACTTTTAGACAAACTTGTGCAGGGTAATATTTCTTTTAATTTAAAGCCAAATTCTTGCCTTAGTTCATTAACTATAGATCTTTCTTCGTCCGATGTCCGCGTTTCTGAACTAAGGCATCTAGTTTTTTTAGATATTCATTTTCTACATGTAATGCACGATTCTCTAAACGTAGACGTTCAAGTTCAGTTAACTCTTGAGAAGTATATTTATGCTTCTTTGCTTTAATTTTCTTTTTATGCATTAATGGTCGTCCTTGCTTAATAAATAAAGCATCAACACCGCCTTCATTTAATTTTCTTTGCCAATTCGCAATAGTGGAATGTTGTTTAATATTAAAATGATTGGCAGTAATTTGATAGCTGGCACTATGTTCTTTTCTCCAGTTTAAGACTTCTAATTTAAATTGACCACTATATCTTGTCTTAGAAAAGCTTTTTTCCAGGCCTCTGTTACCATACTGTTGATAATTATTGATCCAACCATCAATAGATCTACGTGATGTGATATGTAATTTCTCTTGAATTTCTTTTGTACTAAATCCTCTTTGATACAAATCTACTGCTTCTAATTTTGTTTTTAGTAAATATTTAGACATAAGAAAACCCCCGAATTTGAAGTGCTCCATAATAGTTAGACATTAATCTGACTATTAGGAGCACTTTTTTCATGACTAAATATTCAACTACTTTGAAAATGGAAATTTGCAGTAAATACTTATCCCACCAAACCTCTTTAGCTAAACTAGAACGCGAATACGGCATTGATCATACCGAGATTAGGGCCTGGGCAGAACGTGCCCGTAAACATGGCTTAGCCGCTTTAAAGGTTACTCACACCCGACAAACTTATTTGCCTGAATTCAAGCTAAATGTGGTACGCTTCTATCATGAACATCACATGGGAGTACTCCAGGTAGCTGCAGTTTTTAATCTTTCGCGGTCAGTAGTAAGACAATGGCTGGCGGCTTATCAGGCTGCAGGCTACTCTGGGCTGCTCCCAAAATCCAAGGGGAGACCACCAACCATGACTAAAAAGAAGCGTCAGAAGAAGCTTAAACCCACTAAGAAGCTAACCGAAGTAGAACAATTGCGTCGTCAGGTTGCTGAGCTAGAGGCACAAAAAGCCGACTTAGAATTGGATAACTTAATCCTAAAAAAAGTGGCTGCCCGATATCCACGCTCACCAACCGGCAAAAAACCAGAATAGTCGTGGAGATTCGGGCTGAGCGACCTGAGGTGCCGTTAAAGCTTTTGCTTGCCAAGCTGCACCTTAACCGCAAAACTTATTACGACAACCGCAGTCACCGATTGAACCGATTAGATAAATACGCTGCTGTTAAAGGCGTAATCAAGTCTATCTTCTACCAAGAAAGTGATGAGACTTACGGTTATCGACGTATGCATGGTGCACTCTTAGATCAAGGCTTTAGCTATGCGCCCAATACCGTGCGCAAGCTGATGCGGCAGCTGGGACTAAAGACCAGAGTCTACAGTAGGCGCACTGCACGCTACAGTTCTTATGCGGGCCCTGCAGGCGTAATCAAGGAAAACATTTTAAAGCAGCGGTTTAATGAAACCAGACCCTACCACGTCTTACACACGGATATTACTGAATACAAGCTGACCACAGGCAAAAAGGTTTATATTTCACCGGTCATTGATGAGGCCTCACTGGAAATACTGGCTTGTCAAGTCAGCTATTCGCCTAACATGAAGCTGGTTTATGATATGCTGGCAGAGCTTAAGCACAAGCTGCCTAAAACAGCCCAGCCTATTTTGCATTCAGATCAGGGTTTTCAATACCGCCACAGCGGCTATCAGACCAAACTAAGACAGATGAAGATTAAGCAAAGCATGTCGCGCAAGGGTAATTGCCACGATAATGCACCGGGAGAAACCATCTTCAACCTAATGAAACGGGAGAAGCTCAACCGCATTAAGATCAGTTCACTAGCAGAAATGCGGGAAGTACTGCATGATTACGTTTACTGGTTCAATCATATTAGAAGATCAAACAAACTAAAATACACGACCCCGATCAAATATCGAAATCGTGCATTGAGTCTTGCGTAATATTAAAATGTCTAACTTTTTAGTTGCACTTCAATTGGAATCTTTGTCCAATTCCGGGGGTTAACTTCATGAAGATGGTTTTTATTGCTGATTTAATTATTAATGTATTTCTTTAATTGCTCATTTTTCAGACCAGCACTTAAACCAACTAAGAGCTTAATTCTGGCTTTTTGTCCATTGAGACCGCGGCAGAAGATAATGCCCATTTTGGCTAAGCCAACACCGCCACCTTGATAATCATAAACTGGTTCAGCGATACCGTTAAAGCAGCGTGAAACCAGAACTAGCGGAATATTATTATCGAGCAATTTTTGCAGTGCTGGCAGTGTTTGTGGCGGCATGTTGCCAGCACCTAAAGCTTCAATTACTATGCCGTTTGTTGATGGCTTGTTTAGAGCTTGAAAGATCTCGGGTCCCATTCCTGCATAGGCCTTTACTAAATAAACATTTGCAATAATGTGGTCAATTGGTAAGTGTTGCTGGGGATTGATAGTTTGCACGTAATTAACGTGACCTTCAGATACAACGCCTATAGGACCAAATGTAGCGGTGCGAAAAGTAGCAACATTTGTAGTATGGGTCTTCGTAACATAACGGGCGGGATGAATTTCATCATTCATCACAACTACAACACCTTTGCCAATAGAAGCATCAGAACTGGCGACCATGATTGCGGTTCTAAAATTGTACAACCCGTCGCTGCCAATTTCATTAGAAGAGCGCATAGCTCCGGTTACTACCACAGGCATTTTACTGGAAATGGTTAAATCTAAAAATAAAGCTGTTTCTTCCAGAGTGTCTGTGCCGTGAGTCACGACTGCCCCGAAAAAGCCTTCAGCTTCTGCTTGGCGGATCCGCAAAGAAAGTTGCAACATGCGCTCTGGTGTCATATGAGGAGAAGGCAAGTTGAAAATTTCTTCAGTAACTATCTGGACATCATCATTAACGTTTAAAGAGAGGTCAGCCAAGGGATTTTGACTGTTAGGCTTAATTTTGCCATTTTCATCTTCTGACATTGAAATGGTGCCACCAGTATGTAAGATCAGAATTTTTTTACTCATAATAGGTTTTTGCTCCTGTAATTTCTTTAATTAATACTTCTACAGGTTAGCATAAAATTAGGGATGCAGAAACCGTTAAAGACCATAGATTTTAGACATAAAATAGCCCCCAAATTTGTCCTAAATTTGGGTGTCACTTCAAAAAGGCCAGCTGCTTTAAATTAAAGGTTTTAATCAGTGAAAATTTCTTTTGCTAAATCAAAAGCAGACCAAGCCTTCGGCCAGCCGCAATAAAATGCCAAATGAGTAATCAGTTCGACCATTTCGTCTTTCGTAATGCCGTTCTTTTTGCCAATAATCATATGTGATTTAAGTTGAGGAAAAGCTCCTTGTGCCATTAATGCGGCACAAGTAATTAAACTACGGTCATGAGCAGACAACTTGTCCTCTCTTGACCAGACTTCACCAAATAAAACATCATCATTCAATTCTGCAAATTTAGGTGCAAAATCACCTAAGTTATCTCTACCAGCTGTTTGCTTTTTCATTTTTTAATCCTCCAATTTTCCATATTCTTCATCTGTGACTGGTTCGAGCCACTTGGGTGTTCCCGCAGTGATAGCAATATGCGCAAACCAACTGTCTTTAGTTGCGCCATGCCAATGTTTAACACTGTCATGAACGACCACTACATCACCAGGATGCAATTTACGAGGCGCTTTGCCTTCTTCTTGATACCAGCCCGTACCAGCTGTTGCTAACAAAATCTGAAAGCCGCCAATATGCTGGTGCCAGTTGTTGCGACAACCCGGTTCAAAACTAACGTTTGAGACGCTGACATTAATATCAGGATCACTGACTAAACTTTGCTGGTAGCTTTGACCCTTAAAATATTTTTGATAAGCAGTATTTTTGGCACCTAAAGCAAAAATACCATCTTGCACATCACTTTTATGATCGTCCATTTTTTTAACTCCTTTATATTTGATTTAATAAGATTACTTTAATCCTTAACGTGAACTTTAAGTCAAGTTGTTTTAACAGATGAGTTCAATGAGTTTTATTAATAAAGATTATTTTTTTTCGAATAGTATATATTGGAAAAATATAATGTGATAAAATTAATTTGATAAATGAAAGCGATTTATACAAAGGAGATTTATATGATTTATCATAAAGATTTTGCATGGGATGCAAATTATGATGTTGTTGTTTTAGGATTTGGCGGTGCTGGTGCCATTGCTGCTCAGTTTGCGGCTGATCATGACGCTAAAGTGCTGCTGGTTGATGCAGCTCCTGAAGGGCACGAAGGTGGTAATACCCGGTATTCTGCCCAATTAATTGGTACGAGTAATGACTTTAATGAGTTGAAAAAGTATTATCAGAAACTAACAGCGCCAATGGAACTTGACGAAGAGATGATTGATACTTATGTCGATGGGATGGTGCACATTCCTGAATTTGTTTCAAAATATTTGGGTGTTAAACCAAAGAGCGCTAAAGAATATGCCCCTGACAGAATTAGTGCTATCAGGGAATTCCCGGAATTTCCAGGTTCAGAGTCCTACGATTATACCACTGTAACTAAACATTGGTTTGATGCTTCCTTATGGCAGATTTTAAAAGAGCAAGTAGTGAAACGGCAAGACAAAATAGATGTTTTGTACAGCACACCTGCAGAAGAACTAATTCAAGATCCGGAAACTAAAAAGATTTACGGCGTAGTGATTAAGCGTGACGGTAAGCTGCTCAAAGTTCAGGCTAAAAATGGTGTTGTCATGACTACCGGTGGTTTTGAAAATAATCAAAGAATGATTGAAGACTTTATTGGCGCCAAAAGACTGGCACCTTTAGGCACCCTTTACAACAAAGGTGATGGTCTGAGAATGGCCCAGGAAGTTGGCGCTGATTTTTGGCATTTACATAATTATGAATCTTTAGGTATGCTTCATGGCATGGCTTTTGCGGTACCAGCAGGACAACGCGGTCGCTTAATGTTAGGGCCTCAAAATGAAGCTGTTTCTAGCGGTAGTGCCTTTGTTGTAGGTGATGACGGTACCAGATACTTTAATGAAGCAGAAGAAAACCGCCACGGCCATATCAAGAATCATGGTCAATGGAAAGTGCCGCTAAATCAAGAGCACCCATACTTGATTTTTGATGAAACTAAAAAGCATGAATTAGATAGCGATAAAATTATTGGCGATTACAAACCATATACAGAAAATGTTATCAAGGCTGACTCTGCTGCTGAATTAGCCGATAAAATTGGTGTTGAACCGGCAGTTTTGTCTGACACTCTCAGTCGTTTCAATCAAGCTTGTCAAGAACAAGACGATCCCGAATTTAGAAGAGATCCAGCAACTTTACGTGCATTTACTGGTAACACAATTTATGCTGTCAAACTAGAACAAACTATGCTTAATACGCAAGGTGGTCCTAGAAGAAATAAGAATGCCGAAATTTTAGATACCAGAGGTAAAGCAATTCCTAATCTTTATTCTGCTGGTGAACTTGGCGGTATCTGTGCTAACCAATATCAAGGTGGCAATAACTTGGCTGAATGCTTAATTTGGGGCAAGATTGCAGGGGAAAATGCTGCTAAGCCAAAAGCTGCTGCAACTACTGATGCAGCAAGTGGTGCTACTATGCCTGAAAAGCACTTAACTTCAGATCTTAAACACGAAACCTATGAAACAGGAGAGAACCAATATATTGGTAAATCAACTAAAGGCATGGGTGATGAAATAGTTGTCCGGGTAACTGTTGATGAACAAAAGAACTTAAAGAATATTGAAGTTTTGAAGCAAGCTGAATCAGATGACTATGGCTTGAAAGCTATCAAGACTTTACCTGCCAAAATGGTTCAGGAAAATACCGTTGATGTTGATGCGGTCAGCGGTGCCTCAAGCTCATCACGCGGTCTCAAAGACGCAGTTAGGGATGCGCTAAGTAAAATAAAATAGTAAGTTTTAAAATTTGTTTCAACTCTTTCAAAAAATTTGGTATAAAGATATTTTTGTATATTATAATTGCAATTAAGAGAATTAAAGTGATTAATATAAGTATCAGGAAGCCAACATGAACTTTACACAATTACGATGTTTTATCAAGGCTGTTGATAATTCCAGCTTTACACTTGCTGCTAGAGAATTAAACTTTACTCAACCTGCAATTTCAAAAAATATTAGAGATTTAGAAAATGAGTTGGAAATTACCCTTATAATTCGGGAGCATCATCGCATTACTCTTACCAAAGGTGGCAGGTATTTTTATAAAATTGCACGTAACATGGTCGATGACATGGACAACACAACTGAATTTCTGAAAAGTCAAAAAGGTAGGATTGGAAGTTCATTAAGAATAGGTGTTTGTGAAATACCATTAGAAGAAGAGATATTACCAGCAGTTTTGCGTAAATTACGTGCATATGATAGCAATCTTGATATCCAGTTTATCAATGTAGAAGAGACTTCAATTTCTGAAATTTTAAATCATCATGTAGATATCTGCTTGGTTTCATATGATACTGTGGCAGCAATCCAAAATATTCAGTTTGTAAAATTAATTACCGGTAAATTTTTGGTTGCTTGTCCTGTCAATTCCGCTTTAAGTAAACAGCAAATGATTACTTTATCAGATTTGCAAAAGCAAAGAGTCTTTTTGTTTGATCCAAACAGTACACTCAATTTTAAAACGCAGAATGATTTAATATCGGGAATAGGTGTTAAACACATTAAATTTGTCCGTGATTTTTTCAAAATGAAACTGTATGTCAAAGCCGGCTGGGGCTACGGTGTTATACCAAATTTTGCTAAAGATTATGATAAAACAGCTATTAAATACGTTACTTTAGATTATCCGGCCATTTCACCTTATGGCATTGCCTATATCAATTCGTCAGTCCAAGACATGGATGTTGCAAAAGTAATCAATACTTTTAAGCGAGTCTGTGTCCACGTGTTAGAGTAAAAAATACAAAAATATGTTGATAAGTCACAAAAGTCAATCACTTTTGTGGCTTTTTTAGCATTCCATTTAGTTATTCTTAATTCTAATGGTCTTGTCTCAATAAGTTTTCTAAATGTTACTTTGAGAAGAGTAAGAACTTGAACTAGAAGGGATGAAATTTAATGGGAAAAAGTTTTTGTGAAAGCAATTACTTATTTTGTACGTGTGAATATTCTACATAGAAAAATACTGACGTAAGAAAAAATAATATTTTATTTAGTAATTATATTTATGAGTATAGATTTGCTTCAAATTTTTAATGAATAATAGTCTAACTTTAGATAAATTTGTGAAAAGTATTCATGAAAGGACTTTTAAGATGGATAAAGAACAACTACCTAAACTATCGAATTATAGATGGGTAATTTTGGCAATTGCCGCTTTAATGGATGTCATTAGTAATTATGTGCAGTTTCAAATTTCCGCGCTGGCTACACAGATCATGCCGGCTTTGCACATTACGCCTCCGCAATTTTCCAGTTTACTTATGGCACCAATGTTAATTGCAGTTTTTTTAAGTATACCAGCTGGTTCACTTGCTGATAAGTTTGGGGCAAAAAGGGTAGTAAGTATAGGTTGTATTATATCGGTAATCGGTGCCTTTGGCAGATTATTTGCTAAAGATTTTTGGTCAATGATGATCATGTTATTGATGTTTGGTGTATACATGTCATTATTAAACGCAAATACAATAAAAATTTTTGGTATCTGGTTTAAACAGGATACTAACATGGCTATGGGAGTTTTCTTTGCTTCCGCTGGAGTGGGTGCCGCTCTTTCGCAAATTACGGGTTCATTTTTCCCAAGTGTCAATGCAGCATATATCTTTTCATCAATAGTTTTATTAATTTTAGCTATTTGCTGGATTGTGTTTGTTAAAGATGCCCCTAAAGGAGAAAGCATTCAAAAAAAGCAAACTGTTGATTCTGAATCAACGATAAAATACTTTGAAGTTGCCGCTAAAAGTAAAAAAACGTGGTTAATTGCAATTTGTGGCGGCCTAGGTTCTGCTGCTTCGACAGCATTTTCCGGTATACTGCCTCAAGCATTTGCTGCTAGAGGGATGTCAGACTCAACTGCAGGAATTATTGCTTCAGTTGCCTCTTTTGGCAGTCTTTTCGGTGCTTTAATGGGGCCAGCCATTATTGCTAAGCTTAAAAAGGCAAAAGGATTTATGATTTCCGTAACTTTAGTTTCAGCAATTTTAATGGCAATAACTTGGTTTGTTCCTGCCGGATTGCCATTAGTTATAAGCTTAGTTGCTGGAGGCTTGTTCGGGTCAATGACTGGACCGATTATGCAGGCTATGCCTATTCAATTTCCTGAAATTGGTCCAAAATATGCTGGTTCTGCAGGTGGCTTAATAGGAACAGTAACTTTATTACTTGCTTATGTAGTTCCAATTCTTATTTCCTTAATTGCTGGACGTAGTTATATTTTTACTTTCTTCATTCAAGGTATTGTTATTGCTTTAACAGCAATTTTCATTGCTATACTACCTGATGCTAATAATGTTAATAAACGTAGGTGATTTTTAATCAAAAAAGTGTAAGATTCTCTAAAGCATAAATAGAATTTTGCTTTTTTTATCCTCATCGGCAAAAATAATAGTAGTAACAAGTAAATCAAGTATGGATTCTACTTTTGGCAAATTTATTTTTACGAAAAATTTTTAGTATAATATACACAGAAAGAAAATTTTTTGTTAATTTGATGAGGTAATAAAATGAATTTCACTCAATTACGCTGTTTTATTAAGGCCATAGATAATTCCAGTTTTACTATTGCAGCTGAGCGCTTAAATTTCTCCCAGTCGGCAGTTTCTAAAAATATTAAGGATCTTGAGGATACACTGGGGGTAACTTTAATCAATCGTGCTCATCACCGTATTTCCTTAACAAGCGCTGGCAAGTACTTCTACCGTGTTGCGCGCAATGTGGTAGATGATATGGATTACACGGTAGCATACTTGCAAAGCAAAAAGAATGACCCTGAAACGCTTTTAAGAATAGGAGTCTGTGATACACCGTTTGAACAAAAAATTCTGCCCATTTTTTTGCGCAAATTGCGTGAATCTGGGAGTAATTTGAACATCCAGTTTGTCTTTGTACTCAACAATTCTATTGGTGAGCTTCTTAACCATCATGTTGATTTGTGTGCAATTGCACGAGAAGATGTTGATGTTGTTGAAGATATTCACTTCGAACCAATGGTTCAGGGTAAAGTGGTAGTAGCTTGTCAAAAAGGTTCTCCTTTAGCAGAAAAATCTAAGATCTCTATTTCAGATTTAATTGATCGTGACGTATTTTTACTTGATCCTAACAGTTCTTTAAATGTACAGTTGAATTTTCAAACTACTTTGATCAATAAATTAGGAATGGAACATATCAAATTTGTACAAGATTTTTTGGCCATGGATATTTATGTTAGAGGTGGCTGGGGCTATGGCATTTTGCCCAACTTCATTGCAGATTATCAATCGGAGGGAATTAAATATATTCCTATTGATTATCATGATATTTCACCATATGGAATTGCATACATGGAAAGCTTTACTAACGACTCTGTACTTGAAAAAGTGGCCAGTACATTAAAAAAAGCAATAAACGAATATTTATCTGAGGATAAAAATAAGTAATGCACAAATAAAAGTTGTTTTTGGAATGCTTGTAGTCAGCGCTTAAACGTTGATCTTACAAGCATTTTTATTTTGCCTTTTTAAATTGTTATGTTCTGTATTCCATTTAGTAATTTTTAATTCTAAATATGGTGCATAAATTCACTTGATTCATAGTATTATGAAAACGGTTAAAGGATTTGTTTAAAGAAGTGAGGTATAAAAATGGAAAATACTTATGATGTCATTATTGCAGGTGCAAGCAATTCTGGCGCTATGGCAGCTTGTGCCGCTGCTGAAAAGGGAGCAAAAGTTCTCCTGATTGATAAGCAAGGAAGTTCAAGATTTTTGTTCCGTTCATTCTTTGCTGCGCTGGACAGTAACGCCCAAAGAAGAGCAGGAATTAAAGTTGATAAAGCTAAACTAATGAACTTTTTAACTTTGTTCTTCCAAGATAACGTTGATGAACGTTTACTTTGGACTTGGGCAAATCATGCAGATGAAACTGCCAATTGGCTGGAAGATAACATTTTGAAACCAAATGGCGGTGTTTTGAGACCACAAAAAGATGCCCACTATGAAACTGTTGTTAATACAGCTTTCAATACTGAGTTAGCAATTGCAACACCTGACAACGGCTGGGCTCATTATGGCGATTGGGTAATTGATAAGGTCAAAGAACTAGGAGTAACCCTTAAATACAACACTAAATTAGAAGAATTAGTGACAGATGATAGTGGTGCAGTAACCGGTGTAATTACCAGTGATCGTGAAAGTGGCGAAAAGACTGAGTATAAAGCTAATAAGGGTGTCATCATTTGTACTGGCGGTTACGGTGCCAATGTTGAATTGATGAAGAAATGGGATCCACTTGGCTACAAGAAGAATGTTTATTCAGATGGACCTCGTGATGATGGTTCAGGTATTCTTGCTGGCCTTAAAGTCGGTGCTGCCCGCGATGAAGAACCAGCTGAAATCATTTTTGACCGTGGTGCAGTTCCTGTTGGCACTAAGGCTGAAGACCATTATGTCATTGACTTTAAGGATCCAGGCTACTTCTGGATGGGTGCTTACCCACTACTAAAAGTTAACTTAAAAGGTGAGCGTTTCGGCAACGAAAGTGTACCTTACCAATTTGATATTAATGCAATGGCTAAGCAACCAGGCTACCTGGAAGCACAAATTTGGTCTGAAGATACTATGGATCATTTGGCACAATTTGATACTCAAGGTTGTTCTCGTTTAGGCTGGCCTGGTATTTACAATACTGAGGAAAACAAAGAAGAAATTCAACGCAGGATTGATGATGGCTTAGTCAAGAAAGCAGATACCATTGAAGAATTAGCTGAAAAATTGAATTTGCCAAAAGATAACTTAGTTAACAGTGTTAAACGCTATAACGAAATGTGTGAAAAAGGCGTAGATACCGACTTTGGTAAAGAAAAGTTCAGATTATTCCCAGTAGATAAAGCGCCATACTATGGTGTCATCATGGGCGGACGTTTGCTTGCTACTCTGGATGGTTTACGGATCAATACTAAGATGGAAGTTATTGACCAGAATGGTGATCCAATTCCTCACCTTTACGCAGCCGGTAACGCCAGTGGTGGTTTCTTCTGGGGCAGTTATCCAGATAGAATTCCTGGCCTTACTTGCAGTCACGCCCAGACCTTTGGTCGTCTAGCCGGACAATATGCTGCTGAAAATTAGTTTTTATCATAAAAGGAGTTTTTATATATCATGGATGAAAAACAGTTACCTAAGCTTTCAAATTATAGGTGGGTAATCTTAGCAATAGCTGCTTTGCTTGATGCAATTAGTAGTTACATTCAATTTCAGATCTCTGCTTTAGCTGTCCAAATTATGCCAGCACTGCATATTTCACCAGCGCAATTCCAAAGTTTGCTTATGGCACCAATGCTTATTGCAGTTTTCTTAAGTATTCCTGCCGGCTCTCTTGCTGATAAGTTCGGAGCTAAGAAAATCGTTTCTGTTGGTTTAGTTATCTCAGTACTAGGTGCGTATGGTCGCCTTTTTGCTAATAACTTTATCACAATGTTTATTACCCTGTTACTTTTCGGAGTTTATATGGCTCTGCTAAATGCTAATACTCTGAAAATCTTTGGTACCTGGTTTAAACAAGATACTAACACAGCTATGGGTGTCTTCTTTGCTTCAGCCAGTGTCGGAATTATGCTATCCCAAGCTACCAGTTCGTTGTTCCCAACTGTTGAAAAGGCATATATCTTTTCATCGACTGTACTATTGGTTCTAGCTGTTTGCTGGGTGATCTTTGTTAAAGACACTCCAAAAGGTGAAGAAGTCCCACAACCCCAAACAGAACAAGGCAAATCTGAATCATCATTTGAATTCTTCAAGGCTGCTGCCAAAAGTAAGAAAACTTGGTACGTTGCTTTAGCCGTTGGCTTTGGTATGGGTGCTAGTGAAGCCTTCTCAGGCATTTTGCCCCAAGCATTTGCTGCTAGGGGAATGACTCCTGCAGCTGCTGGTGTGGTTGCTTCTGTCGCTACTATTGGTAGTTTAGCTGGTTCACTCTTTGGTCCAGCTGTTATTAATAAGGCTAAAAAGGCCAAACCAATGATGATTGTCATTACTGCTCTTGGTGGTCTTTTGATGGCCGTAACCTGGTATATTCCATTAGGAATGCCATTAAGCATTGCACTAATCCTTGGTGGCGTATTTGGCGCTATGACTGGCCCAATTATGCAGGCTATGCCAATTACATTCCCAGAGATCGGTCCTAAGAATGCTGGTAGTGCTGGTGGACTCGTTGGGACAGTATCACTGCTCTTATCATTCTTCTTGCCCGTTATTATTTCTTCAGTTGCTGGTAAGAACTATGCATTAACCTTTATTATTCAAGGCCTTGTCTTTGTAGTCCAAATTATCGTATTGGCAGTTTTACCAGACGCAAATGCTGCTCGTCGTCATGCTGAATAAGATTTTTTAAAGTGAAAGGGGTCATTTATATGGCAAAAAAAATAACCGAGAACCCAGGAAAGTATACCGGTTCTGGTCAAGGTAAGGAAAGTCAAATCAACCTTGAAGTCGAGGTTGACTCAGACAAGATAGTAAATGTTAAACCGTTAGATAAATATACTCCCGACAGTTTGGCTGATAACGCATTTAAGAAAATGGCACAAAAAATTGTGGATCAGCAATCAGTCGATGTTGATGTTGTTTCTGGTGCTTCTGAAACTTCACACGGTATTATTGAAGGCGTTAAAGAAGCCTTGAATAAGGCAGGGGTTGACTTTGATGCCCTTAAAGAAAATGGTGGCCAAACTGCTGGCAAGAAGGAAGAAACTATTGATGTTGATGTCGCAGTAGTTGGTGCTGGTGGTGCAGGCGTAGCAGCCGCTTTAGCAGCTCGTCAACATGGTGCAAGTGTAGCTTTGCTTGAAAAAACCATTTCTCCACTTGGTGCGACTACTTTTGCTGGTGGTATGTTTGCCGGCGACAGTCAACAACAAAAAGATCAAAATGCGGTTGTTTCTAAGAAATGGCTTTATGACGAATACATGGATGCCTCCCAAGGCTACATGAACTCAATTCTTGTGCGCCGCATTATCGACGAATCAGGTAAGACGGTTGACTGGTTAAATGAAAACGGCGCAATTATGAAATTGGTTGATGCTGGTACTGGTGGCAGTTACGATCACATTGGTATGCCAGCCACTCTTCATGGCTATCAAGAAGGTGGCACTAAGGCCGTAACCAAACTAATTGAAAAATTCAAGTCAATCGGTGGCAAGATGTACTTTGGCTTTGCAGGTAAAAAATTGTTGCAAGATAGTGCAGGTAAAGTCACTGGTTTAATTGCCGAAGGTGATGACAAAACACTACATGTTAATGCTAAAAAAGTCGTTATTGCAACTGGTGGCTTTGGCGGCAGTCCTGAAATGCGCAAAAAGTATCTTGGCGACGTCAGCACACAAGGTCAAGTTTTGCAAAATACCGGTGATGGTTTGAATATGGCCTGGGATGCTGGTACTGCTCACCACATTAATGGTTCTACTCACTACTTCTGGCAAACTTTTAGTGATAAAGATATTGGCGAAATGGCTAAACTTGTTGGTCCAAACTGGATGCCTGTCAATGCCCTAGCTGATTTTCCGAACTTGCGTGTTAATAATCGTGGTCAACGTTATGCTAGTGAAACCCATGCACTAGATTTCGCTGTTCACGGTGCAGAATTGTCAGAACAACCACAACAAACTGAATTCGTTGTCTTTGATCAGGCAATGCTGGATAAGATTAAAGAAGGCGGAACAGTTGCAATTGAAGACCACTATGGCAAGTGGAAAAATCGCCATCAGTTTTACATGGAATTTAACTTCCCAACGGATACTGATGAAAATATCAAGCACGAACACGAGAAGACTGACTTTACTTCATTACTGAATAAACTGGCTTCAACCAATGTTATTTTTGTTGCAGACACTATCGAAGAATTGGCTGAAAAGATGGGTGTCGACAAAGATAATTTGGCCAAATCAGTTGCGCAATACAACAATGCTAAGAAGAAAGGTGAGGACGACTTGTTCTTCTCTGATACGAAGAGAATGATTCCAGTAGAGCAGGGTCCATTTTACGCTGTGAAATTCATCGCCCGTAACCTAGGCACTCTTGGTGGTGCAACCATTGATGAAAAAATGCACGCCTTAGCTCCAAATGGTGAACCAGTACCAAACCTTTACGTAGCTGGTGCCGATGCATCAGGAATGTATGGCAAAGCTTACGTTGATTTTGAAGGTGGTACTTTAGGTTTTGCTTATATTTCTGGTAGACTAGCCGGAATTGATGCGGCTGAAACTGCTAAAGCCGGTAAGTAGATTATGGCAAAAATCATATATGAATTAATTGATTTGTACATGATTTTTTACTAGAGGAATAAATTATGACACAAGAAAAATATGATGTAGTAATTGTGGGAGCAGGACTTGCAGGCTTTGCTGCTGCAGATGAAGCTGTTGATAATAATTTAAAGACCTTGCTGGTTGAAAAAGGTAAAACAACAGGCGGTACTGGTAATTATGTTGAGGGAGTTTTTGCTGCTGATTCCGAAATGCAAAAAAAGGATAATGCAACTCTTGATAAAGATGATTTACTCAAAGAAGAGTTAACATATTCGCACTACAAAGCAGACGGCAAGATGTGGCAAAAATACATTGCCAATGCCGGCAAAAATGTTTCCTGGCTTGAGGATCATGGTGCTGAAATTGAAATGGTAGCAAATTTAGGTTCTGGAGCTAGAACTTGGCACTTGTTTAAAGGCAAGGGTCATGATGCCATTCACAACGGTTTGGAACCATATGCTAAGAAGAAGGGCATCACCATAGCTACCCTAACTAGAGTGACGGACTTAAAGCAAAATTCTGACCACACTTTTGATGTCACACTGACCAATGTGGCTGAAAAAGTTACCAAAATAGTCACTGCTAAAAATGTTGTGCTTGCTACCGGTGGTTATTTAAATGACCAAAAGTTATTAGAAAGTACTCCTCACCAAAATCCAGACAACATTATTCCAGTTAACTCTGGTAAAAATACGGGAGACGGTTTGAGATTGGCCTGGAAGTTGGGCGCTAAGAAGTACTTTACCGGAATGGCGATGATGTTTGGCGGTCAATTGAAAGATAAGACAGTCCCATCATTTAAATTGTGGGGTACTGCTATCTGGAGTTCAGTTTGTGATCAACCGCAAATGTGGGTTAACGAACTAGGTGAACGTTTTGTCGATGAAAGTGCAGCTGTAGTCAACTGGGCTAATGAAGGCAATTCAATGAACCGTCAAGACCGCGTCTTCTGCATTTTTAGCCAAAAGATCTTGGATGATTTCACTGACAAGTCTTATCCGAGATCCATGAAGCCATTTGTTCCAGAAGATAGATATCCCACTTTGCGTGATGATATTGCCAAAGCAGAAAAAGAAGGTCGCGAATACCTGCATAAAGCTGCAACGCTGGAAGAATTAGCTCGAGAAATTGATACCCCTAACCTAGTGGCATATGTCAAGCACTATAATGAAATGGCTGCCAACGGTGAAGATACTGATTTTCATAAACCGGCTAAATACATGTTGCCAGTAGATGGTGACGGTCCATTCTATGCTATCGAATTAGGTGTAGGTGCATACACTACAGGTGATGGACTACGCGTAAACACCAATAACGAAGTTTTGAATACAAAGGGCAGACCTATTGAGGGTTTGTATGCTATTGGTGGCGATGGCTCTGCAGTTCTTTATGGTGACACTTACGGTGTTAATATTCCGGGGACACATGCAGGATATTGCATCTTTTCAGGACGTAATGCAATCAAAGCAATTGCAGCTCAGAAGTAAAATAATCAAAAAAATAATTTCTAAGAGATAAAATAAAACACTATACCAGCGAAAAAGCCAACTCATTTAATATGAGCTGGCCTTTTTGTTTGTATTTTTAAGTTATGAGTTTGCTTTTACAAATTGATCAATTTCATCTAAATATAATTGCTTTTGTCGTTGACTTATCCAAGAAGTTTCAAAAGAATTTTTAGCAAGTTGCACTATTTGATCTTTGCTAAGATCAAATTTTTGCGCTAAAGCATAGTAATTGTCGCTAATATAGCCTTTAAAGTAGGCAGGATCATCCGAGTTAATTGATACTTTGACTCCTGCATTCAAAAGGTCAATTACTTCTTTACCCTTCATCTCTGGTGACACAAAACTATTAGACAGAGGACAAGATGTTAAGCCAATCTGTCTTTTGGCTGCTAATTCTACCAAATCTGGATCTTCCACGATATTGGTACCGTGATCAAGACGTTCAACCTCCATAATTTCTAAAGCTTGACGGATATGTTCGATTGAATCTTTTTGATCAATATCACAGTGAGTGGTGATATGAAGTCCAGCAGCTGCTGCATCTTCAAATTGCCGGGCGAACTTTAGCGGGGGATTATTGTGTTCATCAGAATCAAGTCCAATGCCAATAATTTTATCCTTGTATTTCAGACCTTCTTGCAGAGTTTTTCTAGCTGATTCCTTTGAAAAATCACGTAAAAAGCACATGATCAGATGAGCATCGACATTTAAAGCTCTGGCATCAATCGTAGCTTGATAAAGACCATTGAGTACGACTTCAAAGGGAATGCCACGGCTGGTATGAGCTTGGGGATCAAAAAAGAGTTCGACGTGCCGTACATTATTGGCAGCAGCCTTAGTTAAGTAGTCCCAAGCCAAGTCATAAAAGTCTTCTTCAGTTTGTAAAACATTCATTGCTGGATAATACACAGCTAGAAATGACGCTAAATCATGATAATTGTATGTCTTTTGGACATCTGCGATGGTAGTCTGACCTATATCAACATGATTGCGTTTAGCTAATTTTAATTTCAATTCAGGTTCTAAAGTACCTTCAATATGCAAGTGCAATTCGGCTTTAGGCAGGCCACGGGTAAATTCTGGTGTAACAACTGAACTCATGTAATCCTCCTTGATAATGTTCTTGTATTTAACTTATTATCTTAGTTTAGCATAATTTTAATAACAATAATAGATCAAAAAACGAACAAATTAAAGAATTATAGCATATATGTTCCTAATGAAATACTTAACTAAAAATCTAGTTAGGTAAAATAATTAAAAATTCCAGTTAAGTATTTTAGTCGCAATGGCGCCATTTTGCGTCCGTTAAAATGCGAGCAGTAAGTAAACCGATTGGCAGAGCAGTAATAATCATTAAAGCATCCATAATCCAATAAGCACCAACGTTGATATTGGTGATACCAAAATTAAAGACAGCGCGATACATGTATAAACCGGGAACCATGATAACAATTGCGGGAACCGTGATTGCAATACGGGGGAAACCAACTTTATCCCGCACAAAACTGGCAATTAGTCCTGCTAATAATGCTCCGGTGAATGCTGCTAAGGCGGCCGGAACGTGGTTAAATTCAACTAGACTTAAACGCAGGGTATTTGCTAACGCACCAATGACTGCTGCTACTGTCGCCATTGATACTTTGGCATTAAACATGATCGAAAATCCAAAAACACCGCAGAAACTGGCAATTATTCTGCAAACTGTTAATAAAGTTGGGCTAAGATTTAATTTGGGCATGGCACCTGGCGATAAGTTGAGCATAGTAGCCATGCCCCAGCCTACCATTGCTGCAATCATGACCACTAGTATTGCGTAGGCTAATCTTTCAAGGCCTGATCGCATATCAAGCTTTGACATATCAAGGCCAGAAGTAATAAAAGGGAATCCAGGTATGACATAAAGCATCGAACCGATGTAACCATAAGCATGATTGTTACTCCAGCCACAAATTAATGTGCCTAATCTAAAACAGATGAAATAAACGGCGCAGGAAATCGCTACGCCAACAGTTATTTTGGCGACCAAAGTAACTTTTTTCTTCCCTAATAATTGGCGCAAATAGTTCCCAATAAAGGCTCCAAAAAATGTGCAAAACATTTCCGGTATTCCTCCACCAAGTAGAAAAATAAAACTAGCACACGCCAGACCGGCACTCAAAGCAGAAATGATTAGAGGATAGTTTTGAGTATGGCGTTCAATTTGATTCAGTTTGTGGTGAACTGCTCCAATTGTCAAATAATCATTTTCAGTTTCAAATTTACGGACAAATTTTTCCATTTCATTGAGCTTGTTCATATTTACTTCTGTAGTTGGTAAGGAAAGAGTCTGTGAGTATGATTTGTTATCAACATCAAAGCAGGTATAGCTAATAGTTACTAAACCAATGTCAGCTGAACAAGTGATTTTGAGTGCCCTTGCAATGGTATTCATCGAATCGCGCACGCGCCAGGCTCCAGTGCCACATTGCAGCAGCATTATACCGATTCTGCCGACTAAAGATCCTTTTTCTACCAAAGTGATATCTTTGACTAAAGTATCATCTGAACTTTTGAAGAACTCTTTCCAATGAATTCTCATATGGTGTTTACTAGAAATCTTGGGATATGATTCTGGAGTCTGCTTGTCTTTCATAACTAAATTTATAACCCTTCTTTTGATAACGTAATATTTTAATTTTACCACACTCGTGGTTGGACCAATTTTGTAGAATTGAGTTTTTAAAAACATGTTTATTATAAAAAAGTGTAGTATACTACAGTATGATAAAATATTAGTCTGAGATTTATTTCTGAGGGAAATAATATGACAACTTTTTTGAATCGAATTGGTCCCAAAATTAAAATTGCAAATACTTTGATTGAAAAGGAATTAAACAAGCAGTTTGCAGAAATCTTTAGAGATTATTCTTTAACAGGTGCCCAAATTTCTCTGATGATTTATTTATATGAATCAAAAGCGCGACAAATTACCCAAAAAGAAGTGGCAGATGCTTTTGTGCTGAGTCATCCTACAATTAGAGGAATAGTTAAACGCTTAGAAGCAAATAAGTTAATTGTTACGTCGCGTTTAGAAAATGATCAAAGGCAAATTGTTTTAAGGCTTTCGGATAAAGGCTTTAATTTAATTGACAAAAATATTGCCAAGATTCGCACAATAATGACAAATATTAATACTCGTATTACCAAGGGGTTGTCTCAGCAAGAAATTTTAAATCTTGAACAAGTTTTAAAAAGAATTTCGGATAATTTTTAATTATTATTAGCAAAAGTGTAGCATGCTATATATATGAAAGGATAAAAATGATCAAAAATATTTCTAGTAAAAAAAGAAATTTAATGATGGCTGTTTTACTATTTGGAGCATTTGTTTCGCTGTTGGCCGAAACTTTTCTCAATAATGCTCTGCCAACAATAATGACGGTTTTTAAAGTTAATCAATCAACTGCTCAATGGCTTACTACTTCTTATTTATTGGTCGTAGGGCTAATGATTCCCATGTCGGCATGGATCTTTGAATCATTTAACTTAAGACAAAACTTTTTAACAATGATGCTTATTTTTTTAGCAGGTTCACTTATTTGTGTTTTTGCGCCTAATTTTCCGGTGCTATTGCTAGGCAGAATTATTGAAGCAGTTGCGGCTGGTAGTTTAATGCCTTTTATTCAAAATGTCATTTTACTTATGTTTCCTCCTGAAAAAAGAGGTGTGGCGATGGGAATTACTGGTTTGGTAATTGGCTTCGGACCAGCTATTGGTCCCACAATTTCAGGCTTAATTTTAAAATATGCAGACTGGCAAATGCTTTTTATCATTTTAAGTATTGCCAGTGGTATGGTAGCCATTTGTGCAACTTTTTGTATGCAAAATATCATTGAACCCCATAGAAACACTACCGATTTAATATCATTTATTGAATCAATTGCCGGCTTTGGTTTAATTTTGTACTCCCTGTCAGATATTGGGAACACTGGTAAAGTTACGATTACAATAGCTGCATTCTTTACAATAGGTCTGCTAATTATTCTGTTATTTTGTCGTCGGCAGTTGCATATGAAAAAACCTTTGCTTAATATTAGAGTTTTTCAAAATTTAAAATTTGATTTGTGTACTTTATTAAGTACTATTAGCAACATTTCAATGGTAGGAATTGAATTAGTTTTACCTTTATATTTACAAACTACTAGACAAGAGAGTGCATTAACCTCTGGTTTAGTAATGATGCCAGGGGCTCTATTAATGATCATTTGCAATCCTGTATCGGGCGTTTTATTTGATAAATTTGGTATTAAAAAATTGGCACTTTTTGGTTTTTCTATGCTTTTATTAGGGACGTTCCCAATGACTGTTTTTAATAGCAAA
The DNA here is from genome assembly GCF_003151025.1 of Lactobacillus kullabergensis. NCBI lineage: Bacteria > Bacillati > Bacillota > Bacilli > Lactobacillales > Lactobacillaceae > Lactobacillus > Lactobacillus kullabergensis. The sequence continues at coordinate 1,706,892 of NZ_CP029477.1, read as the reverse complement.
ACAAGTCTGGCTTTAATTAGTTTATGCTATGCCTTACGCATGGTAGGCGTATCTTTTACTATGATGACCACGTTTACCGCAGGTATTAATGTGGTAGAACCTCAAATGACTGCACATGCTAATGCAGGTTCTTCTACGGTAAGGCAAATCGGTGGCTCACTGGGAACGGCGTTATCAATGTTAGTAATTAGCTTGTGTGCGAGTGGTACTTCAAATGCTGAGACTGCAAATTTGACAGTTGCATACCGCTGGGGTTTTGTCTTAATGCTGACTTTTGCAATAATCGGATTTTTAGGCTCATTATTCTTGTCTGAAAAAGAAAAATAAAAAATTTGTTGAATTAACCACAAATAAGGCAAAACTAGTTAAGATTTTACTGTTGCTTGTTTTTAAGTAATATCAACTAATAATTCAGTATTAGTTAAACTTGAATTATCAGTTGATTTTTTGTTTATAAGGCTAATAAACTTTAAGCCTGCTCGTTTTTGCAAGAAAATGATGAATTATGATTGAAAATGATTGCTTTTAAACGCCAAAGCGAATAAAATACTGTCTGGAGGTGAAATGTATGTTAACGCAGGAACGGCAAAAAGTGATTGAAGACTACGTTAATCAGCATGGCTTGTGTCGAGTGAGTGATCTTTGCTCAATGACTTCGACATCTGAATCAACGATTAGGCGTGATCTTAACCAGATGGAAGAACAAGGTCTGATTAAACGGGTACATGGTGGTGCGCAGTCAGTCAAAAGCTTCACTCATGATGTGTCGCAACACATTCGTTTTTCAATGAATCATAATGATAAAAAACTAATCGCTCAGTATGCTGTTAAAAACTATGTCCATCAAGATGATTACATTTTTATTGACGCAGGTACGACAACTTATGAAATGGTTCCTTTTATTGCGAATATTCCAGGAGTAACGATTGTCACAAATGGTTTAGAAACTGCACTTTGTGCACTTAATCATGGGATTGAGACTATACTTTTAGGTGGGCGGATTAAAGAAAATACTCATGCTGTAGTGGGGCAAACAGCTCTAAAGCAATTGCAGCAAATGAATTTTTCCGCCAGTTTTGTTGGGACTAACGGACTGGACTCTAGCGGCAATTTGACCACGCCCGATACTGAAGAAGCAGCAATTAAGAAAATGGAGATTGCTCAGGCTGATCAGGCATACATTTTGACCGATACTTCTAAAATTGGTGAGCGTAGTTTTGCGACTTTTGCACAAGTCAAAGATGTAACAGTACTTAGTACTTCTTTAAGTGCAAAAGATAAAAAATTGTTGCCCGCTAAAATTAATTTGAAGGAGATTTGCTAATGATTTATACGGTTACCGTTAATCCTGCTTTGGATTATGTAATTCAATTAGAGCAGGTTAACCGTGGTGAAGTTAATCGTGCTGATAACTGCACGTTTTTGGCTGGTGGCAAGGGAATTAATGTTTCCCAAATTCTTAACCAGTTGGATATAGATAATACTGCCTGGGGTTTTGTTGGTGGCTTTACGGGTAAAGAGTTGGTACGTCAGCTAAACCAGCGCCGCATTGTTAATGATTTTGTCACTATTTCTGACGTGACTCGCGTGAACGTTAAAATACATGCAGAAGAGGAGTCAGAGATTAATGCCGCTGGTCCTAATATTACAGATCAGGAAATAACCGCTTTTAAAGCACGTCTTAGCGATTTGCAAAAAGGTGACATTGTGGTTTTGAGTGGTTCCCTAGCACCAAGCTTGCCAGTTGATTTTTATAAAGAACTCTTACCTATTATTAAAGAAGCAGGAGCAGAATTTGTAATTGACACTACTGGTCAGGCTTTGCTAGACACTTTGAGTTATAAACCTCTGGTAATTAAACCAAATCATCATGAACTGGCTGATCTATTCAAAACTACATTTGAGTCAGATCAGGAAATGCTTGAGTGTGCGCGCAAATTGCTTGACATGGGTGCACAAAATGTTATGGTCTCCATGGCTGGTAAAGGTGGCTACTTGATTACACCTAAACACTTTTATTATGCCAAAGCAGCGGTTGGTACTGCCGTTAATTCGGTTGGAGCTGGAGATTCAATGACAGCTGGCTTTGTTGGTACTTATGTTAAAACCAAAGACCCAGCTCAAAGCTTCCGCATCGGTATGGCTTGTGGTGCTGCCACAGCCTTTACTAAAGATATTGCTGTTAAAAGTCAGATTGATGCGGTCTTGCCGCAAATTAATGTTGAAGAAATTTCGTAATTTGAGGAGAATTTAAAATGAAAATTAAAGATATTTTGGCTCCTGAATCCATGATTATGTCGCTTAAAGCGACTAATAAAGAAGATGCTGTTAAGGAAATGGCTGATTTAGAAGTCAAAACTGGCATCGTCAATGACGAAGATGAATTCATTAAGTCAATTTGGGCTCGTGAAAATGAATCTACCACCGGTATTGGTGATGGAATTGCAATGCCTCATGCCCGTAATAAGACAATTAACAAGGCACGCGTGCTTTTTGCTAAAAGCGAAAAGGGAATTGATTATAATTCGCTTGATGGTCAACCAGTTCATTTATTCTTTATGATTACTGCACCTGATGGTGCTGATAACACTCACCTTGAAGCTCTAGCTAAGTTATCTGGTTTACTAATTGATCCGGATCTTGTTAGTGCACTTAAAGAGGCGCAAACCCCTGAAGAGGTAATTCAGCTTTTTGAAGATGCTGAAAAACAAAAAGATGCCGCTAAAAAAGCTGAGAAAGAGCAAGCCGCAAGTGCTAGTGAAACTAAAAAGGAAGAAAAACCTTTAATTGTCGGCGTTACTGCATGTATTAACGGTATTGCCCACACATATATGGCCCAAGAGGCTTTAATCAAGGCCGGTAAAAAACGTGGCGTTGATGTCCGCATTGAAACCAACGGTTCAGAAGGTGTCAAAGATAAATTGACCGCTGATGAGATTAGCCGTGCTCAAGGTGTTGTCATTGCCTCGGACAAGAAAGTTGATATGCCACGCTTTGATGGTAAGCCGTTAATTTCTCGTCCAGTTGTTGACGGTATCAACAAACCTGACGAATTGATTGATAACATTTTGAATTCTAAAGCTAGCGTTTACCATTCAAATGGTGAAAAGAGCAGCGATGATGGTGACAATGCTAAAGAAGGCGTTTGGGGCTCAATTTACAAGAACCTCATGAACGGTGTTTCCCACATGTTGCCATTTGTTATCGGTGGCGGTATCTTAATGGCAATTTCCTTTATTGTGGAAAACTATGCTGGTGGTCCAAAATCTCCTGCATTTATTTTCTTGAATAATGCTGGTAACATGGCCTTTGCATTCATGGTACCAATTTTGTCAGGTTACATCGCTGAATCAATCGGTGACCTGCCTGCTTTAATGCCTGGTTTTGTCGGTGGTTTTATGGCCACGGTTTATAGTGGTGCATATGGTGGTGCTTATGTTGCCAATGTGGTAACTAATGCTAAATCACCTGCCGGTTTCTTAGGCGGACTTGCTTCCGGATTTATTGCTGGTTATTTAGTAGTTGGTTTAAAGAAATTATTTGCCAAGTTGCCTAAGTCTCTTGAAGGAATGAAGCCAATGCTCATTTATCCAATCTTGAGCCTGCTCTTCATAGCCCTGATCATGTACTACATTGTTAACCCAGTCTTTAGTGCGGTTAACTTTGCCATTACTAACTTCTTAAACCAAATGGGTACGGGCAACTTAGCTGTTTTGACAACTATTTTAGCTGCCATGATGTCAATTGATATGGGTGGACCTTTCAACAAGGCTGCTTATGTCTTTGCTTCAGGTGCTTTTGCCAATGATCCTCATTCAACTGTTGCTGCTGTAATGATGGCTGCCGTAATGGTTGGGGGTATGGTACCACCATTTGCGACTGCAATTGGTACGACCTTCTTTAAGAATAAATATACTTTGGATGAGCGCCGTGCAGGTTTAACCAACTGGATTTTAGGCTTTTCATTCATTACCGAAGGTGCTATTCCATTTGCTGCAGCTGATCCTGGACACGTTCTACCTTCATGCATCATTGGTTCTGCTGTTGGTGGCGCTCTAGTGGGCATATGGCACATCGGTGTTCCTGCACCTCACGGTGGTCTCTGGGTATCTCCGCTTGCTAACCATATTGTGCTTTACTTTGTTGCTACTCTTATTGGCTCCATTGTTGCAGGCGTCATTTTAGGTCTGTGGAAAAAGCCGGTTAACCAACAAGAAGATAAATAACAAAATTTAATTGAATTATACAAAAACTGCACTGGGCTGTTTAAAAAGCTCAGTGCAGTTTTTGCTTGTAAATTAATGCTTATAAGCTGAATGTCTTCAATTATATAGATCACTCTATTGCATTATAAATAAAAGATTAAAAAATATTGACTATATAAAAACGTTAATATAAAAATCCTTTGTATTCATGTAATGACCATTTCCGGGCCAATTTCTTGGAACGGTACCAGTGAGCACAATTGTGTATTTTGCTGCCATGCATAACATTAGCCTCAGTTAATACTTGATGTCCTTTAAGCTTCGACACGTTGTAAAAAAGACCTCCATCTTCTTCGTGACCGCCGATGGCATTAGTTGAGTTCCACTGTTTTACGTTCAACCATTTATGGCCACCTTCTTTTTTATAACCAGTTAGAAACTCCCAATGTAAAGCTTTATTATCATCGCTGCCAAGTGCATCTGTAGCAGTATGTGGGATATATTTATGTAAAAATTTAGAATCAGTTCCCATCTTCATTTTTTTAGGATTTTCGCCATAATAATACGTTCTGGTAACTTTAGTTTTAGTAAAAGTTTCTTTGGTGACGAACGGATAATTTATATCTTCTTTATTGAAAAAATACCAGTTGCCCCGCATTGCCTTAGGATAAACGGTTGGTACTTTTTTCGCTTCTACAGTAGTTGCGGAATTGTTGATCTGACTTCCAACTGTCCCCAAGCTTATTAAAGCAATGACTGAAATTAGTGATTTCTTTAGTTTCATTTTTCTCTCCTTTTAAACTGCTTTAGCAATTAATATATTATTAATGGTATCACTTGACAGCAAATAAATAAAAGCAAATTACCAGTTAGATGACTGCCCTTTATCTGTTTAATAAATTTCATAAGCAATAAGTTTCAAAAATCTTAGTGAATTTAAGGCGAAGATTTAATCATTTCAGCCACTATTTTGAGCAGTTGAATACGATTTCTATTGCGTAAGCTGAAAAAATTGTCATACTTATATGATATAAAAGGTTAATTCCAGCTTAGTTTACGGATTGGAGAAAAACGTGTTCAATCTATTCATATTATTATCAGAACGCCTGGGTATTATTATGATTCTGGCGTTTCTCCTTGTTAACATGCGCTTTTTTAGAGATTTAATTGAAAAAAGAACCTTAAAATCGCAAATCTGGTTATTTATCATTTTTTCACTCTTCGTTGTCATTGCCAATCTCACCGGTGTAGAAATTTCGAGCTCAAAAGAAATAGTCACCCCGCTTATTCTGACAGAATTACCCCAGTCTGACTCAATAGCAAATACCAGGATGCTGGTTATCACTACTGCGAGTTTGACTGCTGGACCATATGTAGGACTTTTAGTTGGTTTAGTGGGTGGGTTACACCGTGTGATTTTTGGTGGCTTTTCGGATTATTTTTATATTGTCAGTTCAGTTCTAATCGGATATTTAATTGGCGTTTTAGGTGATAAAGTTAAGAAAAATAATTTGTACCCATCAACCTTTTGGGTAGCAGTTTTATCTTTTTTAGCAGAACTGATTCAAATGGCATTTATTTTTGCATTTCATGGTTTCGGCTTGATTAAATTAATTTTTGTACCCATGATATTGTTAAACACAATTGGTTCTTGCTTGTTTATAGAAATTTTGAAAACCTATTTATCAAATGAGCGTCAATTGCGGGCTGTGCAAACTAAAGACGTTTTGGAATTGGCTAATAAAACATTGCCTTATTTTCGCCATGGCCTGGACTTTGATTCTGCAGAGCATGTCTGTAAAATTATCAAAAAATACACTAATTTTGATGCGGTTGGCTTAACTGATCGTGTTAATGTACTGGCTCATGTTGGCGCTGGACAAGATCACCACATTGCTGGTGAGCCGGTAATAACTGATTTATCTAAAACAGTTATTGCTTCAGGACATGAAAAACTGGCTCATTCAAAAGAAGAAATTGGTTGTCCTCATCCGAATTGCCCATTAACATCCGCTATCGTTTGTCCACTGCAAGTAAACAAAAAAACGATTGGAGCTTTGAAACTCTATTTTTGTGCTGAACAAGAAATGACAGTAGTTGAAGAAAATTTGGTTCGCGGTCTTGCTATGATTTTTTCAGGACAATTGGCTATTGGCATTGCAGAACAGCAGACCAGTTTGGTGAATGAAGCTGAAATTCGGGCATTACAAGTTCAAATTAATCCGCATTTTTTATTTAATGCAATTAATACAATTGGCGCCTTAATGAGGGTTGATGTTAGTGAAGCTCACAGAGCTTTAATGCAGCTTAGTACATTTTTTAGATTAAGTTTGAAAAATGGCCAGGCAAAAGAAATTACCCTTGATCAGGAAAAAAGGTATGTTAGTGCTTATACTGGAATTGAAGAGCTGCGTTTTCCGCATAAATTTAAAATTGACTATCAAATCAGTGTGCCTGATAGTACGCTTCTGCCATCGTTTTGTTTACAAATCTTTGTGGAAAATGCCATCAAACATGCCTTCAAAGGCAGAAAAACTGGTAACAAAATTATCATTAATTTAAGTCAAAAAAAAGATTACTTGCAGATTTTAGTAAGTGATAATGGTGTTGGTATTAAACCGGAAATTTTAAAAAGGCTGGGTCAAGAGCCAATAAGTGAATCTGGCGGCAGTGGTACGGCACTCTATAATTTAAATAAGCGTCTGATAGGTTTATATGGCACAAATAGTCAATTGCATATCAAAACTGGTAAAAATGGAACTACTTTTAAAACCGAGATACCATTGAGACAAGCTGAAAAAAGTGATTTTGAAGGTCAAGGGGGAGCTAGAAATGAAAATTTTGGTAGTTGATGATGAACCATTAGCCCGCACTGAATTATCTTATTTGATCAAAAAAAGTTCAGTTTTAAATAAGCAAAACGTCAAACTCTATGAAGCAGAAGATATCAAGGAAGCACAGGGAACGTTGCTTAAATATAAAATTGATCTGCTATTCTTAGATATTTCACTTAATGAAGAAAACGGCTTTAAACTGGCCGATGAATTGAAACAACTGAGCTATTCACCGATGATTGTATTTGCTACTGCGTATGATAACTATGCTGTGAAGGCTTTTGATGTTGGTGCACTTGACTATGTACTGAAGCCATTCGAACAAGAGAGGGTTGATCAGGCATTGCAAAAGGCTGTGAAAGTTTTAAGCAGTCAAAATAATAATTCTGTGCAGGTTCAAAAAGCGGGAAGTGATATTCTTAGTATTGAGCTTGAAGATCGCAATGTGGTTATTAAGAAACTGGAAGTTATAGCTGCAACGGTTAATAATGGTGTACTAACAATTGAAACGAGCAAGCAAAAATACGAAACACGCAAGACCTTAGCTTGGTTAAAGGAACGATTAACAGAGCCATGCTTTTTACAAGTCCATAGAAATGCCATTGTAAATATTGAAGATATCAAGGAGGTCCAGCCCTGGTTTAATCATACCTTGATGTTGATTATGAATAATAATTCTAGAGTTCAGGTAGGTCGATCCTACCGCAAAGAATTAAATCAAAAATTAGGTTTGTAAATAGTTCTCTAATTTATATTGACTTGTGAATTTGCTTTAGTGCAGTTCACAGGTCATTTTTTGCAATTCACGAGTTAATCGCTTACAAAAATCATATTTTCTATTATCTTATTACTTGAAAGCAAGAAAGCTGAAAATGAGAAAGGAAATCGATCTTATGAAAAAAGAAAAAACAAAATCAGCTCCAATTTTAGTACAAATGTTTATTTATGCTGCAATTTTGTTTGTGGCACAAGTAATTTCTGATTTGATGCCAAAGTCTTTTCCCGTACCGACTCCAGTGATAGGGTTAGTTTTGCTTTATTTTTTATTGACTTTTCATGTAATCAAAGTTGAATGGGTAGATTCTTTTGGCAGTGCACTAATCTCACTAATTAGTTTCATGTTTGTTCCCTCTGGAATCTCTTTAGCCGCAAATTTAAAGATTATGAAAGAGCAGGGAATACAACTAATTATAGTGGTAATTGCTTCTACAATCATTTTGTTAGTTGTAACTGCTTATACCACTAAATTCTTTAGTTGGGTTATAGGAAAAGTAACTAATAATCAACTAACTGTTATGAATCACAAAAAAGTAGGGGATGTTAAATAATGCAATATATTACGAATCCATTATTTGGAGTTTTCTTGTCATTAATTGTATTTTTAACTGGACAATGGCTGTTCAAAAAATCAAAAGGTTTTTTCCTTTTTCAACCACTCTTTGTAGCAATGGTTTTGGGAATAGCAATTCTGATTATCCTTGCTAAGTGCTTTGATGTTTCAACAGCTACTGTTTATGCTAAAGCTTATAAACCAGGTGGAGATATTATTTTCTGGTTCATCACGCCAGCTACAATTGCTTTCGCGGTACCATTGTATAAGCGTAATGATGTTGTAAAGAAAAACTGGCTGGTTATTCTTTTAGGGTTGGTTTTTGGTACGTTAATTTCAATGGCTTTAATAACACTTGTCGCTAAAGCAGTTGGTTTAAATACTGTCGGAATAAAGTCAATGCTAAGTCAGTCTGCTACTACTGCAGTAGCTATGCCAATAACAAAAGCTATCGGGGGCAATGCTTCGGTTACAGCTATGGCATGCATACTTAATGCTGTAGTAATTTACGCCTTAGGCAAACAATTAGTTAAGTGGTTCAACTTAAATAGTGATCCATTGGGAACAGGCTTGGGTTTAGGTTCTGCAGGCCATACTATCGGCTCAGCTTTTGCATTGGAAATGGGCTCTGTGCAAGGAGCAACTGCTGCAGTGGCAGTTGTTGCGACAGCTTTAGTGGATAATCTGTTAGTTCCAGTTTTTGCCCATTTAATTGGGTTGTAGTTTATAATTTTATAGTTGTTTGTTTACTTACTCAGAAAGCACGCGAATTTACGGCGTGCTTTTTGATTACCTTAAATTTATTTTTTTAAAGCAATGAAACTGTAACGAAACTATAATAAGGCGTTGCTTTTAAAGCACTCCCTAATTAGTGTATAATGGTTATTAATTGTAAGTAACTTTTATTTTGTACTGCAATTAAAAAGTTGCCTTATTACTTAAAAACTACACTTAAATACGAAAAGGAATGACAACAATATTGAAATTTGTTAAATTTAGAAAGTTATTTGCTACAGTTACCTTATTAGGCATAGTTCTTTTAACATTAGGTGCATGTTCACAAAAGTCACACAAAAGCAGTAAGATATCAATTATGACGACGACGAATGTCTATTCTGACATTGCTCAAAATATAGTTGGCAAATATGGCAAAGCAGAAGCAATTATTAAAAAATCTGCAATTGACCCTCACGATTTTCAACCTACTACTAACGATGCCAAGGCTCTATCTAACGCAGACATAGTAATAGAAAATGGCCTAGGTTACGACAGTTGGATGGATAAATTGGCTTCTTCAGTTGACAAAAAGCCGGTTCGCGTTGGTGAAGACCTGATGGGTTTAAAAAAAGGTGATAATCCGCATATTTGGTTTGATTTGACTATGCCCACCAAGTATGTTAATTACTTAGTTAAGAGCTTGTGTAAAAAAGATCCAAAGCATGCTCGTTATTATAGAAAAAACGGGAAAAGGTATTTAGCTGAAATTGCCCGTATTAAAAGGACTTCTGCTAAATTAAGTCACCACGTTGAAAAGCCCGTTTATGTCAGTGAGCCGGTTTTTGACTATGCGTTAAGTTCTGTCAACATTAAAGTCGCAAATAAAGACTTTGAGAAAGCAATCCAAAATAATACAGATCCGAGTCCGGCTGCTGTTCAAAAAATGACTGATGGCATTAAGAAACGGAAAATTGCGTTTTTTGTGGTCAATGAACAAACTTCAAGTTCTACAGTAGACACTTTTCTAAAATTGGCTAAAAAGCAAAATATTCGTATCTTAAAAGTAAGAGAGACCATCCCGGATAATACTAATTATCTTGACTGGATGAATGATAGTTATCAGGATTTGGCTGAAGTAGTCCGAAAATGATTATTATGAGGCGTTAAAAATGAAGAAATTGATTGCCGTTTTAGCTTTAGGAGCGAGCATTGCAACTGTTGCTGCTCCAGAGACGATGATAGTACAAGCAAGTACAATTAATGATACTGCTAAGCAAAATAGTTTCAGCGGTGTAACTTATGCAGAACAAGTATTAGCGCAAGAAGGTATTAAATATAACGATTTTTCTGCTGCTAATCCGATTAATTATCGCAATGGCAAGCCTGAAGGCGTTGTTATTCACGAAACTGCAACACCCAATGCTACTGCACGTAATGAATGTATTTATTTTAATCGTGAATGGATGAATATTTATTCTTATGTTCATGCTTTTGTGGATAAAACAGGTGTTATTCAAATGACAAGCCCAGATTACGGTGTATGGGGTGCTGGTCCTGTTGCCAACAATCGTTTTGTGCAAGTGGAACTGTGTGAAGAAAACAATCTGGCTGATTTTGCCAAAGGCGTGAATAATGACGCAATTTATGTTGCGCAAATTTTGCACAGATATAATTTGGAACCTGACAACGCTGTTCATGATGGCAAAGGGACAATTTGGTCTCACCATGCTGTGTCTACCTTTTTAGGAGGTACTGATCATACTGATCCGGATGGTTACTTTGCCAAATGGGGTTATTCAATGGATGATTTCTTTGATCTGGTTAAATATTATTATGATCAAGGAACGCCAGCTGATAATGCACCTGTTGATAATGATACAGTAACTCCACCAGCACCTGCAACACCTGCTAAAAAGCCGGCTGTGCTACCTAAGCCAGTTGCTACTAAAGTCTTAATTCATAATGCATTGGTTTATGATGAAAATGGTGTGGCGACTGATTTACCAACTAAAAAGGCTGGTACCAAGTTAACAATTTATGGCAATCAAACCATTAAAAAAAGAAAGTATTTGCAAATAGGTGTTAATCAATATGTTGTTGCCAGCAACGTTGAAGGCAAATTACGTCCATTAAGCCACAATGCTTACCTTTACGATGGCAAAGGGAAACGGGTTGGTACAAACAAGTTATACCGTGGCAATTATGTGCGGACATATGGCGGTCGCGTTAAGATTAAGGGTCGTAAATATTACCCAATTGATGTTAATCAATTTATCAAAGTGGGCAATTTTAAATAGATAATATAGGAAAATGCAAATTGTCTGATATTTTAGAAGTTAATAATCTTTCAATGAGATTTGATAAAAATAATGTTTTTGAGAACTTAAAGTTCAAGTTAAAAAGGGGCTCATTGACTGCACTGTTAGGTCCCAATGGTACTGGAAAGACTACCTTAATAAATATTTTAATGAAGATGTTGACTCCTAGCTCGGGATCTTTTACATTTGCAGACGATGTTCGTCTGGGTTATGTACCGCAGTTTCGCAATATTGATGCTGAATATCCATTATCAATTGAGGCTTTTGTGGGTTTGAATGCACCGATTATTAAAAACAGCCGAACTAAGGAAGCAATAAAAAAGCAGTTAGAGGAAACCAATTTATATCAAATTAAAAATACTCGTATGGGGGAAGCTTCAGGCGGGCAAAAACAAAGAGCCTATTTAGCTCAAGCCCTGCTTGATAATCCTAATATGATTATTTTAGATGAAGCTACGGCAAGTCTTGATCCTATGGCAAAAGATGAGCTGATGAAGCTGATCAGACATTTGAATGAAAAACATAAAATAACAGTTTTGTTTGTAACTCATGATATATCATTAGCTCACAAGTATATGCAAAACTATTTATATTTAAATCATGGTCAAATTGAACATGGCGAAATGTCCCAATTTAAGGAGGCATATGAATAATGTTTGCATATGGCTTTATGCGTAATGCATTTTTGGCGAGTACTTTTATTGCGATAACTTGTGGCACTGTTGGTGTTTATGTAGTCGCTCGCAACTTTAGTTTTTTGGCACACACGCTTTCCGAAATTGGTTTTGCAGGTGCTGCATTTGCAGTTTGGCTGGGAATTGGGCCTTTGTGGGGGATGCTTTTATTCACTCTCTTGGGTTCTATCAGTGTTGGGGAATTGTCACTTCATAGTGAACAAAAGGAATCCTCAATTAGTGCTATTTCAGCTCTATTTACTGGTTTAGGAGTGCTGTTTCTTGCCATTTCAGGTGCTAACAGCAATTATGCTACGAATATTTTATTTGGCAGTATTATCGGCGTTGATCATCAGGGCGTGATCCAACTTATAGCTCTTTCTATAATTGTATTGTTGATGATTTTTAGCATTCAGCGCTCATTAAATTTCGATTCATTTGATCATATTGGTGCTCTTGCTCATGGAGTAAAAACTGGTGCAGTCAGTGTTATTTTTTTAATTGCTCTGGCGATGTCGGTATCAATTGGTGCTCAAATAGTGGGCTCACTTTTAGTTTTTATTTTGCTAACATTACCACCAGCCACTGCAAACTATTTAGGGAAAACAATTCCGGCGATGATTGGCTGGTCTGTCTTTTTTGCCTTGATTGGCGTCTGGCTTGGTCTATATTTGGGCTATATTACGAATTTGCCAGTAACTTTCTTTATAGCTGTCATCGAAGTTGCGGTGTATCTTGTTACCTATTTCACTCATATTATTAAGCATAATTTATAGTAATTATTAATATAAAAATAACATTAATTATTATTTTTGCTTTACTTTGTGAAAAAATATACAGTGGGAATCCCGTTATTTAAACATTTATTTTTAAATTTCACTAACTTTTGTAAGCATTTACATGTATAATAGAAGTTGGAAATATTAAATAAAGAAGGAGTCTTAAAAATGACATCATATTATAATGGTTTTCCCCAAAGTGATCGTGACGAAACACTAAAGATGATTAACCTCGATGAGCTTGAGGAGCGTGCAAAGAAAGTTATGCCAGAAGGTGCATACTACTATATTGCTTCAGGTTCAGAAAATGAGTGGACCTGGCGTAATAACACCACTGCCTTTAATCACTTTCAAATTGTCCCACGTGCTTTGACCAATATGGATAGTCCTCAACTGGATACTGAATTTATGGGTATGAAATTAAAGACACCTGTAATGATTTCACCTATTGCCTGCCATGGTATCGCCCACAAAGATGCAGAAATTGCTACTCAAAAGGGTGCAGCAGCAGCTGGAGCCTTGTTTGCATCAAGTACTTATGCTAATAAGAGTGTAGAAGAGATTGCGGCAGCAGCTCCAAACGCACCACGTTTCTTCCAACTTTACCTCAGTAAAGATTGGGGCTTCAACAAGATGGTCTTTGATGCAGTTAAAAAAGCTGGCTACAAGGGCATTTTCCTGACAGTAGATGCTTTGGTATCAGGCTTTCGTGAAGCTAACCTCAGAACTAAGTTTGCCTATCCTGTTCCACTAGACTTCTTTACTCGTTACCAAGGAGCAAAGGGTGAGGGCCAAACTGTAGCGCAGATGTATGCTTCTTCAGCCCAAAAAATCGGACCAGAAGATGTTAGACGCATTAAGGAAATGTCTGGTTTACCTGTCTTTGTTAAAGGCGTTGTTTGTGCTGAGGATGCATATTTAGCTATGGGCGCTGGTGCTGATGGTATTTATGTTACCAACCATGGTGGTCGAGAAGTTGATTGCGGTCCTGCTACTATTGATATGTTGCCGGAGATTGCTAAAGCTGTTAACCATCGTGTACCAATAGTCTTTGACTCAGGTGTTCGTCGTGGTTCACATGTCTTTAAGGCTTTGGCACTTGGTGCCGATATGGTTGGTGTTGGTCGTCCATACTTATACGGCCTTGCACTTGGTGGCGCTAAGGGCGTTCAATCAGTTATTGAGCAATTGAACCAAGAATTATTAATTGATATGCAATTGACTGGCTGCAAGACAATTGAAGATGTTAAACACGCCAAGATTACTCATATTAATTACACTGCCGACAACTTGAAGTCAAATACTGATCCTACAAGAGTTAAGCCATATCCTGTAACAGCTGAGAATCAATTAAAAGAAGATGACTCAGACGCTGTAACTGGTGCTTCTCAAGCATAGTTAATTTAAAAGCTTAAGTATTCAAATCGCTCTGCATATATTAGCTGCTCTAACTAATGTGCAGAGCTTTTTTTATTGCTTAAAAAATGATTGTTTTTAATTAATAGTTGTAATTTAATTTTTATATCTTTATAATTGTAATAATAAAATTATTAATGGAGGAAAATTATGAAGAAAGCGTGGAAATTGCTTGAGACTTTGTTGATAGCATTTATAATGTTAACCCTGTTACCCCAGAATGCAGCAGCCGCTGATAAAGGACAAACTGAACAAAGAACCGACAATTATCTACGAAGAGTCAAACAAAAAGGTGAACTAGTCATGGGGACTAGTCCAGATTATCCTCCTTACGAATTTGTCAAAAATATTAAGGGCAAATCAAAAATAGTTGGTATGGATGTTGAAATAGGGCAAAAAATTGCCCATGATATGGGTGTTAAGCTTGTTGTGCGGTCAATGGACTTTGACTCTCTTTTAGTGGGTCTTGAGACAGGTAAAATTGACATGGTCATTGCCGGAATGAACGCGACGCCTAAGAGGGCAAAAAGCGTTGCCTTTAGTCAGCCATATTATAAAAGTGAGCAAAAATTACTGATAAGAAAAGAAGATAAAGGCAAATATCATAATTATAAGTCTTTTGCCGGCAAAGCAATTGGTGCTCAAACTGGCAGTATGCAGGCCACAATGATCAAAAATCAAGCCAAAAATGTCAAACTGAAAACCATGGATAAAGATAACGACTTGGTTTTAGGATTAAAAACGCATAAGGTTGATGCAGTTTCAGTTGACAAGGCGACAGCCGAAGCTTTTGCTCAAAATACGGACGGGATTATGGTTATTCCGGCAGGCCTTAAGACAGAGTCATCCGCTACTTCTGTTGCTTTTCATAAAGGAGCCAATAGTTTAGTTAAAGCTGCAAATAAATCAATAGCGGAGATTAAGCAAAAAGATTTAATAGATAAAGAATATTTACCCAAAGCTGGAAAATATTTAACCGCCGGTAAGACAAAAAAGGAAGTCAAAGCGTCTAATTCGATGTGGGCGTATAAAGACTTCTTTATAGCGGGAGTTGGTTACACCTTACTTATTTCTGCTATATCAGTTTTCTTTGGCTTTTTGTTAGGTGCAATACTGGCATTTATGCGCTTAGGACACAATCAAATTGCACGTTCAATTGCGACAGCTTATGTAGAATTTATTCGGGGCACGCCGTTAATGGTACAACTGCTGTTTATTTACTTTGGCTTGGGAGTAGTAGTAAATATCCCAGCTTTACTTTCGGGTATAATTGCCGTTTCCCTTAACTCTGCAGCTTATGTAGCAGAGGTAATTCGTTCGGGTATTAATTCGATTGCTGTGGGACAGACTGAAGCATCTCGTTCTTTGGGCTTGTCACGGACAGCAACTATGCGTTATGTTATTATGCCACAGGCAATGAAAAATATTTGGCCGGCTCTGGGAAACGAATTTGTTTCTCTCATCAAGGAAAGTTCTATAGTTTCGGTAATAGGCGTCAAAGATTTGATTTATCAGTCACGGGTAGTCCAGGCTGATACCTATCGTGGAGTTATGCCATTGGTAATTACAATGATCTTATACTTTATCATTACTTTTGGCTTATCCAGCTTAATGAAAGTATTTGAAAGGAAAATGAATCATGGCTAACGCAAATCCCGTAATTAGAGTTGAGCACTTACAGAAAAATTTTGGCAATAATAAAGTTTTAAAGGACATCAATGCTCAAGTAAATGAAGGTCAGGTTATCTGTTTAATTGGTCCTTCAGGTGCTGGCAAAAGTACTTTTTTGCGTTGTCTGAACCTATTAGATCAGCCATCTTCTGGCAAAGTTATTTTTGAGGATAAGGAATTAACTGCCTTAAGTGAAGATCAGCTTGATCAACTGCGTGAAAGAATGGGAATGGTTTTTCAACAGTTTAACTTGTTTCCCCATATGAATATTATTGAAAATATTAAATTAGCGCCTATGAAAGTAAAGGGCATGAGTGACAGTGATGCTAAAACTAAGGGAATGGAATTGTTGGATCAGGTCGGTTTGGCTGATAAAGCAGAAGCCTTTCCAACCAATCTTTCAGGTGGACAACAACAAAGGGTTGCCATTGCTCGTGCCTTGGCAATGGATCCCGAAGTAATGCTCTTTGACGAACCAACTTCAGCGCTTGATCCGGAAATGGTGGGTGAAGTGTTGAAAGTAATGCAGGATTTAGCACAAAAAGGGATGACTATGGTAGTTGTAACGCATGAAATGGGCTTTGCTAAAAATGTAGCTGATGAAGTGTGGTTTATGGCAGACGGTTATATTCAGGAAAAAGCTGCACCACAGCAATTTTTTGCTCAACCACAAACTCCGCGTGCGCAGGACTTTTTGGCAAAAGTCCTTGAGGCTTAGATAGGAGATAGTAAGTGGAAGAAGCGAAAGCAACTAAAATATTAACAGACTTGTTAGCGATAGATTCGGCAAATGATCATGAAAGCCAGATAGCTGATTATGTAACCGCATTGTTTAGCGGATATCCAGTAGAAATTCACAGACTTCCTTATTCTTCCGGCAGAGATAATTTGGTAGTAACCATTGGAGATCATGGTCCATTGTTAGGCTTCTCAGGGCATGAAGATGTTGTTGCAGCTGGGAATTTGACCAATTGGCATACAGACCCATTTAAGCCCGTTTTGAAAGACGGAAAAATATTTGGGCGTGGTGCGAGTGATATGAAATCCGGTCTGGCGGCAATGATTGTTGCAATGCTTGATTTACTTGATAGTGAGAAAGAACTGCCCGGTCGTATTAGACTCTTAGCTTCTGTAGGCGAAGAAACCGGTGAATATGGGGCGGCTCAGTTGACTAAAGAAGGCTATGCTTCTGACCTGGATGGACTTGTTATTGGTGAACCCTCAAACTTTGACGTACGTGTGACACATAAGGGTATTATTGACTATTACGTTTATTCTAAAGGTATTTGTGTTCATTCTTCGACCCCAGAAAAAGGTCAGAATGCTATAATGCCACTGATTGAGTTTGCACAAGCAGCGCAACAATTAATGGACAGTCATCAAAAAAAGGATCCGGTTTTAGGCTCTTTTACTCATGTGGTTAGCCAAATTCAGGGTGGCAGTCAAATTAATTCTGTTCCTGACAGTGCTTGGCTTTCCGGCAATATCAGAACGACACCAGTATATCCCAATGAGCAAATTTATACTGAACTTGAACAAATAGTTGCTGATTTAAATAAAAATGGCGCTCAGCTAAAAATAAGATATAGTTTTCCTGAGGTGCCTTTACCTGACCAATCTCAGACAAAATTAGCTAAAATGGCTCAAAAAGTTGTCGAGCAAGAAATTGGCAGGCCAAGTGAATTTGTTGCAGGGACTGCTGCTACAGATGCATCAGAATATATTCAAGCTGGAGGTTTCCCTATTATTATTCTGGGACCGGGAGCTGGAACTACTGATCATGAACCAAATGAGTATATAGAAGTAAATGCTTATTTAGATGGCTGTCGTTTATACCAAGAATTAGCAAGACAGTTTTGGAACTCATTAGACTGATTTTTGACTATCATTAATATTTTTATAACAGAAAAAAGCCACTTCTTAAAAATAGGAGTGGCTTTTGATGTGAGAAATTATTATTTACATACCAGTTATATTATTTGTAACTAAAAGATGCAAGTATTAATTATAATTATTTTGGATAATTTTCCTAAATTCGCTTAAACGATTGGCAAAAGTTTTAAAAGCTTCTTCTAAATAATCAGGCTTCGTCATATCAACTCCAGCTTTTTTCATGATTTCAGCAGGATAATCACTAGAGCCAGCTTTTAGAAAGTTCAAATAGGCATTTCGTTGCTCGGTAGATCCATGAACGACATTGTTTGCTAAGGCAGTGGCTGCGGCAAAACCTGTAGCGTATTGATAAACATAGAAGTTGTAATAAAAATGAGGTACTCTGGCCCATTCTTTAGCAATTTCTCCACCAGATTCTACTGCATCACCGTAATAGCGCTGATTAATTTTACCGTAGATATCATCTAAACGATCAGCCGTTAATGGTTCACCAGTTGCATCCATTTCGTGAATTTGCTGTTCAAATTCAGCAAACTGCGTTTGCCTAAACAAGGTTCCTTTGAAAGAATCCAGGTAGTAATTAAGGACAAAGGCACGCGTTTTAGGATCCGAAATGTGATTTAAAAAGTACTCTGTCAGGATATTTTCATTAGTTGTAGAAGCTATTTCAGCAACAAAGATAGGATAATCACCATAAACATACGGCTGATTTTGCCTAGTATACATGCTGTGGACAGAGTGACCTGTTTCATGAACTAGTGTGTATAATGAATCAACATTGTCCTCCCAATTGAGCAATTCATATGCATCTGTATCATAGCAGCCGCCAGAATATGCTCCGGTAGCTTTATTCTGTGATTCAACCACGTCAATTACGCGATTATTAAAAATATAGTCGACCTGCTTTAAATAGTCCTCTCCTAATGGTGCTAATGCCTTTTTGGCTTCTGCTTTAGCTTGCTCAAAAGTATAGCTCAATGCTGGTTTACCAGTTAATGGAACATACATGTCCCACATTTGCAGATCCTTTAAGCCTAAAATCTGTTTGCGTAACGCTACATATTCATGCAATAGGTCTAAGTGTTCATCGACTTCATCAATCAAAGTATCGTAAACGACTAATGGTACGCCATTTGCATTCATTGCACTCTCACGAGCTGATGGATAATGATGAACACGGGCACTATAGTTATGCTCCTTGACAGCACCGGAAAGAGTTGCTGCCAGGGAATTTTCAAATTGGCCGTAAGTAGCGTACATGGAAGCAAAAGCATTTTTACGTACTTCACGATTTTGGGATTGAATAAGCAATGAGTATAAGCCATCGGAAAGTTGAACCATTTCACCGTTATCATCCTGAGTATAACCGTATTCCATATCTGAATTGGTTAAAACGTTATAAGTGTTTTCTGAAGCAGATAAAGCATCACCAGCATCTGCAATTAGCTTTTCTTCTTGTGCAGATAGTGTATATGGTCTCAGCCTCGTAATTTGATCAAGCAAATGCTTGTAGTTACCGAGTTTAGGCTCTTCTCGTTCTAAAGCACTCAACTTTTCCGCTGAAAGACTTAAAATTGCTGGATTCATAAAAGAAGTAGCGGCTTCAAACTGGCTTGCAAGTCCTTGCACTTGAGCTACATAACTCAAATAATGGGCATTTCCAGTATCAACATCACTGGCAAGAGTAGCATAAGAATAGACTTTTTCCAGTCTCCGACTAACTGTTAAAATTTGAGTAATACCATTATATAAAGATGCACCAGAAGTGGTAAAATTTTCTTTTAAAGTGCTTAAAACTGGTATTTCTTTTTTGACAAGTGTATATTCATCTTCCCAGTCATTATCAGTTTTAAATATCCTGGTTAAATCCCATTTGAGATTTTCTGGGACTTCATTACGTTTAGGAATTGACATAAAAATTCTCCTTTTTAGCTATTTAATTAAATTATACTAAAGATTAAAAAATAAGATATTATTAATTATAATTGATATTATTTTAATTCATGTTTGAAAGTGTTAAAAATAATAGATGGAAAACTACGAAAGGGTTTGAATAGAGGAATGAATCCAAATTCAAAACGCAGAGAAGATTACCACAAAAAGCATTCTTCCCTAAATCTTCATCGGAATATTGCTTTGGCAGAACCTGCTAAAGCCTTTAAAGGCAGCGTTTTTGCTCGGATTTGTGGTATTGCAACTGTTTTGTGTGTCAGCTTTGGCTTAGCTTGGGTAGCACACATGTATTTTGCTTTGCACAGTGCAATTGATGGCAATGGTGGCAATTATGCCACATCTGCAAGAATTGCCAACAGACAGCCGATTTCTGTTTTAATTCTCGGAGTTGATCAGGGACTTGAAGGACGACATGATAAAGGTAATTCTGACACTTTGATTTTGGCAACAGCAAATCCTGCTAAAAATAAGTCGACAATGACTTCAATTCCTCGAGACACTCTCGCTAATATTTTAGGTGATCCTGGAAATAAGTACAATATGTTTCGGGTTAATTCGGCATACGGCATTGGTGGCAGTTCTGCTTCAATGAGAACTGTTTCAGCTTTAATTGGTGTTCCCATTCATTACTATGTGGAAGTAAATATGAAAGCTCTAAAAAGCCTGGTTGACGCTGTTGGTGGAGTTGACGTTAAAGTGCCGTTCAAGTTTTCATATGATTGGTGTGATTTTCATAAAGGAAAACAGCACTTAAACGGACGCCATGCTGTAGCATATGTTAGAATGCGCCATGATGATCCTCGAGGTGATTATGGCAGGCAAATGCGTCAAAGACAGGTTATCACTGCTGTAGTTCATAAAGCTATTTCAGTTGACTCAATTACCAATTATCGCAAGTTGGTTAAGATCTTTTCAAAATATGTCAAAACTAATCTTACGTTTAATGATATGTTAGCCTTAGCTCTGACTTACCGCGGCTGTTCCCAGAATATTGCCAGTGGTTATATTCAGGGGCATGATGCTTGGATTGATGGAGCATCTATTCAGGTAGCATCAACTAAAGAGCTTCAAAAGGCTTCTGACAAGATACGTACCAATCTTGACTTGGATAAAAAAGTATTGGATAATGATGAAACGAAACTCAATAAGTTAAATGAGCAGAACAATAATATTAAGTGGAAAGATCCCAGACCATTTACTAATTATCAGATTTACCGTTCAGTAGTAACTGATGAGTCAAATGGCAATTCCTCAGGAATTGGAACAAGTGGAGATAATTCTGCAGGTCAATAACTGTGCTTGGTAAAGGAGGATAATAAATATGCGTAAGCAATCTGCATTTATAGCTGTTTATAGTACAATATCAGCCTTTATTGCTTTTATTGCTATAGTATTCATTTGTTTACGCACATTTCATTGGAATTTACCTGCTTCTGTATTAGCAGCAAGCATATTTGCCTTATTTTTCTTTGCTTTTTCATGGTTTCGCGGTCATGCTTCTGCTGAAATTAAACGAATTGCACGTGAACATCATTTATCTAATAAAGATTTAGCTAAAATTACTGGCATGAAAGCAAGCGATTTTCCAATATATAATGATAAATTGCAGTTGATTTTACCTAAGCGTTATTGGCCTAAAGTATTGGATTCCTTGCAGAAATATGAACAAGAAAATGACGAAAAGGTGGGCAAATAGCCCACTTTTTTATTGTGCATATTAGCAAAACCAAGCCAAAAGATTAAAGATAGTTTTACTTTATTTTGTACAACTTATAATGATATTTAGGGAGATGCATAATGAGCATACTAACAGTTAAAAATTTGGGACAAGGTTTTGAAGATAAAACTTTATATCAAGATGCCAGTTTTGTACTTAACAAAGAAGATCATATGGGCGTGACTGGTCAAAATGGGGTTGGCAAATCGACCTTGATTAAAATTTTAACTGGTGAAATATTACCTGATGATGGACAAATTAAATGGCAAAACAAAATTGCAATTGGTTACCTTGATCAGTATGCCAAGTTGAAACCAGGGGTGACAATTCGCCAGTTTTTACGTACGGCTTTTGCATCACTTTATAATAAGGAAAAAGAGTTAAACTCTTTATATGAAAAGTATGCAGCTGAGGGTGATAGCTCTATATTAGAAAAAGCTGGTAAGATGCAAACCTACCTGGAAGAAAATAATTTTTATAATATTGATACCGAAATTGAACGAGTTGCATCTGGATTAGGTCTGGCAGAACTGGGGTATGATCATGATGTGAGTCAATTGTCAGGAGGTCAAAGGTCAAAAATTATTTTGGCTAAGTTGCTTTTGCAGACTCCAGATGTGTTGCTGCTAGATGAGCCGACCAACTATCTTGATGTTTCTCATATCGATTGGCTGGTTGACTATTTGAACAATTTTGCCGGTGCTTTTATCGTAGTTAGCCATGATTATGACTTTTTAGACAGAATTGCCAATTGTATCATTGATATAGATATCGGCACAATTACACGTTATACAGGTACTTTAAAACAGGCAATGCGTCAAAAAGAAGCTAATCGGGAAACGTATATGAAGGCTTATGCTAACCAGCAGCGTAAAATTGCCAAAACAGAAGCTTATATTCGTAAAAATAAGGCTGGTACCCGTTCAAAAAGTGCAAAATCACGTGCTCGGCAACTTGCAAAAATGGATGTACTGAATCCACCTAAAAATAACCATAAACCTCACTTTGCATTTCCTTATGTGGCTACAGCAGCCAATCTTTTATTGCAAACACAGGATTTAGTAATTGGCTATGATCAGGCGTTAGTCAAAGAAGCGTTCAATTTTTCTGTTGGAGGTAATGAAAAAGTTGCTATTACCGGTTTTAATGGTATTGGGAAATCAACGCTTTTAAAAACCATACTGGGACAACTTGATCCGATTTTTGGTACCTATAAATTGTCTGAAACTGCTAAAATTGCTTACTTTAAACAGGAATTAACTTGGCCAAATAATAACATGACGCCTTTGCAATATTTGCAGGAAAACTTTGAACGCACAAAACCCAAAGAATTAAGAGGGGCTTTGGCAAAATTGGGCGTCACTGCTCAACAGGCAATGAGCCCTTTGAAAAAGCTATCAGGCGGTGAGCAGGAAAAAGTCAAACTGGCAAAAATGTTATTTGAACCGGCAAATTTATTATTTTTGGATGAGCCAACCAATCATTTGGACCGGGATTCTAAAGACGCATTAAGACAGGCTATCGTTAAATTTCCGGGAGGAGTAATTATCGTTAGCCATGAACGTGATTTTTTCCAAGGCAATTGGGTTGATAAAACTATTGATATTGAGACTATGAATAAACTTTGAGGTGAAAAATGAATGCTAGACCAGGTGAATTGTTTTACCAAGATTTGCTTGAGACCTGCTTAACTGTCGGTGAATTAATGATTGAAGGCGGAAGCGAAATGTATCGGGTTGAAGATACGATGGTGCGCATTGCCAAAAGTGCTGGTGAACCGGATCCACGTGTTTTTGTAGTACCAACGGGTGTTTTTATGAGCTTGGATCATGGTAACTATTGCCAGAGCACACTTGTACATGAGCGCAATATCAACCTTGAACTAGTTGACCGTATCAATTCTTTGTCCCGTGCTTTTGCAGATAAAAAAATAACTTTGCAAGAAGTTAAAAAAGAAGTTACCAAGATGGCAAAGGGTGATTATCCCAATTTTCCCATATGGCTGCAGACGATTGGAGCCGCAATTTTAAGTGCAACGCTCATGGTATTGTTCATGAATAATTATGATTGGATTGATTTTCCTGCTGCGGCTATTGTGGGAGCTATAGGATTTCTTTCATTTTATTATTTTAAACGTTTTACTAACGTTAAATTCTTGGCTGAACTTGTTGCAACCTTGATTATGACGGTTATTGCAGCCGGTTTAGTTCAACTTTTTCCGCAAATGATTATTGACCATATTCTAACTGGTGCGCTGATGCCTTTAGTTCCGGGTCTTGCTTTGACAAATGCACTGCGAGACTTATTTAAAGGTGACATTCTTTCAGGAATGGTGAAAATTTGTGAGGCTCTGCTTACAGCATTTGCATTGGGCGGCGGAGTTGGTATTGTCTTAAAATTTTTAGGAGCTTAGAAAATGCCTTTTTGGTTAGAAATAGTAATTAATGTTGCTTTCGCCTATTTGGCTTCAGCCTGTTTTGCATTAACAATCAATGTCCCAAGACGAGTACTTAATTTGGCCGGCGTGAGTGGAATTATTAGCTGGATTATTTATTGGCTGTCAATGAGAGCGTCGATGGGTCGGTTATTATCCAATTTACTTGGCTCTTTTGCGATTGGTATTTTAGGGATAGTTTTTGCCAGAATGAAAAAATGCCCGGCTACAGTTTTTTATATCCCTGCGATTGTGCCTTTAGTGCCAGGTGTTCCAGCATACCAGGCTGTGCGTGAATTAACATCCGGCAACCTTAGGGGTGCAAATGATGCAGTTTTAAGAGTAATAATTGTCACAGGATCAATTGCTTTGGGGATGCTTTTATCAAATATGTGTGTGGAAATTTTCTTCAGAATAAAAAAATTTTACAAACGTTACTCAGATAAGTATAATAATTAATGCGAGTCGACAAAAACGCGAGATGCGTATTTGTGTGAGGACACCCGCCTTAAGTGGCAGGCACGGGAAGTGCTGGTGATTGACCAACCTGATGTGAACAGAAGTAGTCACCTGTTAATTTTAACGGGCCTCGATTTGAAAAAGAGCAGATTCTTAATTGAATCTGCTCTTTTTTATTTTAAATATAATGCTTGTTTACCTTGCTGGTTATAACTTTTTTCCAGGTTTTTCCAAGGTATTTTCTTATTTTTATGACCAAAGGGATCATTAACGTAAACGATTCGTGCCTTTTTATCAAAGCCGGTAATAACGCAAGCGTGTGAAGACGGAGTCACATGAACTTCACCTTGAGCTGTCTGCCACGTTTGCATGTCGCCAACATGATTAAAATTGGTGGTAGTAATAATTAAAACTGGATGACCATCAGAAACCAATTTTATTACTTGGATAAAATCATGGTTCGTGAAATTCTTAATACGACTAGTGTACTTTAGTCCGACTTGTTCTAGCGGTTCATTATAAACGCACCAGCCAGCATTAGCCTGACTCATATAGCCAACAAAGCCAACATGAGGGTTGCCGCGGTATTTGCCATCATCCGTATATGAAGAAACGTGCTTAATATTCTCTGAGAGATCGAGTTTATTAACTTTAACACCATAATAGCGCAAAAGCATCGAAAGAGAAGTCACTTCGCAGCCGTTGGGCAAATCCGGATACTGATTTTCTAAAGGAACATCTAACTTCTGGGATGATTTCAAGGTTAACCAATCATAGCGGTCTTTAACACCTGTAGAATTAAAGATTGTATAGACTAAACCTAGAGAAAAAATAACCAATAGTAATATCAAAATAGCTTTAAAGGAAAATCTTTTCTTTTTCATAAAGCTATTTAAACATAGGATGATTATTAAAAGCAAAAAATCGCTCAAATTAATGAGCGATTTTGCTAAATTTTATTTTTTCTTTATTGAAAGCGGTAATTAGTGGTGAGTTGCGCTTGATAAAGCATCAAGACTGTGATCTTCACCTTTAACTGCCATACCTTCAACGTCCATTCCTGGGCAGAAGACTTCGTCTTCAGGTACTCCTCTTTCTTCGGCGAATGCCTTAGTCAAAGTTTCCATGTCCATCAAATGATATTTCTTGTCTGGTTCTTTTGGATCAACTATTTGAATTTGAGCCATCATACCAGCGTCTTCATGTTCAATAATGTGGCAGTGGTACATGAACACACCTGTGTTTTGGAAGTAAACCTTTATGCGAACCGTTTCTTGAGGTGCTACTTCGATAGTGTCTTTGTAAACGCCTCTTTCGTTTGGATATGGTTCTTTACCGTTGCGTGATACAACCAAGAAGTGGGCACCGTGAGTGTGGAATGGGTGCAACATGCCGTTAACTTTATCGTTTGTGTTAGTTACATCCCAGTACTCAGCATTCATCAATTCCTGCTTCATGTCAATTCTTTCCATTGAGAACAACTTGCCGTTGATCATGTTGTGGTTGTCCATAGTAACATGAGGAATTGGTGAGTTAGGGTTAACAACTGGATCGTATGGTTTGAACAATGTGTCAGGAATTACGCTGTCATCTTTTTCATAGCTGTGAATTCTGAATTCAACCAACTTGAAGTCATCAGTGTAAAGGTTGACAACATCGCCTTCTTTGTAATTGCTGAAATCAACAACTACTTGTTGACGCTCACCTGGTCCAATTAAGACTTTAGTCAATTTAACTGGGTGCTCCAAGAATGAGTCATCGCCGGCGATTTGGGTCATTACCAAATCATCGCTGAAGTGCAGGCGCCATTCACGACGGTTGGAACCACCTAAGAAGAGCAAACGTACTTTTTGGGTAGTGACATCAACGTATGGACGAACGACACCGTTGATAATTGGAGTATCACCAAAGATACCCATTGCGTTGTAGTCTGCCTTGTAGTCAAATTGATTATCTTCGTGGAAAATACGGTCTTGTAAAATAATTGGGAACTCGTCCTTGCCGTATGTCTTAGGAATTGGCAACTTAGCTTCGTTGGCGTCAGTAATAACGACACCCATTGCCAGACCCATCCAAACTTGCATGGCTGTTGATGGACATGGGTGAGCATGAAGCCATGTTAAGGCTGCCGGTTGCTTAACAGTAAAGTCAATATGCTTTTCTTCACCTGGATAAACTGGTGAGTGGCAAGCACCATCATTACCAGGACCTTGAAGTTCCATACCATGCCAGTGGTATGTAGTTAATTCTGGCAAGCTGTTCTTCAAAGTTACGTGAACGTGTTGACCTCTGGTCAAAACCATAGTTTTACCAAGAACTGGGAAGTTGTAGCCCCAAGTATGAGTCTTTTTACCTGGCAAAAATTGGAAGTCACCTTCTTGGGACTCAATTGTGTACCAAACATCATTGTTTTCTTGTTTATCAGGCTCTAATACTGGTGGAACAATTAAAGGTTGAGCTTCAACACCTTCAGGAATATGAAGATCCTTGTATCCCATTTCGTGATTTTTATCAAAATCTTCGGAATTATAGAAATAATCTGTGTAAACTTTATCTGACATATTCGTCTACCTTTCAGTTAAAAAATTTAGTGAAAAATTTTTAGTTACATGTTAAATTTACTCTATGTGAAAACGCTTGTAAAGTAGATATGGCCAAGTTTTTTAAATAATAATTTATAAAAACGCTTTTTTAAAATTTTATAGAGCAAAGTGTTATTTAATATTAGCAAAAATTCTGCTTTAATAGTGGTTTTCTATGGATAAAAACGGTTTTTAGATATTTTAAATTAACATTGACTAGCAAAAGTGTTTTTTAAAAAATATTTTTAAAAGAAATAAAAAAATTGTTTTTAAACAAAAATTTGAGTATCGTATAAAAGACTGATAAAAATTAATAAATTTAGATAAGGGTTTTTAATTTGAAAATAAGCTTAAAAGATTTAACTGCAAAAATAGAAAAACAAGATTATATTGAAGACTTAGAAACTGTTAAATATGCAGACATTAGCAAGTCAAAAGCTAGAATGCATGAGCTGGCGACTAAATTAGTTACAGAAACTAGAGCAGCACTTAAACATAGTTCATTAAGTCATGTTGCACTTGAAATAAGCGGACAGAGGCCTGTTGTCTTTGCTTTGGAAAGCAATATCATTAATTTGCCTTATAGCAATTACAAAAAGATCGCTAATTTCTTCGAAGAAGGTAAAGAATATCCTGTTGCTATATATTTTGAGACACAATCAGAATATTTGAATGCATCAGGGTTTAGAATTGATCAAATAGCGACAGAAGAAGAGATTGAACAAAATCAAGCAGAAATTGCAGATAGACTGTCAGATGCAATGCAGGAAAAAATTAAGCAGGTCCGTGAATATCAAAAGACTTCATCTTCGACCAAAAAAAAGCCTGCCACTAAAAATACTGCAAAAACTAAGAAAACTACTACTAAAAAGACTAAATAAAAATATTCAATTTTTAACAGGTAAAAGTTTTTTAATTATTGCGTTAATAATACTATTTTTAAGCTCAGCTATTCAAAAGATACTTTTTACAATATAATGGAAAAAGAAGCAGGAGGTCCGTTATGGTTAGCTGGAATCTACTTGGAGTTTTGTTATGGGTAATTGTTATTCTTTATTTAGTTTTTGTTGTGCAAAATATTCGCAAACGCCGAATTACTATGATTATCAAGAAGCACAGGCAGTTTAGCTGGCCAAATTTTTTAATCGATATTATTGAAGTGGTTGCTTTAATAGTAGGTATTGTATGGTTGTTTAACAAAACTATACTGGACAATCCTGACCTTGAGGATACAAGTAAAATTACGTCGCATATTACTTACGAACCTATTGTCATGAACACCGGGGAAGGTAATTCAAGTTACGTTACGATTAATTCGAAAAAGAAAAGAATTAGCACTCAGACTTTTACCTATTATAGACCAGGTAAGAAGATCAAAGTATCCAGCGATTTTGCCACTGTTGCATATGGCAAAAGTCCCTTAGACCTTAATGCTGCAAAAATTCCGTATGATAAAAAAGAACTACAGAAAATGGACCGTAAGTATCAACGTGCTTATGTTGCAATTTATACGGCCGATTATAAAAAGGTATGGCAGAATGGCATTGGTATGCATGCTGGTCATAATGCGACTCGCTACTATTTAATTAGAATTCCAGATTCATCATTTATCAAAGAGAAATAAAAAATAAAATTTAAGCAACTAACTTAGTTTAAACCCCGAAATTGGATAAATTTCGGGGTTTTCTAATGGTCAAAAAAGTTAATAAAGGTAAAAATAAAGGGACCGAGTCCGATAGCGACATGAGCCCCTTAATTAAAATTGAATCTTATGATAAATTCGCAATTTTGTATTGTATTGCTTCCTTTTTACGAACTTGAACCAGGAGATTTCCTTCGACAAAAGCGAGAATAAAGCTGGCAGTCAAGAAGTCGACTACATTACCAGAAGAAAAGGCAGCTAGCAGAATGAAGCCACTGGCAACAATTAAAGAACTGACTAAATAAGTGCGTGCTGACTTATATCTTAGCCACCTGTATGCTCCATAAAATAAAACTGCCACATATGGTCCGACAAACAGGAGCATTCCGAGCCAGCCTAAAGAATATATTTGGGCGGTAAAATCGCGTTCTAAATTAAAAATATTATTTTCTCGAATGTACGAAATGCCCAAAAATTTATCTAGCTTGTTGTTATTGATTTTGACTACTTGATTAAGCATTGCTTTTTCAATATGGCGATTTTCCATCCGCGCTTGACCCGGTTCATTCATAATTTTGAGCCAAAATTCTGGATCATACTGGTACGGGTAACTTTTGAAAACAAACTTGGGATTGAGAGCATATTCCTGATAATTTTTCTTAATGAAGTAACGTAAAAATTCAGCTCTTTTTTCGCCACTGGGATATTTTTGTAAGCCCGCAGCCAGCTCCTTTTTTTCATCAGTTAAGTCGTGGTCAGATTGTTTGGCTAAATAAATTTCATAATTGTAACGCTGAATTGCAGGGCCAAAAGGCAAAATCACCAGAGATCCTACTTCAATTAGGACTGCAACTAAAAATGCCTTACCACCGTTTTTTACATCTTTAATCAAATATTTATGTAGACCAAACAGGATAAGACCAATAATTATGCCACCAATTAGGCCAATTGCTGCTACTTTAGTACCAATCTCGATCATTGCCAGAGCTTGCACAACATTTAGCAAAACCGTATGCCAGCTAAATGAAGTAAAAAGATAGTAGAGCATGAGCGGTAGCAACATGAAGAGAACGGCCGATATCATATTGGTAAAGTTGAAGAAACCTTTAGAAGCCATATGGGAATAGCCAATATTAGGATTAAAAAACCATTCAAAAATATTGGCACTGATAGTTCCTGTTTCATAAGATTTAAGAGAAATAACAAAAAGATTGGAAAGAACGATAGTGCCTGAAAAAAGTCCTGAAATACCTTCAATTACCAATTGCAGTTGTTTTTGACTAAAATTTAATTCATTAGTTAAATAAAGAACTGTTAAGGGCAGCATCATTCTAATTAAATAAAAGATTTCCCCACTCGCAGTATAGCCGTAATTGTTGGGGCTGACACTGGTAAAGTGCTGCACGTGCACTAAATGAAGTGCTGAATAGATGGCTAAAAGAACAATATAGAATAGCAGCAATTTTTCCTGTGATAGTTTCTGCCAGGAGTTTTTCGAGCTAAAGTAAAGACAAACCAGTACAGCCACAGCCAAAATACGGATAATTGTGGGCAAAGTAAATGGTAAAATATTGGCCAGAGTACCATGGTAAAACCAATATAAATCTAAAAACGGTTGTATTAAAATGAACCAAAATAAGACATTTCTTGCTTTTTCTTTCACTTTTTTCTCCATATTATAAATATTTTCATGTTTTAATTTTAGGCAAAAACGCAGCAAAAAAAAAGAGCAGTGAATCTTTATTCACTGTTTCTTAATTAAAAAATAGCTGTTAATCTTTTTTCTTGTCAGTATTTGCTTTCTCTTTGGCAGCTTTTTTAATTTTTTCTACTTTAACATCACTTTTGGCCAATGCTTGAATTTCTTTGATCTTCTTTTTAGGAATGCTTTTCAAGTTTTTAAAATTCACTACAATTTTTTGATTAAGATCACTAACTGCAGTTCTGTCAGTAGGATCATAATCAATGATTTTTAGCAGGGCAGAATTTTCGTAAATTTTTTCTACTTTACCTAAAAAAGGTTTGTTCAGTTCTTCTTCAGATTTAGCGCTAAGAATGTCATCTGCTTTCACATCTGCTTTTTTCATAATAAGTTTTACTTCCTCTCTTACCCATGTTTCATTATAATAGAAAGATATTATTATAAAAGCGAATTGTTTTCAAGTAAAGGAAGCCTGGATTTTGCAAAAATTAATTTTAATTGCTGGCCCCAGTGGTGCAGGCAAAACTACTGTTTCAGAATACTTAGCAAATAAGTTTGATATTCCCAGAGTCTTGACTCATACTACCAGGCCAATTAGACCAGGAGAAAGCCCAGAGGGATCTTATCATTTTGAAACTGATGCCAGTTTTAAAAAACTGCATTTTTTTGAGCACGTTAAATATGGCTCATATCAATATGGTTCGAGCAGAGAAGCATTAGAGAAAGCCTGGCTGAACCATGATGTAGTATCCTTGATTGTTGATATTAAGGGAGCTGCTTCATATTTGGCTGCAATCAATAAGCAAGTTTATTTTTTATATATTACTACCAGCTCTAAAGAGATGCTTGCTGAGCGTTTATTAAAAAGGGGTGATGATCCGCATAAAATTAAAGAACGATTAAGTGGCAGCGAGCTAAATGTATTACCTGATAACTTGAAAAAAGACGCTCACATATTAATTAATGATAACTGGCAGCAGACTGAAAAAGAACTCCTTACCATTGTTACAAGTCTTAGAAACTCACCGAACTAATTAAATTACTTTTGTAAAAAATACCCGTTTCAAAATAAAATTCTTAACGTTTTGTAGCTCATTTGAAACAAATGTGTAACATTAAATGAGTATTATAGAAAATGTCGAAGAAATAGGGCGAATGATTTCTAATTATCATTTGTTGGAATTAAAAAGTTTTGCTTATGAACTAGAAAAGAGTTTAATTTTGAAACACGGACACTCAAAGAGATTAGTTAAGTTAATAACTTTCATTGCTTTGTTTTTCACTAGTACAACTAGTGTAACTGTAGTTAGTGCTGCCACTGCAAATGATGTCAGTGCCAGTAGTGTAACTAAGAAACGGACAGCTGTAGCTAAATTAGCCAAAAAACAGGTAGGTAAAGGCTATGTATACGGTGCTACAGGTCCTTACTCTTTTGATTGTTCCGGTTTAGTACAATATGTGTATAAAAAAGCTGGAGATAAAACTTTACCAAGAACCACTTATTCTCAAGTAGCACAGGGTAAAAAGGTTTCATTAAAAAAATTAAAGAAAGGTGATTTGCTTTTCTGGGGTTCTTCTGTTGCACCTTATCATGTTGGCATTTATGTTGGAGATAACCAATTTGTTCATGCAGCTACCCCAAGTCAAGGTGTTTTAAAGCAATCAATTAGTGCCTATTTCTATCCCTCCGCTGCTAAACGCATCTTAGATTAATTAAACTCTAGTTCTATATTTTAAAAATTATAAAATTGCAGATATGCTCTTTCAAGTATAGTGAAGTTGAAAGGGCTTTTTTACTTACTGGTATTATTATTGTAACCTTATTGTAACAATATGCGAGTAAAATTGATTTTGTAACATAGAAATAGAACTTAATTTTTAAAAATTTGATGTGAATACGGGGGGATTTTGATTTTGAAAGTTAAAAGTAATTTAGTTAAATTTACTACTGCTGCAGCTTTGACTGTTACTGGATTTGGCATTGCAAATGCAGTAAATACCAACTCTGTGGCTACTAATGTTAAGGCTTCTACAAACAAGTTAAAAATCAATTATGTTCCTGGATACGGCATTAATGTGTGGGATAATTATGAAAATCCTACTTTTACTGGTAAAAGAATTAAGCACGGTAAAACAGTGAGCATTTTAAGCAGTGCAATTGATAAAAAGGGAAATACTTGGTATCAAATTGGTGAAAAACAATGGATTCAAGCTCGATATACTGTCAAGCCGGGAGTCAAAATAGCAAAAGTTCAAGCCAGAACTGTCAAGAAGAAAAGTGTAAAACAAGCTGAAAAAGTTGTTGATTTGGCAAAAGCCGAGGTTGGTAAATCTTATGCATGGGGCGGAAACGGACCGCAAGGTTTTGATTGCTCTGGTTTAGCTCAATATGTTTACAGCAAAGCTACTGGGGTAAACTTAAGCCGTACAACTTATTCACAAGTTAAGCAGGGCAAGAAAGTTTCAATGCAAAATTTAAAGCCCGGTGACCTTCTATTTTGGGGTTCATCAACAGCTCCATATCATGTGGGTATCTATGTTGGTGACAATCAATATGTACATGCTGCTACTCCGGCTCAAGGGGTTGTAAAAGAAAATTTAAGTTCATATTTCTATCCATCAGTTGCAAAACGTGTTCTTGAATAAGAATAAGTTTGAAATTTAAAACACTTAGAAAATCTTCTAAGTGTTTTTTTATTGCTAATTGATTGGTGTAACTTGATTAAAAATCTGAAGCGTTTAAAATAAAATTGAATACTAATTTTTGATCACATTAAGCTATTGAAGGAGAACTGATTTGATGAAGCGTAATTTTTGGAAAATGGGTCTTGCTGCGGCATTGACTCTAACCGGAATTGGTGTGGCTTCACCGCAGAAAGCTGTGGATGCTGCTACATTAAAAGTCCCAGTCAAGAGGATTCAAATTAGTTGTTTACCAAATAAAGATGTCAAGATATGGACTAATTTTGAGGGGGGACAACTAATAAGTTTTCGTGCTAAAAATAAAAGTAAGTGGAATGTTGCTAAAACTGCAGTGGACCGCAAAGGTAAGCTATGGTATATGATTGGTGACAGTGAGTGGATTGAAGCTCGCTATACTGAAGATCTAGAAGAAAAATCTGATGCTAAAACTGCTCGTGAACAAGTAAAATCTGTTGCCACAAAAAAGAAAGATAAAAAAATAAAGCCTAAAAAGGCATTAAAAGTACCAAAAAAGCAAAAGGTTCAAAAACAAAAAGTAGTGGTTCCTAGTTTAAATAATGTTATTAAAAAGAAGAGTAATAAAACTACCGTAAATCCAATTAATTTAGGTAATAAAACTGTTTCTAATAATTCTTCAAGCGATACTTCAAGACGTGCACAGGCTGTAGTCAATTTAGCTGAAAGTCAATTAGGCAAAAGTTATGTCTGGGGTGGCAATGGACCAGATAGCTATGATTGCTCTGGTCTGGTGCAATATGTTTATAATCAAGTTGGTGGTGTGAAATTACCTCGTGTAACGACTGATCAAGTGAAGGTTGGGCAAACGGTGTCAATGAATCAATTACAACCCGGAGATTTATTATATTGGGGTTCGACAGAGGCGCCTTATCATGTTGGCATTTATGTTGGAAATAATCAGTACGTCAGTGCCGCAACACCGGAACAAGGCGTTGTATTACAAACAATCAGCTCATATTTTTATCCTTGTGTAGCAAAACGTGTTCTTCTCTAATTTACAAGCAAAGTTTATGATTAAATTGATTTCAATATGATTTTCGAAAATCAATTTATATTAAAATAAAAGATTCTCATATCGAAGTGAGAATCTTTTTTATTAGTGTTAGTTTTCTATCATTTATTTTAGTTTAGACAATATAACTGGCAAAATGTGCTTGTTCTCTAGGTGAGAGCCTCACAGCAATATGAACACCATCATTTTGATATGTCTCTGTTAATACTTGGGCATTTTCATGTAAATAGGATAAAATCTTTCCTGCGGATAAAGGCAATAACAAATTGATTTTTTTATAATTGGTAAAAATTCGTTTTGTTATTAAATCAGCGAGGGTTTCAATAGATTTAGTGTCAACTGCAGAATATAAAATGCCGCTGCCTTCAATTTGGGGATAATTGCGTTCCGACTTGTCAGCCTTGTTATAGGCAGTTATTATTGGAGTGTTTTTGACACCAATTTCATTAAGCACATTTTGTGTAGTGCGAATCATTTGAATCATATTAGGATCTGAAGCATCAACAACGTTTATTAATAAGTCGGCATCTTTAACTTCTTGCAAAGTAGCTTTAAAAGATTCAATCAAATTATGAGGTAATTTAGAAATAAAACCAACTGTGTCTGAAAGAATAAAACTAAAATTATTTTCTAAGTCTATTCTGCGTACGTTTGTATCTAATGTGGCAAATAACATATTTTTCACAAAAACTTGTTTATCGCTATGTTTGGAAAATTCTTTTAGCAGTCCATTCATGGTGGTTGATTTGCCGGCATTGGTATAACCAACAAGTGCTACTTTTGGAATATGGTTTTGATTACGCCTTTTGGCTTTGATTTGTTCCTGCTTATCAATTGCTTGCAATTCCCTTTTTATAATAGAAATTTGTTTACCAATAGTGCGCCGGTTCAATTCCAGTTTGGATTCACCAGCACCACGGTTGGCAAAGCCGCCGCCAGTTGAGCCACCATTACCGCGTTGCTGGTCTAAGGTATTTTCTGATGGGTGCAAACGTGGCAATTCATACTGCAAGCGTGCCAGTTGAACCTGCAGTTTTGCTTGCTTAGTGCGTGCTCTACTTGAAAATATTTCTAAAATTAATTCGGTACGATCAATTACTCGTAATTTAGTTAATTTCTCTAAGTTCCGAATTTGAACCGGCGTCAATTCATCATTAAGTACTAGAACTTTTGCTTTTAAACCATGTGCCATATCCTTAATTTCATTGATTTTTCCTAAGCCAAAATAAGTGCCAGCTATTATATGTTCCTCATTTTGTCGAGCTTGTCCTACAACCTCCATGTTTGCAGCTTCTGTAAGGTTAGCCAGTTCACTCATGTAGTAGTCAAAATTAGGATCATTTAAATTGGCTCCAGCAATAAATGCTTTTGTTTTACGTGGAGTATTTTCAATCATTTAATTCTCTTTCTGTAAATAAATTTATTAAGTGGTATTTCTCAAAAAAATTAAAAATTATTAATCCTCATGTTTCGTGCTTCTTTCGCGTCTATGATAGTTTAATTTTAATACAAATCGCTTTGTTTACCAAAAAGAAGAAGTAAAGTTAAAAAATAAACAATTAGCCTTTTGATAATGATATTACAAATTATTGCTTTTGTTGGACTTATCATTAATATAAATAGCTGCCTCATTTAAAAATGTAATTAATATTTTTGTACTGCGTTTTTGCTTAAAGGTAACAATATTTTATTTAGAAAAAGAAAAGCTAAATCAAAAGTAAAAAGCACATTCTAAAAGATGTGCTTTTTTGTTGTCAAAATCTCTAGTTAACTGATTGCACCAGAAATAATAGTTAATCTTGACTTTTGCTTATTCAGTTGTCGTGCTTGAATATTGGTTGAGAACGATTACATCTAGAAAGAGGCTAAATAATGCTGGAACAATTAAAAAAAGAAGTTTATGAGGCCAATATGCAGTTACCCCAATTGGGTTTGGTTACCTTTACTTGGGGCAATGTTTCTGGCATTGACCGTGAGCAGGGATTGTTTGTAATTAAACCTTCGGGAGTTGAATACGACAAATTAACACCTGCGGATATGGTAGTAGTCGATTTAGCCGGTAAGGTAGTTGAAGGCAAGCTGAATCCATCAAGTGACACTCCAACTCATACATATTTATACAACCACTTTCCCAAAATTGGCGGCATTGTTCATACTCATTCTCCGTGGGCAGTAGCTTTTGCGGCAGCAAAAATGGATATTCCGGCACTCAATACTACGCATGCCGATACATTCTACACTGATGTTCCTGCAGCTGATGCACTGAACAAAGAAGAAATTGCAGCAGACTACGAGTGCAATACAGGTAAGACAATTGTCCGCACTTTTAAGGAGCGCAACCTTGACTATTTAGCAACTCCTGCTGCTTTAGTTAGTCAGCATGGGCCGTTCTGCTGGGGGTCAACGCCAGACAAGGCAGTATATAATGCCAAAGTTTTAGAAGTTGTCGCAGAAGAAGATTATCACACTTTGCAACTAACAAGAAAAAACTGTGAACTGCCACAATACCTGCTTGATAAACATTATTACAGGAAACATGGGGCTAATGCTTACTACGGTCAGACTAGTGCGAAATCTTTTTCTCACAATTAAAAATTACCGAATAAAGGAGGTGAATAAATGGAACTTTTACTTCCAGAATTAGTTTTTGCACATGTCAAAGTAAATACAGCTGATGAAGTACTTCATTTTCTGGCAAATAAGCTGCAAGTTAACGGTAAGGTTAAAAATACTTTTGAAAATGCAGTTATGCAAAGGGAAAAAATCCATCCGACAGGTTTGCCCAGTGGCAAAATTGATGTGGCAATTCCTCATACAGATGTGCAGTACGTTAATGAAGCAGCAATAGCTTTTGCTACTTTGGATCATCCAATACCATTTCATAATATGGCTGAAACTCAGAAAATCTTGGATGTTCAGATTGTTGTGATGCTGGCATTAAAAGACCCGCATAGTCAGGTTAAGATGTTGCAAAAGTTAATGACGTTATTCCAAAATCAAAAGCTTTTAAGTGATTTGCAAAAGTTGACTGATAGTCAGGAACTTTATCAAATTGTTTCTAAGCATATTTAAAAATAAAGAGAGGGAGTTATTTATGAAACCTGTTATTGATTTCATTATGTATATAGTTGGCTTGGGACCAACAGTCCTAATTCCAATTATTATGTTAATCTTTGGCTTGTGTGTACGAGTGCCGTTTACCAAAGCATTGCGTGGTGGCCTAATGGTTGGAATTGGCTTTATTGGTTTGAATGCGACAGTTTCAATCTTGACTGATGTTATGAATCCTGCAATTAAAAACATGATTCAGGTAATGCACTTAAATTTGCAGGTAATTGATGTTGGCTGGCCCTCAGCTTCAGCTATTGCATATGGTACTGCAGTTGGAGTCAGTATGATTCCTTTGGGAATAGCAATAAACGTTTTGATGCTGGTTACAAAAACCACGTCAACTATTGACGTTGATATTTGGGACTTTTGGCATTTCGCATTTAGTGGATCTTTAGTTTACGCTTTAACAAAAGATATTGTCCTTAGCTTGTTTCTAGCAAGTGTAAACATGATCGTAATCATGGTTACAGCTGACAGAACTGCACCACTTTCGGAAAAATACTTGGGTTTACCGGGAATTTCCATTCCTCATGGTTATGCAGGCTCTTTTGTGCCGGTGGCAATTGTTTTCAACTGGATTATTGACAAAATCCCTGGTGTCAATAAAATTCATATGGATGCTAAAGATTTTAATAAAAGATTCGGTTCCTGGGGTGAACCAACGCTTTTAGGTTTTGCGATTGGTATCATTATTGGAATTTTGGCATATGGTTTCATTCCGGGGATGACTATCGCCACTAAGCTAGGTAAAATCATGTTGATGGGTGTTACTCTTTCTGCCGTGATGATTATTACACCAAAAATGGCAGCTTTGTTATTACAAGGAGTTGTACCAGTTTCAAACGCCATTCAGGCATTTACTCAAAAGAAATTTTCAGGTAAAAGAAAAATTTATATCGGAATGGATACTGCTGTCGGTATCGGTAGTCCAGTAGTTTTGGCTTGTGCTACCCTAATGATTCCTGTTGCTCTATTGTTTGCGTTTATTTTACCTGGAAACCAATTCCTGCCAACTATTGGTTTAGTAGGGTTTGTTTTTATGTTTCCGTTAATAGTTTCAGTTACTCACGGTGACTTTTTCAGATCATTTATTATTGGTGCCATTAATGTCGTCATTGGTTTGTGGATTGGTACTAATTTGGCACCACTTATTACCAAATGTGCTCGTGCTGCTCATTTTGCTATTCCGAAAGGTTCGTCTTTGATTTCAAGTATTGATTATGGTTCCAACCCATATCCCTGGTTGATAGTCCAAATTGCTCCTTATAAGATTGCAGCTTATGCAATTGGCATTATTCTGATAGTGGGACTTTGCTGGTGGAACAGGAAAAAGATTATTGCTGAAGAAAATCAGATGGCAGCAAGTGCTAAAGAAAAATAATTGTTTAGGTAAGGAGAAAAAATCATGAAGAAAATTTTAGTTGCATGCGGTGCGGGGGTCGTGACCAGTACCACTGCTATGAATAAATTACAAGAGGAATTAAGTAATCGCGGCATTTCAACTGATGAGTATTCTTTAGGACAATCATCAGTTGCACAGGTCGAGTCTTTAGCCCCTGAATATGATTTAGTTATTACTACTACTCAATATGATAATGACGCTGTTAAAATTCCAGTTATTAATGGTTTACCACTTTTAACTAATGTAGGAATTGATAATGTTATTAATGAAGTAGTCGATAAATTAGGACTTTAACTTTTTTACGGTGAATTGCTATGTTACTAAATTTAAAGGGTGATTAACATGGCAACAAGTAATTATGCCATGACACCAGCCAGCAGACTTTTTAAATACTTACTTCAAGCGCCAGATTTTGTGAGTTTAAAAGAAATTCTGGAAACATTTAATATCTCTCGGCGGACGGCTTTTAATTGGTTAAAAACTATCAATAATACGCTAAAGCAGAATCAACTTGATGAAGTAATCAACGTGCCTCGATACGGATATAAAATAACCGATAAGACCAAAAAAAGTATAATAGCTGGTTCAAATATGGGTAACTTAACGTCAACTCATGAATTAGGAGTACCTTTAGATGCTATAGATCGTCGTACTGCAATTGTTTTATTGCTGATAGATCAGAATAAATATCTTTCAATTAACAAATTGGCACAAAAATTCAATTGTTCTCGTAATACAATTATTAAGGATTTTAAAGCAGTTAATAAATGTTTCCCAAGGTTAAAAATTGTTAGTTCACACTTAGGACATAAAATAAATTGCAATGAATCAGCTATTCGCATCACAATTTATAAATTATTGATGCAGCATAATAAATTGGTTTATAAGTATATAGAACACTTGAATTTTCCGGTAGCTAAATCTAGAGAGCTAGTTGAGGATATTCAGCAAAATCTCCAAATGAATTTTTCTGAAAATTCTGTTCAACAACTGGCTTATCTTTTGGTATTTATTTATTCAAGGATTAAAAATGATCGTTATGTTAAAACTATAGCTGATTACAATTGGATAGCTAACAATACAACTAATGTTTTAGCTAACTGTAAATATCTGCTCTACCTTCTTACAAGTAAAAAAATCACTGAAGGTGAAGTGGTTTTTTTAAGTAAAATAGTTTTGTGTTCGCAAGCTACTGAAGTCAACTGTGTAAATGATTCTTTATACCAGGACTTAGATCAAATAGCTCAGGAAATAATTTTTCGCTATGAGCAATTAACAGAACAAAAAATTTCTTACAAATTGTTTACAAAAGTTTTATGTAACCATTTATATGCTACATTTTTTAGAGTTAAATTTGACATACCATTTTCTTCTAATGAAGTTAATGAAATTAAGCGTCAATATCCAGAACTAGTTAAGTTTACTGCAATTGCCTGTGCGCCTTTAGAGCAATATTTACAAAAAAAATTACCTAGTGAAGAAGTAGCACTAATATGTCTTTATTTTGGATCAGTTAATACTAAGGGATATCAAGATATATCAAACAAGGATAAAATAAAAAGGGCTTCACTGGCTGAAGTTCTGGTTGTTTGCACAAGTGGAATTGGTACATCTGCAATGCTTTATCATGAACTAAATAAAATGTATCCGTTAATTAAATTTTCGCTGCCACTGGAAATTCGAGATTTGCCACTGATTTTTAAGCATGAATATCAAGCAAAATTAATTATTAGTACTGCTATATTGCCGAAAAAGATTTTTCCAATTCCGGTTATCAAAGTTAAAGCAGTGTTAACTAAACATGATGAAAGTGTTATCGAAAATTTTTTCCGTCAAAAAGTTCCGCAGAAAATTGAACATAATAAAAGTACAGTAAGCAATCTTTTATCAATTATTAACGAATATGCAGATGTAAAAGACGTTAATGGTTTGCGGTTAAGTCTTGATAAGTTTATTTCACCGACAATTGATGAAAACAATCAACTTGGCTTACCAACTTTAGGCAATTTATTACCTGCTGATAGAATTAAATTTATTCATAATAATACTTTAAATTGGCAGGAAGTTTTGAAAATGGGCTGTCAATTACTGGAAAAAAACAACATAATAGATAATGATTATTTTGGAAAGATTGTTAAGTTGATTAAGCAGTATGGACCATATATGCTTATTTCCAATGACATTTTTTTAGCTCATGCTGCTCCAAGCAATAGTAATAAAAAAGTAGGACTATCGTTAATTTTACTGGATAAGCCTCTGAGTATCCAAATTCGCCAGCAAAAAGCTACCATCGTTTGTATGTTTATCTTGTCACCAGGACAAAAAAGAGAACACGAAAGAGCCTTAGAACAATTAGTTGATATAGTTAGAAATCCGGATAATGTTAAGCATTTGTTAAATGCTCATAGTCCACAAGAAGTTCGTAAATTACTTTTATCAATTTAGATTAATTACATAATATTCACCTGCTAATCAGAAAAAGCGACTACATAAATATGTGGTCGCTTTTATACTTGGCAGATAGAAAAAAAGGTGTATAATTCAATCTATTAAGGTACCTAACTAATTTCGAAATGGAGAGTATATTAAAATGGCACAAACATTAAGCTATCAATCTAATCAAAAGGTACAAAAAAATCGCTGGTGGATATTAGTTGCTGTGGGGCTGTTTACATTTATGTCAACCCTAGACGGTACGATTGTTAATATTGCTTTGCCAGTGATCAGTAAGGACTTACATATTCCGATGAGTCAATCTGAATGGGTAGTTTCACTATATTTGATTGTAGTCTGCAGCTTTATTTTATTTTTTGGCAAATTAAGTGACACATACGGCAAAATAAAGGTTTTTCGCTTAGGAGCCATATTCTTTATTGCCGGTTCGCTTTTATCAGGAATTAGAATTAATTTAATATTTTTATTGCTGGCCAGGGCACTGCAGGCTTTTGGTGCTGCCATGACCATGGCTACTAATAATGGAATCATTACTGAAATTTTTCCGGCTACTGAAAGAGGAAAGGCATTAGGTACAATCGGCTCTTTTGTTGCTCTGGGTTCCATTGCCGGTCCTGGACTTGGTGGCTTAATTTTAAGTCACCTTTCATGGTCTTATATTTTTTGGCTAAATGTTCCTGTCGGCCTAATAGCTGCAATGATTGGGGCTATATTTTTGCCCAAGGATATTACTTTTACTAAATCTGCTCTAGATAAAGCCGGCTCTTTCAGCTTTGCTTTAGGTATGATTACATTATTTGGCGGTATCTTTTTAGGGCAGCAGCTTGGCTTTAGTTCTTTACCCGTTTTACTTATGTTGCTAGTGGGTCTGGTCAGTTTTATCGGGTTTGTTTACGTTGAAAATCATGTAGTAAATCCATTATTGCAATTTAAATTATTTAAAAATCCAGATTTTTCAGTTAGTCTGCTTTGTGCATTATTAATTTTTATAACTAACTTTTTCTTTAATGTGGTCACTCCCTTTTATTTGGAAAATGCCCGTCACTTGTTACCAGGGAAAACCGGTTTAATTTTAATGATACTACCAGTAGTTCAACTTTTTGCTGCCCCAGTTGCTGGTTCTATATCTGATAAAATCGGTCCTAAATTGATTACTTTTATTGGTCTGGTGTTATTGCTGATCAGTCAGATTGGTTATACATTATGCAGTTTAGATTCATCTATGTGGTTATTCATAATTAGTATCGCAATTATGGGGTTAGGCAGTGGCATATTCAGTTCTCCAAATAATTCTTTAGTTATGAGCTCAGTCGAGCAAAAAGATTTAGGCATTGCAGGCAGTATTAATTCACTTTCTCGAAATCTTGGAATGGTCATTGGTATATCAAGTGCTACTAC
This sequence comes from Lactobacillus kullabergensis, assembly GCF_003151025.1. Classification (NCBI taxonomy): domain Bacteria; kingdom Bacillati; phylum Bacillota; class Bacilli; order Lactobacillales; family Lactobacillaceae; genus Lactobacillus; species Lactobacillus kullabergensis. The sequence continues at coordinate 1,664,468 of NZ_CP029477.1, read as the reverse complement.
TGTATTGTTTGCTGCGATGAGCAAAGCAAAGGGAGCAAGAGTTACCGCTTATCTACCCAAACAACCTGAAATTTTTATTTATGGCATGCATGTGGTTTTTATTATTTCAATGATAATTTGTATGATTACTGTTCTTCTGAGTGGGTGGAGACTATTTAAAAATAATAAATAATTAAATATAAAAAAGTGTTGAAAATTTGATATGACCCCCAAATTTAGGACACTTTATATTAGCTGCTAACTGAGGACTAGCTTCCGATATTCAATCGGAGTTAGTCCTTTTAGTTTGATCTTGATTCTTTTCTGATTGTAATACTCAATGTAGTCTCTGATTGCATCTTCCAGTTCAGTGAGATTCTTAAACTGCTTTTCAAAGCCATAAAACATTTCTCGCTTGAGTATCCCGAAGAAGCCTTCCATTAACCCATCATCAAGCGAATTGCCCTTGCGTGACATTGACTGGCTAATGCCATGATTTTTGAGCCACGCTTGAAACTGACCATTTTGGTATTGCCAGCCTTGATCAGTGTGGAAGATCAAGCCATTCAGTGCCGGATGCTTGTCCCAGGCCTTTCTTAACATATCCATGGTCTGCTTAAGATTAGGACTGCGGGAAATAGTATAGGAAACAATCTCTTGGGTGCAGCCATCAATGATCGGTGATAAATAGGTCTTTTGCCCCTTGAGCTTAAATTCAGTTATATCTGAATACCATTTGTGATTGGGATAAACCGCACTGAAGCTGCGTTTAATCAGGTCAGGCTTAATCGGACCCTGAGTGCCGCGATAGCTGCTGTATTTGTGCCAACGTTTACTGACTATGCCAAACAATTTCAGCTTGTTCATTAAGCGCTGCACCTTTTTATGATTGACTAATAAACCGCGACGCCTAAGCTCTGCAGTAATGCGGCGATAGCCATAGCGGTGCTTGTGTTCTTCATAGATAGCTTTGATTTCAGCCATTATTTCTCGATTGTCCCGCTCTTTGTCCTTCTTCTTTAAAGTGTAGTAGTAATTGCTGCGGGATAGATGGGGCAGATTGGGATTGGCATTAATGGCATCAAGAATAAAAGTTACGCTGACTTTAAGCTCGCGCCTTAGTTGGGTAACTGCCTGGGCTATTTCCGCGGCTTGCGGTTCTTGGCCCGCTGGTCGACTAAGGCGCTCAATTTTTTTACGAATTCGTTCTCGATTTTCAGCTTCAAGTTCTGCTGGCGTAAGCGTTCGTTCTCTTGCTTGAGCCGATGATTTTCCTGTTTGATCAGCTGTTCTCTTTTGGTCATGGGGCGGTCGTCCTCTCTGCTTGTTAACGATATTATACCCATTTTTACGGTATTCGCGCAGCCAGTTGTACAACATGCCACTACTTTTTAAGCCCAAGTCAATAGATACTCGACGGGCAGGCTCATGTTCAACTATGATTCGCCTAAGGGCCTGCTCCTTAAAATTACTTGTATAAGCAGTGAAAGGCTGATCTAAAATAGCTAGACCGTGACGGCCAATTAAAGCTAACAAGTAATTAATATTAGTCTTGCCAACCCGATAACGCTGACTTAGCTCAGCAGGGCTGATTTGATAATCGTGCCAAAGATGATAGATTTCAGCTTTATCTTGTTTAGATAATTTAGACATAAAAATCAACTCTTTTTTATTTTAAAAAATAATTTTTTAATAATTATTTCTTCTTTTGGGCAATTTGGGTATATTATGGTAGAAGTAAAGAGCAAAATGAGGAGGTCTAGGATGAACCATAAAGTTGTGACGTATCCAGCTGTTTTTAAGCCACTGGAAAATGATATTTATGTAATTAGTTTCCCTGATGTTAAAGGTGGAATAACTGAAGGTCAAGGTTTGCGCGAGTCAATGAAAATGGCCGCTGACACCCTTGCCAGTCGTCTTTATAATAAGTCAGTATTGCCCAAGGCCAGCAAGCTTAGTGATATTGAATTACCAGATGATGGCTCATTTGTTGCACCTGTTTCTGCAGACCTTACCGAAGCTTCGCGTGATCGCATTAATTATGAAATATAATATACAAAAAAAGCATCCCAATCAATTGGGATGCCCTTTTTATTAACTTGTTCCAAAAACTTTTTTATAATCTTCGGGAACAAGTTAATTATAATATATCTAAGTAAATTTTGCTAATAAATTTAGTTTCTTTTAGTAAAAATGCTTTAAAATAACCTTTAGATTAAAATGTTATCTGAAAAGCGCAGTATTATATCATTTTTTGAAAATTTAAGTATAATTTTTCTTCAATAATTTGATTGAATAAAAAGAAGGCATTGCAAAAAATCTTGTATTTTGAGCTCAAATTGACAATAGCACTATTTGAGTGCTATTTTTGAAAGAGAAAAAGTTTGGGAGTAAATTATGCAAACAATTGAAAGTTCTGTTTTGCGTGTTGCTGTTTCTGAAAAGGGAGCTAAAGTGGTTAACTTTGTTGCCCAAAATAGTCAAATTGATTATTTTAAAGATGTTGCTACGCAAAAAGCATTAGAAGTTATTTTTAGAGGAGCCGAACAGAAGGAAAATCTAGCAGATATTCTGCCTTGGACAGTTGTAGACAAGGGGGATTCGCGTGTTAGTTTGGCTTTGATTGACGACAATTCTAGTTATAAAAAGTTTCCGTTCCACTTTGAAGCAATATTAACGTACGCACTAGAGGGAAGTGGAATTGATATTAAATTTTACCTGAAAAATAATTCTCATAAAGATATGCCGTTTTCGCTGAAATTCGTGATACCAGTTTTTTCAGGATGGAAAGTAAATACTAATGCTAACGAAATCGTATTAAATAAAGATAAAACTAATTTGACCATAGCATCTCCTAATTTTACATTAACAGCTGAAAGCAATCAGATTAGTGTTGCTTATGATGCAGCTACACTGGCTAGTGACAGTGATGAGGATCTGAGATTAAGCCTAGCCTTGAGTTAAATAATTAACGATTTTAATAAGATAAAATAGACAAACCGGCAATGGCTTGTTTTTTTTGCTATAATGTACTCATTGTAATTAAAATTTGGGTAAATAAAAAGTTATGGATCACAACGATAATCATCCGAATAAAAGTCGAGTTGAATTACATGCAAAAGATTACCATAAAAAAAGACGTATTTTGGCGTGGTTATCATGTCTTATAGCACTTTTAGTCTTGGCGGTCTGCGTGTATTCAGCATATATTTATTTTCGTACAAAAGATACAGTTGACGATGCGTATGACGCTAAAAACGGCGTACAGATTAAAAATGGTGAGTTCAACGGTAAGAAAAAATTTGCGGTGTTGTTAATGGGCAGCGATACTGGAGCGCTTGACCGTAAAGAGAAGAAAGGCAACACTGACACCATTATTATTGCCGTTGTTAATCCTCAAAAGAAACGCTACACTTTAATGTCAGTTCCACGAGACACTATGGCTCAAATGGTTGGTGCTGACCAGTTTCAGGTTGAAAAAATAAATGCCGCTTATCCTGTTGGTGGGGCTGCCATGTCGATGGCGAGCGTGTCCAAATTAATAAATGTACCAATTAAATATTATGTTTTGGTAAATATGAAGGGCATTATGCGTCTCATCCGCTATGTTGGCGGTATTAATATCAGACCTACTCTGAGCTTTGAGTATGGTGGTTATATTTTTAAGAAAAATCAGCTGACCCACATGGGTGGCGGTGGTGCTTTGGCATATTCACGAATGCGCTATGATGATCCAGAAGGTGATTATGGTCGTCAAAAGCGTCAGCGCCAAGTGATTACTACTATTATAAAGAAGGCAGTTTCAATTAATACTTTAACTCGCTTGGATTCAGTATTATCGTCAGTTTCTGGAAATCTTAAAACCAATTTACCCTTTGATGCATTGCGTCAGATTGCCTTCAATTATCGTGATTCTACTAAAAACGTAAAAAATGATTATCTTCATGGACACAATGCTACAATAGATGGTTCTTCTTATCAGGTGCAATCTACTAAAGAATTACAACGAGTATCAAATTACCTGCGAGCAGAACTTGGTTTACCCGAAGCGCCTGTAAATAATAATGAAACTTATCAGAATAAGCGCAATAAAATTGATGGCTTCAGTTTTAAAAACCCTGATAGCCAAGAATATCACATATATGAAGATTATCAAGATCAAAGTTACCAAGAAGAAGGTGACTATTGATAATGCGCTTGTGGTCAATCATTATTGGATATGGGTTTGGTTGTCTACTCACTGCCGTGTTGATTTGTCGTTTTGCTTTGCATAAAGATCCTACAAAGGTGGGATCAGGTAATCCGGGAACTGCAAATGTCGGAGCCGTGTTTGGGAAAAAATGGGGTATATTAACTTGTATTGGCGATATACTAAAAACTCTTATTTGTCTTTTAATAGTACACTGTTTTTTCTCAGACAGTATTGCTTTGTTATATGCAGGCTTGGGATTAATGCTAGGCCACTGTTTTCCTTTTTGGGAACATTTCCATGGTGGTAAAGGTGTAACGGTCGCTGTGATAGTAGCAGCACTATATGATACACCAGTAGCTGCAGTTACATTGTTAATTGCTTTTTTCCTGTTGATAATTTTACAAAATTTGACGGTTCCACCAATAATTTTTATAATATTGTTCAGTTTATATGAATTTTTAACAACTAAGGAAGCCGGAATCGTATTATTGATTATGACGTTGGTTATGGTCTATAAATTTAGATATGATCTTCGTGACTTTTTTGCCGGAAAAGGAAAAAAGGTTGATGTTTTATACTCAATTAAGAAAAAATTGGGTATTAAGCGTGATAATTAATAGCATCATTTTTAGTGAGGAAAATAACTAGAAATATGAATAAAAATAAAAAATCTTTAAAAGCCATCCAGATAATCTGTCTTCTGGTAGCAACTCTGTTCATGCTGATCCAAATGTTCAACTTGAAGGGAATTGCTGCCAGAGCACATTTTTCATTTGTCCGTTTTATGCCAAATATGTTGCATAATGCGACTTTAATGCTTATTCCCATGATATTTGGTGCTGTTTATAGTAAGAAAAAACAAAGTGTTAGCGAAAGTTTTAAATACTGGTTGTTAGCCAGCGTGACTTTGATTGTCTATTACATTTTATTTTTCTTTATAGTTCCTGCCCGCTTTAATATGTGGCGTGTATGGGGCATGTTGTTTCCGATCATTACCAGTACATCTGTTTTGTTTTCTGGTTTGATTTTCTGTTTGTTGATTCAACCACATTTGTATGACTTTTTGCATAAATTGACAATTAAGCAAAACCTTCTGGTTTTGAGTTTATTAACTCTACTCGGCTTTGCCCTAAGTGCCGGCAACCTGTCATTTCAATATTCGCTATATGGTCTTTACTTGGTTTTATTTTTTGCCTGGGGCATGTTTTTAGCTAATATCCACATTGGCAAAAAATTGTTAACTTTATCTTTAATTAGCGGTTTTCTTTCTTTCTTCATTGTGATAATCGGTGTTTCTGGGTTCGATGCTGTTTACTGGTCACAAATTATTTCTGGCAACGGGGGTGGTGACTGGAACAGGGAGTTCTTAAACAATCCTTCATCTCCGTTCATGTTTTTACTGGTAGTAGCGGTTTTCTTATTATTCAAAAAAGTTATTATGACTTTTAATAAAAAGCAAATGCGCTATTTTATCCCGGTAATCATGATCATGGATGCACCCATTTCTCCGAGGTTTATGAGAGCATTTCAGTTCACTGACTCCTCAATAGTTAACAAGTTGATTATGCTTGTTATTATGCTATTAATTGTGATTGTTTGGTATCAGTTACTTGACCGCTATTTGTTCCAAATCAATCCGTTCGCAAAAATAATTAATTATTTAGATAACGAACCTAATTTAGCTAAGATATGTGAAAAAGTATGGGCAATCTTTACCAAGTTTATAGTTACTAATAGAGTAAATTTGCTTACTTGGGCCTGGTTCTACATTCTAAGTTTTGGTTCTTTCCTAATTGAATCTGATAATTTACGAATTCAAATAAGTACAGCTTCTACAATTAATGCGATAGTTTATCTTCTAGGCACTAAATTCTTTGCCATGATTTTGACAACTATCTTTCTTGATGCGTTGTTCTCCGTCTTTTATTTTGTAACTACACGATACTGGACTTCAAACATTTTAGTCAGTTTGATTGCGATCGGCTGGGCTGTTGCTAATAAGATTAAGCTGATTTTACGTGGAGAGCCAATTTATCCAACTGAACTTAGTGAAATTGTTAATTGGAAAACATTAATACCAATGATCGGTAAGACTACTGTCATTGTGATTTTAGTTGCACTCGTTGTAGTTATTGCTCTTGACATTTTCTTAGAGATAAAATTCCCTGTTAAAAAGCGTGGATCATGGAAGAGACGTGGTATTTGGGCACTTTTAAGCTTATTATTATTTGTAACACCATTGCGTTTTAACCATGACGGCGGAGTTATCTATCATATCAATCGCGGTTTTGATAATAAACAAAGGTTCCGTAATCCCGAACGTGATATTCAGGTAAATGGTCCTGTACTTAATTTCTTGAATTATATTGATTTGCAAATTATGGATCAGCCTGAGGGATATTCAGAAACAAGTATCAAGCAGTTAAATAATAAATATGAAAAAGTTGCTGCTAGGATAAATAAGAAACGCAAAAATACTCTTAAAGATCAAACTATTGTCTTTAATTTGAGTGAAAGTTTTGTTGATCCAAGCACTTTCCCTACATTTAGGCTTGACCGTGATGTTCCAAATCCAGTTAAGTTTATTCAGTCAATGAAGTCACGTTCAACATACGGCAACATGCTCAGTGCTGGTTATGGTGGTGGAACCGCCAACATGGAATGGGAAACTTTAACTGGTTTAAACATGGGAATGTTTAAATCCACCTTGACCCCATATGTTCAAGTGGTTCCAAACTATGATTTTTACCCAACAATAGGGATGAACTTCGATTATAAATCTGCTGTCCACCCATTTATTGGTACTTATTACTCAAGACAGGAAGATTATCATAGGTTTAAATTTGATAAGTTTATCTATGTTGGTTCGAAATATAAGGTTATTGACCAGAAGAAATTGGGTAAGAGTGGTTATAACTCTGACTTTACTACCTATGCTAATGGTCTAAAAGAAATCAATTCCCGCGATGGCGGACAGTTTATCAACTTGATTTCAATTCAAAATCACATGCCATATAATAATTGGTATCCAAATAACGAATATATGGGCAAGATTTCTGGAGAATTATTCAAATCTCCAGCAGTACGTGATCAAATGGCTACCTACGTAAAGGGTACGCAATATACAGACAAGGCAGTCAAGCAGTTTATCGAGCAGATTGATAAAATTAAAAAGCCAATTACTTTGGTCTTTTACGGTGATCACTATCCAAGTATCCTTTCTCAAAGTTATACTGCTAAATATCCGGTACAAATGCACTCAACGCGCTACTTTATCTATTCAAATAAATATGCCCGTCAACATGGTGCTAAAAAGAGACTGCCGCGTAAAGCAAATAATTTTGTCAGTTCCAGCGACTTTATCGCTATGATGCTTGAACAGACTGATTCTAAAGTGACACCTTACCAGGCTCTGTTAACAGAAGTTCATAAGAAATTACCAGCTATTACCATTAACTTTAAAGGTGATAAAGGCTTCGAGTTAATTGGTCGACAAGGACAAGTAATAGAACCGAAATACTTGACCAAGAAGCAGCAGGAAGTTTTAGCCGATTATGAGGCTATTCAATATGACATGACAGCTGGGAAGGCCTATGGTCTTAAGATTAAAGGCTTTTATAAGTAATAAAATTATATTGACTTATTAAGAAAAAATGAGTATTATCATTTATAACAAATTTAAGTAGCAGCTTGATTCAGCGTTCAGAGAACTAGCGGTTAGTGTGAGCTAGACAGGTCAAGCGTAGCGAAATACAAGTTGGGTGGTTCCCATAAAGACCATAATTAAGGCACTTGTCATTGAAGTGCGAACGTGGGTGGTACCACGGCTGAAAAAGTATTTAGTCGTCCCTAGATTCGTTTAAGAATCTAGGGATTTTTTATTGGAGGAAAAAAGATGGCAAACTTTGATATTTTAGCAGACTTAAAATGGCGTGGAGCGATTAACCAGCAGACTGATGAAGCAGGACTGACCAAATATTTACAAGACCACGATGACTTAGCCCTTTATTGCGGCACTGATCCCACTGGTGATTCACTGCATATCGGTCATCTTATTCCCTTCATGATTTTAAAAAGATTTCAGCTGGCTGGATATCACCCTGTGATCGTTATAGGTGGCGGCACAGGAACAATTGGTGACCCCTCTGGACGTAAGTCAGAGAGAGTGCTCCTTAGTGCAGAAAAATTACACGAAAATGAACTTGCTCTGACTAAGCAAATGGAAAAATTGTTTGGCACTGATAACTTTCAAATTGTTAACAACGCAGAGTGGCTTGATAAATTAAGTTTAATTGAATTCTTGCGTGAATACGGCAAGCACTTCCAAGTTAATAATATGATCAATAAAGACGTAGTTGCCAGCCGCTTGGAAAATGGTATTTCATTTACCGAGTTTTCTTACCAGATTTTACAGGCCATTGATTTCTACCAGTTAAATAAAAATTATGGTGTTCAAATGCAAATTGGTGGTAGTGACCAATGGGGCAATATTACAGCAGGAATTGACCTAATTCACAAGTTGATGGGTTCAGACAGACAGGCCTTTGGTTTGACTATTCCATTAATGCTAAAAGCCGATGGCACTAAATTTGGTAAATCTGCTGGTGGAGCGGTTTGGCTTGACCCAGAAAAGACCAGTCCTTATGAATTTTACCAATTCTGGATCAATCAGGATGATCGTGACGTTGTTAAGTACTTGAAGTACTTTACTTTCCTTAGTCATGAAGAAATTGATGATCTGGCGGAGCAAGTAAAAGCTGAACCGTGGAAGCGGACAGCGCAAAAAACATTAGCTAGAGAAGTAACAAAATTCGTTCACGGAGAAGCAGGCTTAAAAGAAGCAGAAATGATTACAGATGCTTTGTTTTCCGGAGATATTAAAAATCTGTCAGTTAAGCAGATTAAGCAGGGCTTAAAGAGTGCACCTGCAGCCGAATCAACATCTCAGAACAAAAATATTGTAGACTTCTTGGTTGACACCAAAATCGAACCTTCTAAGCGCCAGGCTCGAGAAGATGTTACCAACGGAGCAATTTATGTGAATGGTGACCGCCAGCAGTCAGTCGACTTTGAAGTTGAACCTTCTAAGGCTTTTGACGGCAAATATGTCATTATTCGTAAAGGTAAAAGAAAATATACTTTAGTTACAATTAAAGATTAGTCTAAAACAGTCTGTTGTAAAGATGGCAATAGACTGTTTTTAGTTGTGAATTATAAAGTGTATAATAAAAAGCACTTTAATTTCTGTTCTGAATTTAAAGAGGAGGATAAAAATGCGTGCACGCGTAATACTTTATAATAAAGAAAATAAGGCTGTTTTATTAATCCACAGATTTAAAAATGGTCGTAACTACTGGGTAATACCTGGTGGTGGTGCAGAGAAGAATGAAACCCCAATAGATACTGCAATCAGGGAAATAAATGAAGAGTTAAGTATTCACCTAAAATCAACTGATCTGATGCATTTTTTTAAATATGAAGAAAAAGAGTATGAGGAATTCTATTATGCTAAAATTCCATATATTGTTGCTCCTAAAATCAGTGGTGAAGAAAGAGAGCGGTCGAGCAGCAATAATGTTTATCAACCAGAATGGGTGGCCGTTAAAGAGCTGCCAAAGATTAATTTAATGCCTCCTGAAATTGCTACTAAAATAGTAACTCTGATTTGACAAAAAAATGCGGTGATTTCATACTATTATGTTAGTAAAATATTTATCTGAATATTCAGATAGGAGAGTAAAAAAATGGCTGACAGAGAGATGTTAGTAACTACTACCGAAAATATACCTGGTAGAAAATATGAAATTATTGGTGAAGTGTTTGGTTTAACGACTCAGTCCAAAAATTTTGTTAAAAATTTTGGTGCAGGATTAAAATCTGTAGTTGGTGGTGAAATTCACAGTTATACCAAAATGCTTGAAGATTCACGCAGTCAATCTTTAGAAAGACTGCGTCAAGCTGCAGAGGATAAGGGAGCAGACGCAATTGTAATGATGCGTTTTGACTCTAGTTCAATCAGTGGCGACATGCAGTCAGTGGTTGCTTACGGTACCGCTGTGAGATTTATTGCAGACAACGAATAGATATAGTATTATTTGAAGTATTCGCTCTATAAGAGATGGATGCTTTTTTATTATTGTTGATTTGCCACTTTAGCTCAGAAGGTAGAGCACCGCCGTGGTAAGGAGGAGGTCCTCAGTTCAAATCTGGGAAGTGGCTTATTTTTTTGGCAAATAATTATGGCTATGTTTCTATTCGTATGTGATGCAAAAACATAAAGCAGCTGTTAAAGCTGCTATGATAACATTTATAAACCACTTTATGTATAAAACTTTGTCTTAAATAAGTTGAAATAAATCAATAATCTTATAATTTTATGTTGCCTAAATTACGCGCTAATTATATAACTAATAGTATAAGACGTGAAATTTATAATAGGAAAAATTATTGACATGTATATTAAAGTAAGGAAGTTTATTTGCTATGAAGAAAATTAAATTATTTAAGAAAATGTTAATTGCAGGAGCGATGTTAACTATCGGTTCTGCTTCATTAGGTGTAAGCGCTCAGCCTATTTTGGCAAAATCTCTGCCAGTTGCCACGACAAAGGATTATAACAAGTTGCAGAAGCTTTCTAAAAAGCCTGGTGCTCATTACATTAAAAAGAGGAAATGGTACGCCAGCTTTGTCCCGGGTGATAATGTCCAAGCATATCGGCATTTAACGTCAAATAAACTATTGGAAACTAGATCCGATCCTGGAGTTGATGATTGGGATATTTTTATAGGTGCTGGAACAATTAATGGTACTCGTTATTTCATTAGCAATATTAAAGAAAAAGATGGCAAAACGAAATATATAATTCCAGCAGCATATTGTCATGTACCTTATGGCTACAAGTTTAAAAAAGGACATGCTGTAGTTCACGATTACAATGGATCTTTAGCTAATGCTTATAATGGTTATAGTGAAACTGATCATCAATATGGTAAGACGTTAACTAAAGAAAATATTATTTATAGTAATAAGGAAGATGCCACATTTACTGTTTCTTTGAAGCAAGATGGTCAAACCAAAGGAAAACACAAAGGCTTTTGGATTGGGCGTACACCGATTAAATTCAGAGTTGATGGGACAAATACTTATGAAAACTATTATCCCCTTTATAACTATGTCGCAAATGGTGAATTGATTGTTAGTTATATTAAAACTAAAGATTTGAGTCAATTTAAACGAGCAACTGTGACTTATGATCACATCGGTACAATTACTAAGAGTCATAAATTCAAGCCCGCTCATAAAAAGCTAAATATTTAAATACGAGTAAAAAGAGAATTAATTTAACAGCATTGTTAGCTCGTTATGAAATAAATTTGGTCAAATTAAAAAAAAGAGATAGACTATTAAACTAGTAGTATAAATTACTAAAGTTAATAGTCTCTTTTTTTATAATATAAAGGGTAATAAAGCTAGTAATAGCTGTTGTCGTACTCATAAAAATTAAAATAACTGAGCATTTTGGTGCCTAAGGGACTTTAAATTGCCTAAGTAAAAGCCAAGCCATTATTGGAACTGCTTATTTTATGAAAAAGTATTTTACAAATTAGAAAGGAAATTAACTTGGATTTAACTAAAGTAACTGATTTTGTTAAAGAGCAGTTGAAAAATGAAAAAACAGGGCATGATTTTTATCATGGACAACGAGTAGCTCATCTGGCCAGCAAAATGTATTTACAGGATAATCCTGATGCACATGAAGATAGCCGCATGGTTGCTATTATTCAAACTGCGGGATATTTACACGATACTATTGATGAAAAAATCTGTGCTGACCCTGATCAAGTTCTTGCCAACATTAAAGAACTGCTTCCTAAAGTGGGTTTTACTTCCCTAGAAGTCAAAGATATTTTATTCACTATGCAACATATGTCTTTTTCCGCTAATATAGAGCATCATTATCAATTGCCAGTATCAGGAGAATATGTACAAGATGCTGATCGCATTGAGAGTTTGGGTGCAATTGGCATCGCTCGTGCGTTTACATATGGCGGTGCTCATGGCAATGTGATATACGACCCCAGAATCAAACCACAGAAGCTTGTAAGTCATGATCAATATCGTGAACATACAGAAACAACAATTAACCATTTTTATGAAAAACTGTTTCATTTGGCTGATTTAATGAATACTGCTGGAGGTAAAAAAGAAGCGCAAAAAAGAACGGAATTTATGCGTGATTATGTGAAAGAATTTATGACTGAATGGAATGTTTAAGCTGCATATAGCCTTATGCGGCTTTTATTTTGCTCTTTTTAAAAACACGAACATTAAAAATCACAGCAAGTCTAACTGACTGGAAAATTTGATTTGGGGATTTTCCATTTTTAACAGTGTCCTCTTGCGTTGAAGGCCACCAGCATAACCAGTTAAAGACCCATCACTGCCAATTACACGGTGACAGGGAATAATTAAACTAATTGGATTATGTTTGACTGCATTGCCAACAGCGCGCGCCAAATTTATCTTATTTTGTCCTTTTTGTACGCGATTAGATAATTCTTTATAAGTGGTTACTTCACCATAAGGTACTTTTTGTAGTTCTTTGAGCACTTTTTGACTAAAAGTAGACACATTGGGTTTAATTGGTACAACAAATGGATCAGGAGTTTGGCCAGCAAAATAGTTCGTTAGCCATTTTAGAGCTTGTTTAATAGGTCTAGTTGCAAAAACTTCGGCAACATTCAAATCATAGCCGGCACCAAAATATTTTTGACCGTTAAACCATAATCCTAATAAATTATTTTCGTTACTTAAAAGCGTTAATGTTCCTAATTCTGATTCGAAAAATTCTTTATATAGCTTCATTTTATTTCTTCTGTAATAAATAAATTTTTTACTGTATTATACGTTAATTCCTGAACAATAGGTGATTTCAATTTTTAGCACTAAAGCTTACCCAAGATTTAGAAGCTTAACCAGTTCTATACGAAAATTTTAACTTTTTTCATTGTTGTATACAAAACATTATGAATAAAGCTTAGTTTCGTTTTCATGAAAAAATAGAAATGCTATCAGATCAACACTTTATCTTGTAGTGATTTTTTGACAATGGTACCAGATGTGGTATGTTAATTAATGTAAAAAATAGGAGGTCAGAAGATGAAGTCAAAATTTAGAAAATTCTTTTCCATTAGTGCGGTGGCAGTCGCTGCAGGATTAGCGCTTACAGCATGCTCAGGTAAAAAGCAGGGAGGTAGTAGTAATTCGAGCAGCAGTGCCAAGCACTCCATTGCGCTAATTACTGATACTGCTGGGGTCAATGATAATTCTTTCAATCAGTCTGCATGGCAAGGATTTAAAGAATACGGCAAAGATCACAGTCTTAGTCGTGGACGTAATGGCTACCAGTATTTTCAATCTGGCAGTGCTGCAGATTTTGAACCCAATTTTGATCAAGCAAGCAAAGCTGGCTATCAGACAATTTTTGGTATTGGCTATAGCTTAAAAGACGCTGTCAAAGCAGCTGCTAAAAAGAATCCTAAAAAGAACTACGTTATTGTTGACGAAGTAATTAAGGGGCGGAAGAATGTGGCCTCCGCCAATTTTAAGAGTGAGCAAGCTTCTTACTTAGCGGGTGTTGTAGCAGCAACTGAAACAAAGACCAACGTCATTGGTTTCATTGGTGGTGCTCATGGCAATATTATTGACTTGTTTGATGCTGGTTTTACTAAAGGTGTTAATGATCAAGCCAAAAAGCTGCATAAAAAAATTACACTGCTAAATCAGTATGTGGGTGATTTTAAGAGTGCAGACAAAGAAAAAGCCATTGCTCAGTCAATGTACGCTAAAAAAGCTGATATTATCTTTCATGCTTCTGGTTTAGCAGGCAATGGTCTGTTCCAAGAAGCTAAATCTATTAATCAAACTAGAACAGGTGCTAAAAAAGTCTGGGCTATTGGTGTTGACTCTGATCAATCACATTTAGGCAACTATAAAACTAAAGATGGTAAAAAAGATAACTTCGTTTTGACTTCTGTGATTACTGGTGTCAATGTTGCTACCCGAGATATTTCTAACCGTGCTTATGAAGGTAAATTCCCAGGTGGCCAGCAATTGGTTTATGGCCTAAAAACCAATGGTGTCTCAATCAAACGCGGACAAATAAGTGCTAAAGCTTGGCAATATTCACGTCAGGCACGTAATGAAATAATTAAGGGCAATATTAAAGTGCCAATTCACCCAAGTAAATAGTTCGTTGATAATCCGATTTCTTTATCTAAATCTTACCAAAAAAATAATTATCTTGAATTAATACGTATTTTATTATAATATTAGTTATGAAAAGTTCGTATTTTGTGGAGGGTAATATAAATGGGTAAGAAATTTACGAAATTTTTGTCATTAGGAATCTTAATGGCTTCATTTACTTTGTTTTTGAATGCTTGCTCGGGAAAAAAGCAGGGAACAAGCAGTCAAAACAAGAAGGACAGTATTGCGTTAATTACGGATAGCAACGGTATTAACGATCAGTCCTTCAATCAGGCTGCTTGGGCCGGTTTTAAAGATTATGGTAAAGAACATAACTTTAAACAAGGCAAAGGCTACCAGTATTTTCAATCTAGCAGTGCTACTGACTATACGCCTAATTTTAATCAGGCTGCCAAGTCTGGCTACCAAACAATATTCGGTATTGGTTATATGCTAAAAGATTCAGTTAAGGCTGCTGCCAAGAAGAATCCTAAGAAAAATTTTGTAATTGTTGACGATGTGATAACTGGTCAGAAAAATGTAGCTTCTGTTACTTTTAAGAGTAACGAATCATCATATTTGGGTGGTGTAGCTGCAGCTTATTCAACTAAAACTAATAAAGTTGGTTTTATCGGCGGAGCAAAATCTGCAATCATTGATACTTTTGAAGCAGGTTTCAAACAGGGTGTAAAAGACGCTGCCAAAGCTCAACATAAAAAGATCAGTGTCAGCACGCAATATATCGGAAACTTTACTTCAAATGATAAAGCTAAGTCAATTGCACAATCTATGTACGCTGACAACTGTGATGTAGTCTTCCAAGCTGCCGGTTCTGCCGGTAGTGGAGTTTTCCAAGAAGCTAAAGCACTTAATCAAACTAAGCCGGAAAATAAAAAGGTTTGGGTAATTGGTGTTGATGTTGATCAGGAAAACCTGGGAAACTACAAAACAAAGGATGGTAAAAAGGCTAACTTTACTTTAACTTCTGTATTGAAGGGACTAAATGTTGCAACCAAATCTTTAGCTGATGATGCAGCCAAAGGTAAGTTCCCTGGAGGAAAGCACCTGGTTTATTCATTAAAAGGCAATGGTGTTTCAATTACTAAAGGCAATCTGGCACCAAAGGCATGGATTGCAGTACAAAAGGCTAAGCAGCAAGTAGTTTCCGGAAAAATAACAGTAGCGCAGAATTAAAGTAAATTAACGTTTAAAACTCTTTGTGTAAATTTATGCAAAGAGTTTTTTTAGAAAAAGGAAATTTACATAAAATGAAAGATATGACGAACGTAATAGAGATGCGCCATATTGTGAAGGATTTTAACGGTTTTAAAGCCAATAATGATATTAATTTGACTTTAAGGAAAGGTGAAATTTTAGCTCTTTTGGGAGAAAATGGTGCAGGTAAATCAACTTTGATGAGTATTTTATCTGGCTTGATTACCCCTACCGCAGGTTCAATTTTGGTTCGGGGGAAAAAGGTTAATATTAAAAATCCAACTGTCGCAAAAGATTTGGGTATAGGCATGGTACACCAGCATTTTATGTTGATGGATTCCTTTACTGTTTTAGAAAATATCATTTTGGGTCATGAAACTACCAAGGGTCCTAAACTGGATTTTAAAAAAGCGGAAAAGCAAATAATGGCCTTGTCTGAGCGTTATAACTTAAATGTTGACCCACTGAAAAAGGTCAGTGAGATTACGGTTGCTCAACAGCAAAGAGTGGAAATTTTGAAAGTTCTTTACCGTGGAGCAGACATTATGATTTTTGATGAGCCCACTGCTGTTTTGACCCCCCAGGAGATTACAGAATTTATTCAAATACTGCATGAACTGGCAAAAGAGGGCAAATCAATCATTTTAATTACACATAAACTGGAAGAAATCGAACGAGCAGCTGATCGTGTAACTGTGATTCGTGCTGGTAAAAGCGTAGGAACTTTTGATGTTGCTAACGTCGATAATAATCGTTTGGCAGAATTAATGGTGGGACGTCACGTTAACATGCAGGTTAATAAGCCCACAGAAAAAGGTGGACGCACAATGTTGCAAGTTGAAGACTTACATGTTAAAAACAAACAAAATGTTGCGGTAATTAAAGGTTTGTCTTTTGAATTGCATGCTGGAGAAATCTTGGGAGTCTCTGGTATTGATGGCAACGGTCAGGATGAACTTGTCAGAGCCTTAACCGGTTTGCAACATATTGATTCTGGCAAAATTTTGATTGACGGTGAAAATATGACTAATTGTAAGGTACGGCAAATAACCGAAAAAGGCGTGTCATATATCCCTGCTGACCGACAAAAATATGGTTTGATCCTGCCTTTTTCGATTTCTGATAATTTGGCTTTACAAACTTATTATAAGGAACCATTTTCTCGCCATAACGTGATGCATTATGATGTAATTCATGAACATGCCAATAAATTAATTAAACAATTTGATATCAGAACTACAAGTGAAAGAATGCCTGTAAGTGATTTATCTGGAGGTAACCAGCAAAAAGTCATTATTGCCCGTGAATTAAGTCGCGACAGTAATTTAATTATTGCTTTTCAGCCGACTCGTGGCCTTGACGTTGGTGCCATTGAATATATTCATAATCAGCTTTTAAATGAGAGAGCTCAGGACAAAGCAATTTTGTTAATATCATATGAGCTTGATGAAATTATGCAATTGTCAGACAGAATTATTGTGCTTCACGATGGTAGAATTTCAGGTGAAGTCAAGCCAGAAAATACTAGTGATGAAGAATTAGGTTTGTTAATGACCGGCGTTAAGAAAGAAGGTAATGCACTTGCTTAAAGTTACACTAAAAACCAAGAAAATCTTAGTGCCAATCATTTCTATTTTGGCAGGCTTTTTAGTAGGGGCAATCATCATGCTGGTTTGGAGTTACAATCCGTTTCAAGCATATACTTCAATGTTTTCCAGTGCGTTAGGAAACATGAACGGTATAGGTGAAACGATCCGTGAAGCTACCCCGCTGATTTTTACCGCTATTGGTTTTGCTATAGCTTCTACTGCCGGCTTTTTCAATATTGGTTTGCCTGGTCAGGCTCAAGCTGGCTGGTTATCTTCTATTTGGGTGGTTTTGGCTAATCCTAATATGCCTAAGGCAATTTTGCTACCTTTGGCAGTAATAACAGGCATTCTGGCTGGCGCACTTGTTGCTGGTATTGCTGGTTGGCTCCGTGCACAATTTGGGACTAATGAAGTCATAACAACCATTATGATTAACTATATTGTGCTTTATTCGTGTCAATATTTAATGCAACAGGTTATGTCATCTAAATTGCGTATTGATACTGATACTACTAAAACAATTGCTGATAATGGTAGCTTGAAAATTGGATGGCTTAGCACAATGTTTGGTGATTCACGCATTAATGCAGGTATTTTTATTGCTTTGGTTGCAGTTTTTTTATATTGGTATTTAATGAGAAAAACTACTACAGGTTTTGAAATTCGTTCAGTTGGTACCAATGCTGCGGCGAGTCGTTATGCAGGAATGTCAGCCAAAAAGAATATCATGCTTTCTATGTTATTATCTGGTGGATTTGCTGGCTTAGGCGGTGTTGTTCAAGGTCTTGGCACATATCAAAACTATTTCACCCAAACGACCAGCTTAGATATCGGCTGGGATGGTCTGTCCGTTGCTCTTCTTGGTGGTGGAACAGCCGTTGGCATTTTACTGGCTTCACTATTATTTTCAATTTTAAAAATTGGCGGTTTAGGGATGCAAACCATTGCCGGTATACCTTATGAAATTGTTTCAATAGTAATTGCTGCTATCATTTTCTTTGTTGCTATTCAATATGTAATTGGATTATTGTTTAAAACTAAAAGGGCTAAAGAAATCCAAAAAGATACAGCGACTGAAGAAACTGAAGCAAATAATGTTACAGTGAGTTCTACAAAGACCCAGGGAGGACAAAATTCATGAATTTAGTTACAATTTTAGCGTTAATTGTGTCATCGACTTTTGTCTATTCAGCACCATTAATTTTTACCGCTTTAGGCGGTGTTTATAGTGAAAATTCAGGTATTACCAACATTGGCCTTGAAGGAATAATGACAATGGGCGCTTTTTCTGCCATTGTGTTTAACCTGACTTTTGCTTCTGCTCTTGGTAAAGCAACTCCTTGGATTGGTCTTCTTGTTGGGGGAGTTGTAGGTTTGCTATTTTCGCTGCTTCATGCTGTAGCGACCATTAATTTTCACGCTGATCACATCATCAGTGGGACTGTCCTCAATCTTATGGCGCCACCATTAGGAGTGTTTTTAGTCAAAGCTATATATGATAAAGGTCAAACTGAAAACATTACTCAGAGTTTCGGCTACTTTAGTTTTCCTGGATTAGCAAATATTCCTGTCATTGGACCAATTTTCTTTCAAAATACTTCTGCACCTGCCTGGCTGGCAATAATTGTGTCAATCGCACTATGGTGGATTTTGTATAAAACTCGCTTTGGCTTGCGTCTGCGTTCCTGTGGTGAAAATCCCCAAGCAGCTGATACTTTAGGGATCAATGTTTATGGTATGCGCTACGCTGGCGTGCTAATATCCGGCTTTTTAGGCGGAATTGGCGGAGCAGTTTTTGCGGAAGCAATTTCAGGCAACTTTTCAGTTTCTACTATCGTGGGGCAAGGTTTTATGGCGTTAGCAGCCATGATTTTTGGTAAGTGGAATCCATTAGGTGCAATGCTAGCTTCGCTTTTCTTTGGTTTTGCTCAAAGTATCAGTATTATCGGCAACCAATTACCGTTCTTTAGTCACATTCCTGCTGTTTACATGCAGATTGCTCCTTATGTAATTACCATTTTAGTTTTAGTTTTGTTCTTTGGAAAATCCGTTGCTCCAGCAGCAGATGGCCAGAACTATATTAAGTCAAAATAGGGAAGAATAATGAAAAAAATTTATTTTAATCATGACGGTAATATTGATGATTTAGTATCATATTTGTTACTCTTGCAAGCACCGGATATTAAATTGCTAGGTGTTAGTGCAATTGATGCTGATGGTTACGTTGACCCGGCTGTTGAGGTGTGTCGAAAGATGACAGACCGGTTTAACTTAAGAGGCGATCAATTAGAAATTGCCAAATCAGATTCAAGAGCTGTCAATCAGTTTCCGGAAGCCTGGCGTAAAGCAGCATATTCATTTAATTACCTGCCGTTATTAAACGAATCTGGGAAAGTGATTACTAAAATTGCAGTAAAACCGGCTCATTTAGACATGGTTGAAAAAATTTTGGCAGCAAAGCAGCCTGTCACGTTAGTTATGACGGGACCTTTAACCGACTTGGCTCGTGCGCTGGATACTAATCCCAAAATTGCGGATAAAATTGAGCAGCTATACTGGATGGGCGGCTCTCTTGATGGTCATGGTAATGTTGTTCAGGTTAATGTTGATGGTACGCAAGAATGGAATGCCTTTTGGGATCCGTTTGCTGTTAAGAAGGTTCTGCAATCAAATATTCCTATGCAGATTATTGGCCTTGAAAGTAGTGAAGAATTGCCATTAACTGATAAATTAAGAATGCATTGGGCCAGTTTGCGTGAACATCCAGCTGTAGACTTGGTTGCGCAAGGTTATTGTCTGCTGGTTAATCCTCCAATTCCAAGCTCGCAGCTTTATTTTTGGGATGTATTAACGACAATTAGTGCTCTTTACCCCGAAGTCGTTTTGGCCACTGAAAAGCACAGGGTAAAGGTGGTTACACAGGGATTGGCTGCTGGACGCATGGAAAACGACCCGAATGGACGGGAAATTACTTTAGTAACTAAAGCTAATAAAAATCTGTTCTTTAAGAGATTTGACGAGCTATTATTACGTGGCAAGTAAATAATTATTTGTAATATAAAAAAGACGAAATTCGTTTTTGAATTTCGTCTTTTTATTAGTTATAAATTCGCTTAAGCTAGTGAATCCCAAGCTGGTAAGTCTGTAATTGGACCTTCAGCAATAGCTACTTGTTCTGGTGTCAAGTACTTTTTGTGGACAACAACTTCATAAACATAGTCATTGAACCAATCATTGTTCATAACAAAGAAACCCTTGTCACCGTTCTTTTCACCCCAGGAATTTTCAACTTTCCATTGACGCACATGGCCACCATCTTCATCAACACCAACAAAAGCCATTGCGTGAGTTGAAGCGCCAGCACCGGTACGCAAGCGGTCAGCTTTGGACATCTTGAGGTCAACGCCAAAAAGATCACTTAGTTTATATAAGTCGCTGTCAAGATATCCTTTTTTACGATCGCTTTGTTCACCAACATCATTACCAAACCAAACAGCTTCACCATCTTTTAATTGGTTAACAGCTGCAGTTTCCAAGTATTCCATTGGGACATTCAAGAATTTGATGCGGTATGACCCTTCAACGTTATCTTCAAATGGCAACCCATATAATTTATCATATTCATGATCTGGTGCATTAGACAATACAACGTAATCATTAAAGTCAACATCGCCCATGTATTTATGCAAAAATTCTAGTGGAGTTAAATCTTTGTCCAAGTGATATTTCTTGTCATCATCACGGTATTCCAAGTCAAATTTCTTAGGTGGTTCTCCAACTGCAATTGCTGTTATTTGGTAAATTTCACTTAAGAACTTCTTACGGGCTTTTTCTATTTCATCATCTTTACCGTCTTGCTTTAACTTGCGTAAAACCAGAGCGTCTTTTTTCAGTTTATCGCCCAAAGCTTTACCTAAACCGGCAGTGTTATTGGTATTAAAACTTTCAGGCATTGCATAAGAAGGCACAACACCGTATTTTTCGATTAAAGCTGCACCCATGTGGAATTGACCACCATCTCCACCAGCGCCGTTTAAATAAGCTTTTACGGTACGGGAATCAAGCGGTTCATCAGCAGTAGCTAAAATATTGTCATAAAAAATATTTGCTCGCTCTATTTTATCCCAGAAAAAGTTGTAACTTTGCGAGAAAGTAAAATTCTTGCAGTGATATTTTTTGCCAAAATAATGCCGTAAAATATTTAAGGTGGCAAATTCCCAGCAACGACCTGACTGGCGCTGGTTAGTAACATTTTCAGTATCCAGCTCTGTTGAAAATACACGGGTCAATTCGCCTTGAACACGTTCATTGTAAGATGCTGCAAAAACACCACTTTTTTGAGCAGCTCGTGCCACAACTTGATTTTGCGGTTTTTCATTAAAGTTTTTCGCAAACTCTTCTAGTTCTTGAACAGTTAGTTTGTGAGCCATAATATATATTCTCCTTTTTTAATCTATTTTTAAATTACCTTATATTTTAATCTAAAAGAAAAACGAGTTCAATAGCTGACCATGCTTTGGTTTTATAATCCTAAAACTTGTTTCTTCTTAGCCGAAAATTCTTCTTCAGTCAATATTCCCTCATCAACTAACTCTTTTAATTGCTTTAATTCTGCAATCATATCTTGAGTATTATCTGTTGTATTTTGTACTGGAACATTTTGAATACTTTGTTGGTAATTCTGTGACATGCTTTTAATAGTATCTGCTAAAATTGGTGCAGCAGTTTTATCTAAATCGTTAAGAAAAATATTTGTTGCTCCATTAGTTATTTGAATGTCAGATAAGAAAAGTCGCGTTTTTATTGATACACCATTAATCATATTAAGTGGTATATCTGTAAAATCTCCCCCAATAAACATGTTCTTATTAATTATCATTACACGCATGTTTGTACAAATTATCAGTGCAGTATGATTATCGTATTTGCCACTAGCTGCATACTGGATACTCTCACCGCCTGCAATATCAATATTATCTGACAGGGCTCTTAATTCTTTATTGTTAAACCAAAAATCAAAAACTTTCTTATCAATTAATTGTTTTTTAATTTCATCTGGTATGTTCAATTTATTTATTTTTTTAGCAGCACTCGAAGCTCGATTTTCTATGTATATGTCATTATTTTTGCTCAATTTATACTCCTCCTAAGGAAAACTTGCCCTAGGTTTAACGTCACTGGCTGTGGTGGACTGGGCAGCTATTATTTGAGGTTAATAACTAATAATCTTGAAATTGGGAAAAGAAGAGAAGAAAGAGTTAAGCCTAAACTTTAGCAGTCCTAGTATTAACAATGACAAAGGTGCAAAATTTTAAATATTAAATTTTACTAATATTATTAGATTAAAACTATTGCTAATAGATATCAATTGTCTTTGCGAATTTTAAATACTACATAAAAGAATCTATAGAAGGAAGTACGTGCAAAAATAATATTTAAAATAACAGGTTCTGTTAATAATCCTGGAATTTTAAATGAAACATAGTCTCAAAACTTTACTACTAAATCTGCTGCTAAAGAAAAATCTAAAAAGTAGCTAGAAACAAAATAAGCCATCCCGACTTTGATCAGGATGGCTTATTTTGGTGCTTCTGATATGTTTTATTTTAAAAACAGTTCAGACAAATTTAAATAGACTTTCTGCTATTTCAGTGAGTTAATATACTTTGATAATTTGAAGACAATTAGTCAATTTGGATTGAGTTATCGCTTGCGCCAGCTTGTTGCTTTGGCAGGGTAATTGTCAATACACCGTTATCGTATTTGGCATGAATATCACTTGCAACTACGTTTGGTAATCTGAAGCTGCGTGAAATGTGACCTTCACTTCTTTCACGGTGAATAATGCTGTTATCCTTGGACATATCTTTAAATGACTTTCTTGAACCTGATACACTTAAAATACCATTATTGTAATTTAGGTGAATTTTATCCTTGTCCATTCCAGGCATGTCAACTTTGATTACGTATTCTTTGTCGTTTTCAACAACATCTGATTGCATTAATTTTGCTACTTCGTTATCATCGAAAAATTTTCTTGGAAGATCAAACCAATCGTTCATCGCATCGAATAAATCATTGTGCCGATTCATCATATCATTTGCCATAGTAAAAAACTTCCTTTCAAAATTTATATATTTGTAACAGAAGACTTTCATTTCTTCCTTACAATTATTATTATAGTATGCAGATTCATAAAAAGGAAATAATTAGCACTATTATTTTTAGAGTGCTAATTTATAAGAAAGAAAACCTCCATAGCGGAATTTATAGCTTGTGGATAATATTGAAATTAAAAAATTGGAGAAAAATATTTTGGTTTATTATCAAAAAATGACGCCGCAGGGCTATCAAAAAATTAAAGATGAAATTGCTGATTTGAAAAAGGACCGACCTCGAAGAATTAAAATTTTGCAGGAAGCGCGCTCATTAGGCGACTTATCGGAAAATACTGAATATACGGAAGCAAAACGCGATTTAGGCCACCTTCAAAGCCGTTTGCGTTATCTGGAGAAGCAATTGAAATATGCCGAAATCATTGAGAAAAAGGCTGATGGCAAAGTAGATTTAGGTAAGACGGTCACACTAAAATTTGCTGATGATCCAGAAACTGAAACATACCAGGTTGTCGGTCGTATGGAAGCTGATATTGGAGCTGGTAAAATTGCTTTCGACTCACCTTTAGGTCAGGCAATCATGAAAAAAGAAGTTGGAAAAACCGTCAATGTTGCTGCTCCGGCAGGAGAATATCGGGTAACGATTGAAGCAATTGAATAATTTTTCACTTGATTATTCGAACTGGTGTTTGTATAATTTATTTTAGCGAACATGAGTTTGCATTAGGAAGTGAAAGCAATGTATGATTATCGTTATGAGCCCCATCGTTTAATTTTTATGATTGATAACAAATCATTTTTTGCCAGTTGTGAGGCACTTCAATTAGGTCTAAACCCAATGAAAGCTGTGTTAGCAGTTGTTTCGCATCAGCCACATACAAATTACGGCTCGGGGCTAATTATGGCAGCCTCACCTTTAGCAAAGAAAAAATATGGGTTAACTAATGTTATGCGGGTACGTGATTTACCTACGAAAAAAGAAGCGCCAGACCTTATTTTGGCAGACCCACATATGAATTTGTATATTAAACGTAGCATGCAGGTATTGAAAATTTTTCAGAAATATGCATCAGATGAAGATATCCATGTTTACTCAATTGATGAAAGTATGATTGATATGACCAAGTCTTGGCGTTTGTTTGGGGATGATCCTTATCTGGTTGCTCGCAAAATTCAGGTAGAAATAAAAAATAAGATTGGTCTTTATACTACTTGCGGAATAGGAGAGAATCCACTGCTAGCTAAACTAGCTATGGACATTTCTGCTAAACATCGGTGTTCGATGATTGATTATTGGCATTATATTGATGTACCCGATACAATTTGGCAAATTAAAGATATGGAAGAAGTTTGGGGGATTGGCAAAAGAATAGCTGCACGTTTGCGCCGCCTGCATATTAACAATATGTATGAATTGGCTCATACTGATCCAGCAATTTTAAAAAATGAGTTTGGCGTGATTGGCGAACAGCTATTTGCGATTAGCTGGGGAGTTGATCGTAGCATTATTAGTGAAAAATATTTTCCCATAATGAAAAATTACGGCAATTCACAGATTTTAAACCGTGATTATACGAATCAGCGAGAAATAGAAATAGTTTTACGTGAAATAGGCGAGCAGGTGGGTGCCAGAATAAGGGCACACCGTTTACAAGCAGGCTGTATCAGCTTGTTTGTTGGCTTTTCTAAGTACGAACAAGATGGCAGTCGTAAGGGCTTTAATGTGCAGCAAAAAATTTGCCCTACTAATGATAATGATTTATTAGTTGAAGAAATACTGGCTCTTTTCCGTAAAAACTGGCATGGAGAAACGGTCCGAGCCTTAGGAGTCAATTGTAGTCGCTTAGAACCTGATAATTGCCAGCAATTAACTTTTTTTGTTTCGGCCACTGAACAGATAAAAAAACGTACTATAAATATAACTGTTGACAAAATTAGAAAAAAATATGGTTTTACCAGTTTAGTCAAAGCCTCAAGTTTGTCTAAGGGCGCTACGGCAATAAGGCGCAGCAGTTTAGTTGGTGGACATAATGGTGGAAATGCATATGAATGATTTTGATAAAGTAGTTCAAGACTTTTTTAAGAATTACCAAGATCGCAAAATGAAAAAGTGGCAGGGTTTCTTTTTGAGCGATCATACTATGGCAATTAATAAAGATAAGCAAAAGCGCAGCGTGAAGCATCCCGTTAAAGATACTATGAGTATAGAAGAAATAAGCTTGCAGCTGCTCAAAGCATATGGCAATCACCGCATGGTACATCTGCAGGTTAAAGTTATGAACAGCGATAATCAATTACCAGCTGATATTTGCGGCTTTGTCAATGGTTATAGTGAAGACGGCATTATTGTTGACGGACAAAAAATTGCTTTAGAAGATATAAATAATATCAGTGTAGATTAAGAAAAATTACCTTGATATTTTATATAGATATCTTTTTTTGCTATAATATGGAACTTGTAAGGTACATAATAGTATAGAGGTAATTTTTGTGAATACACCAGCATCAAGGCAGGGCAACATAATACGCTATCTTATTTATTTTATTAGCTATTTGATGGTTGCCGGGGTGATTAAGTTAGTTACTGCTAATTCACCAATTCATATTTGGGATCTAATTTTATTTGCAACTATCTCATTAATGGTTTCACTGTTTTTTATTTATCGCTTTAATAGGGAACAACGCTTTTTTGACCGTAGTTTCGCGGGATCTTGGCTTAGCAATTTTGGCTTGATCGTTGGTTTGACTGCTGTGGTAACAGCATTGCGTATCAGTGTTTCCTGGTTGCAATCCTATGGCAGACTTAAATTATATAATTTTCAAATTGCATATTTGCATCATGAAACAACAATAACTTACTGGTTTTTAGTAGTTGCAATTGGTATCGTTTTACCAATACTACAAGAATTTTTAATTACCGGCTTTTTATTCAATTATGCTTTTAGGAGCAATACTGTTTTAACTGCAATTCTAGGAATATTGACTTCGGGAATTCTGTTTAGTTTACTTAATTGGCAAAGCTCACTGCCACTATTACTAATTAATATAATTTTTGGAGCACTTTTTGCTTGGTCGTACCTTTATACGCAAACCTTATGGATGCCGATCTATTTAGCAATTTTAAATGGGGTTCTCCTAATGATTATGACTTAAAGTAATAAAATAAGAGTCAGAAAAAATTGCCTGACTCTTATTTTTTTACTTGTAATATTTATTAAAAGTTACTCTTTTTGACGTATTGGTTTTTCCCTACGATATAATATAACTTCCGGTGTATCTTAACGGCTGCGCCATAAGTTCTAACTTTTTGCCCCTTCTTTAGGGCTTTTAGCTGCAGCTTTTTAGACGCTTTACTGTAAACGTAGCTGTTGCGCCTGAGCTTGCGCTTAACACCTGAGACGTTAGTAGCCTTAATATAGTTATTTTGACCTAATTCGTAATACTTCTTGCTCTGAATAACTTTAGCGCCATAGGTCCAAATGGTCTTGCCCATAAAGTATTCGCCAGTTTTACGACTGCCATTTTGGTCGTACAGATAGGAATTATGAAGAACTGTTCTCCTCACTGCAGTCCAGTTTGTGACGTTTTTCGAGTAAATATAGGTGACACTTTGTGGTCTATCAGTATAGAAACCAGTGGCATTATTTGGTCTTTGGGTCAAATTATAGCCAGTCAATTTTACTTCTTGCGTAAGATAACCATCTCCGACATTACCGTTTAGAACCTGATCAGGAGCAAGTTGCTGGCCGGTTTCATCTTGATAGTGAACTGTAACGATTCCTTCTCCAATATAGTGGGAGCCAGTTTGTCTCGGTTTCTTAGCATAAACATAAGTAACCTCTTGGATTTGGTCAGAAAAAGTTCCTTTGGTGTTTGTCGGACTAGTTTTTAAAATATAGCCATTAATGTCTTTGGAATTACTGGAATATTGTTCACCACTGTTTCCAGTTAAAGCATTATCTGAAGCTATGCTTTTTCCTGATTCATCCAGAAAATGCTCTATGACTGCAGAATTTGTTCTAACATAAGTATCATGATCTTGTTCACCTGTATATTTGGACATTAATTCTTTGGATGTCCAATGTTTGCTGCCTTCGGGATGTTCCATAGTGCCGCTGCCAATATTTAGCCAAAAACCAGGTCTATCTAGTGCAGTATTTTTAAGAGAACAATTTGGTCCTAAAATTAAAGTATTCAAATTAGACGCTTCGGCTAGCATGTAACTTTTCTTTGCAGAAAGCGTATTGAAATTGCTGATATCCAATGTTTTCAAGTTAATACAATTGCTAAACATGGCTGACATTTCAAGCACTTTAGCAGTATCAAAATTCTTAAGATCTAGGCTGGAAAGACTAGTACAATAGCCAAACATGCTAAACATCCTCTTGACTTGAGAAGTATTAAAGCTGCTAAGATCTAAACTGGATAGGTTGGTGCAATTATTAAACATGTTAGTCATTTCATTAACTTTGGCCGTATCAAAGTTTTTAAGGGATAAGCTGGTAAGACATTTACAATTTTGAAACATTGCGTACATATTGGTAACTTTTCTGGTGTCGAAACTGCTTAAATCAAGTTGTTTTAACTTCTCACATCCACTAAACATTTGACTCATACTGGTAACTTGAGATGTATCAATATTTTCTAAACCTTCAATTTTAGTCGTGTAAGCAAGGCCAGAAAATATCCCGTTTGCTTTACCAATAATTTTCAAAGGACCATCAAACTTTAATGTTTCAGCGAGTCCGTATGTATTGGGAATATAGGGAATAAGTTGATCAGGATCAGTAATTGTACCACTTGAAATTGTGCATATACGTGTATCAGTATCAAGCGTTACTTTTAATCCGTCCCATTCACCAGTCATTACTGATTCAGGATCCTCTTCCTTCAATAACATTGTTCCTGCTGAGGATTTTTGCGCATCTTTTATGTTTTGGATATTTGATGGCTGAAGTTGTTCTGCAGTACTAAGAGTAGGATTAGAATTTGTGTTAGTGGTAACAACTCTTTTTAATGGACTAACGTCTGTATTATTAGAAACAAAATTATTAGTATTATCGCATGTATCCTTGACTTTTAAACTGTTATTATTTTGATAAAATATTTTCCGCTTGCTTTTATGCTTATTAATTGCTTCTCTTTTTGTAGTCAAGGGTTTAGCTACTGTAGTGTCAGCTTTAATGACAGCAGGATTCATAGCAATTAAACCTAGAGTTGCTGTAACGACACTGATTAATATTAATTTTTCTCTGCCGTGTAAATTAAATTTTGAATTCATTATTATACCTTTTGACCTTTCAAAATTAAAACTAGAACAAAACTGACATTAATTTTAAAAATAATAACTAAATTTATATTAACACTAAATTAATTATAAATATATAAAATTAAATTAAAATATATTTATAGTATATTTAAACATTATATGAACAAAACAGATATAATAGCCTTAAATTAATAATTTGATAAACAAAAAAAGCAACAGCTATTAAAGCTATTGCTTTTTATTTAAGCGGATAGCGTGAATCGAACCCGCATCTTCAGCTTGGGAAGCTAACATTTTACCATTAAACTATACCCGCATTACTCAAACAGTTTACCATGTTTCGTTTTCGAAACCAAGTTTTGTTTTTTAAAATTTTACAAGTAAGCTGTTAGGAGAAGGGAAAATTTCCTAAAGTAATATCATTTTTTAATAGTTCCAGTCTAACTTTGCGTAATAATAAATAGGAGTGAAAAGCTATTTGCATTAATTTGGAGATATTGTTACTTTTTAGGTGGCAACTTAACAGAATCAAGACTTAACTGGCTACGGTCAACTAAGGATGAAAAATTCTGAAATAGCCATTGGCGCAGTTCAGCAGCCTCGAGAACTAAAGGCATCCGGTTATGAACTTCAGCGTAAGTCCTATTTGGCTGAGTAGTAACCATTGAAAAATGATCCTTTTGGTAAATCCCGGCAATTAGTGTCAGAGCAGCATTTGCATTCTTGAAACTGAAGCGTTCATGGTAAGTATGACCATTTTCAGCGGAATAAGTATTATGTCCTGATTCAAAAAATTGGCTGGCAACAATAATACAGCGAGACTTGGCAAAAGAAGAGTCCCACATTGACCTTTTTTCTTCAAAAAAGCGTTCAATTCGCGCATTAAATATGACTTTGTTTGGATCATACGGACTAGGATAACCCCAAGATTTAGGCAGCAATTGTAATTGATTATTTACGTAGACTAGTACCGGAGCAATTCCCTTAGGAAAAATATTTTGATTTTGGGGCAAATTACTTGCCGGTTCTACTAGAGGTAAATTTAAGTCGTTTGCTAAGTATTTTTTAATTTCTGCCAGACTTGGCAGCTGAAATTGATTGCACATTTTTTCCTCCATGTTTAATCATTGTATGATTTTTGGTAGAATTATTATAAATTATTATATTAAAAAGATTTTAATTATTTAAGGAAGGCAGATTATAATGAAAAAGAAAGTTATCCTTACAGGTGACCGCCCAACAGGAAAATTGCATGTGGGACATTATATTGGCTCGTTAAAAAACAGGGTCAAATTACAAAATTCCGGTGAATATCATCCTTATATTATGATTGCTGATACGCAAGCACTGACTGACAATGCCCGTAATCCTGAAAAAATTCAAAAAAGTTTAATTCAGGTAGCGCTGGACTATTTAGCAGTTGGCATTGATCCTGAAATTTCTACAGTTTTTATCCAATCACAAATACCAGCTTTGTTTGAATTGACAGCCTATTATATGGATTTAGTTACAGTTAGCCGCTTGGAGCGTAATCCAACTGTTAAAGCCGAGATCAAACAAAAGGGATTTAACGATTCCATTCCCGTGGGCTTCTTAAATTATCCAGTATCACAGGCAGCTGACATCACAGCTTTCAAAGCGACTTTGGTGCCGGTTGGTGATGACCAAGAGCCAATGCTAGAACAAGCACGTGAAATTGTGCGGACCTTTAACCGTGTTTATAACTGCAATGTATTAGTAGAACCTAAAGGTTACTTCCCGGAAAAAGGCGAAGGACGCTTACCCGGCTTAGATGGCAATGCCAAAATGTCCAAATCCTTAAATAATGCTATTTATCTTTCTGACGATGCCAAGACCGTTGAACAAAAAGTAATGTCAATGTATACTGATCCCCAGCACATTCATGTTGAAGATCCAGGCAAAGTAGAGGGCAATACTGTCTTTACCTACCTTGATATTTTTGATCCTGACAAGAATAAGGTAGCGCAATTGAAGGAAGATTACCAAAAAGGCGGCTTGGGTGATGTCAAAATTAAGCGTTATTTAAATACAGTCTTGGAAAAAGAATTGGCTCCAATACGCGAGCGACGCTCTAAATATGAACAGGATACATCTGCTGTCTATGATATGTTAATTGAGGGCTCTAAGAAAGCAAACGAGGTAGCTAACCAGACCTTACAAGAGGTAAGGGATGCAATCGGTTTGAATTATTTTAAGAGGTAAAAAAATGCGTAAGCGAATTCCTTGGAAGCAGTACTTTATGATGCAGGCCTTAGTAATTGCTCAGCGCTCAACATGTGATCGGGCATTAGTAGGCAGTGTTTTGGTAAAAAAGAATCGGATCATTGGCACCGGTTATAACGGTTCTGTTACGGGACAACCTCATTGCGATGATGTTGGACACCAACTGGTTGATGGGCACTGCGTGCGCACCATTCATTCTGAAATGAATTCACTGATTCAATGTGCGCGTAACGGCGTTTCAACCGATGACACAGAAATTTATGTCACACACTTTCCCTGTTATAATTGTGCTAAAGCATTAGTGCAGGCTGGAGTGAAAAAAATCAATTATTACTTTGATTACAATGACAGCCCACTTGCGATTAAACTTTTTAAAGACTGCGGGGTTCCTTATGAACAAATTAAGATCGATCGGCAATATGTGGAGCAACTGGCCCATAAACTGGAAGACGCTGAAAACTAAACTAGTATTATTTACTGCTTTAATTGGTATTTTTCTAACAATGACCGGTTTTTCAAGTCCTAATATTAAAGATAACAGCAATCTGCTTGAGCGTGAAACCAGCAAATTAATTTTAGCGAAAAATGATCGTTATTTTCAAACTAGTGAGCAGCCACAAATTATTGTAAAAACGGTGAATCGCACTGATCACTTGACACCAGCAAAGTTAAATAAGTATAAGCGGACGGTTTTTATTGTTGTTGGTACTAAAAATAAAAAGCGCAACGTGCAAATTTATTCCAGTAAAGACTTGCACAGCGCATTTTCGGCCGATGTGCGAGGCAATATCATTCGATCGCAATCAGATAAATTGCGTAGCACTAATAAAAAGAAATTTAATGAAGGCTTGCGTTTCGTATTTAGAGCATGTGCCACTACTATTGATCAACGTTACCAATATTCACTGGATAAGTATGATTTGACCAGTGATGAGCGAGCACAGCTTTCTCACCCTCATAGGTTGGCCTTGCCTATAGCCTTGGCGCTTGCTTTATTAATTGGCGGTTTGATTTATTTCTTCAAAAATAATTTGAACCTAAAAAAAGAAAAATAAAAAAAGATAAAAATATTGACTTTATCATGTGTTATGTATTACACTCACAATGCAAATTAAATAAACAACAAATAAACTGTTAGGTGAGACTCCTACGTGAACAAATGCTATCGCCCGGAAACATCCAGAGATGCCAACGGGTCAAATAGTTTTCGTCGATATAAGGCGAAAACCAGATAGCTAGCTGTAAGACTTACGTCACGTAGTGTTAAAACTGAACGATGAGTATAATAATACCTATTGAAAAGGGACGCCAAGCGGTTAGCATGGGCGGCTCTTTTTTAGTTTGTTTGGATTAATTATGTGATGAGGAGTGGGGATAATGCTGAAAAAACCAAATGGCACAACTAGCAACAAAGATTTGGCACTGGTCAAGGCAATTGCCAAGGAAAGCAGATCAGAAACTTTGGCGAGGCTACATGCGAGCAGTAACGGACTAACCAGCAAGCAGGCTGAAGAAAATAGGGAGGAATACGGTTCTAATACTATTGCTTCAAATAAACATAATTCTAAGTTGCGTTTTTTAGCTGAAGCTTTTATTACTCCTTTTACATTAGTATTGCTAGTTCTAGCAACTTTGTCTTTGTTTACTGATTATATCTTTGTGCCAGCAGGTGAAAAAGATCTGACAACCGTTGCCATTATGCTAACGATGGTCTTAATTTCTGGTATTACCAGTTTTGTACAAAACGTTAGGTCCTCAAATGCGGTAGATTCACTATTAAAAATGGTTTCTGTCACAACAGATATTATTCGTGATGGCAAAGACCAGGAAATTGATACCAGTGAAGTAGTGGTAGGTGATGTAATTCGCCTGGCTGCTGGAGATATGGTACCAGCCGATATGCGCCTTTTGACTAGTAAGGACCTCTTTTGTTCATCTAGTTCTTTAAATGGTGAATCAAATCCAGTAGAAAAGATTGCTACAGAAAAACCTAAACTTGGTGCTGATCGCGACTATCTTGATTACCCCAACATTCTCTACGAGGGTACGACAATCGTATCCGGCTCAGGTTTGGGCATTGTATTTGCTACTGGTGAGAGAACTATATTCGGCAAACTGGCTCATGATATTTCACATAATGATGTTAAGAATACTACCTTTGACATTGGTATCAAAAATGTTTCTAAATTATTGATTATCATGACTGCGATCATTGCACCTTTGGTCCTTATCATTAATGGCATTACCAAAGGTGACTGGGTCAATGCTTTAATTTTCTCAATTGCTACAGCTGTTGGCTTAACCCCTGAGATGCTGCCTGTAATTGTGACCACCAATCTAGTCAAGGGGTCAATTGAGATGTCCAAAAAAGGCACAATTGTTAAAAAGATGAATTCAATTCAAAACTTTGGCTCTGCTGATATCTTGTGTACGGATAAAACGGGAACATTAACGCAGGATAAAGTAGTTTTGGAACGTCATTATGATCTCAACTTAAGAGAAAATCCGCGTATTTTGGAATTAGGTTATCTTAATTCTAATTATCAAACGGGAATGAAAAATCTGATTGATAAAGCAATTATTGAAGCTGCTGGCGATGAACTAGACATCAGTGAAATTCAGCGTGATTACAATAAAATTGATGAAATTCCCTTTGATTTTTCCAGAAGACGCATGAGCGTAGTGGTGGAAAACTCTGATGAGCAACATGGTGAGCACCTGTTAGTAACTAAGGGTGCTTCAGAAGAAATGATGGCTGTGGCCACTAAACTTGAAGTTGACGGGCAAATTTTACCTTTAACTCCTGAACGAAAACAAAAAGTAATGGCCAAAGTGAACGATATGAATGATGATGGTTTGCGCGTTATCATGCTGGGCTATAAGCGTAATCCTGCTCCTGTTGGCGAATTTTCGGTTAAAGATGAGAATGACCTTATTTTATGTGGTTATCTGGCCTTTCTTGATCCTCCTAAAGAGAGCGCTAAAGATGCATTAGCTCGTCTAAAATATGACGGCATTAACGTTAAAATTTTAACAGGTGACAATGAAGCTGTTACCAGAACTGTAGGTCTGCAAGTGGGTTTGAATGTTGACACAGTTTATTCAGGTGCAGATTTAGAGGGTAAGAAACCAGAAGAATTAGCTAAAATGGTGGAAGAGTGCAACATTTTTGTCAAATTATCACCAGAAGATAAAACTAAAATCATTAACCTGCTAAAGAAAAATGGTCATACTGTTGGTTATATGGGCGATGGCATCAATGACGCGCCAGCAATGAAAGCAGCTGATGTCTCAATTTCTGTTGATACTGCTGTGGATATTGCCAAGGAATCAGCTGATATTATTCTGCTGCATAAAGATTTGAATGTACTAGAAGAAGGCGTGAGAATCGGGCGCAAAGTATTTGGCAACACTATGAAATATATCAAGATCACGCTTTCTTCCAATTTTGGTAATATCCTGTCAATTATGGTAGCTTCTTCTTTCCTGCCGTTCCTGCCAATGCTGCCATTGCAGCTGTTAGTTCTTGACCTGCTCTATGGAACTAGTTGTCTGTCACTGCCATTTGATGATATGTCTGATAAGTTTTTAAAAGAGCCACGTACCTGGTCAACCAAAAAGCTGCCTAAATTCATGTTTTATTTCGGCCCAACTTCATCTGTTTTTGATATTTTGACATTTGCCTTATTATTCTTTGTGATTTGTCCCCAATTAACAGGTGGAAATTACAGCGCACTGGGAGCAACACAAAAAGTGGCATTTGTGGCACTTTTCCATACTGGTTGGTTTATTGAATCACTTTGGACTCAGGAAATGGTGATTCATGCTTTGCGTGATCCACGTTTGCCGTTTATTAAACAGCATGCTGCACCTGGAGTAACTTTAGCTACATTTGGAGCTGGAGTAATTGGAACATTGATCCCATTTTCATTTTTGGCAACAAAACTGGGTTTTGGCAAGATGCCAATTGAATTCATGTGGGTAGTATTTGGTATACTTGTTCTATATATTTTACTGACTACAGTTATCAAGCATTTCTATTTAAAGAGTGAAAAATTTTTAATCTAAAAATAAGCCTAAAATGCTAAATATCTACTAAAAAAGAGGACTCCGTAAGGAATTCGCTTTTTTATTGGTGTAGTATAATATAATATAATTAAACAAAAATTAAGGAGAAAATGAATATGGCTGATAAAAAAACTTTTTATATTACAACACCAATTTACTATCCATCTGGCCGATTGACTATCGGTAATGCGTATACTACTATCGCTGCAGATGTAATGGCGCGCTACAAGCGTAGTCAAGGATACGACACCTTCTTTTTAACCGGTACTGATGAGCATGGGTTAAAAATTGAGCAGAAAGCTGAGAAGCAGGGAGTTAAACCGCAAGAATTTGTAGATAAAATGGTAGTTATTTATAAAAAGTTGTGGAAAAGCCTTGATATTTCTTATGATAAATTTATTCGTACTACTGACAAAGAGCATGTAAAAGGCGTCCAAAAAATATTTGAACAGTTGCTAAAACAGGGGGATATCTACCTTGGTGAGTATACTGGCTGGTATTCCGTAGAAGACGAAGAGTACTTTACAGAATCGCAATTGGCTGAAGTTTATAAAGACGATGATGGCAATGTGATTGGTGGTAAGGCTCCATCAGGTCATGAAGTGCAGCTTGTTAAAGAGCCTTCATACTTTTTTAAGATGAGTAAATATGCTGATAGACTTTATCAATATTATCAAGATCATCCTGATTTTATTCTTCCTCACACTCGTGAAAAGGAAATGGTCAACAACTTCTTAAAGCCAGGTCTTGAAGACCTTTCAGTTACTAGAACTACTGTTTCCTGGGGTATCCCTGTACCAAGTGATCCTAAGCACGTTGTTTA
The DNA here is from genome assembly GCF_003151025.1 of Lactobacillus kullabergensis. Taxonomy (NCBI): domain Bacteria; kingdom Bacillati; phylum Bacillota; class Bacilli; order Lactobacillales; family Lactobacillaceae; genus Lactobacillus; species Lactobacillus kullabergensis. The sequence continues at coordinate 1,628,725 of NZ_CP029477.1, read as the reverse complement.
TGTTTGGATTGATGCCTTATCTAACTATATTACAGCTCTGGGATATGGTTCGGATGATGATTCTCTATTTAAGAAATACTGGCCTGCAGATGTTCATCTGGTAGGTAAAGAAATTGTGCGCTTCCACACTATTTACTGGCCAATTATGCTGATGGCCTTGGGATTACCATTACCTAAGCATGTTATTGGTCACGGCTGGGTTTTAATGAAAGACGGCAAGATGTCCAAATCAAAGGGCAACGCTGTTTATCCTGAATCTATTATTAACCGTTATGGCGTGGACGCACTTCGTTACTACTTGATGCGGGCCTTGCCGTTTGGTTCTGATGGTGTCTTTACTCCAGAGGACTTTGTTGAACGGGTTAACTATGACTTGGCCAATGATTTAGGCAACTTGCTTAACAGAACTGTTTCAATGATCAATCAGTATCAAAATGGAAAAGTTGAACCCGTTGCGCAAGAGCAGGATGACTTGGGTAAGGATTTAGCCCAAACTGCAGCAGACGTCATTGCCAGCTACAAAAAAGAAATGGATACTCTGCACTTTACTCAGGCAATCGAGGATATTTGGAAGTTTATTAATCGTGCTAATAAGTATATTGATGAAACTATGCCTTGGAATTTGAATAAGGAAGGCAAAACAGCTGACTTAACTCGTGTAATGTCAAACTTAGCAGAAAGTTTGAGAATTATTGCTTTGTTGATTGCTCCAATTATGACCAGAACTCCAGTTGAAATGTTCAGACAATTAGGTCTTGACTGGAAGAACGATGAAGAAAAGAAATTTGAATTTGGTGCATGTGCTTGGAGTATTAATGTTATTTCTGATCCAAAACCGATTTTCCCAAGAGTTGAGCCTAAAGAAGAAATTAAATACATTCAAGATGAGATGGCTAAAGCTAAGCCAAAGAAAGAAAGCCGCAATGAACAAGGTAAAGATAAGGAAATTTCAATTGACGCTTTCGATAAGGTAAAAATTCAAGTTGGCAAAATTTTATCTGTTGAGCCTGTTCAAGGGTCTAAGAAACTGTTGCAATTCCAAATGGACTTTGGCAATGGTGATGAAAGACAGATTTTAAGTGGTATCCGGCAATATTATCCTAATGCCAGTGAATTATTGGGTAGAAAAGTTTTGGCTGTAACTAATCTTAAGCCGCGCAAGATGCTGGGTCATTTGAGTCAGGGTATGCTCTTGTCCAGTGAGAAAAATGGCAAAGTAAAATTAGCTTTAGTTGGTGACGAGCATGAAGTCGGGGCACAACTAAGTTAATGGAGTTAATTGATAACCATACTCATTTACAGGATGAGCCGTTTCGCGGTAAAGAAGAATTTTATCTTGAACGTGCGCAAAAACTGGGTGTGACTAAAATAATTTGTGCAGGGCAGGATCCTGATTTTAACAAGCGTGCCATTGATTTAAGTCAACGTTTTACGCAAGTCTATGCGATGGTGGGCTATTGTCCTGATGTTGCCAAAGATTATGACCAAAAAGCAGAAGATTTACTGATCGAGCAAGTGCAGCTTCCCGGGGTTGTGGCCGTAGGTGAAGTAGGACTTGACTATTATTGGGATGAATCTCCGCGTGACAAACAAAGAGAAGTTTTTGCCAGGCAGGTTGAACTGGCCTATGAATTAAAAAAGCCAGTTGATATCCACACTAGAGATGCGTTTGGGGATTGTTACGAAATACTAAAAAACAGCAATTTGGAATATGGTGCAATTTTGCATAGCTTTAACGGTGACATTTCATGGCTGACCAAATTCTTAGATTTGAATGTATATTTTTCTTATTCTGGGGTTGTTTCCTTTACTAAAGCGGTGGAGGTACATGAAGCAGCTCAAAAAACTCCTTTAGAACGGTTATTGGTTGAAACTGATGCACCTTATCTCACTCCTAAACCATACCGCGGCAGGCAAAATGAACCGGGTAATGTTTATTATGTGGCACGTGCAATTGCTGAATTAAAAGGTCTTCCGCTAGATGAGGTTGCTCAGGCAACATATGCAAATACAATGAGGGTCTATGGACTTAACTAAAAAACATTTTGATGCCGTCGTAGTCGTTGAGGGAAAAGACGATACAATTCGGCTTAAGCAATTTTTCCCAGGTATTGAAACAATTGAAACCAATGGTTCAGATGTTCCTGAAACTGTACTTGCGGAACTGCAGGAATTGGCATGCAAAAGAGAAATTATTGTTTTGACTGATCCTGATTTAAATGGTGAGCGAATAAGGCGTCTGGTGACTCAGGCGGTACCAACAGCTAAACAGGCTTTTATTACTCGTAAAGAGGCAGAGCCTCATAAAAAAGGTTCCCTTGGCGTTGAACATGCATCAAAAGAGGCTTTAAAAAAAGCTCTGAGTGATTTACATGAAAAAAAGGTGCCAAATACTGATTTAACAAGAGAAAAGTATCAAAAATTGGGTTTAGCAAGTGGCCCTAATTCACGCAAAATACGTGAAAAAGTTGGCAATAAACTGCGCATTGGTTATGGAAATGGTAAGCAGTTTTATCACCGTTTACAAACTTTTGGTATTTCACTTTCTGAACTTAAAGAAGCAGTTGAGGAGGTACAAGATGAGCAGTGAGATTCCCATTGGTTCCCCTGTTAGAACTCAGGCAATTATTAATCGCTATTTTATGAAAGCTAAAAAGAGCCTGGGTCAGAATTTTTTAGTAGACCTGGACGCTCTTCATGGTATTGTCAAAGCGGCAGCAATTAAACCCGATGACCAGGTAATCGAAATTGGCCCTGGGATTGGCTCCTTAACTGAGCAATTACTGGATGCCGGCGCAAAGGTTTTTGCTTATGAAGTTGATGAAAATCTTTTAAAAGTATTACAAAATGAATTACCGAAAAAAATAAACGGTTATCCTTTGGATCAACGTTTTAAATTAAAGATAGAGGACATACTGAAGGCTGATTTTAAGCAAGATTTGAAAGATTTTTTTGATTTAAGCAAACCGGTCAAAGTTGTAGCGAATTTGCCTTATTACATCACAACGCCAATTATTTTCTTCCTTAATAATTCTGAATTAGAATTTGCTAGTTTAACGCTGATGATGCAAAAAGAAGTGGCAGATCGTTTAAGTGCTCATTCAGGAACAAAAGAATATGGGCCTTTAACAATCGCCGTTCAAACAGAAATGGCCGTTAAGTCATTTATGACTGTAACAAGTTCTTCCTTTATTCCCAGACCAAAGGTTGACTCTAGTGTCGTGGTTTTAACACCTTTGCCCGCAGAAAGTAAAATCGATATAGCTGATTCTAAGCACTTTAATTGGGTAGTTAAGATGTGCTTTGCACAAAGGCGGAAAACATTAAATAACAACTTGAAAGCACTCATACCGAACAATGAAGATCGAACACATTTAATTAAGTCGTTAGGCGTCGATTCCCGAGTTCGTCCTGAACAGCTGACTCTTAAGCAATTTGTCCAAATTGCTGCAAGTGTCCCAGTTAAAAATTGACGAAAATATTCTGTGGTTGTTTTTAAAAAGAATTGAAAAAATAATAATAAAGTGGTATAATTCACTCCAAAGGAGTTGTTTTCATTGCCAACATCTATTATGACCATTAAGAGTAAGCTGGATTCACATTTGGGTGATTCGTTGACTGTAGTTGCAAGAGCCGGACGTAAGAAAGTTACAAAAAGACGTGGAATTTTAAAGAATACTTTTCCCGCAGTTTTTGTAGTTGATTTAGACCAAGATTCAAACAATTTTGAACATGTTTCTTATAGTTATACGGATTTGTTAACCAAAAACATTACATTAAAATTTGATAACGCTGTGCAGTAAAACTAAAGCGATATCTAAATAATACTTTTTGGCATTAACATTTGGTAAAATGTTAGTGCTTTTTTTTATGGTTGAGTGTATAGTAGTAACTGGCAAAAGACAAACAATAGGAGGGTAATTCTATGAAACGTTCAGAGAGATTAGTTGATATGACTAAATATTTGATGGAACGACCACATGACTTAATTCCGCTGCCATTTTTTGCAAAAAGATATGGTGCGGCAAAGTCTTCGATCTCGGAAGACCTTGCCATTTTGAAACACACCTTAGCAAATAATCAAGATGGTATTTTAGAAACTGTAGCAGGTGCGGCTGGTGGTGTGCGCTATATTCCTTTTTGGGGTAAAAAGCATGCTCAGAAGTATTTAAATGAACTGGCTAGTCGTATTGAAGATCCTGACCGTATTTTAGCGGGAGGTTTTGTTTACCTGTCCGATATCATTGGTAATCCGCAAGACTTAGACAAGATAGGCAAATTAATTGCCACCAGGTATGCATATTCTGACATTAATGTTGTAATGACTATTGAAACTAAGGGTATTGCTTTAGCACAGGCAGTTGCACGCTATTTAAATGTGCCATTTATCATTGCACGTAAACGTTCAAAAGTAACAGAAGGTGCGACGGTTTCAGTAAACTATATTTCTTCTTCACTTGATCGTGTTTCTAAAATGGAATTGCCAACTAGAGTGTTAAAAGAAAATTCTAATGTTTTGCTTATAGATGACTATATGATGGCGGGTGGTACTTTAACAGGAATGCAGCAATTAGTTAGAGAATTTAATGGTAATATTGCTGGTGTTTGCGTTTTATGTGAAGCAGATTTTGATGATGTTAAATTAATTGAGGGCCATCTTTCTTTAGTAAAAATTAAAAGAATTGACGACAAAAAGAAAGTCATTGTGGCAGAGCCAGGTTCGTTAATTGCGCACACCGATTTTGACCGCTTTTAGTTTATAAGATGATATACTAAAATATAATAATAATCTAGGAAAATAAAAGAGGCTAAAATTAATGAAAAAGTTTGTAATTGTTCTGGCAGCGGGCAAAGGAACCCGCATGAAATCAAAGTTGTACAAGGTCTTACACCAAGTATGCGGCAAGTCAATGGTCGAATATGTTGTTGAAGCAGCGCAAGCAATAAAACCAGATAAAATAGTTACAATTGTGGGTAATGGTGCAGAAGAAGTTAAAAAAGTGCTTGCCGCTAAGTCTGAATTTGTTTTACAAAAAAAGCAACTTGGTACGGGCGATGCAGTTTTAACTGCTGCAGATGAGTTAGCAGCAGAAAAAGGTGCTACTTTGGTAATTACAGGTGATACGCCATTATTTACAAGCCAAACTTTTCAAAAATTATTTAATTACCATCAAAGCAAAGGCAATGCGGCTACCGTTTTGACCGCTCAAGCTCCTAATCCTTATGGCTACGGTCGCATTATTCGAGACGATCAAGATAATGTTTTAAGGATTGTTGAACAAAAAGACGCCACAGCAGATGAATTAAAAATCAACGAAATTAATACCGGTGTTTTTTGCTTTGACAATCAATTGTTATTTAGTGCCTTAAAAAAGGTCGATAATCATAATGCTCAAGGAGAATATTATTTAACTGACGTGCTGGAAATTCTGCGTAACGAAGGGCAAAGAATTGGTGCATATAAAATGCCAGATTTCAGCGAAAGCTTAGGGGTTAACGATCGTTATGCTTTAGCTCAGGCCACCAAAATTATGCAAAAAAGAATTAATAAAAAGCATATGGCAAATGGCGTAACTTTCATTGATCCTGATACGGCTTATATTGATGCGGACGTTAAAATTGGCTGTGATACGCTGATTGAAGGCAATGTCGTAATTAAAGGCAATACTGAAATTGGGAGCGACTGTTTAATAACTTCTGGCTCCAGGATTATTGATTCCAAAGTTGGTAACAATGTTACTGTAACTTCTTCAACAGTTGAACAAGCTGAGATGGATGAATTTTCAGATGTTGGCCCTAATTCCCATTTGCGCCCTAAAGCAATCATAAGAAAGGGTGTCCATATCGGAAACTTTGTAGAAATTAAAAATGCTGAAATTGGTGAAAATTCTAAAGTAGGTCATTTGACTTATATCGGGGATGCTACTTTGGGTAAAGATGTTAATGTCGGCTGTGGCACTATTTTCGCTAATTATGACGGCGTGAAAAAAGATCATACTAATGTGGGTGATCGTGCGTTCATTGGCTCAGGTGCTACTTTAGTTGCACCAGTTAATATTGCTGACCATGCCTTTGTGGCAGCAGACTCAACAATTACCAAAGATGTGGCCAAATATGATATGGCGATTGCACGCGGTCGTCAGGTAAATAAACCTGATTACTGGCATAAATTGCCTTTGTCTGATGATCCGAATTGGAAATAAGATTAAAAATGAGCTGGAAGATTTTTCCAGCTCATTTTATTTACAGTATAACTAAAAAAATAGCTCCAAAGTTTTAAACTTCTGGAGCTATTGATGTAAAATTAATTATTTAAAATTAGCTTTTTTAACAAACTTATTTTTAGCAATAATATAGTATTTCTTGTTGTTTATTTTGACAGGATCGCCATAGGTTTTAACTGCTTTACCTTTCTTCAAACCTTTTTTACTAATTCGATTGCCATGTTGACTATAAATATAAGCGTTATGCTTTAATTTGATCTTTTTGGAATCGATATTAGCAGCAGAAATGAATAGACCATCTTCCAGTTCATAGAATGACCTGCCATTAATCAATTGCTTGTTAGCGGTATTTACACTTGAACCAACAAGAATTACTAACTTATTGGCACGTTTTCCTTGCTTATCATACAAATATGAATTGTGCATAATTTCTCTTTCGACTACTGGTTGTGGTTTTTCGGTAATCGGAGCTGTGGTAACAGTAGCAACAGATGCTTTTTGGACTGCAATATTTGCGGCTTTAACAAAACGGTTTTGAGCAATAATAAAGTACTTCTTGCCTCGAATGGTTACTGCACTGCCATACGTATTAATATTATTGCCTTTTCTTAACACACCAGCTTTCTTAATCCGTTTGCCATGTTTATTGTAAACATAAGCATTATGTTTTAATTTTCGGCTTGTTGAAACTACGTTGCTAGTAGCAACATAGTAGACTTGGTTCTTATTGCCCCTATCAACCAGAATGTAATAGTGTTTCCCATTAATTACTTTTGTACCGTACGAAGTAATGACTGAGCCGGCACCAAGGACAACCTTATATACACGCTTGCCATTTTCATCATATAGGTATGCATTATGCATTAGAGCTAATTCTTCGCTGTGACTTAAATCAAGTTTTGACTCCTCTTTTTCTTCTTTGTCGACAGTATTAACCGGGTTAGGGTTGAATGGAGCAGGGGCAGAGCTGCTACTAGTATTAATGTTATTGCTATGGTTATCATCATTTTCTTGACTGTTGTCGTTACTATCAAGAATATGGTCAATTGTATCAGAATCTGTACTATCGAGATAAAGTTGATTAATTGCATCATCACAGAGTTTAGTAATGGTCTGACTATCATTAACTTCAGGCTGATTAATAGCATCTTTAGCAGTATTCATATCAGTATCAATTTGGTTAATAATAGCTTTCTTTTTCTGCTCAGTGTAATTGCTAGAGGACTGAATTTCACTTATAGCTGCTTTTTGTGCCTCCGCTAGAGCCCCAGCAGCGATTGCCTTTTCACCAGCTAATTCTGTTGCAGCAAGATTATCCGCGTTGGCAGGATCATTGAGCGCATCTTTAGCATTTTCGTATGCTTGATCAACGCTAGTAGTGTTTGCTTTATCCTTAAACCTGTCTGTAAGAGCTTTAACTGCAGAATCATAGGCAGCTTTCAGTCTTTCTCCTTGTACTTCGCTATTGTTGTTTAAAACATCATCAAGTTCTTTACTATCGCTTACAATAATACTGCTTATTCTGTCAACTGCATCCTTTCTGGTAGTTTCTATTTCGGTTGAATCTTGAACTTGACTAATAGTGCCCGTTTGCTCCGAGTTGGCTTTAGCTGCTTCTTGGTCAATGCGGTCTTTTACTGCCTGTTTTTCAGTATTAGTATAATCGGTACCATCCTGATGCTTTAATTTATCAACTTGGTTTTTAGCGTTAGTAGCGGTGTCAGTGACCGAACCTTTAGCTATTTCTTTTTCAGCTGCAATCTTATCAGCTGCAATATCTGTAGGTGAATCACCATTGACACGTGAATGTTCTTTGTAGGCTTGATCAACGCTGCTGGTATCGGCATTTTCACCAAATTTTTCTTTTAGTTCAGCGACTGCTTTTTGGTGTTTATCAGCCAAATCGTTATTAGCCTCTGCTTTAAGTAAACTAATGGATTCATTTTTGGCAGCATTACCAGCGCTGTCAATATCTGCTTTGACGGTTTCTGTGATTTTATCAATCTGGTTCTTTTTGTCAGTTGTATCGCCTTTAGGAGCATTAACTGCATCAATTTTATCCTTAGCCTTTTGGCTATCATCTTTAATTTGCTCTTTCAGCCGGTCTTTTAATTCAGTAGATAATTTATTATTACCGTCAATTTCCTTAGCAACTTTATCAGCTTTTTCGTCAATGTCAGCTTTAGCATTTTCCTTATTGATAATAGTCATAACCTCATCATAAGCGGCACTGGCAGTCTGGATGTTTTGAGCTTCATCAATAGCTTTTATTTGTTCATCAATGTGATCTTGCACTTCTTGAGCCAGTTTATCTTTTAATCTGTCTTTTAATGTCTTGTAGGCGTTTTTGATACCAGTCACGCCATCAGCACCTGCAAAAGCATTTTTTTGCTCATCATTAAACCATTCTGGTTCAGTGCCGGTTTCAGGTTTAGTTAACAGACGATCAATGTTTTGACCAATGGTTGCTTCATCTGGGATGTCGCTAATTGCTGTAGTCTTTTCTATATCCTGGAAACTCTGTTGATAAGCATCATCAATTGCAGCTTTAGCTGCCTTCTTCTGCGCGGCAGTTAACTGAGACTGATCAATTATATTATGGGCCTTAGTTTGTTTATCCTTTAGAATACCTTCAGCTTTTGTCTTTTGACCAGCTAGGGCAGCTTGATCTTTAATAACACTAAACTTGTCAACTGCTTGATCTCGTTTGCCATTTATTTGGTCTTTAGCCTCTGTTTCAGATTGTTGAACAGAATTAATGTCAGTTTTTGCTTGTTCAACAATAGTTTTAATTTGGTCTTTCTGCTTTTGTTGCTCCTCTGGTGACAAACCTGATTTTTCTATTGCGTCATTTGCTTCTTTTTGAGCTTGTTCGACTTGAGAGATTGCCTCTTGTTTAGCTTTGACTATTTCGGCTTTTTCTTGCGCAACTTGGAAAATACGGTCGATTTCTTTTTTACCGAAATTAGGAATTTCATCCTGTTGAGCTTTACCTTGTTGGGCATTTTGAGCTTGTGCTAGTGCATTTTCGTAAGTATTATCAAGTTTAACACCCGCAATCTTATCTATAGTTCTATTGACGGCTTCATCAAGTTGCTTTTGCAGTCCTTCAATTTGGTCTTGCTCTAGGTTAGTTGCCACACTGGCAATTTCACCTTTATTTTTAAGGTATTCCTTAAACTTGTTAATCAGATTGTTTTTTTCCGCAGTAAGTTGACTAGGCAACTTGGCCTGATCAATATTTGTTTTGGCATCTTGTTCTAACTGCGACAGCTTATCTCTTGTACCGGCATAAATTAAACTAATAAAGTTATTTAAAACTCGTTCAATATCTTTATATCCGCTAGCGACATCATTACCGGCTAAGTCTAAACCATCAATATCAGTTTTGGCACTTGCAGCATATTCCTTCAGACCCTTAACTATTTGATTTTTATTATCAAAGTCATCACCTAATTTGCTAATTGTGGCAATGCCCTCACTTGCCGCTGTTTGAATTTGCGTAATAGTGTTTTGTTTATTATTTCTAGCGGCAATAATATTAGCAGCAGCTTTCTTTTGTTCTTGGTCTATTTGGGCTTTCATTTTGTCAGCGACAGCGCTGTCTTCAGTTTTATCAGCTTTAGCCTTAGCGCTAATGGCAGCAGTTTGTAGATCGTTTAGGGCTTTAGTTAAGGCTTCTTCTTTATCAATATCACTGCCAATGTTGTTAAGAGCAGTCTCACTTTTACTTCTGGCATCATTGATTTTATCCAGATGAGTGGCGGCAGAAATTTCGGCTTTAGCTGCACTTAAAGCGTCACTAATAGCCTTACTTAAGTCATCATATTGATTTTGATCAATTTTGTTATGCAAACGGTCATCGTTTAAGCGCTGGCTCAGCTTTTTAGCCTGCTCAACCAGTGAGTTGTAAGCGGCATTTTGTTCCTGCAGTAAAGCTGCGTTTTCTTTAGCATTTTGTACAATGCCAGTAATGGCATTTTCAGCGCCTTGTTTGACTTTTTCTACCTCGTCTGGACTTTGCGCCTTGTTAATATTTTGGATAGCTGTCTCTTTATTTGAATTGATTAAGTCAATTTGCTGGGCTTTCTCAGTATCACTTAGAGCTGACTGTTCGATCTTCTGGATATCAGTTGCAGCTGTTTTGGCAATATTTTCTAAATATTTATTAGCATTATTCTTAGCAGCTTGTAATTGAGCAGCGCTTAAAGCTTTGTCAATGTTGATAATACCAGTAGTCTTAGCGGATGCAATGTCGTCTGTTGTTTGCTGACCGTTAACCTGACTGACGGCTTTATTTTTGGCAGCAGTTGCCTGACTCGTATACTGAGCTTTTTCTTCAGCACTTAAGCCTGTAATTTGATCAATTTGAGCTAAAATTCCCGGAGCACCAGGATTATTAGTTTGACCGTTTAGTTCCGCTGTCAATGCTTTAATTGCTTCGTCTTTAGCATTTTTTATTTTGGCAGCATCATTAGAATCTGCTGTAGTCTTAATTCCTTTGATGTGATTAATGGCAGAATCTCTAATGTTCAAAACAGTGCTACTATCCTCAGCAGCAGTAATGGCTGAAGCGGCATTCTCTAGAATAGAATCAACACTGTCTTGATCCTTTTTATCTTTTAAGTTGTTTTTGATTTCGTCTGCGACATCTTTAATAGCTTTTCTGGCCTGTGCTTTGGTGATTGCTAAGTTACCACTTGCTTCCGCTTTATTGATTGCATTAATGGTATCAGTAGTGATTTTATTAATACCATCTTTTGTCTTGCCATTTTGTAATTTACTCTTGGCATCCGCAACAGCCTGATTAATATCAGAGATTGCCTGATTATATTGGGAACTAGCTTCTTCTTTTTCTTCAGCGCTTAGAGTGTCATATGAAGATTTTAATCTGCTAATTGCTTCTTGAGCAGCTTGGTTAATAGCCTCTTCGCTGTGATGTTTAGCATTCTCCAAATCAGCTGTCATAGCTGTGGCTGCAACCTGACCAATAGCATCTTTACCATCATTTTTGGCTTTATCTACGGCATCATTATTTTTTTGCAATTCAATATTTTGCTTAGCTTTAGTTCTTTCATCGTTGATTTTTGCAATGGTTTGAGTTTTATCCGCGTCAGACATCGCAGATTGATTAATGGTAGAAATTGCTTGATTAGCCTGCTTGTCGACTTCTTGCTTAGCATGATCAATATTGGTATCAAGGCTTTGCGCATCCCTAACAACTGTGTTCATATTATCAATGCCTTGCTGTTTTTCAGAATCGACTTGAGCAGCAGGAACATTCTTTACTTTAGCAACTGCATCATTATAGTAATCAGTTAACTGTTTAATTAATCCGTCTTTAGTAGTGCTGTTAACATTTTGTAAGTTGGCAATTTGATTAGAAACATCGGTGCAGGTGTTCAACAATTCTTTAAGGGCAGCGCTTCTACTTGATTGCAATACAACGTTAGCAAGAATTTTATTTAAAGCCTCCCGACCGGCGTTTGTTGCAGTAGCAATTTCATCTTGAGAATGAGCATTTTGAATATCAGTTTTGGCTGAAGTTAAAGCAGAATTAATTTCGTCATAGTAATCACCTTTTTCTTTGCCGGAAAGGTTAGGATCTTTTTCGATACTTGTCCGAATTTTCTCTGCTAGAGCATTTAAGCCAGTGTCTTTATTGGTTAAAGCATCATCTTTTTGTTGCTCTAAGTATTTTGCTTCTTCACTGGCAATACTGCTAGCAACGCTGGCCATAGCAGCAATGCCGTTATCCCTATCTTTAGCCACTTGTTCAGCAGTCAAGTCGTTGTATACTTTGCTGGTTGCCGTTTCATAGAAGCCATTAATTTTGTCTGTTAGTGCGTCTTTTTGCTCGCTATTAATTTTATTATCGGTAAAAGCCTGATTAATAGTATCTAAGTCTTTTTTCTTCTCATCTTGCAACGCTATATTTGCCTGAGATTTTGCGACTATTAATTGACTAGCCGCCAAATCCTCATTGATACTGGTTTTACCAGCTTGTCTAGCGGAATTAACACCATCATTGTCTTTAGCTGCATTAATTGCTGCTTTGGCGTTAGCTAAGTCTTTATTAATAGTTTCTTGAGAATGTTGTTTATCTTCTGGACTTAAAACAGTATCGTCAAAGTCGTCAATTGTACTTAAAGCGTTATTAGCTGCTTCTTCAACTTCCTTGATTGCATCTTGACGCTGCTTATTTAAATTATTAGAGCCGGTATTAGCAGCATTTTCTTGATAACCAGTAATATTTTTAATAGCATTGTCTCGATCTGTTTCAATTGCATTTTCATCTTCATCTTGAGTGATTTTAGCAACACTTGCAGCAGTTGCAGTATTAATTAGTTCTTGATATTTGGTTTTTTCCTCGTCACTCAGATTTTTATTATTTGTAATCGTAGCAATGGCTTTGTCTTTTGCATCCTGAATTGCTGCAATAGCTTGATTACGTCGACCACTTAAGTTTTGCTCATCAAGTAAATTGTTTAATGCGGCAGTGCCTTCTTTAGTAGCTGTATTAATATCAGCTATAGTTTCGGCATTATCAATGCGGCTATTATAGCCTTGACTTCCGGTAAGCAATTCACTGGCTTTATTGGCAGCATCGTCTTTATTCTTGGCCGTTAAATTAGGATTATTCTGAATTTTGTTAAAAATGTCTTGTTTAACTGTTTCCAGTTGCTTTTTAGCAGCAGCCTTATAAGCACTCAAAACGTTCTGCTTACCGTCAATAATATCCTGGTTAATAGCGGTAAGTGAGTCATGGCTAGCAATCGTGTTGGTAGCATTAGTGACCGCGTTATCAATATTAGACTCTTGCTCAACTCCTAAATTGTTTTTAGCTTCAGTTGCATCTTGCTCAATTTGCTTTTTAGCAGCAGCCTTATAGGCATTTAAAACGTTCTTTTTACCATCAATAATATCTTGGTTAATAGCGGTAAGTGAGTCATGACTATCAATCGTGTTGGCAGCATTAGTGACCGCGTTATCAATATTAGTTTCTTGGTCAACCCCTAAATTACTTTTTGCTTCATCTGCGTCTTGTTTAACTTGCGCTTTAGCAGCCGTCTTATAAGCGTCTAAAACATTCTTTTTACCATCAATGATGTCTTGTTTAATATCGATAAGTGAGTCATGGCTAGCAATCATGTTAGTAGCATTAGTGACCGCGTTATCAATATTAGCTTCTTGGTCAACCCCTAAATTGTTTTTAGCTTCAGTTGCATCTTGTTCAATTTGCTTTTTAGCAGCAGCCTTATAGGAATTTAAAACATTCTTTTTACCATCAATAATGTCCTGTTTAATATCAGTAGCAGAATTGTGACTGTCAATCGTGTTACCGGCATTGGTGACTGCATCATCAATATTAGTTTCTTTAGTTACTCCTAAATTGGTCTTAGCAATATCTGCATCTTGTTTAACTTGTGCTTTAGCATTTTCTTTAAATGCGTTTAAGATATTTTCTTTAGCTGTTTTTTCTGCTTGGACAATATTTTGACTACTTGCAGCATTATCTTCAATTTTATCAATTGCCGCTAAGGCATCTGTCATGGCGGTTTCGGCTTGGCCAACTTGACCAAGGACATTCTCGTAACCCTTAGTATAGTTGGCAATTTCAGCTTTAGCAGCAGCTTTATTGATTAAACTTTCAGCAGCAGCTTTTCTCTTATTGATAATTTCGTCATCATCAGTGCTGTAAATAGATTTACTGGTATCACCAGTTGTAGTTGTCGTATCAGCAACCACTTGCTCTATTTCATCAAGATATTGTTTTTGTTCATCCGCTGTTAAATCAGAATTTTGAATCCGTTCTTTAGCCTGAGCAGCTGTCTCCTTAATATCTTTTGCTGCTTGGTCTTTTACTTTATCCGTATGTGTGCCATTAATCTTATCAATACCATTGTTAAGATCATCTTTAGGATTATTGCTGTTAATAATATCTTTGATAGCTTGATTTAAAGCATCTTGAATTTCAGGTCGATCATCACCATACTGTGCTATTTGCTTTTTAGCAGCAGCTTCTAATGCTGCAATTGCATCAATAGTATCTTGCACACTTGGGAGTAGAGCTTTGGCTTCTTTTTGATGGTTATCAATAGCTTTTTCATTATCGTCTTGATCAAGATCACCGTCAGGAGCAACAATTTCTTTTGGCCGCTTGAGCTTGTCTTTTATACCGTTAATTAACTCGTCTACCGGTGATTTAACATTCTCATCCTTTGAGACTGCGTCAATAGCATTTTCGACTTTTGTAATTGACTGGTTAATATCAGTTTTTACATTATCTCGGTAATCTTTTCCTGCTTGATTAATGGCATTAATACCGTCATTAACAACCTGATCGATGTTGGTAGCGTTTGTTTCCGGAGCATCAACAGTGCTTATTGCCTTATCTTTTGCTGCATTTATTTTTTCTGTCTGTGAAGGAAACTTAGAAATTTGCTCATTAGCCTGGCTAGCTAACTTATCTTTTGCATCCTTTTTGGCATTTTCATATTCTGCTTGACTTTGGGCTGTTTGTACAGCCTTTTCTACCAAGTCTAAAACGGTCATTTTTCTATTATTTACTTCGCTAATTGCAGTCTTGGAAGGTTGCACCCCGTAAACTGATTTGCCGGAATCATAATTGCTGTCCCTACTATTTGCAGCATACTTAGCGGCTTCATTCAGTGCGTCAGTGAATGCTTTTTCCTGATCTGCAGTCAAACTACTTGGCTTATTGGTTTTAGCAGCATTAATAGCAGCTATAATTGCCTGAGCGGCTTCTTGTTGTATTGCACTAAATGGTTTAATTCCCAGACTAACTATAGTAGGTCGGTCGCCACTGGCAATGTCTAACGGACTATATTCAATGAAGTTTGCATGTGGAGTTAGTTGAATTGTGGCGTCTTTAGCCATCCTGGTAGTAATTTCGGCAGGAATGGTAATGGTGAAGGTGCCATCAGGAGCAACTTTAGCGGCAAACTTGGTAGGTAATGCTGCCAAGTCATTTCCTTCACCGCGATAAGTATCAACTGTTTCAGCGTAGGGATTAGCGATTGTTGAATCAATAACAGCTTGACCATTTCTGTATACACCACTATCTTTAAACCTGGCTAAAATATAGGCTTCAGTGCCACCGGGTAAGATATTTTTAAAAAAGCTGTCACTATCTGGGCCGTCTTTTGCAGGATCATAGTATAATACATGGCCTTTGACCAGCTTGGAACCATCGTCTTGATTAGTTACCGTCACATCTTCTGGGTCAATGTCTAAGAAGCCACTTTGATTGGCTGGCGTAAATCTGATGTTATTGTAGCCTGGGTTGCTTTTACTGGAAAAAGCTGCTTCCACGATAGCCTGAAAAAGTTGGTCATAGCTTTGATGATTGTAAGCTTGCAACAATTCCTGGAAGTTTTTAGGTGCTTTACTAAGAATAGCGCTAAGCTGGGGGCTATCTTTTTTGACTTTTTCTAAGTCGAAGATCCTTTGACCGTTTAATACTTCCAGTTTGTTAACTGCGACAGTTTTAGCAGTTTTTTCGACTTGTAAAACATGAAAAGGCGGCAAGACTAAGTTGCTGCCAAGAGCGGATCCATTTAACAGTTCACCAAGGTTTAAGTACTGGCGAACATTTGTGACCGTGATTTTATTATCGCCGATAATGCTGGTGCGGTCATTGTTATTCAGATGGGCGTCCAACACAAGAGAAGTAGGGTTATTAACAATCAGTTGCCCGGTATTGGCCACATCAACCAATTTTATTGCACCAGTACCGGCATCACCTACTAATTGAATTTCAAAGCCGCCGTTTTGCACGTTAGCTTTACCGTCAATTTGCACTAGCGAACCAGTATAATTACCCATGTTCTGTCCAGTAATCTTAAGAGCACCGCCAGAGTTAATAGCAAAATCGCCCCCAATATAAATCAGGTTTTGCTTATTTTTAGTTGAAATATTACCATTCGTGTTAACGGTAATTGCACCATTTTTGCTAATATTTACCTTTGAATTGGCGTTGTTTAAATAAATGGCTCTGGCCTGGCCATTATTTTGCTTGCCCGCATACTTAATTCCTTCACTTTGTCCGATGTTAATGTTCACCTGACCGTGAACAGTTACTTGCGCATCGTCACTAATGAAAATGGCACTGACTGGATTGCCGTGTTCACTGTTATTAGCACCATTTGAGCCATCGTACGTCTTAAGTGGGGTCAGGTTAACAACTGCTCCTTGTTCAACATTTAAAGAGTTGCCTTCTCCTCTCATTTCAATCAAAGTTCCGCCAAATGTTGAACCGTCAAAGTGGCAACCTGCTTTAAAAGTAATGCTGTTATTGCTACTGGTAAATTCTAAAAGTTGCTGATTATTACCGTCAAACCAACCGCCAATATTGCTTGGAATTTTGACAGTTTCCGCGTGAATTTGACCTTCAAAAATAATGTCAGTATTATTTTTGGTATATGTTAATTGTGAACCATAAAAATCAATATTTCTAAAAGTGATTTTAGCTGTTTGTCCTCTAGTCATATTATAGGTATCCGCGACACCATAGTAGTCGGTACTTTTAAGTATTAAGTTTTCATAAGTAATATCTAAAGAAGAATTACCGGTAAGAGTAGGGTGGTTACTCTTGAAATCAAGAGTATATTTCGCATTACCTGCAGACTTAATTAATAATTTTCTACCTTGAAAAGCCTGGCGATTATGACCTGTCTCTTTGTCAGCACTAATATTATTGGTGATATCAATCTCGCTTACATTACTATCTGCTAGAGCGTTAATAAAGTCCTTCCAGTTACCCACGCTTCTTCTTTTTTCGCCAACATCTCTTAAATCTCTATTGGTGATTTTAGCAGTTAAACTGTCTTGCTTTTGCTCAGGTTGAACACTATCCGAAATATTAACTACGGTAGAATCAACCATTTCATCTTGGCTTTTTTGCGCATTATCGTTTTGCATATTGCCAGTGACAGAATTCTGTTTGTCATCTTTAACCGCGTTGGTGTCTTCGCCGTCCGTTTTGACCTCTGCATTACTTTGCTCATTGTTGCTGCTATTTTCCCTTAAAAAAGAACTTAAGCCAGAAAACGTTCCTAAATTGGGTTCGCTTTCTGGCTTAGTGGTTTTGGTTATATTATTAGTAGCAGTAGTTGAATTTTGAGCAGCATCATCCCTAGGGGTGGGAGTGGGAGTTGCCTGAGCGTCAATTTTTGCTGTTACTTTTGACTTTTTGCTTATTTGTTGGGGTGGAATAACAGTATCAGCACTAACTGTTTTACTGCTAAGTCCTAGGTAAGTAAAGCCAAGCAATACTGAGGCAGCGCCAATACTCAATTTACGAATTGAGAAATGGTCTTGCTTAGCTTGCATTGCCATTTTTTTCACCCGTTCATTGTTATTATTCTTTCCTAACATAACAAATGTCCTTTCTTATTTTCAACTACTATACAATTATCAATTTAATAGATGCTTATATAAATGTCAATTATTGCGATTATAATATCATTAGTTTATAAATTAAAAACTTAAGGAAGTTTAACTGAGTAAAAATTGCTATATAGTGTAAAAATAAGCGCAAACAAGGTGATGAATTTATGCTAGCAGAGAAGTTAATGATGAAATTGATATCATAAAATAAATTTGATATAAAATATATTTATATAGTATTTTAAGTATATTGCATTTTTTAAGCTCAAATCTATTAAAAAACAGAAGCAAAATATAAAAGTTAATTGAATGAAAAAATTTATAGTTTAGTTTTAAAAAAATTTGCAGTTTTTTTACATTTATGCAAGAGTATTAAGAAAAGGTTAGCAATGCTTTACTTTATTTGTATCAGCCATTTTTTAGTATACAATATTATGTATTGATAGAATTTTTATAAATAACGAGGTAGAGAAGCAAAATGAAATTTAGTCATAAATTTATGATGGTATCGGCTGCTGCGTTAATTGGTGTCAGCCCTGTAATAGGAGCAGGTCAATTTACTGTTGTGCAAGCGGCTGACAAGGTTGCAACTAAGAAAAACAACAATTCAAAGCAAAATACGATTAAGTTGAGTCATAATGCTTATGTTTATGACAAAAATGGCAAGAGACTGAAGACCTATATGGGTAGTGCTAAGAATACTAAAATTGGTAAAGGCATCACCTTAACATTTAATGGCAAAGTTACAATCAAAAATAAGGAATATTATAATTTGGGTGGCAATGCCTACGTTAAGGCAGCTAATGTTGGCTATGTCAATGGCAAGAAGGTTGTAAAACCTGTAGCCACAGCGAAAGCCAAGATAAAGCATAATGCCTACATTTATGATGCAAAAGGTAAAACTGAGAAACAGAAAATAAAAAAGGGCCAAACAGTTACAGTTGACCAACTTATTTATATCGGCAAAAAGTTGTTTTACAGAATCGGTGGTCAAAGCAACCAGTTTATTAAGGCAGCTAATGTTGGAAAAACGACAGGTGCTAAGTTAAAGCCAGTTAATAAAAAGCCAAGTAAAGATGATAATTCACCAAGTGACAACCAGAACGATCCTACTGTGATCACATTAAGTCATAATGCCTATATTTATGATGGCAATGGTCATTCGACTAAAACTTTGATTAGAAAAGACGAAAAGATTACAGTTGATCAACTTAAATATATCGGCAAAAAGCTGTTTTATCGGATTAAAGACGATAACTTCCCTGGTGAAGACCAATGGGTTAAGAAGAATAACGTTGGTATAGTTTCTGGTAAGCAATTGCAGCCAACAAATTCTAAGCCAGAAGATGATAAAGATGTCACAACAATTACTTTAGCCCGTACTACTAATGTTTATAACAGCAAAGGTGTGGCTCAACCAACCAAAACTTTTGCTAAAGGTCACAGAGCACGAGTTACCGAATTAAGGTACATTTGGGTAAAGGATGATAATAAGGCTGAATTGTTCTACAAATTACAAAGTGACAAGAACGGTTATATTAAGCAAGACGATATTAGTAAAGTTAGTGGTGTTAAACTAACTCCAGTCAATACTCCTGATACAGCTAAAGATGAGACGGTTACTGCTACTTCAACTGATAAAAAGAGCTTACAAGACTTGTTAGCTCAAGATGCGGCAGTTAAAGCAAGTGATTCCTATAAACTTTCTGCTAAAGCTTTGCGTAGTGCTTATGATTCGGCCATTTCAACTGGTAGTCAAGTTAATACAGCTATTGCGACTGTAGCGCAAGTTAGTGATACAGTAAATCAAATAAATAATGCGAAGGCTGCTCTAAATGGCAAAAAGGTTGTCGTTAGTGATTTGAAAAATTTGACTATCAATGAATCTAATGAAATAGTTGATTTGGTTGCCAGTGTAAACGGCGTTGATAAAAGTGCAGTTCAGTTTAGCAACAATAATACAGTTTTGACTGTTACAAGTGCTAATGGTTTCCAGCAAACTTTAAATATTTCAGACTATGCTACAACAAATAAGTAGTTATAACATATTAAAACAAGACGACATCCTTTGAGGTGTCGTTTTTAATTTTTATGTAATTTTGCAGTGAATTAGCTATGTACTTTACTTAATAAAGTCATTTTTATATAATATTATTGAAACGTTTCAAAGAAATGAAATGAGGTTAGGAAATGGTAAAAAAGGTTTTCCCGAAAAACTTTCTGTGGGGCAACTCCACATCTAGTATGCAAACTGAAGGAGCTGTCAAAGAAGGAGGCAAGGGCAAGTCAGTTTATGATACTTATAGAGCAAAAGATGGCACTTCAATTTGGGATACAGCAATCGATGAATATCACCGCTATCCAGAAGATCTGGATTTATATGCTAATCTAGGGATCAACTGCTATCGTTTCCAAATCTCTTGGAGTAGGGTTAATCCTTTAGGTGATGGTGATTTTAATCCTGAAGGAATTAAATTTTATTCAGACTTAATTGACAACTTACTTGCAAGAAATATCGAACCAATGATTTGTCTTTACCACTTTGATATGCCATTGAATTTAGCCCAAAAGTATAATGGTTTTAGCAGCCGCTATGTAGTTGATGCTTTTGTTCGTTATGGCAAAAAAATGATTGATATTTTTGGCAAAAGGGTAAAATACTGGATAACATTTAATGAACAAAATCTTTATTTTATGCCTGGAGCAACAAAAATTGCCGGCAAAATAAAAGGTGAGGAAACAATCGCTGATTTGTATATTATTAGTCACCATTTGATGCTGGCTCATGCGCAAATTGCTAATTACTTACATAAAAAAACAAGTGCTAAAATAGGTGGTATGTTGGCGTATAGTGAAGTTTATCCAGCTTCATCAATGCCTAAAGATATTTTATATGCTCGTCAAATTGACGAATTTCTTAATAAAAACCTGCTCGATGCCTTTGTTTTAGGACATTATTCAAATGAAGTAGTTAATTTTGTCCAAAAAAATAATATTCAAACTGGTGTCCTACCTAGTGATCTTGCAGAAATCAGTAAAATGAAAAGTGATTTTATCGCATTCAGTTATTATCAAAGTTCGACAATTAGCAGCACTCTTGTACCCGAAAAAACTGCTCCTAATTATTACTTTAAATTTGGTGGAAAAGAAAATCCATTTTTACCAGTAAATGAGTGGGGTTGGTCGATTGATCCTGACGGCTTTAGGGATGTTTTGACTAAAACTTATAATCAGTATCATGTACCTATGTTTCCGATCGAAAACGGTATTGGATTGCGGGAGACATATTACGGTAAAGAAATTCAGGATAATCAGAGAATTGAATACCATAAAGAACATTTACGTGCTTTAGAAAAAGCAATAAATAATGATGGTGTTAAGGTTCTAGGCTATTTAGTCTGGGGGTTAATTGATATACCCAGCTCTGGCGGAGATATGACTAAACGTTATGGCATGGTTTATGTTAATCGCACTAATACCGACTTATTGGATCTTAAACGCATTCCTAAGAAGAGTTATTGGTGGTTTAAAAAGGTAATATCAAGTAATGGCGCAAGCCTGAATTAAAAAGAAGGCACAAATATGAAATTAGCAGTTTTTGATATTGGTGGAACTAATATCAAGTGTGGTAGTTTTCAGGACAATAAGATAGCTTGCATAGAAAAATTTGCGACACCCAAGACTTTTGCAGGTTTGAAATTGCAAATGCACCGCTTCATTGATCAGCATAATTTTGACGGCATAGCTATTAGCGCACCTGGTGCTGTTGATAAGTCAAGTGGCACAATTAAAGGCATCAGTGCAGTTCCCTATATTCATGACAGACCAATATTTAAAGAATTACAAGAGGAATTTTCTTTACCTGTCGCAATTGAAAATGATGCTAATTGTGCTGGTATTTGTGAGGTCAATATCGGTGCCGGTAAAAAATTTACCAATGTAGCTTTCATTATAATTGGCACAGGTATCGGTGGTGCAATTTTTATTAATAAAAAATTATATAAAGGCAACCATTTATTTGGAGGAGAATTTGGCCTTATGCAAACCAGTGATGGAGGAACTCTCAGCACACGGGCAACAATTGTTAAAGCTGCATCTGCATATGAAAGACAAACTGGTATTGATAACATAGATGGTGAAAAACTATTTCTATTAGCAGACCAAGGAGATAAACTAGCGCAAGACCTGATTGATAAAGTGTACAATTATTTAGCTGTTGGTTTGTACAATATTGAAGTCTCTTTTGATTTTGATGCTTTAATAATTGGTGGTGGTATTTCAGCCCATAAAGGTTTTAGTGCCGAAATATCTAAACGTTTGTATGCAGAATTGGTAAAAAATAAAGTATGCGAAATAATGCCTGAAGTCAAAGAGTGTCAGTATCATAATAATGCGAATTTATATGGTGCTGCATATAACTTTATTTCGGATTATGCTATAGAGGTGGGAAATGGCAACAATTAAAGATATTGCTAATAGGTCAGGTGTGTCAGTAGGATCTATCTCTCGTTATTTAAATGGTATTCATTTAAAAAAAGAAAATGAAGAGAAGATCAAGCAGGCTATAAAGGAATTACACTATATACCAAATCAAACCGCTAAATCTCTTAAGATGAATAAGTCCTTTTCAATTGGAATATTGGTAGATAACATGGATAACTTCTACAGCTCTCAATTAATAGCAGCTTTAGAGCAATTGTTCGATCATGCCGGGTATTTTTTACTTTTAACCAGTCATCGTAATAATGAAAAAACTTTTGAATTTAAACTAGCAAAACTAATTGAACGGTCTGTTGATGCTTTAATCGTTTTGAAAGCAGAAAGTAAATGGCAATCTTTTCAAAAAGTGGGACAATTGCCATTACCCGTTGTTTCAGTTGAAGCTTCATTGCTAGATAAAAGAGTGCCGGAAATCATGAGTGCAGATATGATGGCTTCGCAAAAGGTTGTCACTAAAATACTGCAAAAAAGAAATAAACCTGCATTTTTGATTCCCACCGAAAGTGACTATGTGCTGCAACAACGGCTTGCGGGTATTAATGCTGCTTGCAAATCAATGGGGGTAACACTTACTCCTAGTCAAGTAATTTATGTTAATTATGGTACAACAGAAGCTTATGAAGCAGTTGCAGGTTTGAATGAAAAAGGTTTTGACTCAATTTTTGTCACTAATTATACTAACGCTATTCAAGTCGTTCAAGGAGTTCGTGACTGTGATAAAAAGGTAGGAACTGATATAGCTGTAGCTGGATTTGGCTATTCCCATTTATTACAAAATATGAAATTACCGGTTACTTTAATAAAACAACCAGTTGAGAAAGTAGCAGAGAAAGTGGCAGAAACAGTATTAAAGCTGCTTGCTCATCAAAAAGTGGAAAAGCAGGTTTTTATTCAAGACAAGATATTTTGGCAAAAGGAGTTGCAAGATGAATGAGAAGAATAAGAAGAGACAGGATATAGTTGAAAATAAGGGAACCCAACAGGAAAGTTATCAAGACCTACCACAAGTAATTCAAGATAAATTAGAATGGTTTCAAAATCAAAAATTGGGTATTATTTTTCATTGGGGTTTATACGCGCAAGCAGGTGTTGTTGAATCATGGCAATTATCAAAAGAAGATGATTGGGCTCGTAAACACGGTGCCTTTCGCAAAGATCTAAAAGAATTAAGACATGATTATTGGGCATTAAATCATGAATTTAATCCAGTGAATTTTGATCCGGAAAGTTGGGCTAAAGCAGCAAAATATGCTGGCTTTAGGTATATGATCTTTACCACAAAGCACCATGATGGTTTCAACATGTACGATACCAAATATAGTGACTATAAGATTACCAGTAAAGATTCTGCTTTTCATAATAATCCATTGGCTGATATCTTAAAATATGTTAACGAGGCTTTTCGCAAGGAAGGAATTGCTACCGGTGCTTATTATTCAAAGGCTGACTGGCACTGTCCTTTTTATTGGGAACCTGGCTCTGATCCCCGAGGAAGATATGCAAGCTATGATCCAGCACAAAAGCCTGAGTTATGGCAAAAATTTCAAAAGTTTGTTGAAAATCAGTTAGTTGAAATTTGCCAAAATTATGGACCAATTGACATATTATGGCTTGATGCTGGCTGGGTTAATGGCGGTCACCATGAATTCCTGCCTATGGAGCAAATTGCCAAAAAGATCTGGCAAATTAAAGCTGATACCCTGATTGTTGACCGTACAATTGGTGGAAAATACGAAAATTATGTTACGCCAGAGCAGCAAATACCCGCTGTCCCACCTCAAAAGGTTTGGGAGTCTAACCTAACTTTGGCTAAAAATTGGGGATATGTACCTAATGATCAGTATAAAAGTTTTAGAGAAATACTAGATAATATTATCAAAATTATCTCACTGGGCGGCAACGTCATTTTAGGAATTGGTCCTAAACCAGACGGTACTTTGCCACAGCCTGCCTTAGAATTAATGAAAAAACTAGGGGATTGGCTAAAAGTTTTTGGTGAAGCCGTCTATGATACACGTGGCTGTCCAGAATATGTCAATAAGAACATTTTTATGACAAAGAAAAACGCAGACTACTATTTATTTTATAACAGTGAAGAAGTTAATCACAAAATTTCAATCAATGATTTGCCAGCAAAAGCGAATACGTTTTTAAGCTTAGAATCGGGGAAGCCTCTTTCTGTTTACGATAATATTATTAACTTGCCGAAAACTGCTTTTCCTTATGGTGTAATAAAAATTAAAAAGTGATAAAAAGCCTCTCAAAATATTCAATTTTTTGTGAAATCACTTACATTTTTTGTTGAAACGTTTCCAATTTAGAGTTATAATATTGTTGTTGAAACGTTTCAAAAGTTAATATTTTAAGGTAAAAAGTTGAAGGGGAGAAAATGAGTATTTCTGACAAAATTAGCAAAATGATTTTACCGCTAGCTACCAAGATTGGTAATCAACGGCATTTGGTAGCTATACGTGATGCCTTTGTCGACATTACACCTATTATAATGGTAAACTCATTGTTTATATTATTAAATTCCCTGGTTTTAAATCAGCCTGCTGTTTTAAAAGTGTTTCCGTATGCTGCAAATTTGACCCAAATGGGAACTATGGTAAATAACGGTACCATGGGTTTTATGACCATTTTTGTAACTTTTATTATAGGTTATAGGTTACTAAATTCTTATATTGCAGACGGTAGGATCAGTAATAATGACATTAGTCCTATTCATGCTGGAATATTGAGTGTAGCTACAGCTCTGATAATGTTTCCTTTAAATAATCAAGCTGTTGTTTCTGGTTCAATGAAAAATGTGACGGTAACTGGTGTCTACACCCAAGCGTTAACTTCTTCTGGGGGTATGTTTGTTGGCTTGATTGCTGCAATTTTGAGTACCGAATTATTACTATTCTTTTATAAATCTAAGAAATTAAGAATAAAAATGCCAGATGGAGTACCACCAGCAGTGGCTCAATCATTTAATTCTTTGATTCCTGAATCTCTTGTAGTAATTGTTTTTGCTGTTTTTAGTTTTGCCTATGTTCAAATATTTCATCAAGGAGTTACTGACTTGGTTCAAACAATTATTTCTAAGCCTCTGCAAGCTGCTATGGAATCTTGGATTGGCTGCTTTGTCATTCAGTTTGTTACTCAATTCTTATGGTTCTTTGGTTTACACGGACAAAATATTGTAGCTTCAGTTACCTCTCCTCCTATGTTAGCTGCAATCCAACAAAATATGGCTGCATTCGCGGCTCATAAAGCAGTGCCTAATATTGTTACTAATCCTTGGCTCGGGATGTATACTTTGTTCGGTGGTACTGGAGCAATATTGCCGTTCTTAATAGCAATTTTTATTGTTTCTAAGCGAAAAGATTACCGGGATGTTGCTAAATTAGGTTTGTTGCCAAGCTTCTTTAATGTTTCAGAACCAATCATGTTTGGTCTTCCAGTTGTTATGAATCCGTATTTTGTAATTCCATTCATTTTTGTGCCATTAATTAATTTGGCAATAGCTTATCCTTTGACTATGATGGGCTTAGTTGCCAAAAGTGTTGTAATACCAGCTTGGACAATCCCGCCTGTTTTAACTACCTGGGTTACTACTGCTGGAGATATTCCTGCAACAATTTTGTCTTTACTGCTTTTCATCTTAGATATCTTCCTTTACATGCCATTTGTTATTGCAAGTAATAAAGGAATTAAAGTAAAGCCCGAGAAGTAAAACCTTATTATAGTAAAACTCAATTTAGTCTAAAATAACTAGCTTATTTGTTAAGTTAGTTATTTTTTATTGCTTTGATATGTATATTAATTGATAATAAATTATAAAAAGTGGTCATTTTAGACTTAATATTAGGATCTTTTGCTTATAAATTAGGAGATAAGTATTATGTTATCAAATTCCAGTCAAACTATAGAAAACGAACGAACTATCAGATATTACTTTAACTCTTGGCTTAAAAAAGATTTTTCTGCTCTTGATAGCTGGTTTAGCCAAGATGTCTATTACCGTGAATGCTATGGCGCTACTTATGAAGGGTTAGATGAGTTAAAAGCCTATATTAATTCGAAGTCTAAAGAGCAGACAGTTTTAAAATGGGATATTTTTAAAATTGAACAAACTGATACTGGTAAATTTGTTGTTACTTGGTATTTTGATGCTGTAGAAAAAGAAGAATATTGCTTCGATGGGGTGTCACTAATGGAGTTTACTGGGAATAAGATAAAGAAGGTTGTGGAATATTCAACTAAACATGAAACCTTTCGTCCATTTAAAGAAAAAATCTAAATCAAAGACTTTCTCATTGAGGGTGACAAACAATAGATGCATCTTTTTATTAAATAATAATTAAAAAGATGCATTTTATTAGTAAAAAAATATGGTATATACCATTTTGATCACCTGACTAATATCGATTAGAGAATACTGAACTATATTGGTGTAGACCAAAGCCATAAAACATACAGCCACAACAATTTACGCTTTTAAAATGGTAAACGTTTCCATTTGCTATGGTATAATGCAAGTGTAGTGAAATATTAGTAGGAGGAATTATTATGAATGCTATAATTAACTGGCTAAACAAGCATCTCGTTCCTGTTGCGGCTAAGATCGGCTCTCTTCGCTGGCTTGTTGCACTGCGTGATGCCTTTATCTCCATTATGCCTATTATGCTGGCTGGTTCAGTAGCTAGTGTATTAAATGCCATCTTTAGGGATGTTCCCACTAACCTAGGATGGATGGGCGTTGTTAACTCAATGCAATGGCTCATTAGTATTAATGGCCTGGTTTGGACAGGTTCAACAGCGATTCTGGGATTGCTGTTTGCCTTCACATTTGGCTATCAAATGTGTATCCAATATAAAGTTGAACCAATCGCAGGTGGCCTGCTTACATTAGGTACCTTTATCATGAGCTTGCCTCAGAGCTTTTCAGCTGACTTAAAAAATGTTCTTACTAAGGGAGACATAAAAACATTAACTGATGCTCAAATGGCTGTTAATGGCAAGAATATTAGTGCTTGGGGATGGTTTAATTTTAGCAAGTACTTTGGTGCTTACGGCTTCTTTACCATTATGATTATGGGTGCCATTTCTGTTGCAATATATATTGCTTTAGTAAAGAAACATATTACTATTAAAATGCCTGACAGTGTTCCGCCAGCTGTTTCTAATGCCTTTACAGGTATTATTCCTGCGACTGCAGGCTTGTTCGTTGTTGGTATTATTGACTATCTATTCACTCTTAAAAACACAACAGTGATTGACTTAATTGCCAAAACAATTCAAGAGCCTCTAATGAAGATGGGTCAAGGATATGGCTCGTTGTTGCTGATTGTATTCTTAGTCCAACTGTTTTGGTTCTTTGGTATCCATGGTACCAATGTATTGGCACCAGTTACAGAAAGTATTTGGACTACTGCACTGATTGCCAATACTAATGCACATAAAGTGCAAAAAGCGTTACCGTATATGTGGACTAGAAGTGACTTTGACCTTTATGTTTGGATCGGTGGTGCAGGTTCAACTCTGTTACTCATTTTAGCTGTTCTTGCTTTTTCAAAGCGTGAAGATGAACGTGCTGTTGCTAAGATTTCTCTCGTACCTGGAATCTTCAACATTAATGAACCTATGATGTTTGGTATGCCGATTGTTTTAAACCCAATTTACATTATTCCATTTATTCTTGCTCCATTAGTTATGGTATCAATTGCATATGGTGCTCTAAGTCTTGGCTTGGTAAACCGAGTTGCCGTACAGACAACTTGGGCAATGCCACCTTTCCTTAATTCAATAATGGCAACGATTGATTGGCGTCCAGTTATTTTACAAATTGTTAATATGGTCGTAGGTTTCTTGATTTATGTACCATTTGTTATTGCTTCTAATAACATGGATCCTCAAAAAGTTAATAAAGTTTAAGGAGCAATAGTTTATGAAGCAATTAGGTATTTCACTTTATCCCGAGCAAAGTACATTTGAACAGGATAAAAAATATATGGATTTAGCCCATCATTATGGCTATAGCAGAATATTTACATCACTTTTGCAATTAAAAAGTGCAAGTGGAGAAGATATACTTGCAAAGTTAAAGAAAGATGTAGCTTATGCCAATGAACTAGGCTTTAAAACAGTAGTAGATATTAACCCTGTTTTATTTAAAGAACTAAAAATTGATTACAATGACCTTGTTTTTTTCCATAACTTAGGTGTCTGGGGCTTGCGTCTAGATGAAGGTTTCAGTGGCATGGAAGAGGCTTCAATGACTCATAATCGATATGGATTAAAAATTGAACTTAATATGAGCAGGGGAACCAACTATCTAGATAGTATCATGGCTTATAATCCGGAGAATGATAATCTAATTGGTTGTCATAACTTTTATCCACAAGAATATACGGGATTAAGTGAAAAAATTTTTAATGAATATTCACAAAAGTATCGTCATTATGGATTGCATACAGCTGCGTTTATTTCATCTAAAAATGCTAAATTTGGTCCGTGGCCTGTTCATGAAGGGTTACCTACACTTGAAAGTGATCGTAAACGGAGCATTTTTAGTCAGGTTACTCACTTACGTTTGAGTAAAATGATTGATGATATTATTATTGGCAACGCTTTTGCCAGTGAAGATGAGTTAGCTGCTGCAGCAAATGCTTTTAACAGTTCATTTCCTACTTTAGGAATCGATTTTGAAGATGATATTTTACCAATTGAGCAAACGATTTGCTTAAAAGAGCCTCATTTGTATCGCGGTGATGCTTCTGCATTTCTGTTACGCGACACGCAGCCTCGAGTTGTTTATGCTAAGGAAGATATTCCAGCTCATAATAATGACAAAGCTTCTTTTGCAAGAGGAGATATAGTTGTTGTTAATGATAAATACCCGAGGTATAAAGGAGAGCTTCAAATTGTTTTAACACCGTTTGTTAATGATGGCAGACGTAATCTTGTAGGACACTTACATCCCGATGATTTAGACTTGTTAAAATTTATTGAACCTTGGAGTACGTTTATATTACAAAAAAGTTAATTACATTGACTTGATTATTAAAAATCGTGGACACAGTTCACGATTTTTTTAGTTACTCATAATCTCCGTATATATAATATAATAATGTCTGTAAGTGATTTCACATGTAAAGGGGAGAAAAATTTATGTTAGGTTTTTCAATTTATCTCAACCGTGATTTAACGGCTGATGATTATAATTATTTACTTGCAATGCGGAATGCGGGATTAACAACTATTTTTACTTCACTGCATATTCCTGAAGATGATCCTAAAATTGTAGTGAGAAGATTAACAGAATTGACTAAATGGTGTAAAAATTTAGAAACTGCTGTCATTGCTGATGTTTCTGAGAGTGGTATGGCAAGGCTGGGGCTTTCACTAGAAAATGAAGAACAGCTTGAAAGCTTAGGCTTGACTGGCCTTAGAATAGACGATGGCGTATCCCCAGCTACTATTTCCAAACTTTCGCAGAAAATGCCAATTGCTCTAAACGCAAGTACTGTAAATGAGGATGACCTCACAGCTTTACGTGAACACGGCGCTAACTTCGAAAATTTGCAGGCTTGGCATAATTTTTATCCTCGTCCAGAAACCGGTCTGGATTCGAATTGGTTAAAAGAGAAAAATGATTGGTTACATCACATGAATCTGGAAACGATGGCATTTGTCGCTGGTGATGCTGTTTTACGTGGTCCAATTCATGCTGGATTACCTACTTTGGAAAAGCAAAGAGGAGAGAATCCTTTAGCAGCAATGCTGGAATTAAAACACATGGGTTGTGATCATATTTTTATCGGTGATGCTTCTTTATCACCGCAAATGATTGATAGTTTCAAAAATTATACTAAAAAGAAGATTATAACCCTTCATGTCAAGGAAAAATTACCACAGTTGTTTCAATATGAATGGCATAATAGACCAGACGTAGCGCGTGATGTTGTTAGGCTTAATGAAGGACGCAGCCGGCAGCTTTTTGATGTCACACCTCAGGAAAGTTCTAGATCTCGGACTAAAGGAACAATTACCTGTGACAATACGAAATATTTACGTTATCAGGGTGAATTACAAATAACTAAGCGTGATTTACCAGCAGATAAGAAAGTTAATGTTTTGGGACACGTGACAGCGTTTGATTTACCCCTTTTGGATCAAATAGGATCGGGACAAAAAATTATTTTTAAACCTGTCACGAATAAATTGGGATAACTTTTTATATTATATAAAATAGAAATAATGACAAATTTATAATTGCTTATTTTGAGAATGGTATAATCCAATGAACTATATATTTTAGCAAAATTACATCATAGATTGCAAATTGGTCTAATAAATAATATACTTATTTTGTCTTTAAAAAAGGAGGAAAAAATGAGTACAGATAAATATTCCGAAATAGGCCAAGAAATCTATGATCATATTGGTGGTATTGCAAACGTTAAATCTTTATACCATTGTATGACCAGAGTGAGAATTACGGTCAGGGATAAATCTAAAGTGGATTTAGCTGGTTTAAAACAAGTTAAAGACATTTTGGGAGTAGTTGATGGTGAAACACTGGAAGTAGTTTTAGGTCCTGGTGTAAATGCTAAAGTTGCTCAAAGCATGGTTAATGCAGCTGGAGTAAATGAAAATGATCCTTTTCCAGATGTAACAGCTGAGGAAAGCTCTTATCAAAAAGACAAGAGCGAAGTTATGGAGAAAGCTGAAGAAGTTCACGCAGCCCATAAAGCCAGCTTAAAGAAAACTTGGTGGCGTGCAGTCTTACAACATATTTCGGCTATCTTCATACCTTTAATTCCAGCATTTGTTGGTGCCGGTTTAATTTCTGGTGTATCAGGTATTTTAAGAAATATGTTGACAGCCAAAATGCTGCCGGCAAGCTGGAACCTGGGCATCACCGTTTTAGGTGTGATTGCCAATGGACTATTTTTCTACTTAAATATTTATGTTGGTATTAATGCTGCTAAGGAATTTAATGCCACACCTGGACTTGGTGGTATCATCGGTGGTGTGGTAATGCTACCCGGTGTAGTAGCTCCTATGGTAATACCAAATATTTTTAATGGTCAGCCGTTAGCTTCTGGACAGGGTGGTATTATTGGAGTTTTACTTGCAGTATGGCTTCTGTCATATGTTGAAAAATTCTTCCACAAATACATGGCTGATTCGGTTGATATTATTTTCACACCATTTTTAACTTTATTAATAATGGGATTAATTACTATTTTTATCATTATGCCTTTTGCTGGTTGGGTTTCAAACTCACTCGTTGGCGGAATTAACTGGGTCTTAAAGGTTGGTGGACCTGTTGCCGGCTTTATTTTAGGTGCAGTGTTCCTACCAATGGTTATGTTTGGCCTGCATCAAATTTTAACGCCGATTCATGTGCAAATGATTCAAAAGATGGGTTATACCCCGCTTTTGCCTATTTTAGCAATGGCGGGTGCCGGACAAGTAGGTACTGCAATTGCTTTATGGGTTAAATGTCGTAAGAACAAAGAATTAACTAAACTAATTAAGGGGGCTTTGCCCGTCGGAATTTTAGGAGTGGGCGAACCACTAATTTACGGTGTTTCTCTTCCTTTAGGTCGTCCCTTCATTACTGCATGTTTAGGTGGTGGTATTGGTGGTGCCGTTTTAGGAGCCTTCGGCAATGTTGGCTCAATCGCTATTGGTACATCTGGTATTGCCTTAATTCCGTTAATTGCCCACAATAAAGCATTAAATTATTGTATTGGTTTATTAGCGGCTTATATTGGCGGTTTTATTCTAACTTATTTCTTTGGTGTACCTAAGAGCGCTGTAGTTGCTAAAAATGAGGATGGCTCTTTTGTTAACCCCGAGAATAATGAAACAAGTCACGAAAGTGTAGCAGTTGATTTAGCCAGCCCTGTGAATGGTGAATTGGAAGAATTATCTGCTGTAAAAGATGATGTTTTTGCTCAAAAAATGCTGGGGGACGGCTTTGCTGTAATACCTGATAATGATGGTAAAATTGTTGCTCCAGTTGATGGACGTATTTTAACAATTATGGATACGAAACATGCAATTACAATGGAATCGGATCAAGGTCCATTAGAATTAGTCTTGCATTTTGGAATTGACACTGTTGAATTAAAGGGTGCCCCATTTGAGATAAATGTGCAAAGCGGTCAATATGTTAAACGCGGTGACATCGTTGCTCATATGGATGTTCCAGCTGTCAAAGCTGCGGGCAAGCCAACAGACGTGATGGTAATGATTAACAATATGGAAGATGTCACAAGTATTTCTCCAATTTCTGCAGGCAAGGTTACTGCCAATCAGATTGTTGCAACTGTGAAAACAAATTAATTTACGGATAAAATATGGAAATTAAAAACTTAGAAACCGAAGCGCGAAATCCAGCAACAACGCACATTGATACGATGTCTACATCGGATATGGTCAAAACAATCAATGCTGAAGATCAAAAAGTAGCTCTTGCTGTAGCAGGAGAGAGCGATCAAATTGCTAAAGCAATTGATCAGGCTTCCACAAGATACTCTGCTGGAGGACGCTTAATCTATATTGGTGCTGGAACTAGTGGACGATTAGGTGTGCTTGATGCAGCTGAACTAGTTCCGACTTACGGTATTAAGCCAGAAAGAGCAATTGGCTTGATTGCAGGTGGCAAAAAAGCTATGTTTGCTGCTGTAGAGGGTGCAGAAGATTCCATCACAATGGGAGAAACCGACCTGAAAAATCTTAAATTAACGGCAAATGACATTGTTATTGGTTTAGCTGCCAGTGGCCGAACTCCTTATGTTATTGGTGGGTTAAAATATGCCGCTAAAGTTCAAGCTCTAACTATAGCCGTAGCTTGTGTGCCAAATTCAGTGATAGGTCAAATCGCTGAAATTGCAATTAATGCTGTGGTTGGTCCTGAAGTGATAACCGGCTCAACCCGTATGAAAGCCGGTACTGCTCAAAAAATGATTTTAAATATGATCTCAACCGGTGTAATGATCAGACAAGGCAAAGTTTATCAAAATGTGATGGTTGATGTGCAACCAACCAATGATAAGCTAGTTGATCGTGCTTGCCGTATTATTAGTGAAACGGCAGAAATTCCGACTGCTAAAGCTCTAAGCTTTTTAAAAAAAGCAGACAATGATGTTGCTCTTGCAATAGTGATGGCTAAAACGGGTAAAAGTAAAATAGTAGCCAAACAATTGTTAGCTAAATATCATGGCATTGTAAGTGACGTTTTAAATAGTTTGAATTAAAAATTTTAGTTAAGTGTTCCTTAATAGCTAAAGCTATAATTATAAGGAACACTTTTTTAATTCCAGATAATATAGAAAATAAAATTTCTATTATTAACTATAAGGAGAGAAAAGTTTCAAATAAAAAGAACTAATTTCGCTTGGATATTGGAAATTAGTTCTCAATAGAATTTAGTTTTTTAATTGAATAAGAAATTTAATTAAAGCTCTGTTGCTAACTGTTTTCTTCTTTTAATAAGCTTCTTTCGTAAATCTTCATGAATGGGTAATACATTAAACCATCAATTACAATCAATAATATTACTAATATCGGAGCCCGCCAATCCATAGTTGATAAAAATGCTCCAATTGGCGCCGGCATTTGCCATGAAAATAGTGCAAATGTCTTTTTCACAAGTCCAAATGACATTGAAAGGTAACTGAGGATAGCGTTAACCGTGGAAGTAAAAATAAAGGGAATGAAAAAGATTGGGTTTAGCATCAACGGGGTACCAAATATCATAGGCTCAGAAATTCCAAATAGTGCTGGAATTAACCCCACTCTACCTACTGTTTTTAGTTGTTTGGATTTCGAAAATGACATTATAATCGCTAAAGCTAAGACAGAACCGCAGCCACCGATAATAACAAAGTAAACCCAAAAAGGAGTAGTGAAAATTCTTGGCAGTGCTTTACCTGCTAACTTAGCACTAGCATTGATAGAGAGATTACCATCACGAATTGGTCCCAGAATACCAGCGAGAGCAGCATCGTGAATACCAAAGAACCAAAAGAGCTGTACTAAAATAGTTAAAAAGATTGTTGCTGGCAAGCTGTCTGCAACCTTAAAACTTGGTGACAAGAAGCTGTAAATGGCTTTAACTGCTGTAGTATGGTTTGCTTGACAAATTATAAAAATAATTGCGTCTACTGCTAAAATTACTAGTGCTGGAACAAATGAAGCAAAACTTTCTGATAAAGCTGATGGCACTCCTTTAGGCATCTTAATACGACCAAAGTCGTGCTTACGCATTGCGTGGTATGCTTCCGTTGTTAGAATAGCAATCAAAATGGCAATGATAATTCCACGGCCATCCCAATAGCTAATGTCTGCAAAGTTCCCAGTAAAGCCGAGTTTTTTAGGATCAAAAACTAACATAAAAAATCCGGCTAAAGAAAACATGATAGGTGATAAAGGATTTTCTTTGTAATGCTGGCATAAAAAGTAGGTAATACCAACGCAAATAAAAACTGACATTGCGCTCATCGAAACGGAACTTAGCCAAGTAAGTATTAAAGCATTCTTTTGGGCAAAGTGAGCCCAAGCTATTAATAAGCCATTACTATGTTTGGTAACAGGTGGCGCAGCACCAATTATGACAAAAATTGAACCAAACAATGTGATTGGTAGAAGTGTCATAAAAGTATCTCTAATAGCTGCAAGATGACGTTGATTGGCCATTTTATTAGCAAATGGTGTAATGTGTTTATCCATCCAAGAAGTAATTTTTGTAGTTTCCATGTTCAATCTCCTACTTTAGTATTCCCTACGTTCAACCAATTTACCATTTGAATTAATAATTTTTTTGTACCAAAAGTAGGAAGCTTTTGGCTTACGCTTTAATGTTGAAAAATCAACGGCCACTAAGCCATAACGTTTTTCGACACCGTTCATCCATGAATACAGATCAAATGGGGACCAAGTAAAGTAACCTCTGACATCGGCTCCTTTGTCTTGTGCATTCATCAAAGCATTTATATGATCATTCATAAAGGAAATGCGGTAGTCATCCTTGACTTCACTTACATTAATATTTTCATGAAAGCCAACACCATTTTCTGTCACAAAGATAGGTAAATGATATTTTTGGTATGCACGAATCAAGCCATCCTCTAACCCTTTCGGATATATTTCAGTGTCCCATTCAGTGTATTCACTATTTGGATCCATTACCTGTTCAAACCAATTTTTGATTCTCATTTGGGTCGAGCCTTTTTTACCGGAATTATTAAATACCATTTTCGTTTCGCCGGTCGTATATGGTTTTACTAATGTACGGGCGTAATAATTTAAACCTAAAAAATCAACTGTATTTTCCGCTATTGTTTTTAGAAGGTCAGACTTCATGAAAGAAATATCATTAGTCTCACTAAGTTTAGCTAGCAAATCAATGGGGAAACTACCTAGTGCAGCGGTATCTAAAACCCAGTTGTTAGCATAATTATCAGCATTCCGCATAGCGATTTTAGTTTCAATCGTATCATCTATGCCATCAATTGGTGAATAACTATGAACAATACCTATTTGTCCCTGAAATTTTCCCTGACGAAATTTTTGAATAGCTAATGCACTGGCATACATCACGTTAAAGCCACAAGTGATCGTGTGTTGCAAATCATGTTCAGCCGGCGGATAGTTGCCAATCAAATAGCCATTGACAGTAAACCATTTGGGTTCGTTAAAAGTTGTCCAGAGTTTAACTTTATCGCCAAAAGCTTTAAAACAAACTTCAGCGTAGTGGGCAAAAGCACAGCTGGTATCAAGATTGAGCCAGCCACCAACCTCTTGCCAGTACTGTGGCAGATCCCAGTGATAAAGTGTCACAAAAGGCGTTATGCCATTTTTAAGGCAACAATTAATTAGTTTATTGTAAAACTCAATTCCTTTCGGATTAATGTCACCAGCACGATTTTTGATAATGCGCGGCCAAGACAAAGAAAAACGGTATGCATTTTGACCACCATCCTTCATCATTTTGATATCTTCTTCAAAATGATGATAATGATCGCTAGCTACATCGCCGTTTTCTAAATCATTTTCATGTAAATAATGGTCCCACATGGATTCAGCCTTATCGTCTACATTCCAGGCACCCTCACACTGATAGGATGCTGTAGCGCCGCCCCAAAGGAAATTACTATTCATATTTGCCTCCCTTTCATAAGTAAAATACAAAAAAGTCTTTTTCTAGTGCATAGAAAAAGACGAAAGAACGTAAAAGTTCTCTTTACCTTTATCTATAGTACGTAATTTACGGTTCACGTGTAGAAACTGCCGACCCTATCTCGACACTATATAGATATTTGTTTATGTTTTGAATTTTAGCAAAGTAAAAGTATTTCTTCAATGACTTTTTGATCAAGCGAAAGTATCCAAAAATGGCTAAATGTGCAATAAAACAATATTCATATAGCTAAAATAACTGATGAAAATATTTTTTATTTGCAAGAGTAAAAACTGAATACGTGAAGTACTTAAATTTGACAGTCATTTTTTCAAACAGTATCAACTGTTATTTTGGTATTAACTGGAGTTTACTTTAAGACTTCAGTAATTTACTACATAAACTAAGATTCAGGGCTTGAATGTCGTTCGTTAAAGTTGAATAATAATATAGGAAGTAACTTTTTCAGACAACTTTTGGTAAAATAATAAGTTGTTAACAATTTTAATACGGAGGAAATTATGTCTTATAAAGACAATATGATGTTGTTTGCCCTCAATTCCAATGTTCCGCTGGCGGAAAAAATTGCACAGCGGGTGGGGGTACCCCTGAGTAAGTCCAGTGTTCAACGCTTTAGCGATGGTGAAATTCAAATTAACATTGACGAATCTGTTCGGGGTAAAGATGTCTATTTGATTCAGTCAACCAGTGTACCGGTTAATGATAACCTAATGGAATTATTAATCATGATTGATGCTGTGCGTCGGGCAAGTGCACAAACAATTAATATCGTGATTCCTTATTATGGTTATGCTCGCCAAGATCGTAAGACTAGACCACGTGAACCAATCACTGCTAAGTTAGTTGCTGACATGTTGCAAGAAGCTGGAGCTACCAGGGTCTTGTCACTTGATTTACATGCACCACAAATTCAAGGATTCTTTGATATCCCTGTTGACAACTTAATGGGTGCACCACTACTTGCTGATTACTTTTTGAGAAACAATTTGCAAAAAGATGCTGTTGTTGTTTCACCTGATCATGGTGGCGTAACGCGTGCCCGCAAGTTAGCAGAGTTTTTAAAGACACCAATTGCAATTGTCGATAAACGCCGTCCACGAGCCAATGTTTCAGAAGTAATGAATATTATTGGCAACGTTAAAGGTAAACGCGCTATCATTATTGATGATATGATTGATACTGCGGGTACGATTACTCTAGCTGCCCAAGCTTTAATAGATGCTGGGGCAACTGAAGTTTATGCCAGTGCTACGCACGCAGTTTTATCAGGACCTGCTATTCAAAGATTGAATGATTCTCCGATTAAAAATCTGGTTCTAACTGATTCTATTAATCAACCAGTAGAAAAGAAATTGGAAAAAACTCTTCTGGTATCTGTTGGTCCGCTTATTGGGGATGCAATTAAATGCATTCAGAAGCATGAACCACTTAGTCCATTGTTTAACACCAGATATGAAAAAGATAAACATTAATAAATTATAAAATTTACCAAGATCTGCTTAACTTAAGCAGATCTTTTAGTTTGGCAGAATTACCACTTAGTCAGCTTTATTGACCCCTTAGTGAAATTCTATTGCATTTAAAATAAAATTAAAGTTTAATAAAAACATACCAAAGATGAAAGGATAAAAGAGCAATGTCACTTAAAGATCTTTTTAAAACCAATATTTTTCGAGGAATTTTTATTCTAATTATTTTCTTATGTTATGCCATTTGTGGAACGTTGGCAACATACCTTTTTAAATATGCAATCAATGATTTAACAAGAGGCAACTGGGACAGATTTGTATTTTGGTTAGTCATTGATTTTATTGTCTCAATCTTTACTGTTTTGTCCTTACCATTGGGAACATTTTTGTTTAATAAGCAAGTTCAAGAATGCTTACATAATATTCGTTCCCAAATAATGCGGCGGTATTACAATTCTGGCGGTTATAAGGTATCAGAAATACAAAATGAGCTAGGTAATAATCTCAAGATTTTAACAGACGATTATGCTACGCCTTGGATTCAAAT
Source organism: Lactobacillus kullabergensis (assembly GCF_003151025.1). Classification (NCBI taxonomy): domain Bacteria; kingdom Bacillati; phylum Bacillota; class Bacilli; order Lactobacillales; family Lactobacillaceae; genus Lactobacillus; species Lactobacillus kullabergensis. The sequence goes on along the minus strand of NZ_CP029477.1, from coordinate 1,590,367 downwards.
TTGGACCAACTTGTTAAGTCTTATCTTCGCAATTGGTACATTAATAACTCTTCACTGGTCATTAATTTTATTTGTTGCTGTAGCGGCAATTATTGTGTTGACTCTACCTAAAATTATGACAAAAAAGTTATCTAATTCTACAGCCGCAGCTGCCAAGAAAAACGCACAGCTTTTAAATACAATTGAAAATTGGTTTTCTGGTTTAAGTGAATTGCGCAGATACAGTGCAAGTGGCCGACTAGATAGAGCGCTTGGTCAAGATAGTCGGAAACTGGCAGAAGCCAATGTTTATAGAAAAAAAGTACAAGGGATCTCGATTAGTATTAACGGCTTAGGTAATGCTATTGGTCAAATTGGGTCAAGTTTATTTAGTGGACTACTATTTTTTAAGCATATAATCACTTTGGGTGATTGGTTTATAGCAGGTAGCTTTGCTTCGACCATTTTTAATGGTCTCTGGGAAGTTATCAACGCAATGACGCAAATGAGATCAACCAAAAAGTTACGTCAGGAAATTACTGATTTAACAAAACCAATACCTGAAAAAAAGCCTGGAACGGTTGTTTATGGTGTTGAATGTCACAATTTGAAAGTGCAATATCAAAATGGAGAAAGTATATCTTATCCTGATTTTACTATTAATAAAGGCGATAAGGTCTTACTTTCAGGAGATTCAGGCACAGGTAAGTCAACTCTATTCAAAGTCCTGCTGGGACAACTTAAGCCCAAAACTGGTGAGGTCTTCTTTACTGCTCAAGACGGGACTAAAATTCCGCCTCAGCAAGCTCGACTAGGTTACATAGCACAAGATGCAACGCTCTTTCCTGATACTATTGCAAATAATATTACGATGTTTAACAGCAAACTGGTTAGCAAACTAAAAGAAGCTGTCAAAAAAGTTCAACTGGTGCCAGATTTAGCCAAGTTTCCAAATCAAATTAATACAACGGTCGATTTAGATCAAGGCAATTTATCAGGTGGACAAAGACAAAAAGTAGTTTTGGCCAGGGCCGAAATTCATGATGAACCATTTTTATTACTTGATGAAGCAACTAGTGCAGTTGATAGTAAATCTACCAGTGAAATAATTGACAATTTGCTCGATACCGATAAAACACTTTTAATGATTGCACATAACTTCAGTCCGGAACTAAAAGACAAGTTTGATTATCAAATCAATTTAAAATCAAATAAAAAATCAGGTAATCAAAATGACAATTAAAGAATTTTATAAGATAAATCCTTTACGCTTTATTGTTTTACTTTTAATCAATATTGGTTTATATGCACTGCCAATTCTTGGCACTGCATTCAGTATTATAGAAACTACGGCAATTCAACAAGGCAATTTTAAAATATTTTTAATTGTTAATGTATGTGCTTTTGTATGTTTAATGGCAGATTATCTACTGCAAGGGCTGTCACAATATATTTTGTCTCAGCAGGAAGAGCAATATAATGTTGCAATCAGGGATAAAACCACTAAACATTTTTATGCAGATCAAAAAGACCATGCAGTAGCACAAATTCAAAACCGGTTAACGAATGATATAGTTCAAAGTCAGCAAAATTATATTACTCCTTTTTTTAGCTTAATTGGGGGAGTAGTCATTATAGTTTCTACCATTATATTATTGGTTTCATTACATTGGAGTTTGCTTGTTACCATATCAATAATGGTACTAATCTCCTTAATTTTGCCAAAGCTGTTGGAGAAGCCCTTGCAAAATTCAATGATTCAAGTTTCTAAGACCAACCAAAAATATCTAGATTGCCTGGAGAAATGGCTTAATGGACTTGCAGAAATACAACGCTATTTTAGTGGTGCAAAATTATTTAAGGTAACGAGTAAAGCTGCTAAAAATTTAGAAGATGCTAATGTTAAACAGAATGGTGCTATGCAGCTACTAACCGTAATCAATGGCCTAGTATCGGCTATTTTCTCTTTGATTTTATTTTCATTAGTTGGTTATTTGTTTCAACAAAAACTAGTTGTGTTTGGTGCCATTACCGGAGTGGGCAACTGCCAATCATATTTGAGACAGGGAATTCAGATTATAGTAACCTCTTATGGGAAAATGAAGGGGTCCGAAACTCTAAATAAAGAAATTGCTAAAACAGCGACACCAGTAAAAAAGGTGCAAACTGCAAAAAAGGTAAGACCAGTCGCTATTAGCACTCACAATCTTAATTTAAAATTTCCCAATGGTGAAAGGTTACAGTTTCCTGATATTAATATTGAACAAGGTGAAAAAATACTGTTGACTGGAGATTCAGGAGCTGGCAAATCAACATTGTTTAAACTTATTTTAGGACAAATCAAGCCAAGTTCTGGACAAATCATATTTAAAGATAAAGATGGTTCAAGGATTAATCCAGATATGAGTAAAATTGGCTATATTCCGCAAGACCCTGTGCTTTTTCCGGTAACTATTGCTGATAACATGACTATGTTTTCCGATAAATTAAAAAGTGCACTGCCACAATTAGTTGAAAAAGTTCAACTTGCTGGCGATATTGCCAAGTTTGATGATGGTTTAGAACAAAAAATCGATTTAAACAAATTGAATATTTCTGGTGGTCAAAGACAAAAGATTGTTCTAGTACGAGCTTTAGTCCATCAAAGTGAAATTTTTTTGATTGATGAAGGAACCAGTGCTATTGACCAGCAAGCGACAATGCAAATTTTGCAGGAAATCACATCGAGTTCTGCTACAGTAATCTTTATTGCACACAGCTTTAATGATCAAATGAAAGAAATGTTTGACAGAGAAATTCACTTAAGGAAAACATAAAGCAATAAAAAGGAGGTAAGATATTATGACAATTAAGGACTTTTATAAGCAAAACCCTTTACGCTTCATGATACTAATTTTGATTACCGTTTTAGAGTGGACTTTACCAATTGTAACTACACAATTAATTATGCTTGAAACCACAGCAATTCAGCAACAGAAATTCCAACAGTTTTTAATTATAAATGTCATTTCATTTATGCCTTTCCTATTTCAATATTTAATACAAGGACTGCATGCGTTCTTTCTATCAAAACAACAAGAGGAATTTAATTTTAATATCAGAAAAAGATCTGTATCTCACTTTTATGCGGATCAAAAAGAGCATTCTGTTGCCCAGATTCAAAATCGATTAACAAATGACCTGAATCAGAGCCAAGAAAATTATTTTGCACCATTTTTTGGTCTAATTGGTGGTGTTATTAATTTAGTATCTGTAGTTGTTCTGCTTATTTCATTACACTGGAGTTTACTTCTCACAATTATTTTGATGGTGGCTATTTCATTAGTGTTACCAAAATTATTAGAAAAGCCACTACAAAATTCAATGACCAAGATATCAAAGAGTAATAATCAATATCTCGATTGCTTAGAAAAGTGGCTTAATGGCCTTGAAGAACTACAACGTTATTTTGCCGGAGGAAAACTATTTAAAGTAACTAATGATGCAGCTAAAGAGCTAGAAGATGCTTATGTCAAGCAAAATGGGGTTACACAATTACTAAGTATAATTAATGGATTGGTATCAGTTTCTTTTTCATTAATTTTATTCTTACTAGCGGGTTATTTGTTCCAAGCTAAAATAGTAGCATTTGGTGCAATCACTGGAGTAGGCAATTGTAATTTCTACTTAAGGCAAAGTATTCAAATCATAGTTAGTCGCTATGGACAAATAAAGGGCTCCAAAACTTTAAATCAGGAGATTGCCAAAACGGCTGCGCCAGTTAAAAAAGAGCAAACTGAAGAAGTAGCAACTCCAGCATCACTTAGTACGCATGATCTTAGTTTGCAATTTCCTAATGGAGAAAGTCTAATTTTTCCAGACATTAATATTAAGTCAGGTGAAAAAGTGCTTCTGACTGGTGATTCTGGAGCTGGGAAATCAACCTTGTTTAAACTCATTCTAGGACAAATCAAACCAACTTCAGGGCAAATTATTTTTAAAGACAAAGATGGTGCTGTGGTTAACCCAGATATGAGTAAAATTGGCTATATTCCCCAAGATCCTGTACTTTTTCCGGTAAGTATTGCTGACAACATGACTATGTTTGTAGACAAATTAAAGAGCGCTTTACCGTCACTGGTTGAAAAAGTACAATTAGCAGGTGATATTGCCAAATTTGATGAAGGATTAAATCAAAAAATCGATTTGAACAAGTTAAATATCTCGGGAGGACAAAGACAAAAAATTGTTCTGGTGCGGGCTTTAGTTCATCAAAGTGAAATAATTTTGATTGATGAAGGAACTAGTGCAATCGATCAGCAAGCTACTATGCAAATCTTGCATGAAGTGAAGTCTACTCCTGCTACTGTTATTTTTATCGCTCACAGTTTTAATGAACAAATGAAACAGCTATTCGACAGAGAAATTCATTTGGTCAAAAAAGTTAAAGATTGAAAAGAATTATACTTTTAACTTAAATCATAACAAAAGTAGTAAAAGCAGCTGAATCAGCGATTCAGCTGCTTATTTATTTTTTGGTTTTCTCAAGTATCGCAAAGTGCCATTTTTAATGTAACGCTGAAATTTTTGATATAACGGATCAAAAATTTGGGGTTCATCGCTATTTGACATCATGATTTTAGGAAAGAAGAAGCGTTCATCACCTTGCAATGTACCATTCAATGAACGTACAAGAGGACTCAAATGTGATAATTCGATTAATTGCCCATCGTCTTGCATAATTTCAATTTGACTGTTAGCATTTTTACCAGTCGGTTTATAAGCATCATAAGGTTCATCAAAAGCTGAATTGGTATCGGTGTAATAATTTGGATCAAAACCAGCCTGTTTGATTAAATCTTTTAATTTTGGCAGCAGACTTTTGGTTTCTGGATTGATACATACACTGGCTAAAGGTTTTCTGAAGAGATAGCGCCTAGTTAAATCAGATAGAATTGGATCGCTGGCTTTTGTCCACATTGAAAAATTAGTTTCCATTACACCATCATCTAGCTCCAGGTAATCATCAAGCGTCCAGTCATTAGCCAGAAATTTTGCTAAACTAGGAGTAACTGGCAAATTCCCTTGTTTATAAATGATTTTGGCTCTTTCAAGCAAATGCTGTAAAATAACTTCCATCGAACGACCAACTCTGTGGAAATAAACCTGTTGATACATTTGATAACGAGAAACAATATAATCTTCAACAGCATGCATTCCCGCCATTGTAAAGCAAATTCCCTCACTATATGGGCGAATTTCTTGCAAAATTCTAGATAAATCGAACTTTCCATAAGTAACTCCAGTGAAGTAAGCATCGCGTTGCAAGTAGTCCATTCTGTCAGCATCTGCTTGACTAGAAATCATTTTGACTACTTGTGGGTTGGGATAAGTTTTAGCAATAACGCTGGCTACAAGACCTGGAAAATTTGGTGAAACTGTCCGCAGGACTTGATTAATTTCTGTATTTGAGTCAGTGATAATCTTTTGACCAATTTTTTCGTGGTTTGTATCAAAAAGATGTTCGAAAGTATGTGAATACGGGCCGTGTCCAATATCATGGAGAAGTGCAGCACATTCGACTAATAATCTGTTATTATCGTCCCATAGACCATCACCAGGCCTCTGTGATGGATATTTTTTTGCAAAAATATTGCAAATTCTGCGAGTTAATTCATAAACGCCCAGATTATGTTCAAAACGTGTGTGTGTTGCACCAGGGAAAACATATGCAATGGGACCAAGTTGCTTAATTCTGCGCATTCTTTGAAATTCCTGGGTTTTCAGGATATCAAGTATAACCTTGTCTTCAATGTGGATGTACTCGTGAACTGGATCTCTTAAAACTACTTCTTTTTTAAGTTTAATGTTATGAAAATTTGGCATGTCGAATCCTCTAAAGCTGTTATATTAAACTGTTATTAATAACTTAAATTATAACAAACTTGGACTCTTTTGATTAATATCATTGTTCTTTTGGCTTATTTTATTAAAATTAAATAATAAGTTGTGCCAGCTTAACAAATTTACCCATATTTTATAGTTATATATAGTATAAAAAGATAGGTGATTGAATGAACTATATAGGTAATAAATTAAAAAGTTTACGTCAAGAATTAGGATTAACTCAAACAGAAATGGCAGCTGGAGTTATTTCTGTTTCATTTTACTCGAAAGTAGAAAGAGGACTAAATGATATTGGAGTAAATGACTTTTTAGATATTTTGCAAAAGCATGATATCAGTCCACAAAAATTTTTTGAAGATTTTAAAACTAATAAAGATAATAGAAAACAGGTTTTAGTCTTAATGAATAAGTTTATTAAAGCAGCGTATGGTGATAACGATCTAGAATTAAAAAAAATAATAAAAGCATTAGAGTTGATTAAACCAAAGACAGCTTTTATAAAATTCTCTCTTTTACAAGCGAATTTAATAGAAAAAACTCATAATACTAATGCAATTAATCATTTAGACAAAGTTCAAAAAAATAAAATTAAGAAAGTTATTTTTCAAAAAGATACAGATGAAAATGAGTATCACCGCATTATTCTATTGGCAAATATAATTCAAATATATAGTTTTGATGAAGCTTCTTTTTTAATTAATAATATTATCAATCGTTACCAAAAGGTTGATAAATTAGATAAAAATATTATGGTCGCATTAAGTGTATTAATGATAAATTATACAGACCTATGCTATAAGGAAAAAAAGTATAATCTTTGCTCTTTGCCTCTTCAATATGTAGAAAAATTACCAAATGATATTGAATTAGCTTTTACTAAAATTCTTGGTAAGTATTATTATTATTTGATAAATGATAATAAAATTGAAACCAAAAATATAAGAGAAGTTCTTATTCAAGCTGGGTATAACGCTAATGTCAAAAAAATGGTTAGATAAAATTTTCAAATAGGAAAAAAGGATTACAAAAGCAAATAATAGAGTTATCATTTATTTAAAAGTTATATAAGGAGGAATATATTATGGATCTTTTAAGAAATGTTATTATTATTATTGCTGATATGTAAATTGAAGCTTAAATATTATAATAGTAATAGTTATATTAAATCGTATGTTTATAAAAGTTTTAGAAGATTAGATTAATTTTCTAAACATGCTAATACAAAAGATCAATTAGTTTTACTATGGTTGGCTACCAGTCAACTTTGTAATTCAAAGTTGATCTTTTTATTTTATTATTTAGTTACCTTACTCACAATATCTAAATTTATAATAAAGCTATCGATATCAGAGATTTTATGTGAATACTTAATAATGAACATAATTTTTAATGTGGATGTTATTTATGATCTTATTGTTTTAGAGTTTTATAGTGTAATTTTACACAAACTTGTGGCAGGTGGTTCCTAACTATATATAATTAGGAAACCAAGTACTTCCAAAGATAATTAAGCATTTTAGCCTTAAAAATTTTTTACAAAAATAAGTCAATATTAAATTTTAATGGTAAAATTTTACCCAAGTAGTTTTAACGGTCAAATTTATTTTGAATCTGAACATAAAAGGTTGAGTTTGAGGTCAAGTTTTATGAAAAGTTTGTTCAAATATGTTAAACAAGAACCGACTAAAGTTACTTTGGTGGTAATCCTCCAATTAATTTGTTCAGCTTTTAGGGTTCTTAATTCACTAATTAATGTTTTTATTTTAAATAGTTTAATTAAACTTGATTTTCAGGCTTTTTTTAAATACATTTTATTAAATTTCTTATTATTCTTGGTGATGACTGTATTTTTAATTAGTGAACAAGTATTGAGCGTTAAAACAGTACAGTTTCTTAGCTTAAGATTACGTCAGGATATTATTGAACACATAGAAAATTACTCTGTTTCACGGTTTGAAAAGAATGATACTGGAGTTTATACATCATGGCTAACGAATGATATGAATTTAGTTGAAGAAAATGGGTTTAACAATTTATTTTCAATGGTACAAATTTTTGGTGATTCTGTTTTTTCTCTAATTGCATTGATAAAATTAAACTGGTCTTTTCTGCCTCTGGTAGCAATTTTGACTCTTTTTACTTTGGATTACCTCAGCTTGTACGAAAGAAAGTGGCCAGCAGCAACTTCACTACCAGTAAGGAAAATGAAAAGGTGGTTAATGTAATTAATGACTGTCTGCAAGGCTTTGCCACTTATAATATTTTTACTGCAGAACAGCAAATAGAAAAGCGGATTACTATTGCCGTTAATAAATTAATTGGGGCAAAAGTTCGACAATCAAAATATAGGTCTTTTAATGGCAGTATAGGTGGCGCCAGTAATGTTATCAGTCAAGTAATTATTCAAGCTTGGACAGGTTTATTAATTTTAGAAAAACAAGTAACTATTGGGGTAATTAATTCGTCCACTTCACTTGCTTTTAATGTTTTTAATTCACTTGCTGTTATTGCACCAATTTTGACTGAGTTGCAAGCGCTCAACCCGATTTTTAGCAAATACCAATTAGATGAACCAGTTAAAGCTCATGCTCAAGCTGGCAGTAAAATTGCTGACATCAATATTACAGCTAAAAATTTACAAATTGCATATCTTCCAGATAAACCAGTATTTAAAAAGCCACTCAATTTTACTATTCTTGATGGTCAAAAAGTTGCGGTTGAGGGTGAATCAGGTAGTGGTAAGAGTACGTTGTTAAAAATTTTAGCCGGTAGGTTGACAGATTACACAGGTGATCTCCAATTAGACAAAACTGAAATTAAAAAACTTGATAATAATACGTTACGGTCTAATGTTGTGTACATTGATCAAACTGCATATCTTTTTAATGATACAGTGCGCTATAATCTGGAACTTGACCAGCATTTTACTGACGAAGAAATAAAATCTGCATTGGAAAAGGCTGATTTATGGAATTTTGTAAATAATTTGCCACGGAAATTAGATACAAAAGTTGGCGAGGGAGGCGCTAGTTTATCTGGCGGACAAAAGCAGCGTTTGGCTTTAGCTCGTGGATTACTTAGAAAGCGCAAGTTATTTTTGCTTGATGAATCTACAAGCAGCTTGGACAAAGCAGGAGCTATCAAAGTTGAAAATGACTTTTTAAATCAGCCCAAAATTACTGTTGTGTTTGTCAGTCACCAGTTACATGAAGAAAATAAAGATAAATTTGACCAAATCATAACAGTCTAATATTTTAAATAGTCGTCTTTATAATTAGATGGCCAGCTTTAAAACGACTCAGCACCATTCAAAGAATAAAAGAAGCTTTCAAAGATTCTTTAAATAAGGCAGAGAGAAAGTAATAGATTTTCAAACGCACCTGTAAAAAGCATTATTTGCAGGTGTGTTTGTTATATTAAAAGCTATAACTGTTTAAGACAATATACATTTTTAAAAGACGAAGAGGTTTCGTCTTTTTTGTTTGCTAAAAATTTCTTACTTTCGTGACCTCGCCAGCATTAAAACTTTTTAAACCTGTTTCAGTTTCTAAAACTAAATTTGCCTGTTGCGTTAAGTCTGTCACCTTTCCTTGTATTATTTGTTTGCCCACTCGCAATACTACCTCATGATTCATTAGTGCCAGCTTCTTTTTGTATTTAGGCAAAAAATTGCTTTGATCAAAATGAGGAATAAATTCAAATAAATTTTCTGTAATTTGTGCGATAAATTGACAAATTTGCTTTTCACTAGGGATTTTTGTTAGTAAGTTGCCAGCTGTTTTTAATTCATTATGCAAATGATCCTGGTAAAGATTGCAGCCAATCCCAATAATGGCAACTTGGGGCTGTGGTACTTCAACCAAAATACCAGCTATTTTTTTACCTTTAAAAAGCAGATCATTCACCCATTTGAATTGAGTATCTAGATGAAATACCTCTTTAATAGCCAAATACAGTTGCCATGCAATACCTGTAGTTAATAAACCTTGATTCTGCCAGTTCAATTGCGGCACTTTGATAACAAGTGATAAATAAATGCCACCTTTTTGTGAAATAAAGTGGCGACTTTGTTTACCGTAGCCAGAGCTTTGTTCATCACTTCCGTATAGCACTGGACCTAAATATCCCTTAGAAGCTAGTTTTTGTTTTGCATACAAATTTGTGGAATTAATACTTCTCCACCAATTAATTTCTAGTTGAAATTTGTTTAACAATATTTTGAGGTATTTTTCTCTTTTTAAACTATTCATTAATAATCTATCCTTATACCTAATTAAATTTGCAAAAATACTTTGATATTCAAACTATTTATTTTTAGAGTTTTTAAAAAATACTTGCCTTGATAACGCAAATAAACTAATATTGCAAAAAGGAGTTTGACATTTAGTAAATAATACCATATCATACTCTAATAATTTATTTTGAACATAAAAGTATTTAAAGGAGATGCTCATTGTTGGCATAAAGCGAAATTATTTGAAATAAAAATTTAAATTATAGCTTTATATATATTTATAAAAAAGTATCAAGATTTTATTGGTACAGATTATATAGTTGAGTAAGAGGTGGTGCTATTGGAGACAAGCTTAAAACGCATCAATAATCTTTTGTCTACGGTTTATTCAGATATCATGAAAGTCGAAGAACGCGAATTACGTAAAAGTGAATTTAAAGACATTTCATTAAGAGAATTACATGCGATCGACGCAATTACCATGTATGAACATAAGACTAGTTCACAAGTCGCAAGGGAGTTGATGGTGACGGCAGGTTCGCTGTCAACAATGGTCAATAACTTGGTTCGAAAGGGCTATGTCATGCGAATAAACGGTGAAGATGACAGGAGGATAATCCGACTGGGCTTAACTAGTCGGGGACGCTTAATTTATCGGGCGCACGATTCATTTCACCGCCATATGGTAAAACAATTTATTGCAGGCTTTGATAATGAACAGGTGGCAATTATTGAACGTGCTTTGTTGAACCTGCGTGCTTTTCTTGAATTTCCGGCCCGAATTGATAATAAAAGGAGCGATAACTGATGAGCTTAAGAATTAGTCAAACTGCTCATTATGTTCCCTCTAAGGTAATTACCAATGATGACTTAGCGCAGATAATGACTACGTCAGATGAATGGATCTCTTCAAGAACTGGTATCAAACAAAGGCATGTAGTTCAAAATGAACAAACTTCTGATTTGGCTTTAGCAGTAGCTCAACTGCTGTTACAAAAAGCTAATCTCAAGCCAGAGCAATTAGATTTTATTATCATTGCTACTATGTCGCCTGATTATCTGACACCTTCAACAGCAGCAATTGTGCAGGGGAAACTGCACGCTGGCAAAGCATTGGCATTTGATATTAATGCAGCTTGTTCTGGTTTTATTTATGCTTTGGCAATTGCAGATAAATTGCTAGCTGGATCCTATCAACGAGGATTAGTTATCGGAGCAGAAGTTTTGTCAAAGTTGATAGATTGGCAAGAGCGTTCAACTGCTGTTCTCTTTGGGGATGGCAGTGGTGGCGTGTTAGTTGAAAAAAGTTCTCAAGCAGAAGGAATAGTTGCTGAAGATTTGGCAGCTTTTGGAGAATTGGGAGCAAAATTAACCGCAGGGTACCAACCTTTATGTTCACCGTATAGTTCGGATAAGATTGCAAAACACAAGAAATACTTTGAGATGGATGGTAGAGCTGTTTATGACTTTGCTACTCATGAAGTACCTAATTCCATTAGGCGAGTTTTAACAAAAGCAAACTGGAAAAAGGATGATGTGCAGTGGTTTTTGCTCCATCAGGCAAATGGACGCATTATATCTGCGATAGCAAAGCATCTAAATATTGCTGAAGAAAAATTTTTGGAAAATATTGCCAAATATGGCAATACTTCTGCTGCCAGTGTGCCAATACTATTGGATGAAGCAGTTAATTCTGGCATCATTAAACGCAATCAAAAACTAATATTAAGTGGCTTTGGTGGTGGTCTGACGGCTGCCAGCATTGCTTTAAGCTTTTAAAGATAATTTATTAAGAAAGAGAAATCAAATGACTGAAGAAGAAATTTTTAACAAAGTAAAAGAAATTATTGTTGCACAAACCGGAGAAGACGAAAGTGCTGTCACAGCTCAATCCAATATAAAAGACGATTTAAATGCTGACAGTCTGGATGTATTTGAAGTGATTAATGAATTAGAAGATGAATTTGACATTAAAATTGAAAGTGAAGAGGGCATTGAAACAGTTCAGGATTTAGTCGATTTTGTTAAAAAACAACTGGCAGCGAAAGAAGGTTAACAAATGGAATTAAGTCCATTTATGAAAGAACTGGGTCTTAAATACCCAATTTTTCAAGGAGGCATGGCCTGGGTTGCGGATGGCAAACTGGCAGCTGCTGTTTCAAATGCTGGTGGCTTAGGAATTATTGGTTCGGGCAATGCACCTGGCAGTGTTGTGGCTGATGAGATTGAATCAGCTAAATCACTGACAAAAAAGCCTTTTGGTGTAAATGTGATGTTGCTTTCACCTTATGCTGATGAAGTTGTCAAGGTTATTTTGGCAAATAAAGACAGTGTTGCAGTTGTGACTACTGGAGCGGGTAATCCGGCAAAATACATAGAAAAGTTAAAAGATGCTGGTATTAAAGTAATCCCAGTTGTTGGTTCCGTTGCCTTGGCCAGAATGATGGAACGTGTAGGTGTTGACGCTGTTGTGGCCGAAGGGATGGAATCAGGTGGTCATATCGGAAAATTAACGACAATGGCTCTGGTACCACAGGTTGTAGATGCAGTTAAAATTCCCGTAATTGCAGCTGGAGGAATAGGCGACGGTCGCGGTATGGCTGCTGCATTCATGTTGGGTGCTGAGGGCGTGCAAATGGGCACTCGCTTTTTAGTAGCAACTGAATCAAAGATACATCCTAATTATAAAAAAGCTGTTTTACGTGCCAAAGATGCCAGTACCCTAGTTACTGGTGAATATGCAGGCCATCCTTCACGGGTTTTAAAAAATAAGATGGCTAAAACGTATATTGGAATTGAAAAGGAAGAGGCGTTAAAGCCGCATCCTGATTATGACAAGTTAGAGGAACTGGGAACCGGTAGTTTGCGAAGGGCGGTAATTGAAGGCGATTCTGAAACAGGATCTTTCATGGCAGGTGAAATCGCCGGCATGGTAAAAAAAGAACAACCTGCTGCAGAAATTCTAGCTGAAGTTTATAGTCAAGCAGACAAATTGCTAAATGGGGAAAGATAAGCAAATGATCTGTTTACTATTTAGTGGTCAGGGGGCTCAAAAAACCGGTCTGACTTATGATTTATACCAAACTGAACCGCACTACCGGAAAATCATTGCTAAAGCAAGTGATATATTGCAGTTAGATCTCGCGGAATTATTATTTGACCCAGATAAAGCAAATAAACTAGCGCAAACCCGTTATTCTCAACCCGCTATTTTGACAATGAGTTACGGCTTGTACCAAATTCTTAGCGAAAATGCTGATTTTAAAAAATTAGGTATCGGACTTAGCCTGGGGGAATATAGCGGTCTTGCTTGTGCCAATTACTTGGAATTCAATTCAGCACTTCGCTTAATAAAAAAGCGCGGTGAACTTATGCAACAAGCAAGCAGTCAAAATCCCGGAGTTATGGTAGCAGTCATGAAGAGTTCTATAGCAAGCGTTGAATTAGCCATAAAGGATGCCCAAAAAAAAGGTCTGATTGGGATAGCAAATGTTAATACTCCTAATCAAATTGTTGTTGGTGGTGAAAAAGATGCAGTTCAAAATTTGCGTGAACAACTTGAAAAAGATGGTGCGCGTGTAGTTCCACTAAAAGTAAGCGGTGCTTTTCACACACCATTAATGAAATCAATTCAAGGAGCTTTGAAAACTGAATTGCAAAAAGTTGATTGGCATAATGGTACTTTCCCAATTTATAGCACTACGACCCAAAAAGAGTTTGCACCTGACAACCTTGTTTCGACTTTGACGGAGCAGCTAGTTTCGACTACCTATTTTGCAAAAACTTTGGCTCAGCATAGTCAAGATATAACTGCGGTTGTTGAATTAGGACCAGGTAAAACTTTACTTTCTTTTGCACGAAAGATTCTTAAAGGAGTTCCAACCTATCAAACAGATAGCGTGGTCAATATGCAAGAAACGATTTCTGCTTTAAAGGAGTTTAATTCATGAAGTTAAAAGATAGTGTGGTCTTGGTCACTGGTAGTTCACGCGGTATTGGCCTGGCAATTGCTCAAGCTTTTGCCAAACAGGGAACAAAAATAGTTTTAAATGCCCGCAAACCAATTAGTTCTGAAGTCATCGACCAGTTTGAAAAAGATCATGTTGAAGTAATGGATATTAGCGCAGATGTTACTAAAGAAGAAGATGTGAAAGAAATGATTGCCAAAATTATCAATCATTTTGAACATCTAGATGTTGTGGTCAATAATGCCGGTATTGTCAAAGACGGACTGCTCAATCGCATGTCTAAAGCAGACTTTCTAAGTGTAGTTAACACCAATTTGATTGGCACCTTTAATGTCATTAAACAGTCACTGAGACCGATGTATAAGCAAAGAAAAGGCTGTTTTATTAACTTATCGAGTGTAGTTGGTTTAACAGGTAACATTGGTCAGGCTAATTATGCCGCTAGTAAAGCAGGAATTATTGGTTTAACTAAATCTGTTGCTAAAGAAGCAGCATTACGCAATTTGCGCTGTAACGCCATTGCTCCAGGAATGATCGACACACAAATGACTAGAAATCTTAGTGAAAAAATTCAGCAGCAATTACTTAAGGAAATTCCGCTGAAACGTTTGGGACAAATTGAAGAAATAGCACAAACCGCAGTTTTTTTAGCTCAAAATGACTATATTACTGGTCAGACAATAACGGTAGATGGCGGATTGACAATGCAGTAAGGAGTAAGTAATGACAAGAGTAGTAGTTACAGGTTTGGGTGCCTTAACACCTATTGGTAATGACGTTGCCAGTTTTGAAGCTGGACTCAATAGTCAAAAAATTGGTTTTGAGCCAATTACTTATTTTGATGCTGATTCAAGTGGGGTCACTCTGGCTGGGCAACTGGACAATTTTGACCCATTGCTTTTTTTAACTAAAAAAGATACTAAACGCATGGATGCATTCACACTCTACGCGATGTATGCAACTGCACAAGCCATGGAACAAGCAGGAATTGATGATAAAAATACCAATAATGATCGTTTTGGCGTAATCTGGGGCACAGGAATTGGCGGACTAACTACCATCCAGGAACAAGTTATTAAATGGCACGAAAAAGGTCTGGATCGAGTATCGCCAATGTTTATTCCTACTTCAATTGCTAACATGGCAGCAGGCAATATTTCTATTCGCTATCATGCTCAAGGAATCAGTACTACAATTGTGACTGCCTGTGCTTCGAGTACAAATGCAATTGGTGAAGCTTTTAGACAGATAAAAGATGGCTATGCCGATGTCATGATTGCTGGTGGCTCAGAGGCCGCAATCAATGAAAGTGGAATAGCTGGTTTTGCTGCAATTTCAACATTGTCCACGACAACGGCTCCTGAAAAAGCAAGTATTCCCTTTGATCAAAATCGTAACGGTTTTGTGATGGGAGAAGGTTCAGGTTCTCTTGTTTTAGAATCGCTAGAACATGCTCAAAGTCGTGGCGCACATATTTTAGGTGAAATTGTCGGTTATGGGACTAGTTCGGATGCATACCATATTACATCTCCTGATCCAAGTGGCGACCAGGCTGCAAGAGCAATGGAACTGGCTCTTAGTGAAGCTGAAATTAGTCCTGAGCAAGTGGGTTATATCAATGCCCATGGTACAAGTACCAAAGCAAATGATTTGGCTGAGTCTAAAGCAATTAATCAGGTTTTTGGTCAAAATAGTAATGTGCTAGTTTCAAGTACTAAAAGCATGACGGGTCATTTACTAGGAGCAGCCGGAGCTGTTGAAGCTATTGCCACAATTTTGGCGCTTAATTCAGAATTATTGCCGATTAATGTAGGAGTAACCCAGCAAGATCCTGACTGTAAAGTTAATTTGGTCAATAAACAAAATTGTCAACAAAAAATAGATTATGCCATCAGCAATTCATTTGGTTTTGGTGGACATAATGCGGTGATTGCATTAAAAAGGTGGGATGATTAAATGACTTTTGAAGAAATTGAAAAATTGATCGCAGAAATTAATCAAAGTGATATCACCAAACTGGATTTAGATTTTAAGGGTGGTCATATTAAGATTGACAAAAGTCAAGTTGCTGCACCAGTAGAATTAGGAGAAGAAAGTCCTGTAGGCCAATCGTCTGCTAAAACACTGCAGGAAACTAATCATCAAGAACTTAGCAATTTAGATACACCTAAGCAGAAAACTTTAAAAATTAAGGCACCACTTGTTGGCATAGTTTATTTACAAGCAAGTCCAGAAAAACCTCAATATAAAAAGCCGGGTGATCATGTCAATAAAGGTGATGTGGTTTGCGTTATTGAAGCAATGAAAATGATGACTGAAATTAAAAGCGATTTTACAGGGACTATTGATAAAATTTTAGTTACAAATGAACAAGTAGTTGAATATGATCAACCACTGATAACGGTTATTCCAGAATGAAGGAAGCAAATATGAGTAAACCAAAAAAGTTACATACTTTAGATAGTGTGCAGATTCAGGCTATTTTGCCTCACCGCTTCCCAATGCTGTTAATTGATCAGGTCTTAGATTATGAGCCCGGTAAATATGCTGTTGCTCAAAAAAATACCACAATTAATGAAAGCTATTTTCAGGGACATTTTCCGGGTAATCCAGTAATGCCGGGTGTTTTGATAACTGAGGCTTTGGCGCAAACTGGTGCAGTTGCATTGTTGACGATGCCGGAATTTAAAGGAAAAACTGTCTATTTTGGAGGTATCAAGAATGCTCGCTTTAGAACAATGGTTAAGCCAGGAGATACTCTGAATTTAGAAGTTAAGCTGGATAAGCTGCGTGGAAATGCCGGGATTGGTGAGGCAAAAGCAACTGTTAAAGATAAAGTTGCCTGTACTGCCCAGTTAATATTTGCAATTCAGTAAAGTGTGACATTATGTTTAAAAAAATTTTGATAGCGAATCGTGGAGAAATTGCTATAAGGATAATTCGAGCTTTACGCGAAATGGGAATTAAGTCAGTTGCTGTTTATTCAACGGCTGATAAACATGCCCAACATGTGAAAGAAGCTGATGAGGCAATATGTATTGGTTCTCCCCAACCAGCCGATTCGTATTTAAATATGCAAAATATTATCAGTGCCGCTGTACTAACAGAAGCAGATGCAATTCATCCAGGATACGGTTTTTTATCTGAAAGTCCTGAATTTGCTCAAATGTGTGAAGAATGCCACCTGGTTTTTATTGGTCCCAAGTCAAAAACCATTTCTTTAATGGGAAATAAGGCTAACGCTCGGGAAATGATGCGCAAGAATAATATACCTGTTATTCCTGGAAGTGATGGGATTGTTAAAAATGCTGCGGCTGCAATAAAAATTGCCAATAAAGTGGGTTACCCCGTAATGCTCAAAGCCGTTGCCGGTGGTGGCGGAAAAGGAATAAGACGTGTGACTCAAGCTGCTGACTTAACAGAAGCATTCAACCAGGCACAAGAAGAAGCCAGAATTTCTTTTGGAGACGACAGAATGTATCTGGAAAAAATTATTTCCCCAGCCAAACACGTCGAAGTACAGATCATGGCAGATAAAACAGGACATGTGGTGGCACTTCCCGAAAGAGACTGCTCAATGCAACGTCACCAGCAAAAAGTAATTGAAGAAACGCCTTGTTCACAAATCAGTGCAAAAGAAAGAGACTATTTGCAACAGATAACTGTTAAAGCAATAAAGGCAATAAATTATGAAAATGTCGGTACTATCGAATTTTTAATGGATCCTGCTCATCATTTCTATTTTATGGAGATGAATACCAGGATTCAGGTTGAACATTCAATTACTGAAGAAGTTGCTCAGATTGATCTCGTTAAAGAACAGGTTAATATTGCTGCAGGCAAAGATTTGAGCATATCTCAAGAAGATGTGCATGTCCATGGTGCTGCAATTGAAGCCCGCATTAATGCAGAGGATCCTAGTAAAAATTTTTGTCCCCAAGCTGGTAAGATCGTAAAAATGGTATTGCCTAGTGGTCTGGGTATTAGGATTGAAAGTGGGGTTAACAGTGGAGATACCGTTTCACCATTTTACGATTCGATGATTGTTAAAATTATTGCACATGCAACTAATAGGCAAATGGCAATTAAGCGTTTGCTTGATGCTCTTAAAGAGTTTGAAATTAAAGGATTAGTTACTAACCGCGATTTTTTGATCGCTTTGCTTAACGATGATAAATTTCAGACCGGTACATATTTAACAACGTATATAGATCAAGAATTTTTACCCAATTATCTTAAGCGACTAGGACATAATGAAAAGGAAGCGCAGGTTAATGGCAATTAGATTTGCAAGTCATCCCCACAGTGCATTAAAAAAGTATCAGGAAAATGTTCCTAAAGGCATTTTTAGGATTTGCCCTAAATGTGGCAATAAATTTTATTTTCATCGTGCTGGTAAATATCAGCTGTGCCCTAATTGTGGCTACGGTTTTCGAGTGACTGCCAGAGCACGCTTAAAGATGCTGACAAAAGACTTTACGGAATGGGATGCAGATTTAGCGACTACTGATCCCCTTGATTTTCCAGATTATCAGGCTACAATTAAAAAAATGCAGTCCAAAACTAAACTTAAAGATGCAGTTTTAACCGGTAAAGCCAATATTGCTGGTTACGAAACTGCTTTGGGTATTATGGATCCGGTGTTTATAATGGGCAGTCTAGGAACAGCCACTGGTGAGCGAATAACTCGCTTGTTTGAAAAAGCAACCACCAAGAAATTACCTGTTGTTTTGTTCACTGCCTCAGGTGGTGCCAGAATGCAAGAGGGAATTCATTCATTAATGCAAATGGCTAAAATCTCACAGGCAGTTAATGACCATCGCGCAGCACATTTACTTTATGTCAGCGTAATTATGGATCCAACAACTGGTGGTGTCACTGCCAGTTTTGCTTCGCAGGCAGACATTATTTTAGCTGAACCTAAAGCTTTATTAGGTTTTGCCGGACGCAGAGTAATTGAACAGACTATTAATAAGAAACTGCCACCAGATTTTCAGACAGTTGAGCATGCCTACCAAAACGGCTTTATTGATAGTATTGTTCCTCGTGATGAACAGGTAGCCAAACTTGGTCAGATACTTAAAATTTTTGCTGAAGAAAAATGGGAGGCTCAAGTTCATGGCGAGTGATAAAATTTTAGCCATTATGGATGGGGCAAGAAGTGACCATAAAAGTAACATGCATCGTCTGGTAATTCAACTGTTTCCAGATTTTTTTGAAATGCACGGAGACCGTACAAGTAGTGACGATGCCGCCATTAGCGCGGGTTTTGCAACCATAAAAGATATGAGTGTCTGCGTCATTGCAACTAATAAGGGACAAGAATTAAAAGAGCGCATGGCAACTAATTTTGGCAGCCCCTTACCCCAAGGTTATCGTAAAGCACTGCGGGTAATGAAAACGGCTGCTAAAATGAGTGTTCCTATTGTCACTCTTATTAATACTCCTGGTGCATATCCAGGAGCAGAGGCAGAGAAAAACGGCCAGGGGCAGATTATTGCTGCTAATATTAGTGAAATGCTGCAGTTAAGGGTACCAATTCTAACTATTATTATTGGTGAGGCCGGCTCAGGTGGAGCGTTGGCCTTGGCCTGCAGTGATGAAGTCTGGATGCTGGAACACAGTATGTATACAGTTTTGTCACCTGAAGGATTTGCCTCAATTATGTGGAAGGACGCCAAACTGGCTACAAAAGCTGCGGAAATAATGCACATTGAACCGGAATGGTTAAAGAAACAGGGCATAGTAGAACGGGTTTTGCCTGAACAAGTTCTGGAAAATCAAGCTCAAGGATTAAAAGAAATAATTGAGCAAAGGCTAAAAAAATTTCAAACTGAAAATTTGGTAGATTTATTAGATAAAAGACATGCCAGATACCGAAAGTTCTAAAAGAATTTAACCTAATCAATAAAAAATATATTGCTTTAAATATTTAATTAGTTTTTAATTAAAATAGAATTTTAACAGAACTAGCGCGAAACGAGAAAAATTATGTTAGAGAAAAAACCATACTTATTGTCACGCTTAGTTAGTGGCTTGGGCAACTCGCTTTATGGCATGGTTTTTATTTGGTGGATCCAAATTCAAACCAAAAGTTCAACTATGGTTGGCATTACTAATGCTATTTTCACAGTAACTGCTGCTCTTTCTATTTTTTACGGTCCTTTTATTGACAGTCACTCTTTTAAGAAAACCAGCATCTATTCTATGGTGATACAGGTAGTCTTATTGTTTGTGCTTACAGCTGTGATTATTTATTTTAGCCAAAGTTATATTTTAGCTATTATTATTGCTGGATTACTATCAATTTGTGATGAATTTTTTAACCCTGCTGATCGCGCTATTTTAAAAGAATCTCTTCTGGATGAAACAGAAATGACCAGTATTATTTCCAAGATTAATATCGTGGATCAACTGGTAAATGTTGGTGGCATTGCACTTTCTGGTTCATTACTGGCTTTTATGGCAAGCGGAGACATTATTTTAGCTTGTGCCTGCTTGAGTTTACTGGGGCTGTTATTGTTAATTGCAGCTCTGAGAAAAATACCTGTTCATAATGCATTTAAAGAAAAAGAAAGCCAGGCAGAAGGCCTAACTAAATATTGGCAAAAGATTTTCAGTGGCTACAGTTACATTAAGGAAAATGTCTTTTTATTGCACTATCTTTGGTCTGGCTTGCTTTATTCGTTTGCACAACCTGCAATGATTTTAATTTTACCTCGTATAGCCGCAAAAGCGGGACAGCCGGAACTTTATAGCACTTTCTACATATGCATACTGGCGGGAATAATACTGGGAGCCTTAATAGCCGGCAAAATGAAAGCAAAAATTATAACAGTTGGCTGGGCTTGGACTATTAGCGCCATACCGCTTATTTTGATGTTGTTTTCTTTAAAAAACATGGTACTTCTTTGCACATTGCTTTTTCTTTTTGGTCCTGTTACCAGTATTCATAACGTTCTTGCAGAATCTGTCATTCAGACTTCCACAGCAGACAATTATTTGGGGCGAGTTTTAACAACAATCAGAACTTTTGCCAATATTGGTGGACCCGTTTCGTCAGTTGTTTCTGGCATAATTCTTGATCATTTTGGTGAAAAATTTATTGTTATTGTTTGTACAAGCCTAATCATAATTGGTGGTATAAATATTTTGCTGATAGTACCCAAAAAAACTATTTAAAGTAATTATTGGCGTTAAAAAATAATTTGTTTTATAATATTTTCTGCTAAAATTAAGAAGGACATTACGACATATTTGCTAATCTGGAAGGTTGGCTTTTTTATTTCAAAGAATCAGATAGATGACTAAAGTAAAAATTGATTTTACTAGCAAAATAATCCAAGGCAAAGATAGTGAAACTTTCAAGAAAAAAGCTGATGGCGAATTAATTGAATCTGCTGGCAATACTAGAGTTTCATATTTGGAAGATGGCAAAATTCCCGTTAAAATATTAATTAAAGAAGATAATGTGATTATTAGGCGGGGAACTGACAGAAATAACTACTCACAACTCCATTTTGTCGTTGGTGAGCGCAAAGACTGTCGCTATGTTGCTCAAGGCTATCAAATGGATCTCCAAAGTACGACTGAATTTATTAAATTTTTCCCTAAAAGTGATGGTTCAAGCGAACTTAAGATTGAATATAACCTTTATAGTGGTCTATACTTAGTAGGTAATTATGCCGTCACATTGATTTTTACTTGAACGCCTAGTAAAATAAGAAAGACTGTTTAAGAGAGAGGAATACATTGTGGGATTAAACGACTTTAAAAATAAAAATCGCAATGAATTATCAATGATTGAAGTTGCTCGCGCAATTTTAGAAGATAACAATAAGAGAATGGCTTTTGCAGATATTGTTAATGCAGTGCAAAAGTACTTAGGCGTCAGCGATGAAGAAATAAGGGAACGTTTGCCCCAATTCTACACTGACATGAATACCGATGGTGAATTCATTTCTATGGGTGAAAATGTGTGGGCTCTTCGTTCATGGTTTCCTTATGAATCTGTAGATGAAGAGGTTAATCACCCTGAAGACGAGGATGAAGAAGATACTCGGACTCACCATAAGAAAGTTAATGCCTTTTTAGCAAGTGCTACAGGTAGCGATGATATCATTGACTATGATAATGATGATCCGGAAGACGAGGACTTGGATGCCACTGCTGATGACGAGCCGGATGATTTTGATGATGACGATGAATATGTCAATACCGATGATGACGATGATGAAGACTTGCCAGATGGCATTGAAGGTCAGCTATCTGAATTAAATGATGATGAAGACGAAGATGACGATGAATAATTTTCTTGACTTTGTCTCCCAAAATAGATAGTATTTTATTTGGGCACGTTATGTGCGTTTAAGCTCCCGTATGGGAGCTTTTTTATTTTTGATTATTCTTATTTTTTGCAAAGGAGTTTGAGCTAATGACAAAATATATCTTCGTTACTGGCGGTGTTGTTTCTTCACTTGGTAAAGGAATTACTGCCTCTAGCTTAGGTCGATTACTAAAAAACCGCGGTTTAAAGGTGACAATGCAAAAATTTGATCCATACATTAACATCGACCCCGGAACAATGAATCCTTATCAACATGGTGAAGTATTTGTTACTGACGATGGTACTGAAGCAGACCTTGACTTGGGTCACTACGAGAGAATTGTAGACGTACGTACAAGCAAATATTCGAATGTCACTACCGGTAAAATTTACAAAGAAGTGCTTGAAAAAGAACGGCGCGGGGACTATCATGGTGCAACTGTGCAAGTCATTCCCCATATTACAGATATGATTAAGCAAAAAATTATGCGTGCGGGTCTGACCACTGATTCAGACGTTGTTATTTCAGAAATTGGTGGTACTGTTGGTGATATCGAATCAACTCCTTTTATGGAAGCTATCAGACAGATGCGACGTGAAGTTGGTGAAGAAAATGTCATGTACATTCACTGTACTTTAGTACCTTACCTGCATGCAGCCCAAGAAATGAAAACAAAGCCGACACAACATTCAGTCGCTGAACTGCGTAGTATTGGAATTCAACCTAATATGTTGGTGTTACGGGCGGAAATGCCAATTGATCAGGAGCATAAGGATAAAATTTCCAATTTCACTGATGTGCCAGTTGATCGTATTATTGAATCAATTAATGCACCATCACTTTTTGACTTGCCGTTAGCTTTCCAAAAACAAGGGATGGATCAAAAAGTGTGTGACTTCCTACATCTCAAGAGCCCTAAGGATGAAGCTGATATGGCTGAATGGCAAAGGCTTGATGAAAGAGTTAAAAACTTGCAGCACACTACCACGATTACTCTTGTTGGCAAGTATGTTGAACTTGAGGATGCCTATATTTCCGTTACAGACGCCTTGAAGCATGCTGGTTACGCCTACAATACTGATGTCAAAATTAATAAGGTGCAGGCAGAAGACGTGACTGAAGATAATATTGCCGATTTTATGAAAGATTCTGATGGTTTAATCGTTCCCGGTGGCTTTGGCTCCCGCGGCTTTGAAGGAATGATTACCGCAATTAAATATGCCCGTGAAAACGACATTCCGTTTTTAGGCGTTTGTTTAGGGATGCAAATGGCAACAGTCGAGTTTGCCCGTGATGTTTTGGGATATAAGGACGCTAATACCACCGAAGCAGATCCTAAGACTAAGCATAATGTAATTGACATTATGGCTGACAAACGTGATGAAGAAAATATTGGCGGAACCTTGCGTTTAGGTCTTTATCCAGCAACCTTGAAGAAGGGGACAAAGACTGCTGCAGCTTATGATAATCAAGATGTCATTCAGGAGCGTCACCGTCACCGTTACGAGTTTAATAATGAATATCGTGAAGCATTTGAAAAAGCAGGAATGACTTTTGCCGGAGTTTCACCAGATAATCATTTAGTTGAAATTATTGAATTGACTAAAAATAAATTCTTTATTGCTGCTCAATATCATCCCGAATTTTTGAGCAGGCCACAAAGACCTGAGGGACTTTACAAAGCATTTATTGGTGCTGCAAGTGGTCTTCCTGAAGAAAAGCTTTAATTGGCATATTTAGATAATACAAAAACTAGTTTTTTGGGCTGGGGAAGGCGAAGGTCTTCTCTTGTTTTTTCTGTTAAATTCCTATAACATTATTATGACTAAACGAAATAGAAAAGGATTTTTTCGCCAATGAAGCAAATGATAATTCATGGTGGAAAGCCCCTGCAGGGTGATGTCTGGATTGGTGGTGCCAAAAACTCGACTGTTGCATTGATTCCAGCATCAATTTTGTCGCGTACACCTGTAACTTTGGAAGGCGTTCCCAGGATTGCAGATGTTGACAACTTAATGGATCTGCTAAGTGAAATGAGTGTCGCAAGTGATTTTCAAAATACGACATTGCGTATCAATCCAGAGCACATTAAGATGAGCCCATTGCCAAGTGGTAAAATCAAGAGTTTGCGCGCATCTTATTATTTTATGGGTGCTCTTCTTGGTCGTTTTGGTAAGGCTGTTGTGGGCTTCCCTGGTGGAGATGATATTGGTCCCCGCCCCATTGATCAGCATATTAAAGGATTTGAAGCCCTAGGTGCATGTGTAAAAAATGAGAATGATCAAATAAAAATTACTTCACCTGCAGATGGTCTGCATGGTGCTAAAATTCATTTGGCAATGCCTTCAGTAGGTGCCACAATGAATATAATTATGGCATCTGTAACTGCCAAAGGACAAACTATTATTGATAATGCTGCTAAAGAACCTGAAATAATTGATTTAGCTACATTTTTAAATAATATGGGTGCAGTTATCAGAGGTGCCGGAACTGATTCTATTAGGATTGAGGGTGTTGAGCGTCTTGAAGCTAAGACTCCCCATACTATTATTCCTGATCGAATCGAAGCAGGCACTTATATTTCTCTTGCTGGTTGTATTGGCAACGGTATCTGCATTCATAATATTATTGAAGAGCATCTTGATTCTTACTTAGCTAAAGTAGAAGAAATGGGTGTAGTCATTGACGCCACAGAGGATTCGCTTTATGTTTATCCTGCTGGTGATTTAAAAATGACTCAGATTCGCACCTCTTCTTATCCTGGATTTGCGACAGATTTGCAGCAGCCGGTAACGCCGCTTTTGCTTTCTGCTAAGTCTGGTGAAGGTGTCATCATTGACCAAATTTACCCCAAAAGAATTGGACACATTGAGCAATTACGCAAAATGGGTGCAGATATTAAGGTTGAAGACAATATTATTTTGGTTCATCCTACTGCTAAACTTCATGGTACTACGGTTTCTGCTGGCGAAATTCGTGCAGGAGCCTGTTTAATGATAGCGGGTTTGATGGCGGATGGAAAAACCGTTATCAACAATGCTGGCAATATTTTACGAGGCTATGATCGCGTTCAAGAAAAACTACGTTTGCTAGGGGCAAATGTAAAAATTCAGGATGTGCCTGAAAAGTAAAATTTTAATAAATCAATTAAAATAAAAGACTTGGAGTTTGACTGCTCAAAGTCTTTTTTGTGTTCTCACACTAGTTCAAGTTTCTTCACACTAAAAATTTCAAAAAAATTATTTTTTAGCCTTTGATCATTCAAAATCAGTTAAAGCAAACAAAAGATTTCGTATTAGCGACAATTCACAGTTTTCTGAGGTAAAAAAGCTCTGAATAGTTGAAAAATATAGTTTACAATGACGTTTGAAGGTGTTTGCGGTTTAACAAATTGTTTAAATATAGAGGTCAACATGCTAAAAGATGAAATTTTACGTTATTTGGATGCTAAAACCAAAACAATAGATTTGAAAGAATTAAATGCAGATTTAACAGCTGGTGGTGTTGCCAAGGCTTTGAATGCAAAGCGTAATACGGTTAGTTTGTACTTAAATCAACTAACAAAAGAACATAAATTGGTAAAAATTGAAACTCGACCTGTGCATTTTATTCATAAGGCAGAATTTGAAAGGAATAATTTTCGTCTCAAAAACAATATTTATCAATCCGTAGCAAAAATAGAGCAAGAAAATAATAATAAAGATGTTTTAAAAAGACTAACACAAATAAATCCCAGTCTGAAAGAAAGTGTTGAAAGAGTGCGAGCAGCTGTTTTATATCCAAATGGCGGGTTGCCTTTGCTTATAACTGGGGAAAGTGGAACAGGCAAAAGTTATTTAGTTAGTTTAATCAATCAATTTTGTCGTACACAAAAGCTCATTAAGCCAAATGCCCCGTTTATTACTGTTAATTGCGCTCAGTATGCAGATAATCCAGAATTATTAACCAGTAATTTATTTGGTTATAAAAAAGGGGCTTTTACCGGTGCTGATTTTGATCATGATGGAGCTTTTGTAGAAGCTGATGGTGGAGTTTTGTTTTTAGATGAGGTTCATAGGCTGGGTTCAAAGGGACAAGAAAAGCTATTTACGTATCTTGACCAGGGAATTGTATATCCGGTTGGTGAAACGCAAAAAGGCAAAAAAGTGGATGTCAGATTATGCTTTGCTACCACGGCAGACCTGGATACTAATTTTTTGACTACTTTTATGCGCCGAATTCCAGTCAAAATTACTTTGCCACCTCTAAGGCAAAGAAGCAGGGAGGAACGACAAAATCTAGTTTTTACTTTATTTAAAAATGAACAGAAAAAAATTGGTAAAACGCTAAATGTAAGTAGTCAGGTTTTGAAAATGCTTGCTAATTATGAACCCACTGGAAATATTGGTGATTTAAAGAATGCAATTAAGCTGACGATTGCAAGAGCCAATGCAGAAAATAAAAATGAAAAAGAAATATCAATTACCGCTTCATTTTTACCTGATGAGGTTTTGAGTAACAGTAAAATTGATACCTATCATTCACAAAGCAATTCAATTGTTATTAATGATGACACTGAATTGGAAGATCTAATAGCACGTAATACACCTGAAAAACAAGTTTTTCTAAAAAGTTTAAAAAGAATATTATCGACTTATGTGCAAAGTAATCATGATTTACATCAATGTGAATCAAAACTGAAACAGGTTGTTTATCAGCTATTCGATACATTGCTTTTTGAAAAAGATAATAGTAAACAAATACCTTTTTTATCTTATGTAATTGAAAGTGTTAAAAGACTTTTTGATCAGTTAAAAAATGCATATCAATTGAAAATTAGTGGCAATGCCATTTATGCGGTTAGCTATTATCTATTTGAAAGACAAAAAATTCGCTTAGATAATACAGAATTGAAGGATATGCAGGATTTGAGTGATCTTAATAAGGATGTGCAACAGAGATATTCTGACGTTTATCAATATGTTAATCGCTTGATAACTCTGATTAAGGATAATCTTGACATTGACCTAAACGAAATTGACTACGTTTTACTAACTATCTATTTGAACAAATTAGAAATAATTACTAAAACAGGTTTAATTAAAGCAATTGTCATTGCACACGGTTATGCTACAGCGGGAAGCATTGTGAATGTTGTTAACAGATTACTTAATACACACACTCTAGATGCATTTGATATGCCAATTAACGTTAGCACGCAACAAATAGCTAACCAAATAATTGACTACAGTGAGAACAATGACATTTCCCATGGATTAATTATTTTAGTAGATATGGGATCCTTAAAAGAAATAGAAAAACTCTTTCCCCGTCAAATAAACGCTCCAATTTTACTTATGAACAATGTTTCTACTCCACTGGCATTGGAAGTAGGAGAGAGTGTTTTAAAAAAGCGCAGTTTTAGAGAAATAAGTGAAAATGCCAGAAAAATAAGTCACCTGGATATTAAATTAACCTACCCAGAAAGAAATAAAGTTAAGGCCATTTTAACAACTTGTTATTCAGGAATAGGAACTGCAACTCACGTAGCTCGATTGCTAGAACGATGCTTGCCACCGACTAAGAAAATCAAAATTATTCCTTATGATTTTCAAGCTTTGCAAGACACTCATAAAGTTCAGGTAATTAAAAGAATGTATGACGTTGTGGGAATTATAGGCACTGAAGATCCCCAAATTGAAGGAATTGATTTCATTCTCTTGGAAAAAATACTATCTGATAAGGGAACTGAAAAATTTAAGGAATGGCTTGCGGGTTCATTTTCAAATGATGAAATTAGCGGTATTTCAAATAATTTAGTCAAAAACTTTTCCTTAGAACAAACAATCAACATGGTTACTATCTTGGATCCATCAAAGGTAATAGAAAATATTACTATTTTTATTCAAGAACTGGAAAGGAAATTTTCCTTTTCACTATCAAACCAAAAGAAGTTTACTTTATATGTTCATGTTAGCTATTTGATTGAACGCTTAATCAGAAAGGAAGAAAATAATTTAAATCCGGAGTTTGAAGAACAATTTGCAAAGGAGCATGGTCAGGAACTTGAAAAAATAAATTCCGCATTCGGTGTGATAAAGGACAATTATAGTGTGAAAATTCCACGGTCAGAGTTAATTTATGTTGATCAAATAATTTTTAACAGACAATAAAATCTGGCTACAACTGCATTATTAAGTAAAACTCTTTTTCTCTTTAAATTTTGGCACAGTTATTGCTAAGTAACTTTTGAAGTGAAGTAAGTTTAATTGTTTACTATTTTTCAAGAAGGAGAGAAAAATGCTATTACGTAATATTTTAATCGTAATATACGGTTTTATAATTAACTTTGATAAGGAGGGGCCTAAGCTTGGAATTTCTCAACCAGTTGTTGCTGGTTTAATTGCAGGTTTGATTATGGGTAATGTAGAAACAGGACTCTATATCGGTGGTACCCTACAGTTAATGACACTTGGAATTACAAGTTTCGGTGGCGCCTCTGTCCCTGACTATCAGACGGCAGCCTTAATTGGTACTTACCTGGCGATTGCCACAAAGCAGTCTGCTGCGATTGGTATCACACTTGCGATTCCAATTGCTTTGCTGATTGTCCAGGTTGATGTTTTAAAATGGTCAGCAAATATTTTCTGTCAACAGAAGGCTGAAAAGTATGCCGATCAGGGAAATTACCACATGATTAACTGGATGCAGTATCTTGCTACATTGTTTACCAGTTTTGTTTCCGGTATACCAGTTCTTTTAACAGTAATTTTAGGGCCTAAGATTGTTGGTAGCTTCATTAACTATATTCCTGCTTGGCTTTCAGGTGGTCTTAAGACCGCTGCGGGAATACTGCCAGCAGTTGGTATTGGAATGCTATTGCAATATTTACCAACTAGAGATTATTTCTCATATTTAATTATTGGCTTTGTTTTAGCAATTTATTTAAAGATGCCGATTATCGGTATTTCCTTAATTGGTTTTGCTATCGCGTTAATCCTATATAAAAATCAATCAAAAAAGCAAAATACAACTGAGGAAACTGTAAATGGGGGAGCTAACGAAGATGAGTAAAATGAAAAATATTTATAGAAAAGTAATGAATCGTTGGATTATATTTGGCGCAACTTCATTAAACTATGAAAAATATGAAGGTTTAGGGTACACATATGCTATGTTGCCTTTCATTGAAGAAAATTATCAAGATGATCCAGAGGGTAAGAAGACTGCTATTAAAACCCAGCTGCAATTCTTTAATACTACTCCATATACAGCACCATTTATTATGGGTGTTGACGTAGGTATGGAAGAAAAAGGTAAAACTGAATCTCTTGAAGCAGTTAGTGCTTTAAAGACTGGATTAATGGGACCTTTAGCTGGTATAGGAGACAGTTTGTTTGTCACTATTCCTTGGACTATTTTTGGCGCAATTGCTGCTAATATGGCGTTACATGGAAATGCTTTTGGCTGTATTATGTGGGTTGTTGCTTCAATTCTTTTACGACTAACAGCTTATCCACTATTTAACGTAGGGTATAGATCCGGAACCAAAATGCTTTCCTCATTAAATACCACTTTAAAGTCTCTGACAAACGCAGCGTCGGTGTTGGGACTGATGGTTGTTGGTGCCCTGGCAGCAACTATGGTTAAGGTTAATTTGGCATTTACTTTTAAACAGGGGAAGCTGACAATGACTGGAAACAGCATATTAGATCAAATTATGCCAGGATTGTTACCTGCAGCTGTTGTTGCTCTGATATATTACCTGCTTGGTAAAAAGGTAAAACCTCTTTACGTAATTCTAATTGTATTGGTTGTTTCTGTAGCGTTGAATGCTATGCATGTTTTAGCTTAGAGGTAAGCAAGATGACAGAAAGCATGGAAGGAATTATTCACGTAAGAATTGATGATCGCATGATTCATGGGCAAGTGGCTACTCAGTGGAGTGGTCGCTTGAACGCCACAAGAATCATGGTTATTAACGACAGTATTGTAAATGATGATATGCGAAAAACGGTTGTGAGACTCGCTGCACCAGCTAATGTTAGTACATCAATTTTAAGCAGACAGAAAGCTTTAACTAATATCAAAAATGGGAAATATAAGGGACAACGTGTTTTACTAATTTGTGTGTCTCCAGTGGACGTTAATTACTTGATTGATAATGGATTACCAATTAAGTCAGTAAACGTTGGTAATCTGGCACAGAGAGATGGAACAGAACGTATACGTCCTTCGGTTAATGTAACTCCAGAAGAAAAAGAGGCATTTAAAAAGTTAATAGGCCGCGGAGTTGAAGTCACTGTAATACCTACACCGCAGAGTCCTACCGTTTATTTAAAAGATTATATTTAAAAAGGATTTGAATTTAATGTTTAACGTTATCATTGCTACACATGGTAATCTTGCTACCGAGTTTGAAAAAGTATTAAAATCCTTTTTTGGCAAAATAGATCATTTAAAAGCCATCAATCTAGGTGATCAGGGGATAAACGCTTTTTCCCAAAAAATAGACCAAGTTATTGCACCCTGCTTAAATGAGCCAACAATCATATTTTGTGATATTGCAGGGGGAACCCCTTTTAATGAATTAGCCAAAAGAAGTATAAATTGGCACAAACAAGTTGCATTATTTGGTGGGGTAAACTTGCCAGTACTTGTGGAAACATTAAATATGCGGATGCAGGGAAAAAACATATACGAAGTTATTGGAAAAATTACTGCTATGTCTGCTTTAATCAGGTTTAATATGAAAAATGCTAAAAAGGCTGAAGACGAATAGAGGAAAATTATTAGATATGCAAAAAATATTTTATAAACCAGAAGATCGTTGGTTTGGCGACTGTATGCCATTCTTTAATGAAGAAGATCAAACTTTTTACTTGTTCCACCAAAGAGACACGCGCAGACCTGAACCTTTAACTGATCCATTTGGCTGGTCGCTCGTAACTACTAAAGATTTTGTAAATTTTAAGGATTATGGCGAGGTTTTACCTAAAGGTCCTCATGATTCTGCAGATCAATTTATATATGCTGGTAGTGTCACACAAGGAAAAGATGACAAAGTAGCTTTTTATACAGGGCATAACCGTCAGGCAAAGTTAGCTAAAAAAACTTCAGAAATTTTAATGTCTGCTAACAGTAAAGATTTAATTCACTGGAATAAAATGGGTAAAGCCAGCAGTTTAATACCACAACCTGGGTATGACCATAATGACTGGCGTGACCCAATCGTTGTTTATTCTGCAGAGCACAAGTCCTATATTTTGGTTTTGGGCGCAAGACTTCCGAGTGATAAAAAGAAGCCAACGGGAAGATTAGTATATTTTGAATCTCCAGATATGAAAAACTGGGCGTTTAAAGGAGACTTTTGGACGCCTAATGAATTCAACATGATTGAAATGCCGGATTTATTTGAAATAGAAGGTAATTGGTACCTTTTATTTTCAGAATATTCAGAAGACAAGCGGACGAAATATAGAATCAGTAATGATTTATTTGGCAACTGGCATTCATTAAAAGATGAGTTCTTTGATGGTAAAGCCTATTATGCTGCCAGATCAGTTGGCAATGAAAAAGCAGGTCGATATTTGAGTGGCTGGGTAGCAACAAAAGAGAACAATGATGATCTCGGTAATTGGGATTGGGGTGGCGCTTTTGTTCCTCATCAGATTGTTCAAAGAAAAGATAAGACACTGGGTGTAACCTTGCCGCAAACAATAATTGACAATTTTGCAAAAGTTGAAACAATTCCATCTTTTGAAATTGGAGAAGCCAACGGTAAAAAAGAGCATACTGTAATTAATGAAGTTCCGGAACAATTCTTAGTTGAAGCACAGCTCGAAGTAACAGATGATACTAAAGAATTTGGCATAAAGGCTTTTGTTAACGATGAAACCAGAGAGGGCTATCAGTATAAAGTTTCTAAACCTGAACATGCACTTAAATTTTCCAGAACTCCTAATTATCCGTGGCCACAATATTTTGATGCTGGTTTAGAGCGACCACTCTCACTTGAAAAAGGTAAAAGATATGATATTAAGTTGATTGTTGATGCTAGTATTATCATAATCTATATTAACAATATTGCTTTAAGTGCTAGAATGTATCATAAAACAGGAAGAGAATTCAGCTTTTTTGTAAATGAAGGCAAAATTGCTGTTTCTAATGTTAAGTATTACACTGAATGGCAAGATACTGTTAGATAAGTTTGAGGTAACAAAATGATTTTTAATGGCTTGCAACATGTAGGCATTCCGACAAAAAAATTTGATGAAAGTGGAGATTTTTATCAAAGCTTAGGCTTTAAGTTGGTGAATACTGAAGATAATCAAGGTAGCCGAGTGGCATTTTATCAGTTAGGAACATTAATGCTTGAGAGTTGGGAATCCCCTCAAGAAGCTCCAGGAAAAGTAGGGTCAATTAATCATATTGCGCTTGATACCAACAATATAAATCGTGCATTTGCCGAAGTTCAAAAATTAAATGTACAGTTTGTTGAAAATGGAATTCAAAGTTTGCCTTATTGGGAAAATGGTATTAAGTATTTTAACTTCTACGGACCGAATAAAGAAATATTTGAAGTCTGCCAGAAGCTGTAATAATATTCGGGTTTCGCCTGCTAAATAGTTAAAATATTATTTGGCAGGCTTTTATTTAAGAAAATTTTTTCGGATCTAGATTGAGGGTTATAATAAATAATATCTAAATAAAATAATTAAGGAGATATAAATGTTACTAGGATCAATTGAGGCCGGTGGTACAAAATTTGTATGTGCGGTCGGCAATGAGAATTATCAAATTAAGGATCAAACAACTTTTCCCACTACGGCACCAGAGGAAACCTTACAAAAAACGGTAGATTATTTTAAGCAGTTTGAAGTTGATGCAATTGGAATTGCGTCTTTTGGACCAATTGAGGTGCGGAAAACGGCACCTAATTATGGCTTTATAACTGATACACCCAAAGAAGTCTGGAGCAATACTGACTTTGTCGGATTTTTGACTAAAACAATTAAGGTTCCAGTTTTCTTTACCACTGACGTTAATGGTTCTGCTTTTGGTGAATATGTAATGTCGCAGCTATCTAATGAAGATGTTGATTCACTCGTTTACTACACGATTGGCACTGGTGTCGGTGGCGGAGCTATTATTAACGGCAAGTTGGTAGGCTCTTTAGGTCATCCCGAAATGGGACACGTTAAAGTTAAGCGCCATCCAGATGACTTGGATTTTGCTGGTGTTTGTCCTTTTCATAAAGATTGCTTGGAAGGTTTGGTTTCAGGTCCTACATTTGAAGCACGTCTTAATAAATCTGGAAAAGATGTGCCGCTTACCGATCCTGTGTGGGATATTATGAGCTACTATGTAGCACAGGCTGTCTTGCAAGTCACTTTAATTTTACGCCCGGACAAAATTGTCTTTGGCGGCGGCGTTACCAGTGAAAAGTTTCTAGAAAAAGTACGACGTGATTTTGCGACATTACTGAACGGTTATGTGCATGTTCCACCACTTGAGGAATATATAACAATGCCGGAAATCAGTAATAATGGTTCTGCGACTGTTGGTGATTTTGCTTTGGCAAAAAGATTATTACGAGAATAACTCTAAAAAATAAAAAGTGCTCTTAAGCGAGATATGTTTAGGAGCACTTTTTAAATGTTTTTAATTTAAATAGATTAAATTTCTTTAATAAAGAAAGAATACTTTTGAGCCGCACTTTGCCATGAATTGCTGTCATTTATTTTATCAGTAATTATTCCGTCAATTTCTGTTAACGGACTTACAGAAAATGCTGAAACAGAATCAAGTTTTGAATGATCAGCAACGATTAAAGTATGCTTGGCTCTTTTAATAAATGAACTAAGCATTTTTGAAGAAGAAGCACTTTTATCTGTTATTCCGCACTTTACATCAATACCAGATGGACTTAAAACAGCATAATCGGCGTTGAATGAATTATATAATTCTGGACTTTGTGTTTTGAAACTCATGTTTTTCTTATTTAAGGAACCACCAATCATGTAAATATCGATATTATCATTCTTTAAAGCTATATTTGCGCAAGTAAGAGAATTGGTGATTACTTTTAATTTTTTACCGTCACTCAATAATTTTTTCAAAACTTGAATAGATGTAGTAGAAGAATCAATAAATAATGTATTACCATCATCTATTAAATCTGCTGCTATACTTGCAATTTCTTTCTTTTCATTTACTAGCATTTTGTCCCGAGCACTATAGGGTACACTTTTATTATATTCAAACGAATAGGCTCCGCCATGCACTCTACCTATTTTCTTTTTGGAAGATAGGTAATCTAAATCTTTTCTTATGGTTTCTTTTGACACTTTGAACCTCTTAGAAAGATCGTTAACCGATACACTACCATTAATCTTTAAAATATTTTCTATTTCATTTAATCTTTCAAATTTCATATTTTTATTTTTCCCCCCTTGATAATTGTATCTAAAAACCCTTATTATGCCTACTTTTTAAACGATCATGAATTGCTGGAATTAGTATTATCAATGAAATCGCTACAGCAATTATATTTGGTAGAAATTTAATCATCATATTAATTAATAAAAGAATATAAACGATAAGGATAAATAGATTATATATCTTCTTCATACAAGTTTCTCCAAAAAAATAAAAAGTAAATATAAAATTATTTGTATCTTTTTAAAATAAAAAGTTTTCATTCAATGTTGTTACTTATAGAAAAAATTTATCTTTTCCGTTTTATGATGTTTAAATATTAAAAAACAAGTCCTTTATTGTCTTGAGTACCAAATTGAAATTATAGGGGGGAAAATAATACTCATTAATTGGACTTGCTTTCTAAGTTTTATCTAAAAGTAAGGAAGGATATATAACGGAAAAATAATTAGTTTTCTTTTTTATAAAGCATATTTATAAATCTGTACAATGTCATCTGAAGTTAATTTCTTATAATGTCCTATAGGATTACTGTCATTTTGTGTCGCGTTAAGTGCCATCTTTTTGAAATTACTGTCATCTTTTATTCCCACTTCACGCAAATTCTTATGCATACCAACATTTGAAAAATATTCTTTGAATTTCATAATAACAATATCGATAATTTCTTGATTGCTGTATTCGAAACTGTCAAGATTGAACAGTCTCTCACCGAGTTGAATAAATTTTTGAGGTAAGAATTGACTGGTATATTTCATCCATGCTGGAAATACAATTGCCATACCCTCACCATGGGTAATGCCGTATTCAGCACTTAGCTCGTTTTCGATTCTATGAGATGCCCAGTCTGGCTCACGCCCACATTCTAAAAAACTGTTATGAGCAACAATTGAAGACCACATGATTTCAGCACGCACTTGGTAGTCTTCTGGGTTCTGTTTAAGTTTTGTAGCAGTAACCATCAAAGCCTTAATTGCTCCTTCAAGAAGTCTGTCAGTCAAATTTACATCTTTTACAGTAGTAAAATAACGCTCAAGCATATGGGTCATCATGTCAGAGAGCCCAGCTCCAGTTTGATATAAAGGAAATTTTAAAGTATATGCTGGATTCATAATTGCAAACTTGGGCAGAATAATATTGTTTTCTAAAGTAAGTTTATGGTCTTTATTGTTAACAATACTGTCATTTGACATTTCTGATCCTGAAGAAGCAGCAGTTGAAATAATCCCAACAGGTAATGCAGCTTGAGGTTCAGCTTTGCCTGTATAAAAATCCCAAGTTTCACCATCATAAAGAGCTCCTGCCGATACAGCTTTGGCAGTATCAATAACAGAACCTCCACCCACTGCGAGAATAAAATCGATGTTTTCCTTTTTGACAGTATCAACCAGCTTGTCAATTAACTCTATTCTAGGATTAGGTACTATTTCGCCGTTCTCCTGGTATGTAATTCCATATTCGTTAAAACTAGTTTTTATTACTTTTGAAATTCCTAATGTTTCATAGTAGTCACCACTATAAAGCACTAGGGCTTTTTTGGTTTTACTGTATTTATTGGCTAGTTTGCCGATAAGTTTTTCTTTTCCTTCGCCAAAATAAATTGCGACAGGATTATGATAATTAAAATTTTGCATATTTACCTCCAAATAAATAATTTTTTAACTAACAACTTGTTCACATGAACTACTAAAAGTATTTCACAATATGAAATCGATTTCAATAGTTTTGACAACAAAAAGTTATTTTTCAAAGATAATCGATAAAATAAAATTTCTTTTTTATCTTTTTTGTTTGTTTTGTATTGATTTGCAAATTATAGCTGTTATAATTATTTACTGTAAGCGCTTGCTAAAAAAGAGTAGTTAAGTTAAGAGGTTAATTATGGATGAACAAAAAGTAAAAGGGTCATTTACTGGTCTTATGCCACTTATTGGATTTTTGATTTTATATGTTTTATCAGGATTAATTAGTGGCAAATTTGATAGTATGCCTTTGTTGGTGGGAATGATCATAGCTGCGATTATTTCCTTTGCTATACCACCGCAAAATGGACAAAAAAATATGAAATTATCTGAGAAAGTAAAACTTTTTTGTCAAGGTGGAGGAGAAACAAATTTAATGACAATGGTCGTTATATTCATTTTAGCAGGCGCTTTTCAGGGTGTTGCTACTAAAATGCATGCAGTTTCTTCGGTTACCAACTTAGGATTGAGTATATTACCGCAAAATTTAATTCTACCTGGAGTATTTCTCATTGGTATGATTTTAAGTTTTGCAATGGGAACATCAATGGGTACGATTGCTGCATTGATGCCAGTTGCTATAGATGTTGCTAATAAAACAGGTGTGAATCCTGCATTAATGGCTGGTATTGTAGTTGGAGGGGCAATGTTTGGTGACAATAATTCATTTATCTCCGCTTCAGCAATAGCCGCAGTTCAAAGTCAAAAAGTTTTGATGCGTGATAAGTTCAAATTAAATTTTCTTGCTTATATACCGGCTATAATTATTAACTGTATTGCTCTGGCATTTGTGCCAATCAAGAGTGTTTCTTTAACTAGTGGTTATCAGTTTAGTTTCGTCGATATTATTCCTTATGCTTTGGTTATAATATTGTCTTTAATTGGTATGAATGTAATGTCCGTACTAACATTAGGTATAGTTTCTGGTATATTCATTGGAGTGTTACATGGTGATTTTGGTTGGATAAGCTCAATGGCATACATTCAAAAAGGCATGGCCGGCATGGAAGATATGGCTATTATTGCCGTATTTGTTGGTGGCGTAGTCGAAATGATGAAGTATCTTGGCGGAATTCAATGGCTAATTGATAAGCTCGGACAATATACTAAAACAAAACATGGAGCTGAACTTTCAATTGGAATGCTAATTATTTTACTTTGCATTGCTACAACTAATAATACAATTGCAATCGTTGCTGTTGGTCCGATGGCAGTTACCATTGGTAAAAAATTTAATTTATCGAGAAAACGCGTGGCAGCAATACTTTCTATGTTTGCTACAAACGTTCAGGGACTAATTCCATATGCAGGTCAGCTGCTAGTTTCAGGTGGTATGGCAAAAGTTTCTCCTGTTTCTGTGATGCCTTTTGTTTGGTATTGCTATTTAACTTT
This sequence comes from Lactobacillus kullabergensis, assembly GCF_003151025.1. NCBI lineage: Bacteria > Bacillati > Bacillota > Bacilli > Lactobacillales > Lactobacillaceae > Lactobacillus > Lactobacillus kullabergensis. The sequence goes on along the minus strand of NZ_CP029477.1, from coordinate 1,552,419 downwards.
AATTTCAGCAGTGGTTTTTGCATTCATTAGTTTTCCTAAGAGCAAAAAAGAAGATACTTATAATAATTTTGAGGCTTTGGATGACGAAGGGCATTTGTCAAAAGATTTTTCCAATCAATCTGTAACTGCTTAAAAATCAGATAATGTTAGTTTTTAGGAGGAAATATGGACTATAAAAGATATTTTAATCTAAACGAAGAAAATGCTAAGCAATATGTAATCGATCATACCAATTTTTTTGAACATGAAAATGCTCAAAAATTGAAAGTAAAAGAAGTAAGTGATGGCAATATTAACCATGTTTACAAAGTAAGTGATGGTAAAAAATCATTAATTTTAAAGCAAACGGGAGAAACCATTAGAACTTCTGGTAATCCTCTTGATCAGTATAGGGGTCATATTGAAGAAAGATGTTTAGAGATTCAGCGTAAATTAAGTGGCGGACAGGTTCCCGAAGTTTATGATTACAATGAGACCATGCATGTAATATTGATGGAGGATGTTTCCAATTTTAAAAATTTGCGCTATGAGTTACAAAAAAAGCATATTTATCCTAAATTTGACGAACAAATAAGTAATTTTATGGTTAATGTTTTACTTCCCACAACTGACTTAGTGTTAGAAAGTACAACCAAAAAAAACTTGGTAAAAGAATTTGTTAATCCTGGAACTTGTCAAATTAGTGAAGATCTTGTTTTAACAGAACCTTATTATGATTATAATAATAGGAATACTTTTGATAAACGGCTAACTGATTTTGTGACAATTAATTTATACAATAATGATGTGCTGAAAGCCAACATTGGTCAATTGCGCAATAATTTCATGAATAATGCTCAAGCTTTAATTCATGGCGACTTACATAGCGGATCAATTTTTATCAACACTGACGATATTCGTGTCTTCGATAGTGAATTTGCTTTTTACGGTCCCATTGGTTATGACATTGGGAATGTGATTGGTAATTTGATATTCCCTTATGTAGTACAGAAAACTTTTCAAGCTAAATTTAAAGAAGATAATACCGAAATTATTAGTTGGCTTCACGACGCTATTAAGAATGTTTTTGACAAAACTTTTACCAAATTGGCCAATAAATATGATCAAATTGTTGAATTCCCATTTTACCGTGAGCGTGAATTTAAAAATCAGTATTTGCGTTCTATCAAAAATGATACTTTAGGTTATGCGGGTACCGAAATAATTCGCAGAACAGTTGGAGATTCTAAAGTAATTGAAATTACGTCAATTGAGAATCAAGAAATAAAAAATTTAGTAATGAAAATACTAATAAAGATCGGAATTGATTTGATCCTAAATCGCAAAGAATATAACAATGGCACTGAGATTATTTTAGATATAGATGTGATTATCGCACAAATAATTAAGCAGGAGGGATAAATTATGCAAAGACAAGATAGCGGTATGCCATTTCTTTTACAATACGAAAATGTCGCTTGGTATGAGGATGGACAAGTAAGAATATTAGACCGTAGAGTATTTCCAGGTCAAAAAAAGTTTGTTTATTGTAAAACTTATCAAGAAGTTATTAAGGCAATTCAAGATATGGTTACTCAAAGTGCCGGTCCATATACTGCCGTGGGCATGGGAATGGCTCTTGCTGCTTATCAATGCAAGGATAGGTCAGAAGACGAACAGATTTCCTTCCTAACTAAAGCAGCTTGTGAATTAGGTAATGCAAGACCTACCACAGCAAATAGATATTCAGCAATAACCAATAGAGCATTGAAACAACAAAAGGAAGCTATCAAAAATGGTAAGTCAGCTATTGAAGCAGCCTTTAATGACACAATAGATTCTTTAAACCGCCGCTATATGACTATGCAAAAAGTTGGCAATTATTTAGTTGATATTATGCCAAATAATTCAAGTTTTTTGACTCAATGTTATGGCGAAACCATTATTGGAGCCATAATTAGAAGAGCAAAAGAGACGAATAAAACTTTAAAAGCCTATGATGCCGTTACTGAACCCTTTTTACAAGGTAGCAGACTAACTGCCAGCTGTTTTCAAGAAGCTGGTTTTGACACTACAGTAATTGACGATAATATGGTTAATTTTGTTCTTGAAAGAGGAGACATTGACTTCTATACATCGGCTGCTGATACGATTGCTATGGATGGTCATATAGCTAATAAAATTGGTACAAAGCAAATAGCTATCTTGGCTAAAAGAATTGGGATACCGTATTTTGTTACTGGTATTCCTGATCAAGACAAATTAACTGGTGAAACAATAAAAATAGAATACCGTGACTCAAAACAGGCTTTACAATTTGGAAGTCAAAAGATTGCAGTTGATGGTGTTAATTCCATTTACCCCGCTTTTGATATAACCCCACCATATTTAATTGACGGTATTGTAACAGATAAAGGTATATTTTCACCCTATAATCTAAGTGCTTACTCAAATTTTGGTAAAGAGAACTTTTATTAAATACTTCAATATTAAGAAATGTTTTTAAAAGTCAAGCACTACTCAATTAAGGCATTCTTCTAATAGAGGTGATTAGATGAAATTCAATAAAAACTTGCTTTTAGACAATCTTGAGGTAGAACAAGAAGAATTATTTAAATTGGCGGCGGATAAGCTGTTCCAAGAAGGTTACACAAGGAAAAGTTATTTAAAAGCTTTAGTTAAAAGAGAATCAGTTTTTCCAACAGGATTAAGAACAAAATCAGTCGGAGTAGCAATACCCCACTGTGATCCTGTCAATATTAAAAAAGACGGCATATTGGTTGCTCGGCTAAATAAACCAGTATTGTTTCGACAAATGGGTGACTTTGAGACTAAAGTTGAGGTCTATTTGGTTTTCTTTATTTGTTCAACTGGAGGCCAGGAACAACTTAAAGATTTGCGTGAACTTATGGCTTTATTTCAAGACAAAAACTATTTAGATAAGGTTTATCATTCAAAAAATATTTATAACACACTCATATCATGGAAGGAATAGATAATTATGGCAAAAGTAATAAATCTTTTAGCAGTTTGTGGTTCAGGAACAGTCAGTTCGACAATGGTGGCTGAAAAAGCGTCTGCTTATATTGAGTCATTAGGTTATACGGTTAATTCACAAGAGTTAAACCCACAACAGGCTTCGGAAAGAATTCCAGAAGGTCAATTCGATATTGTTGTCTATACTTCTCCAATACCGGGAAATTTTGATGTACCAATCATAAATGGTACAGGACTGTTAACAGGAATTGGCGAAGAAGAAGTATATTCTCAAATCAAAAAAGCCTTAAAAATTGAATAACCTAATTATTTATAAAAGAAAGGTGGGAAGAAAATATGCAAACTTTTAAAACAATTATGGATACCTTTGGTCCAAATATTTTTGTCCCGGTTGTTATCTTTATTATTTGCTTATTTATGAGGATTAATGTAAAAAAGGCATTTAATTCAGCAATTTTAGCCGCAGTTGGATTAGTTGGTTTTAGTATGATAACTGACTACTTTACTCCAGTAATTTCTCCGGTGGTAGATAAAATGTTAAAAATTGCTCATCTCAATCTACCAGTTTTGGATATTGGATGGCAGGCAACAGCCGTAATAGCATACTCAACCCGTATTGGCATGATTTTCATCGGTATCTTACTAGTTTTCCAAATATTTTTATTTGCGGTAAAATGGACAAATGTTTTTATGCCAAGTGATTTGTGGAATAATTACTCATTGATACTTTGGGGGTCAGAATTATACTTAATGACTAAAAATGTCTGGCTGGCCAGTTTCTTAATGCTTTTCGGCAACTTAGTTTGTTTATTGTATTCAGAAATGATTGCTACCAGGTGGTCTACTTATTACGGCTATCCTCAATGTACGCTGACTGCGCCACACCAAGTATGTAATGTACCAATTGCATTAATTTTAAATTATGTTTTATCTAAACTAGGAGCCGACAAAATACAACTTAATCCTAAAAAAATTCAAGAAAAGTTAGGCTTTTTGGGTGATCCAATGATTATTGGATTCATTGTCGGAATGCTATTAGGCTTGATAGGAAACTTTACTATGCTGACCTCAATTAAATCTTGGGGGCAAATTTTAACTACTGCTGTTACTACAGCTGCTGTTATGACTATCTTTCCAAAAGTGGGTAGCATTTTTGCAGCTTCATTTTCGAGTATCACTTCTGCTTCACAAAAATCAATGAAGAAAGGTGGTCGTGAATGGTATGTTGCTGTCAATGATGCACTAGGTTACGGTGAAACTGCTACTTTGACTACTGGAATTTTGATGATTCCATTTGCTCTTATTCTCGCTTTTGTTCTACCTGGTAATTTAGTTGTGCCAGTAATGTGCCTTACAGGCTTTGCTTATGACTCTGAAATTAATGTAGCCTTATCAAACGGAAACATTTTTAAAGCTTTGATTATGGATATAATAATATTCACAGGTCAGCTCTATATCGGTTCTTATTTTGCACCAATGTTTACTAAGATTGCTAGAGAAACAGGAGTAACTATGCCAAAGGGGAGTCTTATGGTAATAGGTTTTGTTGCTGCTAACATTCTGATGGGGCTAATCACGATCGGATTTTTAACGAAAAATCCTCTTATAATTGGAATAATAGTATTGCTGTATGTCGTTCAATTCATATACTACAAGAAGAATAAACAGAAGGTGACTGATATTATAGAGAAACATTCGGATTACTCGGATAGCCTAAATAAAAATTTAAAAGTGTCATAATTTATTAAAAATAGCCAAATGATGAATTACTGTTTGTCCAAACAGCTATTCATCATTTTTTATGCTTTAAAACGGTAAAAAAGACAATAAAAGTAATAAAAAAGTTGCTTTTTTTACTGTTTTTTATTGTATTTAGAGTTTGCGATGCTATAATGAAACTGTAAGCGCTTATAAAAACTTGTAAGGTTGAATATTAGGAAAGTAAATTTCTTTTCTGAGCCTTACATGCTTAATAAACAAATTATTCCTGGAATTCAAAGTTTTAAAATGTTTGAGGAGTTTTATATGAAAATTTATATCAGAGCTGAGATAACTGAAAAATATCGAGAACAATTAAAGCAGTATTTTAGTGAAATTGTCTATGATCCATGGACAAAGAATGGTGAGCGCTTTTATCCAGATGAAATGGCTAAAAAGATGTCAGAGATTAATCCAGATGTGCTCATTACTGAATTAGATCAAATCAATGACAAGGTTTTAGCCAAATCATCAAATTTGAAGGCTATTGTAGATTGCAGATCTACACCAGAAAATATTGATGTAGATGCGGTTAATAAATACAAAATACCCTTAATACATACCCCAGCAAGAAATGCTGAAGCTGTTGCTGAAATGTTGGTCGGTCTGATAATTACCAAGCAAAGACAGATTATTCAAGCAAACAAATGGGTGCTGAATGGAAATTGGAAGCCGGGCACAACTCCTTATTATATTTGGAAAGGTCACGAATTATATTCGCAAACAATAGGCTTTGTAGGTTTTGGAGCTGTTGCTAAAACGGCAGCAAAGTTGCTTGAAAATTTTGGCTGTAAAATGCTATTTTATGATCCTTATGTTGAATCAACGAATACTAGCGCAAAAAAGACAGATTTAGAAACTTTGTTTACAAATTCTGATATTGTTTCTCTTCATCTACCAGTAACTTCAGAAACTAAAGGTATGATTAATCGCAAATACCTTAGTTTAATGAAAAAGAGTTCCTTATTTGTAAATACATCTAGATCAGCGGTGGTAAATACTGAAGACTTATATGACTGTTTAGCCAAAAAGCAGATTAGTGGAGGCATTATAGATGTTTTAGATGTTGAACCACCTGAAAATAAAGATGATCTAAAATTAGCTTTATTAGATAATGTAATTTCAACACCACATATTTGTGGCTCAACATATGAAGTGGTTTTACATCAATCTGAAATTGCAGTAAATTCACTGATAAATTATCTTAAGAAAAATTATCAAAAAGCCAATATTATTAATAGTAATGTTTTAGATGGTTAATATAATGAATAATAAAGACTTTTATTTATTAATTGATGTTGGTACAGGTAGCAGCAGAGTAGCTCTTGTTGATGAAGATAGAAGAATTTATGATATTCAGCATGTTAAAAATGTTTATCAGAAAGATAATTTTGGAGGCATGTTTATAGATTTTAAATTATTTTTGAATAATTTAGAAATCGTGACAAAGAGAGTACTGGAAACTTTTGATATAAATATCTCTGCTATAACAGTTTCAGGAGCAAGGCAAACTTTTTTCTGCCTAAATAAAAACAAAAAAGTTATCTTTGGTATTCCAAATATAGATGACAGAGGGAATCGTTTTGTTAGCAAATATTCAAAGTTTCAACAGTTAGTTTTTGATAAAACTGCTAGAAATATTTCAGGTGATTTTCTTGCTATGAAATTAGCTGGGCTAAGAGAAGAACGACCAGAACTTTTTCATAAAGTTTATTCATTTACCAGTTTAAGTGAATTGTTTGCTTTGTTATTCTGTGATAAATGTATTATTGAACCTTCTCAAGCAGCTGAAACCCAAATATTTAATCTGTTTGAAAAATGTTGGGATCCAGAATTAATTAGTATTTTTCAGTTAGATTCAATTTCCTTACCTGAACTTGTGGTTTCTCAAACTATATATCAAATTACGAATAAAGATTTATTAAGAAAATTTGGTATTAGAAATGATGACTGCAAGTTTATAGTTGGTGGTGCAGATACCCAGTTGGCTATGAAAGCCGTACTACCAGATAATGAAAAAAACACTTTATGTTTAGTTTCAGGTACAACCAGTCCGATCAATTTAAGAACAAAGACTCCTGATATAAATAAAGATCATTGGTTAGATTTGGACTTAAAAGGAAATAATTATGTCTTAGAGTATAATCCGGGAGTAACCGGACTTAACTATGAGAAAGCCAAGAAATTCTTTCTTCCAAATAGTTCTTATCAAAGTATTGAAGAAACGGTAGATTTGAATAATATTCAAAATATATTTGCCAGCTTTACCACTCAAAGTTTTTTAAAAAAGAATAATGCTCGCAAATATGGGGGATTTTTCATTTCGCCTCCTTTTCCAGATTCGATAACTAAGGAGCAATTAATTGGGGCTATAGCATTAGACATTGGATTTTCAATCGCACGTAAAGTTAAACAATTAAAAAGGGATCAGAATTTTAACTATAAATCAATTGTCGCTTGCGGTGGAGGATTAAATTCTAGAATAATACCACAAGTTGTCGCAAATATAACTGATTTGCCGGTAAAGGTTTATGAAAACTTCCAGGAACCATCAATTATGGGATGCTTTGAAGTGATTAATTCTGCTTTAAATAAGAATAATCAAAGCAGTATTTCAAAAGTTAGATTTGAATATTATCCCCAAGAAAGCAAAGCTTTGCAGGATAGTTTTGAAGTATGGGAAAATTTGAATTTAAGCATAATACAAAATAAGGAGTAGCATTTATGGATTATTTGAATGAACGCAAAAAAATTGTTGAATATGGTAAAAAATTAGTTGACGAGGGTCTGACTACTGGCACAGGCGGGAACCTTAGCATATATGTTCCTGAAGATCAGGTTATGTTAATCAGTCCTTCAGGTATTAACTATTATGATACAAAGCTTGAAGATGTAGTGGTTATGGATCTAGACGGCAATATTAAGGAAGGAAATCGCAAACCTTCCAGTGAATTTGCAATGCATTCAATTTTTTATAAAAATAAACCGGGTGTGTTGTCAGTTATTCATGCTCACGCAGATTTTGCCACAGCTATGTCTTGTTTAAGAAAGAATGTTCCGCCAATTCACTATGTAATTGCTGATATGTGCAAAGAACTTAAATGTACAGATTACAAGATTTACGGCTCACCTGAAATTGCTGAGGAAGCATATAGAGTAATGGGAGATGATCATGGTATTTTATTAGCCAACCATGGGCTTTTAGCCACTGGAAATTCGATTGAATCTGCTTTAGGTAATGCTGTTAATATAGAATTTTTATGTAAGCTATATATTTACGCTAAGTCTGTGGGTGAACCAGTTGCACTGACAGATAAAGAAATGGATGCAGTTGCTAAAAAATTTACTAATTATGGTCAACCGAAATCCAAAAAATAGTATTGCAGCTACTAAAGCTCAATTAGACTAATAACAACCACCAAACTAAATAAGTACCAAAACTTATAGTCACTTTCAGGTAATTTTTCCACCAAAACTTAGGAATTAAAAATTATTTTCAAAATATAAAAGAGGATAGCTCACTTAATTTAGGAATTATCCTCTTTTCGTTTAATCTAATTATAAAATCATATACCCTTGAATATATAACTAATAAGCAGTCAGCTATACTGAAAAAAATTGTTAGATCTAATATTAAATTACACTCTATTTAAGAAAAGTAAAAACGGCAGAGCTTATACTCTACCGCTTTTTTGTATTTCAGTGTTCTAATCTAACAAGTCAAACTTAAGCGTTGCCAGGTTATGGCCTTCAGTGACCATGTTACCCAGCAGTTCAATGGTATTGCTATATACTTGGTCAGCCATCTTTTGGTTTGCTGCAGTTAATAAATCTTCAGCTTCTTTGCCTGACAGGCCTGCAATTTTTTTATCAGTTTCATGTTGAATGAAGTGACATTGTGCTAATGATTTTTGTTCAAAGTCATTTTCAAGTTCACCGTAGACTTTAAAATTAGTATCACCCAGTTGTGCTGTTAATTTGTTTAACCAGAAAATCTTGTTCAAATCAAATTTAGGACCAGTTTGGAAGCTGGCTGGCGTGTCGTTGACATTCGTGTAGAATGGGACGAAGCTGTTAAAGGTATTTGGACCAAAGCAAAGCCATTGCACACCTGCAATCTCTTCTGGAACATCATTTCTAACTTGCAAAATATGGGTTTCGAAGTTGCGGTTTAGTGCAATTGGACGGTAGGTTTTCTTTTGCTCAGGGGTACCCTGATCACCGTATGGATCAAATGGGGTATCTTGATAGTGTGAACTTTCAACAAAACAAATATCCTCAATACTAATCTTGCGGTTTGCGTGGCAAATAAAAGGTTGATCCTGATCAGTTGGCTTACCACCGAATTCTGGATCAAAGTAATTGTGAACAAACCAGGCACGTGGATTGTTGTAGTGGGCGTCTTTTATGGTTGAGCTACCAAAGATGTGTCGCATGTTGTATCCTTCACGGTCAGGATTTAAGTGGAATTCCTTGATCAAATCTTCTAAGGCATCGTCTGCCAAGAAACCATCTTTACCAAAATGGAATTCATCAATGTTTAAACGGTTAGGAGCAACAACGTAGGCGTCATCAGGAATACGGCGTGCAATCCAGTGGTGACCACCAATAGTTTCCAGGTACCAAACTTCATCGTGGTCGGCAAAAGCCATACCGTTCATTTCATAAGTGCCATATTTTTCCAGCAAATAACCGATGCGCTTAACGCCATCAAGGGCGCTGTGAATATAAGGCAATGTCAAAGTAACAAAGTCTTCTTCACCAAGACCGCCTTTTGCAAGAAGAGGATCAATCCCTTGTATACGTGCATTTGTGGTAATAGTTTCAGTAGCAGTCATTGCTACGTTTTCTGAGTTAATTCCGGCCGCGCCCCAGATGCCGCTTTCGCCAGAAACATCAGGTGCACTGGTATAACGCAAAGGCTTTTCTGCTAAGTCCTCATCATCAATCTTTTGGTGACTAATGACACTTTCATAGTGCTTAGGTTGCTTTTCAGGTGTAATAAGTTCAAACCCTTCAGGAATTATTTCACGGCCACCGTCTTCACTTCTGGCAATCATAGCTGAGCCGTCAATGGTGGCATTTTTACCGACAAGAATAGTCGTACATTCTGCTTTTTTCATCTTATCTGTCCTTTCAAAATTACTTAATCTATATTGTATTAAAAAAGGCGGGCTGTTTGCAAAAAAATAAGTAAACTTAAACCTAAATTATTATTACTTTTTCGATTTAAAGATTTTAACTAAAATATAATTTTGGAGTTTACGCAAAATGTAAAAGATGCTTTACTATAAATGTCCAATATGTTTGACAGGAGAGTGAACTAGTGAAAAATAGAATTGCTCAATTGCGTAAAAAGCAGAGGTACTCACAAGCTCAACTAGCTGAAGCTGCTCATGTTACTCGGCAAACGATCAACGCTATTGAAAATGGTAAGTATGACCCATCTTTAGGACTCTCTTTTCGCTTGGCTCAAATATTAGGGGTAACGGTTGACGAATTGTTCTTATATGAAGGCGAAAAAAATGATTAATACAAAGAAGAATATTATTTATGGTGCGTTTTCGTACTGCTACCTCTATTGGCAAGAAAACCGGTAAACTACTTTTGTGCTAAGTTGCTTGGGCATTGCCCGCATTGGTGAAATGAGAGAACTAGGCTAATGACTATAGAAAAAATTGTACAAGAAAAACTGCAAGCTGACTTAACAAAGATCACGCACGAGTCACAAAACAGCACTTTTGTTGGTGATAGTGCAAAGTTTAAGCAAAAAATATTTGTTAAAGTCTTTGCACAAGCAGGGAAATTTTTAACTGAAAAAGCTGTTAACCAGCAAATAAATACTCGGGTATTAGACTCTTTTGTTGTCAAACAAACGCAACAATTTGTTTTGGTCATGAAAGATTTGGCGCCAACTGATGTTAAAGGACAAATTACCCCTGATTTAGCATTTAAGATGGGAACACAGTTAGCTCGTTTTCACCGAAACGTAAAACCTTTTTCTGGCATATATCTTAATAATCAATTGTTTGAGAAAGCAAAGTCGGATAGCAATAGCTTGCAGAATGAAGAAATTAAAAGCAGATTGCTGCAAGTGTTAGCTTTATTTACAGCGCAAAAAGCGGATATTGAAAAAGACTTGATAGCACATGCAACTACAGTTTTACATGGGGATGTAGGTTTACGTAATTATAAAATTGTTGCTGGGCATCTTCGTTTAATTGATTTTGAGCGAGCTCGTATGGGGGTCAATTATCAGGACTTCATTAAACTTTTTTACCAAGATTTTAGATTAAATCAAAAACTAATTGCTTCCTTTATAAATGGGTATAGAAAATGTGGTGAAGAAGTAGCAGTTACTCCTTTGACGCAGTCCTTTCTAATTTTTATAACTGCGATTGGAATTATGAAATATACTGAAAAAATTGCTGACAAGCCATTTAAGCAAATTGGTGAAAAAATGCTGGCAACTTGTTTTTCATTTTTAGGCATCAGAAAGAAAAATAGCGACAAGGCAAACATGAGTGCTTTGATATTTACAAATTAAAAAAGTATCTTCTTAACAGAGAAGATACTTTTTTGGTGCAAACAAAATTGTTTCAAGGGTAAAAACAATTTTATTTACATGATATTTGCAGTTTGAGTTTTTGGTTTTGCCTTCCTATCACCTCCTTTAAGTAGGAAATTCAGGATAGTAGCTGACAAGCTGGTAATTACGATCCCATTACTTAGAAATAATTGGACAGTAGCCGGCAGGTTTTTGAAAAATTGAGGATAAATAGTAACACCAAGTCCAAGTCCAATTGAGATGGCAATAATTAATACATTATTGTTATCACTGAGATCAACTTTAGCTAAAGTCTTAATGCCCTGAACAGCAATCATGGTAAACATGACCAGCATGGCACCACCTAAAACTGGGGTAGGAATGATTGTTACCATGGCACCAATTTTAGGTAATAAGCCCATAGCCATGAGTAAGCCGCCTGCCCAATAAATTGGACGCTTGGTTTTTATACCAGATAATTGCAGAAGACCAACATTTTGAGAGAAAGTAGTGTAAGGAAATGCATTAAATAAACCGCCAAAAATTTGGGCGATGCCTTCAGCACGATAGCCTTTTTTCAAGTCTTCTTCGGTAACATCATGGTGCAAAAGATCACCAATTGCAAAGAATACTCCAGTAGACTCAACCATTGATACTAAAGCAATAATGATCATTGTCAGGCTGGAAGACCATTCAAATTTCGGTACTCCAAAATAGAACAGTTGAGGTAAGTGAAACCAGGATGCTTCCACTACAGGAGTGAATGAGACTAGTCCCATACAGGCTGCAATTACTGTTCCAGCAACTAAGCCGATTAAAACTGAGATTGACCTGATGAATCCTTTAGTCCAAATTTCCAGTGCCAAGATAATGAACATGGTGCAAAAAGCCAGAAGGAGATTTTGACCACTGCCAAAACTTTTAGCAGCAGAATTGCCACCACCCATATTTTGAATTGCGACCGGAACAAGTGTTAAACCGATAGTGGTGATTAAAGTCCCTGTTACGACGGGAGGAAAGAATTTTTTAATTTTAGCAAAAACGCCTGAGATTAAAACTACAAAAATGCCGGCAACAATGATGGCACCATACATGTCGTTAATTGAGAATTTTTGACCAATCATTTGCAAGGGGGCAACTGCTTGAATGGCGCAGCCCAAAATGACTGGGAAGCCAATGCCGAAGTACTTGTTGCGCATTAATTGCAAAAGTGTCGCAAGGCCGCACATAAAAATGTCAATTGAAACAAGATAGGTCATTTGTGCAGGAGAAAATTTTAGTGCATTACCAATTAGAAGGGGTACAGCGACAGCTCCGGAATACATCGCTAATAAGTGCTGTAAACCTAAAACCGCTGCTTTTTGCTGACTAACTTCTTTTTCTGCCATTATTTTTCCCCCACAAAACGTACTTGATTATTGGCCAAACTAGCGATTTCTGCCAATGCTTCAAGGTGATACCCGTGTTCTTTAAGCCAGTCGCTACCGCCTTGGAAAGTTTTTGCGACTACGATACCGACGCCAGCTACTTCAGCACCAGCTTGGTTAGCAATATTAATCATGCCTTTAACAGCTTCGCCATTTGCCAGAAAGTCATCAATAATTAGCAGGCGATCATCTTGGTCAAAAAATTTTTGTTCAACACAAATTTGGTTAGTGACTTTTTTAGTGTAAGAATAAACATCGGCCCAATAGACAGCATCATTAAGTGTTGCAGGTTTTTTCTTGCGGGCAAAGACCAGAGGCACGTGTAATTCGTAGGCTGTCATTACTCCCGGTGCAATTCCAGAAGCTTCGCAAGTCAAAACTTTTGTGATGCCACTGTCCTTAAATAGTTGACTAAATTCTTCTCCGACTTTCTTCATTAGTTCGGGATCTACCTGATGATTTAAAAACGAGTTGATTTTTAAAACGTTACCGGGTAAAACTTCTCCGTCACTACGAATCCGGTCTTCTAATAATTTCACTTTTTCCTCCTTCATCACAAAAAGGGCTTTTTCTACCAAAACTATGGTAAAAAAAGCCCTTTAAAGCAGCAAATAGCCGCGCAAAATGCTATATTATCCATAGTTCAGAATTTACGGTTCTGAGTAGAAACTGCCGACCTTATTACGGCAATATATAGATATTTATTTTCCTGTTGCAAGCATTGTAACAGAGTCGCATAATATGTGCAAGACCAATTTTAAAATGAAATTGCGAATTATTTAGATGATTATTTTTAAAAATATTCGTGAATTATTAGTGTGACGCTAAAAAATTGTTGACCACTGAACTATTTCTTAGTAAAGTTGATATGGTATTGAAGATAGTTAGTAAAGGAGCTTGGATGTCGGTGAAAAAGAATATTAGTGATTTTGATGAAATTATTGTGCTTGATTTTGGTAGTCAATATAATCAACTGATCACACGCAGGCTGCGGGACTTTGGTATTTATTCTGAACTTTTGCCCCATGATATTAGTATGGACCAAATAAGGCAGATTAACCCCAAGGGAATTATTTTTTCCGGGGGTCCTAACAGTATTTATGACCAAAATGCCTTGAAAGTTGACCCTGAAATTTTTAAATTGGGCATTCCTATCTTAGGCATTTGTTACGGGATGCAACTAATGGCTTCTTATTTAAACGGCAAGGTCGAAAAAGCTGCTAATTCTGAATATGGTCGTGCCGACATCGAAGTTGAAGATACTAACTCCGTTTTATTTGCCGGATTGCCCAAAGATGAATACGTCTGGATGAGTCACGGTGATTTGGTCACAGGGGCTCCTGCTGGCTTTGAAACGGTCGCTTCAAGTAAGAATTGCCCGATTGCCGCTATTGCTAATGATCAAGCCAAAATGTATGGTATTCAGTTCCATGCGGAAGTACGCAATACGCAATATGGCCTTGATATCCTGCGTAATTTTGCCTTTAAAGTCTGCGGCGCTAAAGCTGACTGGTCAATGTCCGATTTTATTGACCTGCAAATTGCTGAAATTAGGAAAACTGTGGGGGATAAGAAAGTAATTCTGGGACTATCTGGCGGGGTAGACTCCAGTGTCACCGCTACCCTTTTACACAAAGCAATTGGCAACCAGCTGACAGCTATTTTTGTGGATCACGGTATGTTGCGCAAAAATGAAGGCGATGAAGTAATGGCTGCCTTGAACCGTGATTTAGGCGTTAACATTATTCGGGTAAATGCCCAAGAGCGCTTTTTAAATAAACTGAAGGGTGTCACCGATCCAGAGCAAAAGCGTAAAATCATTGGCAAAGAGTTTATTGAGGTGTTTGCGGACGAGGCAAAGAAAATTAAGGATGTGGACTTTTTAGCTCAAGGCACCCTGTACACTGATGTGATTGAGAGCGGCACGAATACTGCCCAGACAATTAAGTCGCACCATAACGTTGGTGGGTTACCTAAGGATTTACACTTTAAGTTAATTGAACCATTGCGCAAGTTATTTAAGGATGAAGTGCGTGAACTGGGTGAAAAATTAGGCATTCCGCACGATTTAGTTTGGCGTCAGCCATTCCCAGGACCAGGTCTTGGCATTCGCGTTATTGGCGAAGTAACTGAGGATAAACTCAAACTGGTGCGTGACAGTGATGCAATTTTGAGGGATGAAATTAAAAAGGCCGGTTTACAAGAAAAAGTTTGGCAATACTTCACCGTTTTACCTGGTATCAAATCCGTGGGCGTGATGGGTGACGGTCGCACTTACGACTATACCATTGGTATTCGCGCCGTTACTTCAATTGATGGAATGACCGCTGACTTTGCTCGCTTACCTTGGGATGTTTTGCAAAAAATTTCAACGCGTATTGTTGATGAAGTGCCAAACATTAACCGTGTAGTCTATGATGTCACCAGTAAGCCACCGTCAACGATTGAGTGGGAATAACAAAAAAGCAATCTCAACTTATTAGATTACAGCTCATTAGTATTAAGATAAGCTATGAGTATACTATTAAGTTAAGATTGTATTTTATTATAAGTGTATGAATTAATGGAGCAGAAAATATGACGAAAAATACATTATTTCAACATGGCACTATGCAAATGCTGGTTGAAGGCTTATTGGAAGGCACTTTACCGCTATCAGAATTGCTAAAACACGGCAATATTGGCATTGGAACGGGTGACGGCGTTGATGGTGAATTAGTAATATTGGACGGTGTTGGTTACAAAATAGATGTTAGTGGTCCGGCTGTGAAACTGCCAGATGACTTTAAAGTGACTTATGCTGACGTTAGTTTTGCGGATTATCACAAATTCAAAAGCTATCAAAATGTCGAATTAACAGAAATGCTAAAAGATGTTTTGACCAAAAATAACGCCTGAAATCAATTTTTCGCAATATTGACTAAAGGCGTTTTCCAAAAAATTCGTACAAGGTCTTCTAAAAAATCGCATAAGCCATATCCGTCTCTGGGAAAAATTGCTGAAAATCAGGTTGAATTCGAGACTGAAAATATCACTGGAACAATGATTACTTATTACACACCTCCTGTTTTTCAAGGTGTTGGAGTTTCAGGATTTCACAATCATTTTTTGGCCGACGATTTAAGCTTTGGCGGTCATGTTTTATTAGCTACAATGAAAGATGTAACAGTCAGCGTTCAGCCAATAGAAAACTTTGAATTGCATTTACCGATAGATAATCAAGAATTTTTAAATGCCAATTTAAGTGACACCAGCAAGTTGGATAAAGTTATTTCGAAATCGGAATAGAGTATACAATTATTTAGCCTAGGCTTTTAATATACTTTCCGAATGGGTTCAGATTTTTGTCTAAAACACATATTTGTGTTTTACATATACTACCTAAATCTGACTTATTAATGAATTGTGAGTTTAAGGGTATACCAAAATCATGGTAATGTTCCTCAAAATAACTAAAATCCATTAATGTCAGTACTCCTGTATCCTTAATTACTGGAAGGGCTTTTTTAGTTAAAGTGAAAGAACGTATTTCATATAGAATTGACTTTGAAATAGTACAGTTCACAATGGTATCTTCTCTAATTAAATTAAGTTTTTTTCCTATAATTTCATTATAGAGCGTTTTGTAAAATATGTTTAACGATTGTTTTACACTATATAAAATAAGAAAAAATTTATTGATATTATCTTTTGCACTTATTGATGCATTGGGTCCTATACTCAGAACATTTTGTATAAAATTTGATGCTTCATGATTCCTTATTTGAGTATCTAAATTTGTTATAAAGTCATTAAGATTTTGATATGTTAATTGCTGCAAAAATGCCTGACCTGAATAATTATTTAATAGTTGAATTGAATCTGAGTCAGAAAATGAATTGCGGAAATACTCTGATAAGGCTGACTCAGATTCTTTACAATGATAATTTGTTGTAATTTTATTTATTTGCTCTTGAGAATACTCAGCATAGGGACTAAGATATCTTGTAATAGATTGAGGAAAAGAATGAATATAAGGCATAATACAATTTGAGTATATACTCATAAACAATGATATTCCTTTCATGTACATTTCTAACTCATCTTTTTTTAACAAACTTTCTTTATCAACAAGACCAAGTTTTTTTTCTGATCTATATTTGTTTATAAGTAGAGCTCCAAAAAAGTTAAATTTGTTCTCCATTTCAGTATCTACGTATATAGTTCTACTATTATAAAAGTTGCCATTCTTATCTTCTAATAAAGTTTTATGTATTTTTCTGAATTTAATTACATAATCTAATTTTGTTAAAGTTTCAGTACATTTAACTAGATCATTTCTAAGCATAATTAAAAATCCTTTCTTTTTAATAAATTTACTATGTTAATTATCCGTTTTATGATCAGATAGTAATAAAGAGCTCGAATATATATGTTTAGTGTTTTCAATGTAATCGAGTATTATATTGGGAATATACCTATGAATATAACTTAGAAAAACTTTTATATAATTGACATCTCCACTAGGATCTTGGCGTATATACGGTGTCCAGATTTGTGGATAATATCGGCATAAAGTACAAAGACCGAATAAAGCAATATAAGATCCAAATAATCCATAAATCTTTTCTGATAGATCATTAACTTCGTTAAAAGAAACTGTCAGATAATACTGTCCATTATAAGCACTTTTGATTAAGGACTTGCCGTTTAATTTTTTTCTTAAAACAGCTCCTCCTTTAAAATTACGTTCTGGTTTGAAATAATTTTTATTATACTTTTTATCATTATCAATTAGTAATTCTAATGTGGAAAAATCTATAATTTCTGATTTAGTTACAAAAGCAGTATCATCATTTGTAACAATCCTATTCACTGGAATGATGTGAGTTTTAGTAATGCCAAATTGATTAATAAACTGAAACGCTAATTCAGGAATAGCAGAAAGACAGTCTTGAATTGTCCATATTTCGGATGAATTTAATAATTTTTTTTCAAGACTCTGATAATAATAAGCAAACCCGTCTTTTTTACCATTATGTACAGTAATAGAAAGTTTTAATAAATCTGTCTTATATATATCATCTTTTTTCAGTGTTAAACCATGTCCATTTATTTCAGGAACTATTCCAGTTAGTAAAGCACTTGAAGCAAAAAGTAAATTAATAGTGCCATAATATAATAATATTGGTGAAGTTTGAATTGTTACGTGTGTACTTGCATTGAAGAACTCTTTAGCTTGAAGTATTGACCCAGAAATAGAATTGATTAGTTTTTCAGAAGCTTCTTTATTTTTTAGATATTTTTTAATATTATAAGGGTAAGAATATTTTTCGATATTAACCCATAGATCTCTGATAGGGTTTTCTGAAAATATAATTTGTCTCTTCATTTATATCACTCCAAGAAAATAATTTTTTAATGTAATGATTTTGCTTCATTTAAAAAATATTATCATGTAAATTCCAAATAAAATTTTCATATTTTATAAAGTCTTATTTTACATTGGTTTTATTTTTAATCTGGATAGATTTGATACTCTTATTTTACACCTTATAAAGTGTTTAAAATATAAATTAATATTGTTTGTTAAATCAGTATTTAGAATAGAATAATCAATTATTTGGACTAAAGAAACCTTTAAAATTTTTAAATTTATATTTTCACAGAAAAGACTTATACTAAGAAATACTTGCAATTTAAATAAGCTTTTATATATGGATAAAAGGTTAATAATCAAATGTCCAAACTGATCTAAAGCGTCAAAGCATTAGTTATATATCTATCTGCTAATTTGACACCCTTGCTCATTCATTTTATTATTAGATAAATTTAATAAAATTGATTTAGCATTAAATGAAAGACGCAAGCATATGACATTAAGGGGACTGATTGGCTCCAATAAACGACGAGCAATTTTTATTATCTTACTTTATTTTATTTTTGCTGTTACTGGCTCACTTGACCAATATTTTTTTCAATTTGCAGTTAACGGACTAAGCGTTGGCAATTTGTCCGTTTACATTCGCTGGCAATTAATTGAATTTATCCCGGTAGTTTGTGGTGTATTTATTTTGCCTTTAGCGACTTACCTTTTTAACGCACAGATTCAGGAATATCTTGATCAATTAAGAGGGCAAATGGTAGACCATTTTTATACTGAAAACGATGCGACTGTGGGGCAAATGCAGAACTATCTGCAAAGCAATCTCGATACCTTAACCAGCGATTTTGCTCTGCCCTGGGTTAATGTTCTTAGCAATTTGTTCATCATTTTGCTTTCTGCCGGTGTCCTTTTTAGTTTAAACTGGTCTTTTGTTTTACTAACTGCAATTTTTGTTCTAATTGATTTAAGCTTACCCAAAATAATAGCGCGCAGATACATGACAGTAAGATTCTGTTAATTGATGAAGGCACAAGTGCAATTGATCAGGAGGGAACCAGAACAATCTTGCAAGAACTCCTTAAAATGCCGAGTACTGTCATTTTTATCGCGCATAATTTCGATGAAAAACTGCAAAGTTTATTTGACCGCGAGATTCATTTAAGTAAATAAGTTAATTTTGAACACTAAAAGCGTTGACCAAAATTTGATCAACACCTTTTTTATTTTTGTGTCTTAATTTTATCTTTTTGTGATTACTATTTTGTCTCTTATTGTAAAATGCGCTACAAATTTGATTTGAATTAGTATGCTTAATTCAAATTAAGGAAGAGGTGTCGCTATGTTAATTGAAACACAAGGATTAACTAAAAAATTTGGGAATAAAATTGCCGTTAATAAAGCTGATATCCGAATAAAGCAAGGACAATTAGTGGCGTATTTAGGTACGAATGGTGCAGGCAAGTCAACCACAATAAATATGTTAACAGGACTATTAAAACCAACTTCAGGTATCATTTCAAAAGCCTCAAATCTTAAAATTGGAGTAGTTTTTCAAAATAGCGTTTTAGATAATGTTTTAACAGTCAAGGATAATCTTTACTTAAGGGCACAGATGTATCATAAATTTTCTAATGAGTGGCTTGAACACCTAATTGATTTGATCGGCATCAAAGAATTTTTAAATCAAAAATTTAGCACTTTATCAGGTGGTCAAAAAAGAAAGGTAGACATAGCTCGAGCATTGATTTGTAATCCGGATTTGCTTTTTTTAGATGAACCAACTACAGGACTTGATATCCAAACAAGAAATGCTATTTGGAAATTATTGACTAAACTGCAGCAGCAACAAAACCTTACTATTTTTTTGACAACTCATTATTTAGAGGAGGCAGAAAATGCTGACCAAATGTATATTTTGGAAAATGGTAAAATTCTTGCCAGTGGCTCTGCAGCTGAAATTAAGACGGAATTTGCCCCTAATAAATTGATTCTTACTGTTAAGGAAGCCAAAATTTTACAGATTAAACAAAAAGTTATTCGACTCAGTCAAAATCAAGTTGCGATTGACATATTATCCCCTCAAGAAGCAATTGAAATTTTAAAAAACAATCAAGAAAATATTATCGATTTTTCATATCGCAAAGGAACAATCAATGATGCCTTCCTTCAGATTACCGGAAAGGAGATACATTAAATGTTTGCATTATTTCGTAGAAATTTGAAAATTTATTTCTCTAACATTCCTGCTGTATTCATGTCATGCTTGGGTGCACTGATTTCTTTCTTTATCTATATTGGCTTTTTGCAAAATAATTTAAGAAGTAATTGGCAGCAATTGCCTCATGTGACTAAAATGTTGGATTTATGGATGATAGCGGGTATTGTTGCGGTTTCTGGTATTACTACGGCTTTTCAGGCCTTAGGTCAACAAGTAAGTGACCGCGAAACGCGAGCCGACGCTGATTTTGAACTAACTGGCATATCACGTTTTGCAGAAAATTTTGCTTACATTTTATCCGGAACAACAGTCAGCTTTTTTATGCAAATCATCACCTTTATCGTAATGGCCATGTACTTTTCATTAGTTGATCATATCTCGATTCCTCAATCAGCACTTTTACCCGGACTTTTGTATATCTTGGTAGGTGCGATTGCAGCGACTTTATTAGATGAAATAATCGTGCTTTTCATGCATTCCAGCACTACTTTTAGCAGGCTTTCCGCTGTTTTAGGAGCTGCTGCTGGGTTTGCTGTAGCGACCTATTTGCCATATGGTATATTGGTTTCTGGAGCACAAAGTTTGGTAAAATTAGTACCAAGTAGTTATGAAGCAGCTGCTTTAAGATATTTTTTACTTAAGCAGACACTGGCCACTTTTCCTGCTAATGTAAAACGGCATTTAACTAATTATTTAGGAATACAATTTAAGATGAATAATTGGCGGCTGAATAATATGCTCGTTTTACTATTAATGATTGCAATACTAATTTTAGTAATTGGTTTGCTTTCTTTTATCACTGATAGGAGGAGCAATAAGTAAAGTGAAAATTGAATTTAAAACGGATTCTGATTTAAATGAACAGGAAATTGAAGTTGAAATTAAAGCAGCTCAAAAAAGTGAAGCAGTTAATAATTTAATTAATTATTTGCACAAATTTGGTGAAAAAAGGTATGATCTTTTACCAGTTAAAGTGGAAGACAGAATAGTAACCATTAAACGAACAGAAATTATCAAAGTAGAGATCCAGACAACAGATATTACCTTTTATACTACTAAAAACATGATAAAAACAACTGGTCGATTATATCAGGTACTAGAAAAACTGGGTGATGGGTTTATCCAAGTTTCGAAACATGGCATTATCAATATAAATTTTTTGGAATCGATAGAAGTAGGTTTTGCGGGAAATATGATCGCACTTTTAAAAAACAATCTAAAAGCTGATGTTTCCAGATTATATTTGCCTGCATTAAAAAGAGAGTTGGGTCTGTAAAATGAGAAAATTAAGTAATTTCATTAACTATTTCTTTACCGGTGTGGGCTTTGGTGCAGCTACTTATTTGATAATACTGACTTTTGCTTCTCCTAGTATTCCTACCCGTTTAGGTGTTATTTCTGTTTTAATTATTTCTGGATTAATAGGAATTTTATCAATGATTTTTGCGATGGATGTACCACCTGCTATTGCCTTTAGCGTTCATATCATAGGGACATTTTTGCTGGTGTTGTTAATGTGCTGGATAAATAAGTGGCCGATTAATTTTTGGTTGGTTGGTGTCTTTGTCTTAGTTTATATTGTTATTTGGCTAATCGTTATTTTGTCACAGAGGCAGACTGTAAAAGAAATTAATTCGAGTATTAAAAAAAGAAATGCGAAAAAATAGAGTCTTATATACATTATTAGTTTTTATTATTTAAGTAAAGTTTACTAATGTTAAACAAAATTTTCGTCTCATATTACATTAGTATTTACAAGTTAAAAGACTAATAAATCAAAATTTGCTAAATTGATTTATTAGTCTTTTTTGATGCGATTTTTTGTCAATAATTAGCAAGAAATAACTCTAGCTATTTTTTGCTTGTATTTTTTTAATAACTTTTTATTTGTTTCGTCAGTATATAAGGCATTTACATCAGATAGTTGCCCAGCACTAAATGTGGAAAAAGTTTCTAACTTCTCTTTACTAATGGCAACAACTATATTTTTACTTTGCTTGATTAATGTAGTTTTAAGTGTAGCTTCATCATTGTTTGGATAGGTAATACCCATTTTAAAATCTATAGAGGAAACACCTAATAATGTACATTCCAAATTTAATTGCGAAATTTCATTGATACTCTTTGTTCCTAAAATTACTTTTGTTCTTGGGTTTAAAGAGCCACCAATAATTTCAATTTTAATTTGTTTGTTACGGCTGAGAGATAAGGCAATTACGGGAGAGTTAGTTATTATTGTTCCATGATATTTGTTAAGTAATTCTTCAGCGATAATTTGATTAGTAGATCCACTGTCTATAAAAATAGTTTTGAACTGTATAAGATAATCACAAATTACTTTTGCAATTTTCTTCTTGCTTGCAACGTCTTGAGTTAGACGATAGTCATAATCTAAAACGCCTTGGATTTTCATAACACCACCATGTGTGCGCTTTACAAGTCCTTTATTACTTAAGCTATTGAAGTCTTTTCTTATAGTGTCTTCAGTGACATTGAATTTTTTAACTAAAGCATTAGTTTCTGCTTTACCGTTTTGTTCCACAATTTTCAATATCATTTGTTGTCTTTCTGTTTTTAACATCAAAATCCTACCTTACTTAATTGTTTTATATTGTTTTTTTATTATATATCTTTTTTGAAAAAATTGCCTTAAACATCAAAAATTACTGTTATTTTTTAAATTATGCTTGAAATCGATTACAAAATTGTTGTATTATACATTTGTAAATAATTGTTTTTAATTGTTTATACTAAAAACAATTAAAAACATGATTTAAGGAGGAAAATATGTTAGCAGAATTACAAAAAAGCGGATTACCTATTTACCAAAACAGTAGATCAAAAAAGCTATTGCTTGAAGCACCTTACATGCTAAAAGGATATGGTGAAAAAAATGTTTTGCAAATGAGCGAATTATATGAAGATTCATCACATAATGATAAGCATGAAAATGTATATGATGTTTATCGCGGAATTATTTGCGATCAGGATAGAGAACTCTTTGAACGCTACAAATTTCAATATGATATCACGGTTATTCATCAAGGCCAGGTTGGGTTTGAATGCAAAAAGACTAGTGGTCACTACCATGGCTGGGAAAGTAATAAGAAGCATTCTTATCCTGAGGTATATGAAGTTCTCAGTGGTACGGCAATGTTTGAACTACAAAAGTCAATGAATTTTGATGTTAAAGAAAAAAATGACATAAAAGTTGACGATATCATTTTAGCCAAAGTTGAAGCTGGGCAAGCAATTATAGTTCCGCCAGATTATGGTCACTGTTCCATTAATATTGGCAATGGGGATCTGGTTTTCTCCAATTTAGCTTATCAACCATGTGAAATATTTTATGATAATGTTCGCTATCACCATGGTCTAGGTATCTATATTGGTAAGGAAGATGACAAATTAAAGTTTAAAAAGAACGATCATTATAAAAACCTACCAACAGTGAAAATAGCCTTACCGGTTGAAAATGGAAGCCTCGGAATTAAATTTAATCAACCAGTATATAAGACTTTTCTAGAAACTCCGGATAAATACAATTTCTTGGGAAATCCGGATAAATATGTGGATACAATTATGAAAATGTTTGATATAAAGGAGAGTTTTTAATTATGAAAAAATTACACGTAGCACTTGATTTAGAAACAATTGCACAAGCAGAAAAAGTTTTAGCTGAGGTTGGACCATATGTTGATATTATCGAAATTGGGACACCATTGATGATTTCGGAGGGAGCCCAAGCAGTAAAAGAAATTAAAGACTTATATCCAGATAAAGAAGTTTTTGCTGACATAAAAATTATGGATGGTGGTCAGCCAATGTCCGATGTAGCGTTTAAGGCCGGTGCTGATATGGTTTCTGTCCTTGGAGCTTCTGAGGATGCAACAATTAAGGAAGTTATTGAAAATGCTAAAAAATATAATGGCAAAGTTCTCGTAGACATGTGTTCAGTTAAAAATATTGCTGAACGTGCCAAAACTGTTGATGAGTGGGGTCCGGATTATATTTGTGTCCATGTAGGCTATGACATACAAAACACAGGTGTAAGTCCAATTGAAGAAGTTAAGTTTTTGAAGGGCATTAAAAGTAAAACTGCTGCGGCTGGTGGCATCAAGCTGAGCACATTTGAAGATGCATGCAAAGCAGATATTGATGATGTTGTTGTTGGTGGTGGACTAGCGAAAGTTGATAATCCAGGTGAAGTTGCTAAGAAAATGTATGAGATTATTGGACAATATCGGTAAGAAATATGGAATATAACACAAAAGAAATAGCTACGATTGCTGGTAAAGAAATATCTGATATAGAAAATAAAATATCTGATAAGGATATTGAATTATTAATGAAAAAAATTAAAGGTGCAAAAAAAATATTTGTTGCTGGTGCGGGACGTTCACTTTTAATGTTGCGTGCGTTCGCAATGCGACTAATGCACTTAGGTTTTGACAGCTATGTAGTAGGAGATACCATTACACCTGCTTATAGTAAAGATGATCTTTTGATTATTGGTAGTGCTTCAGGAGAGACTGGCAACTTAATTTCAATTTCGAAAAAGGCGCAGGAGATTGGTGGACAAATTTTTGTTTTGACTATATTTCCAGAGTCTACTCTTGGAAAAATGGCTGACAAATTTTTGAGAATACCAGCTTATACTGATAAGTTACCGGAAAGTGCAGAAAATAAAAAGAACATACTTCCGGGCGGAAGCATGTTTGAGATTTCAATGCTTGTTCTTTTAGACTCAATGATCATTCCACTGGGTGAATATCAAAATGTTGCAACCAATAAGTATTTTGACAGACATGCCAACTTAGAATAGGAGCTGCGAAAAATGATTAAAAATAGTCAAGCAATTTCAGTTCCTAAAAGTATAATAGAGTCTATTTGTAAAAATAGGGATTATTTAAGTGAACTAGATTCATTGGGTGATGGTGATCATGGAATTAATATGTCTAAAGGAATGGATTTAGCACAAAAACTTATTAATGATGAGCATATTAATGATATGACTGGAGGCTTTCAAGCAATTAAAACAGCCCTAATGGATCACATAGGAGGTTCAATGGGACCATTATATGGCATGTTTTTCAGGGGATTTATTAAGGCTACAGCAGATAAAGAGGAAATTAACGGTGATACGGTTAATGAGATGTTGCATAAAGCCTTGAATAATGTTGAAAGCATTACGACTGCTAAGTTAGGAGATAAGTCACTTTTAGATACTTTAATTCCCGCAGTCAAAGGTTTTGATCAAGAGTGGCAAATTCATAAAAATTTGATTTCTAGCTTACAAAATATGCAAAAAGAATCGCAAAAAGGTTTTGAATCAACACGTAATTTAAAAGCAAACATTGGAAGAGCAGAACGCTTAGGAGACAAAACGGTTGGGCATTTGGATGCAGGTGCTGCCTCTTGTAACTTGATTCTGCAAGCTTTTGCAGAATCAATAATTAGTCTTGAAAGAGGAATTTAAAATGCAGCGATTTATTAATAATCCCGATGACGTTGTTGATGAAATTGTTAAAGGGTATCTTCTGGATAATAGAGCTTTAGAAACTTTGCCAAATAATTTTCGTGTTGTGAAAAGGAAAAAAATACCTAAACGGGTAACTTTGGTTTCAGGTGGAGGTAGTGGTCATGAACCTTCATTTATTGGTTACATAAGACCTGGGATGCTTGATGTCGCTGCAATTGGAGAAATTTTTTCATCTCCTACAGCTAAATCTTTCAGAGAAGCGTTTAAAGTAGCAGATCAAGGAGCAGGAGTCGCGTGTATTTTTGGCAATTATTCTGGAGACAACATGAATGTCAAAAGTGCAATTATGGATGTTGCAGATGAAGGAGTAAAAGTTAAAAGTGTTGTATCTCGTGATGATATTGCTTCAGCACCAAAATCTGAAAAAGATCGAAGACATGGTATTGCGGGATTGTACTATATGTGGCTAGTTGCTGGAAAGGTAGCTGAACAGGGTGGATCCCTTGAAGAAGTTTGTGCGGCAGCACAAAGAGCTGCAGACAATACAGCCAGCATATGTGTTGGATTAAAAGAACTGACTATTCCAGCAGTTGGTCATCCGAATTTTAAGATTCCGGATGGAAAGTATGAATTAGGAATCGGGCATCATGGAGAACCCGGACTAGAAAAGTATACTTTAAGTTCGTCAAATGAGATTGCTAAAAAAATGGTAGGAGAATTGATTGAGGATTTAGATATTTCTGAAAAAAATGAGGTAGCAATTATGTTATCTGGACTTGGCAGTACTCCTATTGGTGAGCAGTACATCTTATTTCAAGATGTTATGTACTGGCTCAAAAAACAAGATATTAAGGTGGTATCTACTAAAGTTGGTAATTTGGTAACATCATTGAATATGAATGGGGCAGCATTAACGATATTAAAACTTGATTCCAAATTAAAAGAATGGCTAATAAATAAATGTTAATTTTTAAAGAAGGGGATAGCTTATGAAAAAATTAGGAATGAAGTTTGTGGCAAAACTCACTAATATAGGTGCGTCACTGCAAACTCCGATTGCAATTTTACCTGCTGCAGGGTTACTTTTAGCATTTGGTACTATTTTTACTAGTCAAAGTTTTTTGGCTATGATGCCATTTATGCGAAACCCAGCAAGTGAAAGAATCTTTAATGTGGCATTACAATGTGGGAACATAATTTTTAGTAACTTGCCATTAATATTTTGTGCTGGTGTCGCTATTGGATTGACAAATGATGCTGGAGTAGCTGCACTCTCCTCCATTGTCGGCTATTTAATTATGTGCGTGACAATGGGAGGGACTTTGGGCGTAAGTGATAAAATGGTCCAATCATCTAATGCTTATGCAAACATTTTAGGCATACCGACGTTACAAACGGGTGTTTTAGGAGGCATTCTTGTCGGTGTGATGGTTTCATACATTTATAATAAATTCTATGATGTTAAACTCCCTACAGCTTTTGCATTTTTTGCAGGTAAAAGAAGCGTTCCAATTATCACAGCCTTTGCTGGTTTTGCAATGGGTTTAGTTCTTTGCTTGGTTTGGCCTCCAATCCAAGGAGGAATAAATTGGCTTTCTGATGCAATTGCTAATAGTAGTTCCGTTTTTGCTGGTTTTATGTTTGGTTTTGTTGAAAGACTTACCATTCCATTTGGGATGAATCATATTTGGTGGCCCACTTTTTGGTTACAAGCTGGCTCTTATGTTAATAAAGCTGGGCAAACCATTCACGGCGATCAGTTAATTTTCTTTGCTCAATTAGCTGATAATGTAAAAATAACTGCCGGTACTTTTATGAATGGTGAATTTATATTAAAAATGTTTAGTATGCCGGCTGCTGCTTTAGCTATGTATAAAACTGCTTATCCAAAAAATAAAAAACGTGTGGGAGGAATTATGCTCTCAGGAGCTATTACAGCATTTGTTGCTGGAGTTACAGAGCCTCTTGAATTTCTTTTTATATTTACTGCTCCAGTATTATTTTTAATTCATGCGGTAATTACCGGCTTAGGCTTTTCAGTAGCTAATTTAGTTGGAGCTCACCTTGGTTTATCATTTTCTGGTGGATTTTTTGATTACTTGTTTTTCAATGTTTTAACTAATAGAACAAATTGGTGGATTGTTATTCCAATTGGTATAGTATTTTTCGGCCTATATTATTTTATGTTTAAATTTGCAATAGAAAAATTTAATCTTAAAACAACTGGTAGAGAAGACGAGTCTGCTGAAAGTGAAAATAGTGCTGATACTTCAGAAACAAGTGGCGAAATTTCCAATGTCAAACTGATTTCCGGTATTATAAAGAACTTAGGTGGGAAAAATAATATACAAAACGTTAATGCTTGCTATTCTCGCCTTCGTGTGGATGTAAATGATATTAGTAGAGTTAATAGATCATCATTTACTAATTTAGGAGCGTCAGGTGTAACCTCTGTGGGCAATAATATTCAAATTATATATGGCAACAAAGCTCCTGCTATTAAAGATGAAGTTTTAAAAATGCTAAGAGGCGAAAACATTGCCAGTTCTTCTTTATTGAATAGTGAAGAAGATAAAACAAATTCTGAAAATGTTGATGCTTTAAATGATGTAGTTTCTCCGTTTACTGGTCAGTTTATTCAATTGTCTAAAATTCCAGATGAGGTATTAAGTAAGAAAACTTTAGGTGATGGGTATGGGGTAAATTTAACTGATGGTAAAATAGTTGCCCCTATTTCTGGTAAAGTAACGACTGTTTTTCCAACTAAACATGCACTTGGATTTACTGATAATTTTGGCAATGAAGTATTACTTCATATCGGGATTGATACTGTAAATTTAAAGGGGAAAGGCTTTAATATTCTAATTAAACCAGGAGATAATATTGTTAAAGGACAAAAAATAGCTGAAGTAAACTTAGATATAATCAAAGAAAATAATTTATCTCCTATTTCAGTAATGATTTTCACTAATTTAAGCAAAGAAAGATATACAGTTAAGCCTTTGGAAACAAATAAGGTTAAAGCTGGAGAAGAAAATATTTTAACAATTAACTCAGCTAACTGATCAATCTTTTTTGGGGTCTTTTTGATGTCAAAAATATGGATAAAAAGTCATTTAAATTATTTATATAAATCAAATTATATTCTATTGTTTGTTTCTGCAATAATTTATTTAGTATATGTTTATCTTAATACGTCAAAAATTTATAATTTTGAAAGTTTTGCTGAAACTTTACAACTTAATCCAAAATTTGCAGTTATTATTATGCTTGCATCAATTAACGCATTAGTCGGATGGTATTTATGGACAAAAGAAAGAATTTTTATGATGAACTTAAAAACAATCTGTTTATGGCTATTCGTTTTAATTTGTTGTCAAGCATTCCTTTTAAACCTTGTGCTAACTATAGAGTCAATATTGTTGTTAACAAGTGCTGTGCTAAATCATAAAAATTTTAATAAAGAAGCCTCATTTTCTCTACCTAGTTTTATACTTTTACTATTTGTTTTAGGTATTTATCTTTTATGCTTTTATCTTATGTTGAATTTATAAAATTAAAAAAAGTTTAAAAACAAGGTTAAAGAAATGGAACTTTTTGAATTGTAAGAAATTTTTATTAACTTTTTGACAGTCAATAGAATGAATTTTATTAATTTCAGAATTGGTATACAAAAAAGCGAGTCACATCAATATGACTCGTTTTTTATGATTTTAATTAATCTTCTATTTGCTGATAAATAACATCAGCAACATGTTTAGCAGAATAAAAGACAAATCCTGCCTCAGTACCCGGCATGTTAGGTCCGTAAGTATCACCAATCAACATTCCGGCTGCATCATTCCCTGCAGCGTATAAACCCGTAATTGGTTTGCCATTTTGATCTATAACGTTATGTTTAGTATCTGTCTTTAATCCACCCATTGTGCAAAATGCGCCAATTCCGAGTTCTATGGCGTAGAAAGGTCCATTTTCAACTGGAATCATAAAGTCCACTTTTTTACCAAAGTCAACGTCTTTTCCACTGTGAGCTAGTTTGTTGTAACGATCAACGGTCTTTTTTAAATTAGATAAATTAACTTTATTTGCTAATTCATTGATTGAATTAGCTTTTGTAAGATAAGGTGCACCTTCATCAAAGGCCTTTTGCATTTCTTCTTTGAGATGTGGCAGTTTAGTATCATGGTAATCCCAAGTACCCATTGGTTTGTATAACTTTTCATTTGTCAAATGATCTATCGTACTTTGATCCAAAATTGTAAATACTTTACCTTGAGTAAATAAAGCATTTCCTGCTAATGCAAAGTTGTCTACAACTTCTTCGTTAACAAAGCGATCGCCATTCTCGTTAACCCAAAGTAGCGACTGCTGATCAGCTGCGCCATTAAGTTCAGAATAGCGGTAAACATAACCCGGCTTAGTATGGTCTTTTAAATAGCCACCAAAAAGCATTGCTGTACCCATTGCATATTTTTGTGCTCCTACTTTCCAGGCAAGTTGTAGACCATCGCCGGTATTTTTCTCAGAATTTACTGGAATTAGCTGATCAACATTATAATGAGTTTCGTTCTTGATCAGCTCCTTGTTATTTAAGTATCCACCTGTTGCTAAAACAACAGCCATAGTATTGACAGTTTTTGTAGAGTGATCTGCTAAATTTTCAATATTAACACTTTCAACTTGTCCGTTACTGCTCAAATTGACTTTTGTTACTGCAGTTGATGTAATGACATCTGTCCCCTGCTTTTTAGCTTTTGGTTCCAAAACATCATGAATTACCGACTTACCTAAGCCCTTGAATAGGTGCCATGTCCGATAACCACTGCCTAAGGGAGCAACATCTAAATATTCGACACCTAAATCTTTTAGCCATTTAATTATTCCAGCTGAAGCATCGATGTACTCTTTCCAAACTTGGGTATCAGCGCGGTAATGAGAGTAATTAAGCTCTTCAGATAAGACATCTTCTTTTGTTAGTTTTACATCATGTTGCTTTTGTAAGTAAGAATCTACTGCAAAAGCACCTTCAATATATTCTCCACTACCACCAGTATTTCTGCCTTTTTCAACTACTAAAACTGACAAACCATTGTGGCTTGCTTCATATGCAGCAGTAAAACCAGCTGCACCACCACCGACAATAATTAAATCATATTTATCTTTGACTTCCATTTTTATCCTCCTAAACTTTTTATAAAAATTATAATCGCTTACATCAAAATGGTGTTATAGTTAATTTAGACGTGAGTAGAACATAAATGTACAGGTAAAAGGTATAGGTAAAATGGACAGTGAACAATTAAAAGTATTTTTAGCAGTTGTCCAACAGGGCAGTTTTGGCAGAGTAGCAGAAGAACGTTACGTTACTCAAAGGGCAGTATCACGGCAGATTTCCCGGTTGGAAAACGAAATTGGAGTAAAATTATTTAACCGTACTACTAATAGTATTCGTCTCACAGCGGCAGGAAAATACTTTGCTGGTAGGGCACAGGAATATCTTAATAATTTTGATTCAACAATTTCTGAGTTGCAAAATATTTCAAATTCGGATGAATGCACTCTTTATCTGAGTTATTTTTCCATTTTTGATGCCTTCATAATGGAAAAAGAAATTATTAATTATAAAAGAAAAAAACTTCTACCTGAGATTCGATTCATTACGGTAGAAGAAAGTGTAGAACATATTCTTGCTGATCTTGTTTTAAATAAGCTTGATTGTGCTTACATCAATCATTATGGTTCGTATAACATTCCTCAAGCTTCTCTTTATGAGTTTGTACCAGTTTATTCGAATGAAATGGTTCTAGGCATAAGTAGAGAAAACAGTCTAAGTAAAAAGAAATATATTGATGAAAAGGATCTAGAAGGCAGAACTTTATTTTATTATAGCAATGAAAATTCAGACTTTATGCGTAAGACTTTCACAGCAACTTTGCATAAGAGTGATACTAAATATGAAATTAAAAGAGTATCATCAATTGAACAATTAATGACGAGTACTGCTTTAAATCAGGGAATAGCATATATACCAAAAGGATTAATTGATCACATAATGCAACCTGATTCAGAAATTGTTTACCGTCGTTTTCATTCACAAAAACAAAATCAGAATTATTCTATGCAAATGATTTTTTTAAAAAATAATCATTCTCAGGCTCTTAAAAGCTTTGTTAACTCAGTAAAAAAGTTCCAAGTATAAAAGTTCATACTTTGTTATTGTACTTTTAAGTTTGATTTCTCTTTTGCACATAAACATAAACTGGCCAGCCGCTAAGAGTCAATAAAATACCTGTAAGTGACAAAAGTGGCTGGGTTAGCGTTGTGGTAACAACAATAAATAAAGCACCACAGATCCCAAGAATAGGTGGAAAAGGATACCAAGGAGTTTTATACGGTCGTAAAAGATCTGGTTGTTTTTTACGTAAGATAAGGACGCCTAAAAATAATAAAATTGAAAAAATCCAGGAAACATAAACCAGCATGTTGGTTAATGAATCAAATGTACCAGAAAAAATCATAATGGTTGCAATTACGCATTCAAAAATCATGCTGTTGGTAGGCACAATAGTTTTAGAATTTAATTTACTGAAAAAGTTTGCAGCTGGCAATTTCTTTTCTTTGCCTAAAACATAAGGCATTCTGGATCCCAAAAGAAGGTGGCCATTAATCGCACCAAACACTGAAACTAAAATTCCTGTAGCAACCAAAGTTCCCCCCACACTACCAAAGAGCTTTTTGGCGGTAAGTAGAGCTGTTGTCTGGTTACCTACAACTTTTGACCAGGGAATGACTCTAACATAACTCCAGTTAAGAAGAGTATAAATGATTGTTACCCCAAAAAGTCCCCAAATAATAGCTTTGGCTAAAGTTTTTGCGGGATTTTTGATTTCACTGGCTAAGTTGCCGATACTTAACCAACCATCATAAGCAAAAAGCACAGCTAAAAGAGCCTGTCCGAAGGCCATTGCTCCCGAAGCAGATGCTATTTTAGGCGCTGGAGCTCCTGCTAGCTGATTAGGTCCACTATAAAACAAAGCAAAGATTATAATTGCAGCAATTGGCAATAGTTTAATAACTAAAGTTATTTTTTGTACCTGACCACTCAATTTTGATCCGATCCAATTGATCAAAAGAATTGCCAGCATCACGATTAGAGCAATCACTGTAGTAGACAAGTCTTTAAAATGCGGTATTTCTTTTAGTTGGGTTGCAAATACGATTGAAAGTGCAGCGATATTTGCCGGATAATAGACGATTATTAGCGACCAGCCAAACAAAAAGGCAACTTTGGGACCGTATATTTCTTCCAGATATCTGACGGGTCCGCCATCTTTGGGATATATTGACGCTAACTCAGCTATGCTTAATCCTGCCATTAGAGTAATGAAGCCGGCAAATGGCCATACTATGATACTTAGCCAGGCATTGTGAGTTAAAGCTGAAATGTTAGCAATTTTGAAAAAAGCACCGCCACCAATCATGGTGCCCATGACAGTGGCTAGAGCGGCGAAAAAGTTGAGTTGTCTTTTCATATTTTTACCTTACTTAAATTGAATGATAAAAGTAATTATATGCTTTGATAGACAAAATTAAAAGATGATGATTTGAAAATTAAAAAAACTTTTTCTGAAAGCGTTACGCAGTATTTGCTAATTTATATTTACATAACCCATTTGATCGGGTAAAATAAACATGACTATCGGATAGTTATTACTAATGATTATTAAGTAAGCTAAACCTGTTTGTCACACAATTTAAATCATCAATTTGGTTCTTGTGTGCAAGCAGGTTTTTATTTTTTATTGAAAGGAGGAGAATTGAGTGTTTATTAAGCGTGGGATCAACAATAATGTTTCTTTTGTAGTCGACGACAAAGGTAAAGAATTAATTGTTACAGGAAGAGGAATAGCTTTCGGAAAACATGTTGGCGATGAAGTTGATGAAAGCAAAATAGAATATTATTTTCCAGTATTACCTCAAGAGATCTCCTCAGCTATGGCAAAATTGTTGGTTAATATACCAATTGAATATTATGCAATTGCTAATGACATAGTTGACAAGGCAAAATCAAAGTTAAAACAGGAGTTAAATCAAAGTCTAATCGTAGCTTTAACTGATCATATTTACAGAGCAGTTGAGCAGGCTAAAAAGGGCATAAAAATTTCGAATCCATTGATTTTAGATATAAAAAGGATTTACCCTCAAGAGTTTGAAGTTGGTCTTTTTGGCATCAAATTAATTCGTAATATGACTGGTTGCAATTTGGCTGAAGACGAAGCAGCCACAATTGCTTTACATGTAGTGAACAGTGAGTTGGAAAATAAGGGAGATTTTAACGGTTATCGTGTAGTTGAGATAGTTCATTGGGTTACGAATTACGTTTTTGATTATTTTAAAATTGATTTTGCTGAGAAAGCAGATCCACTGTATTATCAGCGCTTTGATACTCATGTTCGCTTTTTTGCCCAAAGAATTTTAGATAATGATTATAAAGAAAATGACGTTAATTCTTCTCTGCTAGTTGTTTTGTCTGATAAACAATATCAAAGGGAAAAAGATTGTGTGAACAGTCTCAGTGCTGAATTTGCTCAAAAATTTGGCATCACCATTTATCAGGAAGAACGCGCCTATTTAGTACTTCATATTCACAATATGTTGAAAAACATAATCTCAAAGGAGAAATAAAAATGGGAAAATATACCTCATTGAGTAAATTTATAGTAAAAAATGTGGGTGGAAAGGACAATGTTGTCTCATTAATTCATTGTTTTACCCGCTTGCGTTTTGTTTTAAAAGATGAAAGCAAGGCAAATACCGAGGCTCTTAAGAAAAATGAAGAGATAGTTGACGTGATCCAAGCTAACGGACAATATCAAATAGTGATTGGCATGCACGTAGAATCAGTTTTTGACGAGATTAACAGCCTCTACCACTTTAGCGGAGGAGAAACTGTAGCAGACGAAGAGGCCCTGAAAGAAGATACGAAACTAATTGATAAAAAACAATCCTTATGGGATAAAGCAGTAGACCTTTTATCTGGTATCTTTGTCCCAATTTTGGGAGTTTTATGTGCGAGCGGTATGGTTAAGGGACTGCTGGCAATTTTGACCACAGCGGGTGTCTTAAAGAATACAGATGGCACATATATTATCTTGTATGCTATTGGTGACGCTTTATTTTATTTCTTTCCAGTATTTTTAGCAGTTACGGCTGGTAAAAAATTTCATGTTGATCAAATGACCTCGCTTGTTATTGGTACGGCAATTATTTATCCTACTTTGATACAGGCAATGTCAGGCAAAGCTGCAGCAACAGTTTTGTCGGGTACGATTTTTCAAACTAAGGCTTATTTAACTTTCTTACATATACCTGTTTTGTTAAATAACTATACTTCGACTGTCATTCCTATTATCCTTGCAGTTTGGGCAGCATCTTATGTCCAACGTTTTGCTAAAAAAATCAGTCCGGCATCCGTGGCAAATTTTCTTGTACCATTAATAACCATATTGGTGATTGTGCCACTAACTTTATTAGTAGTTGGTCCAGTATCAATTTGGTTGTCAGATATTATTGCTTGGATTGTAAAAGAGTTATATAAACTTAGTCCAATCTTATTAGGTGCCTTTATCGGAGGAATGTGGCAAATATTAGTAATCTTTGGCGTGCACAATGCCATTATCCCAATAGTACTGAACAATTTAGCCACACAAAAATTTGATGTTATTTTTGCCGCCAATATAGCCTGTCCTTTTACTCAGCTTGCAGCACTTTGTGCACTGGCTTTGATCCTTAAAGATACTAAGCAAAAGCGCAATACTATTGCTTCAATTTTCCCAGCAATTTTTGGTATTACTGAGCCGGCAATTTATGGTGTTACTTTGCTACTAAAGAAACCATTTTTCATAAGTTGTATTTCTTCAGCTATTGGTGGTATTTTAGCAATGTTAATGGGAGTTAAATTTTATCAAATGGGTGGACAAGGTATATTTGCTTTTCCTTGCTTCCTTTCTCCTAATGCTACTAATTTTTCCGGTATTATTAGTGCAGTGATAGTAGTATTAATTTCCATGGCAATTTCATTTTGCTTAACCCTCATTTTTTGCAAACCAAAAAAGCAAACAAATAATATTTAAGAAAAGGAGCATTGCAAATGACCAAAATAAATTTAAAGGGCAATCCATTCTACTTGAAAGATGAGCAGATTGATAATATTAAACTGCTCATGTCTAAGATGACAGTCAGAGAAAAAGTGGGCCAATTATTTTGCTTATTGGGCAATTATTCAACCGAACAAGAAATAAAAGAGGTTATTGAGAACTATCGGCCTGGTGGCATGATGTTTCGTCCGCAAAAGAGTTCTAGCATTCAGGACTTGCAGCGTTATATTCAGGAAGTTTCCCCAATACCACTATTGCTTGGCGCCAACCTTGAATCTGGTGGAGACGGCATAGGTACTGATGGGACCTTTTACGGCAGACAAATTGAAGTAGCGGCTTCTAATGATAAAAAGAACGCCTACCGCTTAGGATTAATTTCTGCTCGTGAAGGTGGCGCTGTGGGATGTAATTGGTCATTTGCTCCAGTAGTAGATTTTAATAAAAATTTTGCTAACCCGATTATAAATGTTAGAACATACGGTGATAATCCTGATACTGTTATATCAATGGCTCAGGAATATATGAAAGCATGCCAAAGTTCAGGCATGGCAGTCGCAATTAAGCATTTCCCAGGAGACGGCGTTGATGACCGCGACCAGCATCTTCTGACATCAGTTAACTCACTAAGCGTTTCTGATTGGGATAAAACATATGGCAGGATCTACCAGGCAATGATTGATAATGGAGCACTGACGTTAATGGCCGGTCACATTTATCAACCTGCTTATACGAGGTACTTTAATCCAGATGTGAAAGATGAAGATATTTATCCTGGTTCTCTATCATACGAATTGCTTCATGATTTATTAAGAGAGAAACTAGGATTTAATGGTTTGATTTCAAGTGATGCTACTAACATGGCCGGTTTTAGTTCACAAGGAAAAAGAGCAGAGCTGTTGCCTCAAGCAATTAATGCTGGTTGCGACATGCTTTTATTTACCAGAGATTTGGATGAAGATTTTAATTTTGTGCTGGATGCAGTGAACGAGGGCATAATATCAACAGACAGATTAAATGATGCTGTTACTAGAGTATTAGCTACTAAAGAATCATTGCAACTATTTTTAAAGCAAAGAAATAAGACTTTGGTTCCTGAAAAAGAGGCTTTAAAAGTTTTAAAATGTCCAGAACATGTTAAATGGGCTAAAGAATTAGCTGATGAATCAATTACTTTAGTTAAAGACAAGCAGGATGTTCTACCTTTAACATTGCAGAAAAACAAAAAAATTCTTGTTTTCGTTATAGGTGATGTTGTTAGTGCCAGTGGCAAACCGCCTGTTTCAAGTATTTTTATATCAAGATTGAAAGAAGAAGGGTTTAATGTAACTGTATTTGATCCTGAAAATGAAGATTTAAAGGATTTAATGGTTAATGGATCAGTCAGAGAACTAAAAGCCAGGTTTGATACTGTAATATATTTTGCTAATGTTAAAACAGCCAGCAATCAAACAACCGTCAGGTTAAATTGGCTTAAGCCAATGGGCTATAACGTTCCTTGGTTTGTACATGAAATCCCTACTATTTTTATTTCAATCGCTAATCCATATCACTTGCAGGATGTTCCAATGGTAAAAACTTATATCAATGCTTATACCGCAAATGAATATGTTCCAGCAATTTTAGTAGATAAGTTGCTAGGCAAATCTCCATTTAAAGGTAAGAGTCCAGTTAATGCATTCTGCACTTATTGGGATACACATATCTAGGGAGGGAAATATGCTTAATTTTTTCAAGAGAAATGAAACTATTTATTCCCCATGCTCAGGCCTTTTTAAAACAATTGCTGAAGTTAATGATGAATTGTTTGCTACTAAAAAAATGGGTGATGGTTTTGCGGTAGTTCCTGCGGAGACGGAGATTTATTCTCCAATTACGGGAGTTATAACCATGTTGGCTCCAAGCAAACATGCTATTGGCATTAAAAGTAAAAATGGGACGGAAATAATGATTCACATGGGTATTGACACCGTTGAGCTTAACGGAGCCCCTTTTACCATTAAAATAAAGAAAGGTGATAAGGTCAAAAGAGGTCAGTTACTTGCCAATTTCGATTATAAGCAGGCAAAAGATGCAGGCAAGGAAACCGATGTAATTGTGATCATTTTAAATAACAAGAATATTGATTTGGATCAAACTAGTATGAGTCAGGTTAATTCACAAACAGAGATTGGATCTTTACCTAAATAAATATTTTAGGAGATATATATTAATAAAATTAATAACACATTTGAGGGTAATTTCAAATGTGTTATTATTTTTGGTAGAAGTAGGTTATTTGAAAATTATGCTAATTAAGAGGTTTTAAAGTTTAAATGAATAAAGTTACAGTTATTGGTAGTATTAATTTAGATACTAATTTGCGCGTCAAACAAATGCCCAGACCAGGTGAAACCGTTCATGCGTCAGAACATTATTCTGCCGCAGGCGGTAAAGGCGCAAATCAAGCAGTTGCTGCGGCAAGGTCAGGATGTGAAGTTAGCTTTATTGGTGGTGTAGGTGATGATGCACCGGGAAAAGAGATGTTGGGCTCACTTAAGAGAGAAGGCATTAATACCCAAGGTATTATCACAGCTAAAAAAGAATCAACCGGACAAGCATTTATTACAGTAGATGATAATGGTCAGAATTCAATTACTATTTATGCAGGTGCAAATTATGCTTTTGGACCAGCTGAAGTTGAGCAGAATCAGGATTTGATTAAAGATTCTGACTTTCTTATCGCACAATTTGAGACCCCACTTGCAGCAACAATTAAAGGTTTCGAAATTGCTCATGATGCGGGCGTAAAAACAATTTTAAACCCAGCTCCTGGAATGGCTAAAATCCCTGCTGATTTGTTGAAGCTTACTGATATCATTACACCAAACGAAACAGAAGCTGAAACCATCACTGGGATAAAGGTGACTGATGAAAGAACTGCGCAAATGGCTGCTTCTAAGCTTCATGATCAGGGCGTAAAAATAGTTATTGTTACAATCGGTACTAAAGGAGCATTTTACGACTATCAAAATAAAAGTGAACTGGTTCCAGCTTTTAAAGTCAAGGCTGTTGATACTACAGCTGCTGGCGACACTTTTATTGGTGCAATGACCAGTATATTGCAGCCAGATTTGTCTAACTTAAAAGATGCAGTTCTTTTTGCTAATAAAGCTTCATCAATTACTGTGCAAAAATATGGTGCTCAGCCCTCAATTCCTTATGCAAAAGATATTAAAGTTGGTAAATGACGACCTGATTTTTAATTTTAGTTTCAGAAATTAAGATTGCTTTATTTAGTATAGCGAAAACATCTTTTTAAACCCTATCTTTAGTATAATAAAAGAGTAATTGAGAGTTTGCTGAGATATTTCAACAGTTTTAAAAAGAAAGGCACTTAATTATGACAACAAAAATAGGTATTATTGGAGACGGTCATGTTGGCTGTACGGTTGCACATGAATTAATTATTTCAGGTTTAGTCGATGATTTAGTAATGATCGATGTTAATGAGGGCAAGGTTAACGCTGATGCAATTGACTTTGAAGATGCAATGGCCAATTTGCCATATCATACCAACATCATTGTTAATGATTATGATGCACTAAAAGACGCTGACATTGTCATTAGTACATTAGGGAAAATATCATTAGAAACAAAGGGTGATCGGTTCCAAGAACTTGAATATAACAAAAAGCAATTAAGCCCGATTACAGAATCTATCAAAAATAGTGGCTTTAACGGCATTCTGATTGTTATTTCCAACCCAGTAGATGCAATAACCAGTCTTTATCAGCAATTAACTGGTTTACCCAAAGAACATGTTTTGGGCACTGGTACTTTACTTGATACAGCAAGAATGAAAAAAGTTGTTGCTAAAAAGTTTAATGTTGATCCTCGTTCTGTGAGTGGTTTTGCATTGGGTGAACATGGCGATACTCAGTTTACAGCCTGGTCAACAGTAAAAGTATTTGAACAGCCATTAACTGAATTGGCTAAAAATGAATCATGGCAGCCAAGTGACTTAGAAGATGAAATCAAATTTGGTGGTCAAAATGTGTTTATGGGCAAGCATTACACTAATTATGGGGTTTCGGCTGCTGCGGTGAGAATAGTGCGGGCCGTTTTAACAGATTCACGGACAGAATTACCAGTATCAAGTTACCAAGAAAAGTATGGTACTTACATGTCTTATCCTGCAATTGTTGGTCGAAAAGGCATAGTTCACAAAATTAATTTACAGCTAACTCCAGCTGAAGAAAAATTGTTGGAAAAATCTGCTGCAGCAATTAAAGAAAAGTCACAGGCTTAAGAAGATAAAATAAATACACCAAACGCGCTAAACAAGCGCGTTTTTTATTAGCCCAAAGATAGAAAATGAGAGTAATATTAAGCAAAGTTATTGACAAAAAGTAAGTAAAAGCATAGCATAAGAAGCACTGATAGATGTTTTAGAAAGAAGTGCAGTTAATGAAACAAATGCAAAGACTGGAAAAGAAATGTATTTCATTAGATCATTTGCAAAATATTTGTTTCTTTTAGTATTCGCACTCAAATTTAAAACAATAAGTATTTAGGACCTGCGAATAAAGTATCCGCAGGCCTTTTGTTATGTTAGAACTACTGTGACAAATAATGAGACTTCTGAGTCCATTTAAGTACTGCAGGGGGAGGTTAAAAATGAGCTGGCAAATTATTAATCAAAGTTTGCCTATTTTTGCAAAAGCTTTTCAACTGACTATCTGGTTGTCTGCTGTTGGCATAATTTTTTCTATTGTAGTGGGAGTTTTCTGCAGTTTAATCCAATATTTTAAAGTACCAATTTTGAGTCAACTAATAACAGCTTATGTAGAGTTAGCAAGAAATACACCTTTATTAATTCAATTGTTTTTCCTATACTATGCTTTTCCAGTTATTGGACTAAAAATGTCAGCCCAAACTTGCGGCATTATTGGTCTGGTATTTCTTGGTGGAGCATATATGGCTGAAGGTTTTACAGGAGGTTTTGCCGGGGTCAGTGCCACTCAGATTGATGATGGTAAAGCTTTAGGGATGAATAATATGCAATTAGCCCGTTATGTTGTCTTTCCGCAAGGCTTTGCGCTAAGTATGCCTGCCTTAACAGCAAATATTATATTCCTGATTAAAGAGACTTCTATTTTTTCAGTAATTGCTATTCCTGAATTAACTAATACAGCTCTGGATCTAATTGGAATGTATTACCGGACAAATGAGTATTTGCTAATTTTGGTGATTGCCTACGCAATTATTTTAATTCCAATTATTTTACTTTTAAATTATTTAGAAAGGAAGGTACGCTATGGCACATTCGGCGATTAATGTTTTCTTTGCCGGCAATAACTTTAGCAGAATTTTGCAAGGCTTGTGGACTTCCGTTTGGATTGCAGGTGTTAGTCTGGTTATCGGTCTTGTTTTAGGTACATTCCTTGGTGTATTGCGCACTTTACCTAATAAAATAATTCGGCTTATTTTGCGGCTATATCTGGAATTCTTCAGGATAGTTCCCACCATCGTACTATTATTTTTGTTCTACTATATTTTACCGCGCAGCTTTCACATCAATTGGCCAGCCAGTTGGATGGCAGTTTTAGCCTTTGCCCTATGGGTTGCTGCTGAGTTTAGTGATATCGTTCGTGGAGCAATAGAATCAGTTCCTATTGCTCAAAAAGAATCAGGCTTAGCTTTGGGCTTAAGCAAAGTGCAGCTTTTTCGCTACGTTTTATTGCCCCAAGCCGTGCAGCTTGAGTTGCCAGCAACTATTAATCTGGCTACAAGAGTGATTAAGACTACCTCTTTACTAATGATGATCAGTATTATGGATGTCATCGCGATTGGACAACAGATTATTGAAGCGAATAACCAAAAATATCCGACAGCAGTTTTTTGGATTTACGGTCTGATTTTCTTTTTATATTTCATAATAGATTATCCATTATCAGTATGGTCTAAACGGCTAGCAGCAAAGCAGGACAGGTGAGATAAATGACAAAAGAAGTTTTACGCGTTGAACATCTAAACAAGTTTTATGGTGATTGGCAAGCTTTACATGATATTAGTTTTACTCTGCATCAAGGTGAAGTTTTGACATTATTAGGTCCTTCCGGTTCTGGTAAAAGTACTTTAATTAGGTGCTTAAACGGCTTGGAAGATTTTAAAAGTGGCTCGCTCTATTTTAAAGGACAAAAGATTGAGAACGATGCTAAAAATTGGCAGGCTTTACGTCAAAAAATTGGCATGGTTTTTCAAAGTTATGATTTGTTCCCTAACTTTACCGTTCTTGAAAACATTTTGCTGGCACCGGTAAAAGTACAAAAAAGACCTGAAGAAGAAGTCAAAAAAGAGGCTCTGCAGCTGTTAAAACGAGTAGGATTGGAAAAATACGTTGATACTTATCCTCGAGAATTGTCTGGTGGACAAAAACAAAGAATTGCTATTGTCAGAGCACTGGCCATGCACCCCGAAGTAATGCTGTTTGATGAAGTTACAGCTTCTCTTGATCCCGAGATGGTTCGGGGCGTTTTACAAATTATGACCGATTTATCTCGCGTTGATCATATGACAATGATTATCGTAACCCACGAAATGAACTTTGCACGCCAAATAGCAGATCAGGTTTTATTTCTAGAGGAGGGCAAAATTTTGGAAAATACACCTGGCAAAGAATTTTTTGAACATCCCCAAACAGATCGTGCTCGTGATTTCTTGACTAGTATGGACTTTTAAGGAGTAAATAATGAAGAAAAATAAAAGCAGAAATATTATTATTGGTGTTTTAGTAGTCTTAATTATTGCAGTTGCTGCTTTTTTTGGTATTAAGTCATCAAAAAATAATAGCAATAATGCGAATGAAAGCAGCGTGACTGCGATTAAAAAGCGGGGCGTTTTACGAGTTGCCGTGTTTGGTGATTTGCCTCCTTATGGTTGGGTTGATGATCATGGTAACCGTCTTGGTTATGATGTTCGTCTTGCACGGCAAATGGCTAAGGATTTGGGTGTTAAGGTGAAATTTACCCAGGTTAATGCGAATAATCGCGTAGATACTCTTAATTCAAATAAAGCTGATATCGTTTTAGCTAACTTTACTGAAACACCTGAGCGTAAACAAGTTGTTGACTTTGCCAAGCCATACATGAAGGTATCAGTTGGAGTTATTTCTCCTAAGAATGCACCAATTACAAGCGCTTCTCAGCTAAAGGGTAAAAACATGATTGTCAACAAGGGTACAACAGCAGAAAATTACTTTACCAAAAAGGGTGGGGTTGATTTACTGAAATTTGATTCCAAAACGCAGCAGTTTAATGCTTTTAAAAATAAACGCGCTGCTGCTTTAGCAGATGACAATTCATATCTTTATGCTTGGGTAAAGAAGAATCCTAATTACACTGTTGGTATTAAAAATATTGGCCCTAATCAATTTATTGCTCCTGCAGTTAAAAAGGGCAATAAGTCACTTTTAAATTGGACGAATAAAGAAATTACTAAGTTAGCAAGTAAAAAATTCTTTATTGCTGATTATAATAAGGAACTCAAACCATACTTTGGCAAAGAAGTTAAGCCGAGCGACATTGTTTTAAATTGATGCAGCTGCTATAATAAATAAGTCTTGAATTTTATTATCAAAAATGATAAGGTATTAAACGTTAATCGATTAATCTATGACTTGAAATAGGAGTCATGGCAAAGGAGTAATAATTATGAAACAAGATATTCATCCAGATTACCAACAAGTAGTCTTTATGGATTCAGCAACTGGTGCTAAGTTTGTTGCTGGTTCAACATTAAAGCCAAAAGAAACAGTGGATTATGAAGGTAAAACTTACCCACTAGTTCGGGTTGAAATTACTTCAGATTCTCACCCATTTTACACTGGCAAGCAAAAGTTTGCTCAGGCCGATGGTCGAATCGAAAAGTTCAACAAGAAGTATGGTATGAACAACAAGTAATATCTTCAATCTGGTGGAAGGCAGTCCCATTGGGGCTGCTTTTTTATGTAAAGCACAATTGTTATACTACCTAAATAAGGAGTATAATTATTACTTTAGCAAAAAACTCTTTTCGGCTAGGAGATAAAAAGATGAAAATGCAACTGGCAGAAATAGCCAAAGCAATAAATTCAAAGTGTGAAGGCAATGATCAGACCGTTATTACTTCTGTTGCCTTTGATTCTAGAAAAATCGCTGCTGGCGGCTTATTTGTACCGCTAAAAGGCGATAGAGACGGTCATGATTTTATCAATAGTGCAATTAGCAACGGAGCAAGTGCTACATTGTGGCAAAAGGATCATCCTAATAAGCCTGATAATATTGCAGTTTTAGAAGTTGATGATCCGTTAACTAGTATGCAGGAACTGGCTCAGTACTACTTAAATAAGGTTAACCCTACTGTTGTGGGTATTACCGGATCAAATGGTAAAACCACTACTAAAGATATGACAGCAGCAGTTTTAGCGAAGAGATTTAATGTTCATAAAACTGATGCCAACTTTAATAATGAAATTGGCGTTCCCATGACTATTCTAGATATGAAACCAAATACAGAAATTTTGGTTTTAGAAATGGGTATGGATCATGCTGGACAACTGCATCAACTAAGTGAATTGACCCATCCTGACGTTACAATTATTACTATGATTGGCGAAGCTCATATTGAATTTTTAGGTTCACGTGCAGCAATTGCCGATGCTAAAATGGAAATTACCGACTTTTTACGTGAAGATGGCGAACTTATATATAATGGAGACGAACCGCTTTTACGTGAACGGGCGGCAAAAATACCACAAGCAAAAGTTACCTTTGGTTTTGCCAAAAATGATACAGTTTATGCAACAGGTTATCGCAGTTACAAGCATCATGC
The DNA here is from genome assembly GCF_003151025.1 of Lactobacillus kullabergensis. Classification (NCBI taxonomy): domain Bacteria; kingdom Bacillati; phylum Bacillota; class Bacilli; order Lactobacillales; family Lactobacillaceae; genus Lactobacillus; species Lactobacillus kullabergensis. The sequence continues at coordinate 1,507,639 of NZ_CP029477.1, read as the reverse complement.
TACCTTTACGATTAATAACTCTGATCATAAATTTACTATTCCCATGATTGGCAAACACAACGTTTCTAACGCGCTTTCTGCTCTTTGTGTCGGCAGGCACTTTGGTGAAAGTGATGAAGAAATCGCTACAGCTTTGGAAAAATTTACTCCGACGGCTGACAGAATGGAATGGGAAAAAGGTGATGTTGGAGAAGACATCATGAGCGATGTTTATAACTCTAATCCTACTGCCGTCCGTGCTGTGATAACCAGTTTTGGTCAGATTCAGGTTCCTGCAGGTAGTCGGCGAATCGCTGTTCTGGGTGATATGTTAGAATTAGGAAACAGGTCAGCTGCTCTTCATGCTGGTCTGGCGGATTGTCTCGACCCTCAGGTAATTAATGAAGTTTATTTATTTGGTACAGAGATGAAAAATCTGGCAACTGCACTTAAAGAGAATTATAAACCGGAAAACCTGCATTATTATACCAAAGACCAAATGCAACATATGATTACTGACTTGAAAAATGATATAAAGCCGAACGATATTGTGGTTTTGAAGGGTTCGCATGGGATGCACCTGGAAAAAGTAGTAGAACGGCTTAGATAAGGAGAATTTTGTGAAATTTTCAGAATTAGGATTAAAAGATGAGCTGTTAAAGGCAATTAAGCGTTCAGGCTTTGAGGAAGCTACGCCAATTCAGGAACAAACTATTCCTTTAGCTTTAGCTGGCAAAGATGTAATTGGACAGGCTCAAACAGGTACCGGTAAGACGGCAGCTTTTGCTTTACCGATCTTGCAAAATTTAGATAAGCACAATAAAGTAATTCAGGCACTAATTATTGAACCGACTCGTGAACTAGCTATTCAAACACAAGAAGAGCTTTTTAGACTTGGTCGTGACGAGAATGCACGGGTACAGGTTGTCTATGGTGGTGCTGATATTGGTCGTCAAATTCGTTCTCTTAAAAATCATGTACCAGCAATTTTGGTAGGTACACCGGGACGTTTACTTGATCATTTAAAACGTAAAACGATTGATTTGGAAAATGTTAATACCATTGTTTTAGATGAAGCTGATGAAATGTTAGACATGGGTTTCATCCAAGACATTGAAAGTATTTTGAGTTACGTTAAAAACCGTAAACAGACCTTGTTATTTAGTGCCACAATGCCAAAACCAATTTTGAACATTAGTGAAAAATTCATGAACAATCCTGAAATTGTGCGCATTAAGACTAAAGAATTAACTGCTGACTTAATTGACCAGTATTTTGTGCGTGCTAAAGATTCAGAAAAATTTGACATCATGTGTCGCTTGATTGATGTTGAAAGTCCAGATTTGGCAGTGGTTTTTGTCAGAACTAAACGGCGCGTTGACGAGGTTACCAGGGGACTTCAGGCACGGGGATATAATGCCGCGGGGATTCATGGCGATCTCTCTCAGGCGCGGAGACTTACTGTATTAAAGAGATTTCGCGCTGGCAAGCTGGATATTTTAGTGGCAACAGATGTTGCTGCACGTGGTCTGGATATTTCCGGTGTAACACATGTATACAATTATGATATCCCCCAAGACCCTGATTCTTATGTTCACCGCATTGGTCGTACTGGTCGTGCTGGTCAAAATGGTAGTTCCATCACTTTTGTTACGCCAAATGAAATTGGTTATATGAGAACGATTGAGCAGTTAACTAAGAAAAAAATGACGCCTCTTCGTCCACCATCTGATGATCAAGCCTTACGTGGCCAATTGAAGGTCGCTAAGTCCAAGATTGAAGATATTATGAAAGAGGACTTATCCAAATATACCGATGATGCAAATGAATTGTTAGAAAACTATTCAGCAGTTGATTTGGTATCTGCCTTTTTGAAGAATTTGTCCAAAGACTCTGCAAATGTTGAAGTCAAAATCAGTTCGGAAAAGCCTTTGCCATATAAGGGCAATGGTCGTGGAGGTCGTGGTCATTATAGTCGCGGAAGGAATAGTCGTGGCTATCGCGGTGACCGTAACCGTAGCCGTGGCAATTATCGCGGAGGACATTCTCGCCGTTCTGGTAATGGCAAAAACTTCATTATTAAAAATAAAAAAGGTTAACATTTTACTAAAAAAGAGTTGTGGCAATTTACAACTCTTTTTTAGTACTATATTTTTGATATTAAGAGGAAAACAAAATGATCGTTGGAGTCGGCATTGATGCAATTGAAGTTGAACGTGTAGAAAAAATTATTGCCAAAGGGGATAATTTTGCTCGTAAGGTATTAACTCCCAAAGAATTCGAGCAGTATCAAAAACTATCAGGTAGACGTAAAGCGGAATATTTAGGTGGTCGCTTTTCTATTAAGGAATCCTTTGTCAAAGCTATCGGAACAGGTTTTGGCAAAGGTGTTGGCTTGCAAGATATAGAAACGTTGTGGGATGAATTGGGACATCCAATTACTACTTCCGCTAAATTTGATGGCAAAATTTTTCCTAGTATTACTCATGATCGGAATGAAATAGTTACATTAATTGTTTTGGAGAAATAAACATGGTTCCTGGAATTCACAGACCTGCAGCAGTATATGTTGATTTAGCTGCAATTAGACAAAATATCAAAGAAGAAATTAAACATTTAAGACCTGATCAAAAGCTGTTTGCTGTAGTTAAAGCAAATGCATACGGTCATGGTGCAGTACGAATTGCTCAAGAAGCAGTCAAAGTCGGTGTTAGTGGTTTTTGCGTTGCTATTTTAGACGAAGCGTTAGAATTGCGGAGAGCTGGAATTATTCAGCCAATTCTAGTTTTGGGAGTGACTCCCGTAAAATATGCTCCATTAGCAGCTGTCAATGGTATTTCTTTGACAGTTCCTAATTTAAAATGGTTACAAGATTCTGAGCCAGAACTAAGTCAGAACCACTTGCAATTAAAAATTCACTTAGCGGTAGATTCTGGCATGGGTCGCATTGGCTTTAGCGAAGATGAAGAGTTTATTGCTGCGAATGAATTTTTGCTTAATAATCAAAACTTTAATGTTGAAGGAATGTTTACCCATTTTGCTTCAGCTGATAGCAGTGATGATTCCTACTTTCTGAGTCAAGTTGACCGTTTCGCACATTTTAAAAAATTATTGAAGTTAAAGCCAAGATGGATTCACGTTGATAACACTGCAGCCAGTGTTTTTAATAAGAGGGTTCACAGTGATTTAGTCCGTTTTGGCATTGGCATTTATGGTTTAAACCCGTCATCAAATCCAGCAGGCCCGGATTTAAAAACCGCAATTAAATTGAAACCGGCAATGTCTTTTGTTAGTGAATTAGTTCAGGTTCATACCATTCATAAGGGTCAGGGTGTAGGTTATGGTTCAACTTATATTGCTGATCAAGATGAGATTATCGGGACCGTACCAGTTGGATATGCGGATGGCTTTATTCGTAAATTTCAGGGCTTTAAAATTAAGGTGGGATCTGAGTATTGTCCTATTGTTGGACGCGTTTGCATGGATCAGTTAATGGTTAAATTGCCTTGCAAAATGGCAGTAGGAACCAAAGTGATTTTGATTTCCAATGATCCGCAAGCGCCCAACAGTATTAAAAAAGCTGCTGACTATGTTGACAGCATTCATTATGAAGTTGCTTGTTTACTGGATGATCGTTTACCGCGGATTTATTATAATTAATAAAAGAGGCAAGCAAAAAAGCACATCAAGCTGATGTGCTTTTTATAATGATGATATTTAATTGTTATCTTCTTGATTGATATAAACACCTGGATTTTCATCGCTCATCAGTGTCATTCCAGCTTGAAGATCCTCAATTTCAGCAACAACATAACTTTTACGTTCAAGACGTCTAACAATTTCTTTTAAAGTGTCTTCAGTAAGTCCTGCCGGTAATGTAAACAAGATACGTCTCACAGCATTGTCCGTTTCACCGGCTGTAGATGCATCAAGACTCATTACACCTGCTATTGCACAAAATTTACTGATAATTTTGGTCATTTTAGCCAAATTTCCACGAGAATTATCAGTTAACACTGTAAGTACATACGATCCCGTCTTCACATTCCATGCATCTGATAACATGTCAAGCAGTCTTGAGTGGGTTAAAATACCATAAAATTTATTTTCTTCATCTAGGACTGAAATATAAGGTAAGTCTTTGATTGTGAAGAAAACTTTAAAAAACGGTGAATTAACCTTGATGGTTTTAGTAGCATTTTTTAATAAATACGTAACTGGTAGGCTCATGTCCTTACCCTGAGATTTATGGCGGTAAATATGCATTTTATAAATATTACCGCGGAAAATGGTGCCGGTATCATCTAAAATCGGTACACATCTAAACCCAGAATCTTCCAGAATTTTTAATGCTTCTTCAAGCGTAGCGTGTTCGTTAACTGTTGTTAAGTAATCTTTTTTAATAACTAAAGATTTGATAAGCATGAAACTGCCTCCGTTGTAAAAATAATCCCAACAATTATATCATAAACAAATCAAGGATTAAATAAATATGAAAGTAAAATAACTATTCAAAATGATTTTAGCACTTGCAGTACAATTAAAAAAGCTAATTTAGCTAATGAAATCAAAGTGTAATAGTCTTTGAAAAAATTAAAGCAGTTGATTGTGCTATCATTATTACGATAAAAAGTAAGGGGAAATTTGATGAAAATTATAGCTGGTCTGGGCAATCCAGGCAAAAAATATGATGGAACAAAACATAATACTGGCTTTATGGCTTTAGATTATTATTTAAAAGAAAATAGCCTAACACTTGAAAGGGAAAAGTTTGAAGGAAAATATACCAAGCAGAAGATTGCTGGTGTTGATGTTATCCTTCTTGAACCACAAACATTTATGAATGATTCGGGAAGATCAGTTGCTCAATTTGCCCGCTTTTTCAAGGTTAATCCGCAAGAAATTTTGATTATTCATGACGACATGGATATGCCTTTAGGTAAAATCCGCATCCGTGCAAATGGTAAATCTGGGGGTCATAATGGTATTAAGAGTATTATACGTGATCTCGGCACTAACGACTTCAACAGGCTGAAAATTGGTATTAGGCATCCTGATAATGTTACAGAAGCCAGCGTCGTTTCATGGGTTTTATCACAATTTAATACTGAACAAAAAAAGTTGATGGATGAAGCTTTTACAACGGCTAGTGAAGTCATAACTGACTTTATCGCTGGAAAAAGCTCGCAGTATTTAATGAACAAATATAATTAAAAATGCGTTTAACAAATATTATCGAAAAAGATCATGATCTGATAAATTTTATTGCCAATATTAGCAAAACAAAAAATTCTTTAATCACCGGAGCAAATGCCGGTGCTTTTGACTTGCTCTTATGTCAAATAGTAAAGACTCTAAATGAGCCGTTAATTTTGCTGGAGGAAAACGAAAATAAAGCACAAAAAATATACAGTGAATTAAATGCTATTATGCCGGAAGACAATGTGCAAATTTTTCCGGTTGACGCATCAATTGCAACTCAAACTGCTGTTACTTCGCCTGATGAATTAAGTAGTCGTATTCAGGCGCTTAATTTTTTATTGAGTAGACAGTCAGGAATTATTGTAACTAATCCCCAGGGCTTGCAGTATAAGTTGTCTGCTCCAGAAAAATATGGGGCAGCAAGACGCAAATTCGCTCCAGAAAATGAATATGACCTGGCTGAACTGACCAGCTGGCTTGTGCAGGTGGGATTTCAACGCGAAAATCTGGTGGCTAAACCAGGAGAGTTTGCGTTAAGAGGAGACATTTTAGACGTATACCCTCTTGATAGAGAAAATCCAGTTAGAATTGAATTTTTTGGTGACGAAATTGATACCATTAAGGAATTTGATCTAGCTAGTCAGCGTAGTCAAAAGCAAATTGATCAATTAGTTGTAACTGCCGCTCAAGATCGGATTTTTTCTACTAATAATTTCAAACAAGCAGCACAAAAGATAAGAAAAGCTATAGCAGATTCTCCTGCACCTGAAAAAGATGTTAAGAATCATTTTGCAGAATCCCTAGATGATTTGGAGAATGGGTCTTTACCGCAAAATTACGCTTTTTTGGCAGATTTTTTAATAGCTGAGCCTAAAAATTTATTAGATTATTTGTCAGATTCAGGAGTAGTAATGCTGGATGACTGGCCTTTAATTGAGCAGTCTGTTAAGTCTGTCGATGAACAAAACGCAGGTTTCATTGACGATGAATTGAAAACTGGAGCAATGATCCCGGGACAGGAATTGCGCAGTGACTTTCATAAAAATTGGTCACAAGACAAACATAATCATATTTATTTTTCATTATTTCAGCGCAGTATCGGCCGTATAAAACTAGGACAGTTATTTGATTGGCAGACTAGAGAGCCTCAGCAATTTTTCAGCCAAATGCCTTTGATCAAGTCTGAAATAGAGTCATATCAGAAAAAAAGTCAGACAGTTATTTTACAAGCCGATAACAACAAAAGGGCCAAACAAATTAGTCAAACAATGGCTGAGTTCGGCATGGATGTCCCTGTTGTACAGTCAAACGACTTAATGGAAAATCAAACTCAAATTTGCGTTGGCGGTTTTGCCAGTGGCTTTAGTTTGCCTAATAATAATCTAGTTTATTTAACTGAGCGAGAACTTTTTAATAAGGTATCTCACCATAGTCGACGAATTAAAACTATGGAGAATGCTCAAAGATTGCGGAGTTACACTGAACTAAAGCCAGGAGATTATGTTGTTCATGTTAATCACGGAATTGGACGCTTTGAAGGAATAAAAACGTTAGAAAACAATGGTGTAAAAAGAGATTATATTACCATTACTTACCAGCATGGTGATCAGTTATTTGTTCCAGCAGATCAGCTAAAACTGGTGCAAAAGTATGTTTCTTCAGAGGGCAAGAGGCCACACGTCAATAAACTTGGTGGTAGTGAGTGGGCCAAGACAAAAAGCAGGGTACAATCTAAAGTTGAAGATATAGCCGATGAACTAATTGATTTGTATGCAAAAAGAGAATCAGAAAAGGGGTTTGCTTTTTCAAAGGACGATGACCTGCAGCGACAATTTGAAGATGCTTTTCCTTATGTTGAAACGCCTGATCAGCTGCGCTCAATTAAAGAAATTAAGCACGACATGGAGCAGGAAAAACCGATGGATCGTTTGCTTGTGGGGGATGTAGGCTTTGGAAAAACAGAAGTTGCTTTAAGAGTAGCGTTTAAGGCAATAGAAGATAACAAGCAAGTGGCTTTTTTAGTACCTACAACAATCTTGGCGCAACAGCATTATGAAACGATTCAGGACAGGTTTAAAAATTTTCCCGTTAATTATGCTGTACTTTCCCGTTTTCAAACCCCTGCTGAAGCTAAAAAGATAACGGAAGGCTTGAAAGAAGGCAAGATTGACTTAGTGGTAGGTACGCACCGTTTGCTTTCAAAAGATGTAAAATTCAAAGATTTAGGCTTGCTCATTGTTGATGAAGAACAAAGATTTGGCGTGAAGCATAAAGAAAGGCTAAAAGAACTGAAAGCAAATATTGATGTTTTAACCTTGACTGCAACGCCAATTCCACGGACTTTGCACATGTCAATGATTGGCGTACGAGACTTGTCAGTCATGGAAACCCCACCATCTAATCGTTATCCTATTCAAACCTACGTGATGGAACAAATACCGAGTGTAATTAAGGAAGCTTGTATGAGGGAAATTGCGCGCGGTGGTCAAGTTTTTTACCTGCATAACCATATCGGTGACATCGATGACGTAGTAACAGAATTAGAGAATCTAATGCCAAGTGCTAGAATTGTTAGTGTCCACGGCCGTATGAGCAAAAATCAAATGGAAGATATTCTGTATCGGTTTTTAAACAGAGAATTTGATATTTTAGTTACCACAACAATCATCGAAACTGGTATTGATATGCCTAATGTCAATACTATGTTGATTGAAAATGCAGATCACTATGGTTTAAGTCAGCTATATCAATTGCGTGGCAGAATCGGACGCAGTGCTCGTTTAGCATATGCTTATTTTTTATACCAGCCTAATAAAGTTTTAACTGAGGTCGGTGAAAAAAGGTTGGATGCTATTCGCGATTTTACTGAACTGGGTTCTGGTTTTAAAATTGCCATGCGAGATTTATCAATCCGTGGAGCTGGCAATATGTTAGGAGCACAGCAGCATGGCTTTATTGACAGCGTAGGTTACGATTTGTATTCTCAAATGTTGTCTGATGCAATTAAAAACCGTAAAAGTAAAAAGAAAGTCAAAAAAAGCAATGCTGAAATCAATTTAGGGCTTGAAGCATATATTCCTGATGACTACATTAGCGACCAGGAGGAAAAAATAGAGTTTTATAAAAAGATCAAAACGGCTGGTACAGATGATATCGAACAAATTCAAGATGAATTAATTGATCGTTTTGGCAATTATCCTGAGCCGGTAGAAAATCTGCTAGCTGTTTCACAACTAAAAGCTGAAGCAGATTTGGCTCAAGCACGCAACATTACTAAAGTTAATGATCATGAAGTAAAAGTTGAGTTTGCTAAAGAAGCATCTAGTGAATTGCAGGGACCAAATATTTTCAAAGCTCTAGAACATGTATCATATAAGGTTAAAATCAGTCTCTCTCCAGTTAAGAGACTAGTTGTATTGCTGGAATTACCCGAAAACATAAATCACCGGCAACTATTTGCTAATTTAGTAACATTTATGTCAGCAGTCAGTGATATCATACAAAAATAAGGAGAAAGAAATGAGAATTGATAAATTTTTAAAAGTTTCAAGATTAGTTAAAAGGCGTCCAATAGCTAAAGAAATGGCAGATCAAGGTCGAATCAAGGTAAATGACCATGTAGTAAAATCCAGCTACGATGTTAAAATTGGAGATATTATTGAAGTTGGATATGGCTCGAAAGAAGTCAAAGCAAAAGTCTGTGCTATTAAAGAAACCACGAAAAAAGCTGAAGCAAGTGAACTATACGAATTGATAAATTAGTTTTATCTTTAATGACATTTATAAGTGGTCTTGTTATAATTAAAATAGTATTTGTTTTGGTAATAGAGGTCAAAATTATGAGCGGTCCACGTATATATAATTCACTTAGTCCGGAAGAGCAGGTTGCTCGTCTGAAACGTAAACAGGAAAAAAGAGAAAAAGAAGTACATCGTGTTAGGCGGAATCGTATTATCGCAGTTTTTGTGGCTATTTTCGCATTTTTAGGAGTACAAATTGGAGTTACTCATGCTCAAACTGAGAATATTAATAGTCAAGTACAAACTTCTAAAAGGGCTCTTAAAAAAATAAACAATCAAAAGCAGGTTTTAATAACAAAAAGAAACGATTTGAAAGATCCTGATTACGTGGCTAAACTAGTGCGGTTCAAGTTTTTGTATTCTAAACCAAACGAAACAATTTACAATTTACCTGAAGGAAAAAATAATAATTAATGAAATACCAAGTTGGACAGAGAGTGACAGGAACTATTAATAACATTAATGACTTAGGCATTTTTGTTACGCTTTCTCATCATAAGACGGGGTTAGTTCACCATAGTGATTTTGGCAATAATTGGCTGCGTGAAAAGAATAATTATCATATTGGTGAACAGATACGACTAGTAATTATTCATAACTATAAAGGTAAAATTGGACTCTCTAAAATGAGAGTTAATGATCCCGATTTAATTGATCATACTAATTCTTTTTCAGACACTAAAAAAGCTGATTTTACCAGAGTATTGTCTACAACAGTATCTGATGCTAAAAAAGAAATCAAAAAATTAGAAAAAGATTTGATTAGTTATGCAAATTGATAACTTTTTTAAAGAAAATCATTTGCCATTAAACGGTAAAACCCTTGTTGTTGCAGTTAGCGGAGGACCAGATTCTTTAGCTCTGCTTGATCTGCTTTATCAAATAAAGAGAAGATATCATTTTAAGCTGATATCAGCCCATTTAGACCACCAGCTCAGACCTGATTCTTTGGAAGAGGAAAAAGTGATCTCTGCGTACTGCGTGAATAAAGGCATTCAGTCAGTTGACGGAATTTGGCTTCAAAATTTACATCCTGCTACTGGGATAGAAGCTGCTGCCAGAAAGTACCGCTATAATTTTTTGGTAAAAGTGATGCAGCAATATCAGGGCGATTACTTATTAACAGCACATCATATGGATGATTTGCTTGAGAATATTTTGCTCAAGTTTATACGCTCTGGTAATCCTAACGAAATGAATAGTTTAAGGGCAGTTGGCAAAGTTCAAGGCATGACTTTATTAAGGCCACTTTTAAGTGAGAAAAAAGAGGACTTATTGTTATACGACCAGAAACGACAAATATCTTACGTGATTGACAAGACTAACAACGAAGATGACACTCTGCGAAATAAGCTGCGCCACCATGTAATTCCTTTGCTCAAAAAGGAAAACAAGCAAGTAGGTCAAAATGCTCTTAGGTTTAGCGAACAAGTCAGTTTACTAACTACAATAGCAAATAAAAGTTTTGCTCAATTGCAGCAACCGAAACCTTTTTTAGGTATAGCATACCGTTTGCAAACAAACGCATTAGAAGGTTTGTCTAGTGATGAGAAATGTGCTTTTTGGCAGAACTTTATTTGGCGTAAATGGCATGAACGCGTTAATAAGAATTTAGCCAATTTCACTTTAATTGCGTATCAAGGCTTTTTTTATCTTTTTAATGAATTACCTTCTTTACCAATATTCCAAAAAGTCGATGTAGGTCAAAAGTTTTCTTTTAATAATCGTAAATTTTTGATTTCATTGGAGCCAGAAAAGTCCCAAAAACTAATTGGTCAGTTTGTTGCAGAAAATCAAAAACAAATTAGGGTAGGTCCAATCAAACCTGGGGCGAAATTGTTACTGAAAAATGGCAATCATACAAAGAGTAAGAAGAAATTTGCTCAAAGTAGTATTCCAAATATATTGCGACCCTATTGCTTAACCATTTATGCTGGTGATAAAGTCGTTTTTATTGAAAAAACGTATTCTAATCAGCTGGTCAGTTCAAATGAAACAAATTACTTTTTGTACGAAGACATTTAATAAGAAATTTTAAATTATTAGAGCACAATCTAAATTTGTGATAAACTTTTATTCGTATATCTCTAGAAACTTTGTGGAGGTTTTTTATGAAAAATAACCGGAATCGGCTGTTTTCAAATGGTCTTTTCTATATAGTTGTTTTCCTCTTGCTATTAGGAGGAATCAACTGGGCACTTGGTGGATCAGATAATTCTGGTAGCAGTGAAAATATTAGCTACTCCGAATTTGTCAGTGATTTGCGCAAGGGAAAAGTTAAGAATTTTAACGTTCAGCCTGCAAATGGTGTTTATACTGTTTCAGGCAGTTATAAGGAAACACAGGAAAGTAAAAGCCAGTCAAAAAACAGTTTTGACTTTTTTAACGGCAATTCAGGATCAAAAGTATCTCGTTTTTCAACTACAATGTTGCAAAACGATTCGAGCGTTTCTAATGTGCAGGAATTAGCTCAGAAGAGCGGCACTAAGATGACGACTCAAGGGGAATCACAGTCTGGAAACTGGGTTTCTACAATTGTGATGCTTGTACCGACTATTCTCTTCATCGTTATGCTTTGGATGATGGTTAGCCAAAGTGGCGGTGGCCGAGGTGGCAACGGTGGCATTATGAACTTTGGTCGCTCTCACGTTAAACCTGAGGATCCAAAGAAAAATAAAGTTCGTTTTTCCGATGTTGCTGGTGAAGAAGAAGAGAAGCAGGAATTAGTAGAAGTGGTTGAATTCTTAAAGAATCCAGCTAAATTTACCAAACTTGGTGCTAAAATTCCGTCTGGTGTTTTACTTGAGGGTCCTCCGGGTACTGGTAAAACGTTGCTTGCTCGTGCCGTAGCGGGAGAAGCAAATGTACCTTTCTTCTCAATTTCAGGTTCTGACTTTGTTGAAATGTTTGTTGGTGTTGGTGCTAGTCGTGTACGTGACCTATTTACTAATGCCAAGAAAAATGCTCCAAGTATTATTTTCATTGACGAAATTGATGCCATTGGTCGTAGACGTGGTGGCAACGCTAGTGGCGGTGGCAATGATGAACGTGAGCAAACTTTAAACCAGTTGTTAGTTGAGATGGACGGTTTTGAAGGTAATGAAGGCGTAATTGTTATTGCGGCTACTAATCGTTCCGATGTCTTGGATCCAGCCCTGCTCCGGCCTGGCAGATTCGACAGAAAAATCTTGGTTGGAACTCCTGATGTTCGCGGTCGTGAAGCTATTTTACGTGTTCATGCCAAGAATATGCCGTTGGCTGATGATGTTGACTTAAAGGAAATTGCTCGCCAGACGCCAGGTTTTGTCGGTGCAGACTTGGCTAACTTACTTAACGAAGCCGCCCTTCTTGCGGCAAGACGCAATGGTACAAATATTACTGCTGCAGATTTGGATGAAGCAGAAGATCGTGTTATTGCCGGTCCTGCTAAGAGAAATAGCTTGATTTCTCAAAAAGAAAGACGTCGAGTTGCTTTCCATGAAGCTGGTCACTCTATTTGTGGGTTAGTTTTAAGTGATTCAAGAACGGTGCGTAAGGTAACTATCGTGCCTCATGGCAGAACAGGTGGTTATAACTTGATGCTGCCTAAGGATGATCAATTCCTGTTAACCAAGAAACAGTTAATGGAACAAATCGTTGGCTTAATGGGTGGACGTGCTGGTGAAGAAGTAGTAGTTGGTGACCAGTCAACTGGTGCTTCTAACGACTTCGAGCAAGCAACACAAATTGCTCACAGTATGGTAGTTAATTACGGAATGACAGACTCATTAGGTATGGTAGAACTGGAAAAAGAAGGCGAAACCAATCCGTACGGCTTTAAACCTTATAGTGAGGCAACTTCTGCTAAAATTGATGAAGCAGTTAAGAAGTTACTTGACGAAGCTCACGCTAAAGCAGTTGAAATTGTGAAAAATAATCGCGAAAAACATCGCATTATTGCTGAAGCTTTGCTTAAGTATGAAACTCTAGATGAAAAGCAGATTATGTCTCTCTACACAACGGGCAAGATGCCTGAAAAAACTGAGCAGGAATATCCTAGTGAATCAAAGGCTTCAACTTATGAGGAAGCTAAAGCAGCTGCTGAAAAGAAAGAGAATCATTCTCAGAAAAAGAACTCTGTAAATTCTGAAAAGACACAGGAAGAAAGAGATAATTCTTTAGAATCACCTGCCCAAAAGAACGAGGAAGCAGAGGAAAGCAATCCTGAAAATCCAGAAAAGTATGAATTTCCAAAAGAATCAGAACTAGATAAAGAAGAAAAAGAACATGAGTTAAATTCTTCAGAGTCTGAAAATGAAAATTATACAGGAAAGCAAGATTCTAGTGATACTGATCAGTCATCTAATGATCATGATCATCCTCAAGAATAAGTAATAGGGCCTACAAATTAGGCTCTATTTTTTTAGGAGAATAAAATGAATGATTATTTAGTTAAAGCAATTGATAAATCGAAAAACTTGCGTCTATTAACAATAACTGCCAAAGGATTGGTTCAAGAGGCACAAACTCGTCATGATACTTGGTCAGCTTCTTCAGCTGTTCTTGGACGTAGTTTAATAGCAGGTGTTTTACTGGCAGGAGCAGAGCTTACAGACAAGGAAGAGTTGACTATCAGACTTTTAGGCAATGGTCCAGTAGGTCCAACGATAGTCACAGCCAAATCAGATTTAACTGTTAAAGGTTACGTTAAAAATCCTCACATTGCATTACCACCAAAAAAGAATGGTCATATTGATGTTAAAAAAGCAGTTGGCGAAGGGTGGCTTGAAGTAACTAAAGACTTGGGCTTAAAAGAGCCCTATACGGGTCAAGTACCTATTGTTTCCGGTGAAATTGCTGAAGACATTGCCTATTATTTAACAAAATCAGAACAAATACCTTCAGCTGTTGGTTTATCTGTATTTGTCAACCCTAATAATACTATCGGTGAAGCAAGTGGATTCATGCTACAAGCATTGCCTGGTGCAACAGATAGCTTAATTACGAAAACTATTGATCGCATCAACAATTTACCTGCGCTTTCTACGGCATTTTTAGATGGTTTGACTCCTGAAAAATTGGCAGCTATGATTCTAGGCGATGACTGTAAGATTTTAGAAAAAGATGAAGTTGCCTTCAAGTGTGATTGTTCTAAGGAAAAATATGGTAAGATTTTAGCAACAATGAAGAAAAGTCAAATCGAAGCCATGATAAATGAAGATCACGGAGCTGAGCTGACTTGTAGCTTTTGTGGCAATAAATACCACTACACAGAAAATGAATTAAAAACTATTCTGACTAAAATTAAATAATAAGTTATTGTCGTATTAGTGATAAATTTGTTTTGATTTATTTTAGTTAGAATTTTGAGAGGAAAGAAAAATGGTTGGGAAATATCTACGACAGGTAATTAATAGAATTGGAATACCAAAAATAGCACTTTTTTGCGTGTTTCTTTTTCTTGCCTATGCCGTGTATTTTGCACAACCGTATTTGATTACTGAATTATTTCAGGCCCATTTAAGCACAAATTGTCAAATATTATTAGTACTCGCCATGGCTGTCTCTTTGATGATGATGCCGTTAATAAATAGTTGTAATAATTCATTTATTCAAGCTGTAAGAAAGTTTTCTAAACAAATTTTATGGGAGTCAGTTGTTAATAAGCCTTTTAGCTACTTTTCTGATAAACCGGTAGGAAAGGTTCAAAGCTACATTAAAGATGTTTCATTTGCATGTCGTGAGTTGGAGCAATCCGGACTAGGAGTTGTAGTGCAAATGTCTGTTATGCTTATTATGTACACAATAATGTTAAGTATACAAAATATCTTTGTGGGTTTTTTATATTTATTTTTCTTTGATAGTTATATGTTGATTTCGGTGTGGATGGCGCGAAAAAATAGGGATAATGTTGCAGCATCATTAAAAAGTGCTTCAAAAGTCAATGAATATATCATTGATTATTACAGTAACATAGAAACGATTTTAGCAACTAATTCTAAAGACTTTGAAGAACAGAATATGGATAAAATCTTGAATGATGAACAAAACACTTTTATCAAAGTTCAAAAAATTACTAACGAGGCTTCTCTGTTCCAGCAATTTTTAATTGTGATTTTGGCATGCATTATTACGGTTTTAGGGCAATTTTTAATTGGCACTAAAGAAAATCAGGCACTCTCTTTGATCCTGATTCTGTTATATTCTATTGTTAATTTGTCTGGTTTTGGCACCCAGTATTTAGCGATTGAAGAATTTCTCAACAGAATTCGTTCTGGTCTGTCGGAACTGGAATACGGGAAAAATGCGGCTAAAAATTTGTCAGCTTTTAAGTTTGATCAAAATGCAAAAACAATTGCTTTTAAGCAAATCAGCTATTCCTATAAAAATAAGCAAGACGTTTTCCAAAATTTGGATTTAGAATTTAAAAAAGGTAAAATGACTGCATTAGCAGGACCAAATGGAACTGGTAAAAGTACGCTGCTTAAACTTTTAACTGGTTTCTATCAACCACAATCCGGACAAATTATTTTGCCTTTTGCCAAGCAGCCGAAATTATTATATTTACCTCAGAGTGCTCAATTATTTAATCGCTCAATTATGGCTAACATTTGTTATCCAAATAATAAAGTTGCAATTGAAGAAGTCTTCAAATTGATTGAAGAAATCAATTTAAAAACATTGATTCATACTGAAAAGGACTTAACAGCTAAGACACCTGGAGATTTTAAAAATAAAATTTCTGGTGGCGAAAAGCAAAAAATTTTATTTTTAAGGGCAATTGTATCAAAACCACAAATAATACTGCTAGATGAATTTACCAGTAATTTAGATGAAAATACAATCACTATTGTTTACCAAATGATAAAAAAATATTTACCGAATGCTACAATAATTAGTGTTGTACACCGTTTTGCAGAATTGAAATATTATGATGAAGTTGTTAATCTTAAAAAAGACTAACTTAAGTTTCAACCAAATAACATTATAGTTCTTAGGTTTTTTAAGATTAAAGATGCGGTCAGTACCAATTTTGCTATAATGAAAGAGATGGATGAAAAGAAAAGGAGAAAATTAAATGCTGAATGTGTATATTGTTCGTCACGGCCAAACAGATACTAATAAAACTTTTGGTATTAACGGGTCAGGAACAAATCTACCACTGAATGAAAAAGGTAAAAAGCAGGCAGAAAATTTAAGAGATAGTTTTGATATTAACAAAATTGATTGTGTGTATAGTAGTCCTTTAAAAAGGGCTCGTGAAACTGCAGAAATTTTAAACCAAGGCAAGCATGAAATTATTGTTGATGACCGTTTAAGCGAAATGAACTACGGCAACTGGGATGGTCAAGATGTACAAGATATAATTGAAAAATATCCTCAAGTATTTGATGAATTAGGCTATTTTAAAGAAAATTATAGTGATTATTGTTCAGGAGAAACATACCAGCATTTAGCAGACAGATTAATGGATTTCTGGCATGACTTAATCAGTAACCACAAAGACGAGTCAGTTTTATTGGTCTTTCACGGTACAGCTTCTCGTTCACTGGTTCAGAACGTTTTAGGCATTCCCAAAATAACTTTAGTTAGTGAAATACAAAATGCTGGTGTAATTAACATTTCAGTTGATGAAGCTAGCAAAAAACCGTTTTTGCGTTATTATAATAGAGTTGCACCTGGAAAATTTTTTATCGAAAAGTAATTAAAGATTTATATAGATATCAAGGGTTAACTTTTTATTACGAAAAGTACCATGAATTTTGCTTATAGAATCCTTTTTGTTAAGATATTATGGTGTTTTGAAAGGGTGATTTAGTGGATAATAGTTGGAAAATTCGTGATATAACTATTCCCAATCGTGTTGTGGTTGCTCCAATGGCTGGAGTCTCAAATTCTGCTTTTAGAATGATTTGTAAGGAATTTGGGGCTGGGTTAGTTGTCTGTGAAATGATCTCGGATCATGGCATCATTTATCGTAATAAGAAAACTATATCAATGATGAAAGTTGATCCGCGAGAACATCCTATGAGTATTCAAATATTCGGTGGGACTGAGGATACATTACTTGAGGCGGCACAATATATTGACCAGCATACTGCTGCAGATATTATTGATATTAACATGGGATGTCCGGTTCCCAAGGTTACTAAAACAGATGCAGGTTCTAAATGGCTCCTTGATTCTAATAAAATTTACCAAATGGTGCATAAAGTTGTACAAAATGTGCAAAAGCCAGTTTCTGTGAAAATGCGCATTGGCTGGGATCGCAAGCATATTTTTGCAGTTGAAAATGCTTTAGCTGCTCAAGAAGCAGGTGCCAGCATGATCGCAATGCACGGCAGAACCCGTAAGCAAATGTACATGGGAGAAGCTGATTGGGAAACGTTGCATGATGTAGCTCAAGTGCTAGATATTCCTTTTGTTGCTAATGGCGATGTTGCAACACCAGAACTGGCAAAGAAGGCACTTGATGAAATCGGATCAACTGCAGTTATGGTTGGCCGTGCGGCATTAGGAAATCCTTGGATTATTAAAAACATGGTGCATTATTTGGAAACTGGAGAGAAACTTGCACCACAAACAGTGCGTGAACGTGTAGCAACTGCCAAGCACCAGCTTAACGGATTGGTTGAATTAAAAGGGGAAAAAATTGCTGTTCCCGAGTTTAGGCAACAAGCTGCTTACTATTTAAAGGGAGTTCCCCGTTCGGCTCGTACTCGTGCTAAAATAAATGAGGTTTGGACAGCACAAGAAGTTTATGATTTGCTTGATAATTTTGTTGAAGACTATGAAAAAAGACAAAAGCAAAAGGCTGCCAGAAGTGAAGTTAAATAATGATGGAGGAAATATAATTGGCTAAAAATGAAATGAATGACCAATTAATTGTTCGACGCCAAAAATTAGATGAATTAAGAGAGAACGGCATCGAACCTTTTGGAATGAGAAAGTTTGATCGACAAGACTTAGCGCGGTCTTTGAATGAAAAATACGCTCAAGATGACAAAGATGAACTGAATGAAGAATTGCCTAAGACTAAAATAGCAGGCAGAATGCTGGCTAAAAGAGGTAAGGGTAAAGTCGGTTTTGCGGATCTTTATGATCGGACTGGTAAAATACAGATTTATGTTCGTAAGGACATTGTCGGTGAAGACAATTATAAGATTTTTAAAAAGTCCGATATTGGCGACTTCTTAGGTATTGATGGTGAAGTTATGAAAACTGATACCGGTGAGTTAACGATTCGCGCAACTCATGTGACCTTTTTATCCAAGGCTTTGCGTCCTTTGCCTGAAAAATATCATGGCTTAAAAGATGTTGAACAAATTTATCGCCAACGTTACCTTGACTTGATTACTAATAGAGAAAGCTATGAACGTTTTGTAAATAGAACTAAAATTATTCAAGCTATTCGTGACTATCTGAACAGCAAGGACTTCTTGGAAGTTGAAACTCCCGTTTTACATAACATTCCAGGTGGTGCCGAAGCACGGCCATTTATTACTCATCATAATGCTTTAGATATTGACTTGTACATGAGAATTGCTTTGGAATTACCTTTAAAGCGTTTGATTGTCGGTGATATGGAAAGAGTTTACGAAATTGGTCGGGTATTCAGAAATGAAGGACTTGATACTCACCATAATCCTGAATTTACTGAACTCGAAACTTACTGTGCTTATTGGGATTTCCATGATGTTATGGATGAAGCCGAAGGCATTATTCGTGCGGCTGCCAAAGTCGTATCAGAAGATGGTAAAGTTACTTATCAGGGTACAAACATTGATTTAGGCAAACCTTTCCGTCGCGTTCATATGGTAGATATGATTAAAGAGAAGACTGGCGTTGATTTTTGGCAAAAGATGAGCGTTGAAGAAGCTACCAAAATTGCTGAAGACCACGACATCAAGGTTGAAAGTTTTTGGAAAGTGGGTCATATCATTAACGCCTTCTTTGAGAAGTATTGCGAAGAAACAATTGTTGACCCTACTTTTGTTTACGGTCACCCAGTTGAAATTTCACCACTAGCTAAGAAAAATGCCGATGATCCTCGGTTTACCGATCGTTTTGAAATTTACATCATGGGCGAAGAATACGGCAATGCCTTTTCTGAATTAAACGATCCAGATGACCAGCGCGAGCGTTTTGAAGCGCAAATGGCAGAGCGTGAAGCTGGAAACGATGAAGCTGATATGATTGATGAAGATTATTTGCGTGCTATGGAGTACGGCATGCCACCAACAGGTGGATTGGGTATCGGAATTGACCGTCTTGTAATGCTTCTGACTGATGCGCCTGCTATTAGGGATGTTTTACTATTCCCAACAATGCGTCCTGAAAAGGTCGAAGATATTGATCGGGAAGTTAAAGAAGATTTGAAGAAAAAGAGTAATTAAAAATAAGACCATTAATTTGGTCTTATTTTTTGTTTAAATTGAAAATCCAATGTATTTGTTATAGTCAACGATTTTTTCAAGTAACTTATCTTGAATAGGCTTATTACCAGAAAAATAAAAATACCAGTTTTGCAGTAACTTAAACCAAGAACTTAGTCGAAACCAACTAATACGCTCGTCTTGATCAAGTTGATCATAGATTCGCTTGTTAAAGCAACTCACAAAAGCATTAAAATCACTAGATGGTATTTTGCCAAAATAAACTCCTTGAAAAAAGGCAAAAGCTAATCGTTGCTCCTCATCATCAATAAAAGGTCCTTGCATATTTTGAAAGACTGTTTCAATTATGGCAAAAATATCAGCACTATTATTTGCCATAAAATCTGGATGACTTAAAGTGGAGCCTAGAAAGTCGCTGCCATGAGCAACGCTATGAGCCCAACCTTTGTTTTTAACATAACCGCGAAAGTCTTTTTCTTTTTTTAAATAGCAAATACTCCAAATAAAAATAGTATTTCGTTCAGTTGTATCTAAAATAGAATGCTTTTTATCGTCCTCTAAAATTAGGGAACCCAGTAATGCACTGAATGTTCTGAGAAAAACTAAATCATTTTCTGGTTGTTCGATACCCTTAAACAGACTTTTTGAATTGACAAAGCTGGTAACAATCTTTGCTTTCTGTTCTGATGTAAGGGAATTTTCAAAAAAAACACGAGCAAAGAGTGTATAAATAACGTCATCTCGAAGATGTGGATTAAGATTTCCGATATTTTGCAACATATAGTCGATTTGACTATCTTTAAAAGTGATTTTTCCAGAATCTAAATTAACCAGTTTTTCCAGTTCTTTTTGCAATTTTGTAGCCTCTTTTCTACTCTAATGACTCTAAAATTTAATATTTATGTATAACAGAATATTATCACTTACCAGAAATTATGTTTTAGAAATCCTCACAAGGCAATCTTTCCCGTTAGAATGCATATTTCAGCGATTTTTTAATAAAAAAGGTTGCAAATTTAGTTTGGTTTGCTATAATAATATTTGTCTTGCGGAAGTAGTTCAGTGGTAGAACATCACCTTGCCATGGTGGGGGTCGCGGGTTCGAATCCCGTCTTCCGCTCTCAAGAAAAAGACTCACCGCTTTTGGTGAGTTTTTTTAATAAACGGGAAATAGCTCAGCTTGGTAGAGCGCTACGTTCGGGACGTAGAGGTCGCAGGTTCGAATCCTGTTTTCCCGATTATCCTTATCTCATACTTGTAATTTTAAATTTGCAAGTATGAGATTTTTTTCATATTTTATAAGGCAAGACCAAATAATTCTTAGCAATTTTAATTAACAATCATTTTTAAAACCAAATAATCTAATTACGTTGACTGTCTTTAGTAACAATATAACTATATAAGAATGTTAATTCGCATGATGTGTCTGTCTTTGATATAATGATTTCAAAGTTTTTTGACAGAAAAGTATGTTTCAAACAGAATATTTTACAAATTGTCAAAAAGGTTTATAGTGTATACACGTCATTTTTAAAGGTGGTGCAATGATGAAAAAATCTTATACAACCAGTGCAAATCAAGTATTAGAAATTGCACGTGAACAAGCACAGAATTTTCATCATCGTTTAATTGGTACTGAACACGTACTACTTGCGATGGTAATTGAATCTGATGGTGAAGCCGGCAAGAATTTGCGGGCCTGGGGTGCAACACCGAAAGCGATTCGTGAAGAAATTGAACGTTATACAGGCTATGGTTCAGCTGGCAAAACTAGTTACATGCAAATGTCACCCAGATTAAGCATGGTTTTGGCATATGCTGGCACTTTAGCAGAACGTGAGGGTTCCTCTAAGATTAGAACCTGCCACATTCTATTAGGCATGGTGCTCAATGAACAAATATTGGCATCTGTAATCTTACGTAATTTAAATATTGATCTTGATGGTTTGCGTAATGACATTTTACACAGTTTAGGTGAAGACGAACAAGACATGGATAACAGTGATCAATCTGATGATAGTAGCTGGTCCAGTTTTAATGGCACTGAAGAAAGCACTAATAAAAATTCAAGTACGCCAACTCTTGATCAGGTTTCAGTTAATTTAAACGAACGAGCTGAAAATGGTGAAATAGATCCTGTTATTGGTCGAGATCGAGAAGTAGCTCGAGTTATTGAAATTTTATCCCGGCGAAATAAAAATAATCCAGTTTTAATTGGGGAACCAGGAGTTGGCAAAACCGCTGTTGCTGAAGCAATAGCAACTGCAATTGTTGCTAAAAAAGTTCCACACGATTTATTAAAAAAGCAAGTGGTATCACTTGATTTAGGTGGTCTTGTTGCCGGCACTAAATACCGTGGTGAATTTGAAGACCGAATGAAAAAAATCATTAAAGAAATCACTGCAAATGGCAACATCATTCTTTTTGTAGATGAAATGCATACTTTGATTGGAGCAGGTGGAGCTGAAGGATCAATTGATGCGGCTAATATTCTAAAGCCATCTTTAGCTAGAGGCGATATTCAAATGATCGGTGCCACAACTTTTGATGAATATCAAAAATATGTTGAAAAGGATCAAGCATTAGCACGTCGTTTTCAAATTGTACGATTGAATGAACCTTCTCGCACTGAAACGCTGGCAATTTTAAACGGACTGAAATCAAAATATGAAAAATTTCATCACGTAAAAATATCACAGTCTGCATTAGAAAATGCTGTTGATCTTTCAAGTCGCTATATTTCTAATCGTTACTTACCGGATAAAGCAATCGATTTGATTGATGAGGCAAGTGCTGCTGTTAAAATTAAATCCGGTAAAGGCTCTAATAACCAGTTGCTGCAAATTAATGACCAAATTGAAAAAGTTATTAGTGAAAAAAATCATGCTGCTGTTAATCAGAACTTTGTCAAGGCTGCGCAACTCCAAGAAAGACAAAACAGTTTACAAAGAAGACAGGACGAATTAACAGCCAAATTTGATTTGGCAACTAACAAGGATGCTACAGTGCAAGCAGAAGATGTTGCAAAGGTAGTTTCAAATTGGACTGGTGTTCCTGTTACCCAAATGAATCGTGATGAAACCAAGCATTTGGCTAACCTTGAAAAAGACCTGCATAAACGGATTATTGGTCAGGAAAAAGCTGTTTCTGCTGTCAGCCGGGCAGTTCGCCGTAGTCGCAGCGGCATTAAAGATGAAAATCGACCAATTGGTTCCTTCTTGTTTTTAGGACCGACAGGTGTTGGTAAAACTGAATTAGCAAAAGCAATTGCCGCAGCTATATTTGGTTCTGAAAACAATTTAATTAGAATTGATATGTCAGAATATATGGATCAAATTGCTAACAGCAAACTAATTGGTTCTGCTCCGGGATATGTAGGTTATGATGAAGGCGGTCAGTTGACTGAGCAAGTTCGTCGTCATCCATATTCTGTAATACTATTTGATGAAGTAGAAAAGGCGCATCCAGATGTATTTAATTTGCTGTTACAAGTTTTGGAAGATGGTTTTTTAACTGATTCCAAAGGACGTAAAACAGACTTTAAAAATACTATTATTATTATGACTTCTAATTTAGGATCCCGTTCACTATTTGAAACTAAGGCTGTAGGATTTAATGCTGATAATACTAGTCAAGTAAAATTACGTCAGGATCGCGTACGCGAAGCACTAAAGCAATTCTTCAGACCTGAGTTTTTGAATAGAATTGACGAAACAGTCATTTTTGATGAACTCAATCAAAAACAATTACGTCAAATTGTTACTCTATTAACTCGTAAACTAATAGATCGTTTGCATAAACAAGGAGTTCAATTAAGAATTTCTCGTGCAGCACTCGATAAAATTGCAAAAGATGGTTATAATCCTGAAATGGGTGCAAGACCGCTGCGACGTGCAATTCAAAAGGATATTGAGGATGAAATTGCCACAATGTTAATCAAGGGTGATCTTATTAGTGGCGATATTCTTAAAATTGGTTGTAGTCATAATCATTTAAAATTTGATATTGATAAAGAAAATAACTTAGTAGGAGCGAAGTAAATTAATTGACACACTTGTAATAGTTTGTTATAGTAATGCGTGATTAAAAGGCTGATTTTCAGGATTTTGCTGATCTATTGTCCAGCAAAATAATAAAGGACAAAAACGACTTTTGTTGTTTTTGTCTTTTTTATGCATAAAATTCCGGCTTTTTGAATTTGTAATCAAAATGTAATATTAGCTTTCTCTGACAGAAAGGATGTTTTCTCCTTGTTAAACGGACACGTAGTGAATTTTGGCAAACATCGGACAAGACGTAGCTTTTCCCGCATTAAAGAAGTGTTGGACCTGCCTAATTTGACAGATGTTCAAACCGAATCATACCAATGGTTTTTGGATGAGGGTATTAAAGACGTTTTTGACGATATTATGCCAATTAGTGACTTTTCAGGTAAGCTTTCCCTGGAATATTTGGGTTTTAAACTGCAAAAGCCAAAATATACTGTTGACGAAGCACGTGACCATGATGCAACTTATGCTGCTCCAATGCACGTGACTTTAAAATTAACCAATCAAAAAACAGGTGAAATCAAAACTCAGGATGTTTTCTTCGGTGATTTACCTTTAATGACTGAATCCGGTTCATTTATTATTAATGGTGCTGAAAGAGTTATCGTTTCCCAGCTGGTTAGATCTCCAAGTGTCTATTATTCTGGCGATTATGATAAAAATGGCCGTCAAATATTTGGTACTACCGTAATTCCTAATCGTGGCGCTTGGCTTGAATATGAGACTGATGCTAAAAATGTATCTTATGTTCGTGTTGACCGTACTCGTAAACTGCCTCTGACAGTTTTAGTCAGAGCTCTTGGAATTGGTTCAGATGATGAAATTTTAGATGTTTTTGGTCAAAGTGATACATTACAATTTACTTTGGATAAGGATGTCCATAAAAACCCCGCTGATTCTAGAGTAGCAGAAGCATTAAAAGATATTTATGAACGTCTTCGCCCTGGTGAACCAAAAACAACTGATTCCTCAAGATCACTGCTTTATGCACGTTTCTTTGACCCACGTCGTTACGATTTAGCGCCTGTTGGTCGTTACAAAGTTAACAAAAAATTATCTTTAAAGAGTCGCTTATATGGTCAAACTTTGGCAGAAACGCTAGCAGATCCAGATACAGGTGAAATTATTGCTAAAAAGGGTACTGTTGTGACCCATGAAGTAATGGAGACACTTGAAAAGTATCTTGATCGTGATGACTTTAAGATGGTTACTTACCAGCCATCTCAAGAAGGCGTGTTACCTGATCCAATTAACGTACAGGAAATTAAAGTTTACTCCAAAGTAAATCCAGAACGCGTTGTCAAATTGATTTCTAATGGTCATATTGATAAGAAAGTTAAATATCTGACACCGGCTGACGTTCTGGCATCAATTAATTATTTCTTCCTATTACAAGATGAAATTGGTACAACCGATGATATTGATCACCTTGGTAACCGTCGTATTCGTCGTGTAGGCGAATTATTGCAGAATCAATTTAGAATTGGTTTGGCTCGTATGGAACGTGTTGTAAGAGAAAGAATGTCAATTCAGGATCCTTCAACCGTCACACCACAACAATTGATTAATATTAGGCCGATTGTTGCCAGCATCAAAGAGTTCTTTGGTTCATCACAATTGTCACAATTTATGGATCAGCATAACCCGTTAGGAGAATTAACGCATAAGCGTCGTATGTCAGCTTTAGGGCCTGGTGGTTTAACTCGTGATCGTGCAGGATACGAAGTGCGTGATGTTCACTATACCCAATATGGTCGTTTATGTCCTATTGAAACTCCTGAAGGTCCAAACATTGGTTTGATTAACTCACTGGCTACATATGCGGTGATTAACAAATACGGTTTTATTGAGACACCATACCGTCGTGTTTCTTGGAAGACACACAAAGTTACTAACAAGATTGATTATCTTACAGCTGATGTTGAAGATAACTATATTATTGCTGGTGCTAATACTCCACTTAATCCAGACGGTTCATTTAAAGATGATCTTGTTTTAGCACGTCATAAAGAAGATAACGTCGAAGTCAGTCCAGATAAAATTGACTACATGGACGTTATTCCTAAGCAGGTTGTTTCGGTTGCTTCTGCATGTATTCCGTTTTTGGAAAACGATGACTCTAACCGTGCTTTGATGGGAGCTAACCAGCAAAGACAAGCTGCACCTTTGATTAATCCTCACAGTTCACTTGTGGGTACTGGTATGGAATATCGTGCGGCTCATGATTCTGGAGCTGCTGTTTTGGCAAAAGCTGCTGGTACCGTTGAATACGTTGATGCCAACACAATCAGAGTTAGACGTGATGACAGCACATTAGATAAATATACACTTGAAAAATATCGTCGTTCAAATAACTCGAAATCATACAACCAGACTCCAAACGTTAACTTGGGTGATAAAGTTGTAGAAGGTGAAGTTATTGCCAATGGTCCGACAATGGATCATGGTGAGCTGGCTCTTGGTCAAAACCCCGTTATCGCATTTATGACATGGAACATGTATAACTATGAAGATGCCATCATGCTTTCTGAACGGCTTGTTAAGGATGACGTTTATACTTCAATTAGTATTGAAGATTATGAATCAGAAGCTCGAGACACTAAGCTTGGCCCTGAAGAAATCACTCGTGAATTGCCAAATGTTGGTGAAGATGCACTTAAAGATCTTGATGGTCAAGGTATTGTCCGTGTAGGTGCCGAAGTACATGACGGAGATATTTTGGTTGGTAAAGTTACACCTAAAGGTGTTACTGAATTATCAGCAGAAGAGAGACTTCTTCATGCTATCTTTGGTGAAAAAGCACGCGAAGTTCGTGATACATCACTGCGTGTTCCTCACGGTGGTGGCGGTATTGTCCGCGATGTCAAAGTTTATACTAGAGAAAATGGTGATGAACTATCTCCTGGTGTTAATACATTAGTCCGTGTATATATTGCGCAAAAGAGAAAGATTCAAGTCGGGGATAAGATGTCTGGTCGTCACGGTAACAAAGGTACTGTTGCTGCAGTTGTTCCCGAAGAGGATATGCCATACTTGCCAGATGGTACTCCAGTAGACATTTGTTTGAACCCAATGGGTGTTCCTTCACGTATGAATATTGGTCAGCTTTTGGAATTGCACCTTGGTCGTGCTGCAGCTAATTTAGGTATTCATGTGGCAACACCAGTATTTGATGGTGCCAGCGAAGACGATGTTTGGGACACTGTTCATAAGGCTGGTATCGATAAAGATGGTAAAACTGTTCTTTATGATGGCCGCACAGGTGAGCCATTCCATAACCGTGTTTCTGTCGGTATCATGCATTATCTGAAATTAACTCACATGGTTGATGATAAGATTCATGCACGGTCAATTGGGCCTTACTCATTGGTTACTCAACAACCTCTTGGAGGTAAAGCACAATTTGGTGGTCAGCGTTTCGGTGAAATGGAAGTTTGGGCACTCGAAGCATACGGTGCAGCTTATACTTTGCAGGAAATATTGACATACAAATCAGACGATGTTGTTGGTCGTGTTAAAGCATATGAGGCAATTGTTAAAGGAGAAAGAATTCCTAAACCTGGTGTCCCAGAATCATTCCGCGTTCTTGTTAAAGAACTGCAATCACTAGGACTGGATATACGTGTTCTTGATATGAATCATAAAGAAATTGAATTGCGTGATATGGATGATGATTCAAATGAGCATTTGAACATAGACACATTGTCCAAGATGGCGGAAGAGCAACAACGGAAGAAGTTAGCCGAAGAAACCGCTGATTCCGAAGATGATGAAACGGAGACAGAGCAATCTAATGTACCTGTAGATCAATCAGACGATGATAATAAGATTTCTCAATAAGTAGGAGGTTAAACTTTTGATCGATGTAAATAAATTTGAAAGCATGCAAATTGGTCTTGCCTCTCCGAATAAAATTCGTAGCTGGTCATATGGTGAAGTCAAAAAACCAGAAACTATTAATTACCGTACTTTAAAGCCAGAAAAAGACGGTTTGTTCGATGAAAGAATTTTTGGACCGACTAAAGATTGGTCATGTGCATGTGGTAAATATAAGGGTGTGAGATACCGTGGCATCGTTTGTGATCGCTGTGGTGTTGAAGTTACCTCCTCTAAAGTTAGAAGGGAGCGAATGGGTCATATTGAATTGGCTGCCCCAGTTACTCATATTTGGTACTTTAAAGGTATTCCATCAAGAATGGGACTTATTTTGGATATTTCTCCCAGACTTCTCGAAGAAGTTATCTATTTTGCGGCTTATATTGTAATTGATCCAGGCGACACTGACCTTGAATTTAAACAACTTTTGACGGAAGCTGAGTACCGTGAACAAAAGGCAAAATATGGCAATCGTTTTACCGCAAAAATGGGTGCAGAAGCAATTCGTGATTTACTCCGTAAGGTTGATTTGAATAAAGAAGTTACCGATTTAAAGAAAGAATTGGAAACTGCAACCGGTCAAAAACGGACTAGAGCAATCAGACGTCTTGATATTCTTGACGCCTTTAAAGATTCTGGTAACAAGCCTGAATGGATGGTTATTGATGCTGTTCCGGTTATACCACCAGATTTAAGACCAATGGTCCAACTAGAAGGTGGTCGGTTTGCAACTTCTGATTTAAATGACTTATACCGTCGTGTTATCAACCGTAACAACAGGTTAAAGAGATTACTTGACTTAAATGCTCCTAATATTATTGTGCAAAATGAAAAACGTATGTTGCAAGAAGCCGTTGATGCATTGATTGATAATGGTCGTCGTGGTCGTTCTGTGGTTGGACCAGGTAATCGTCCACTTAAATCTTTATCACACATGCTTAAGGGTAAGCAGGGACGTTTCCGTCAAAACTTATTAGGTAAGCGTGTTGACTATTCAGGTCGTTCAGTTATTGATGTTTCACCAAAGCTTAAGTTCTATCAATGTGGTGTTCCTCGCCCGATGGCTCTAGAATTGTTCAAACCATTTGTAATGCACGAATTAGTTAAACGCAAGATTGCTACAAATATTAAGAGTGCTAAGCGTAAAATTGATCGTGAAGATGATGATGTCTGGGATGTACTTGAAGACGTGATTAAGGAAAGAACGGTATTATTAAACCGGGCTCCTACTTTACACCGTTTGAGTATCCAAGCTTTTGAACCTGTTTTAGTGCCGGGCAAATCAATTCGTCTGCACCCTCTTGCCTGTGAGGCTTACAATGCCGACTTTGATGGTGATCAGATGGCTATCCACGTGCCACTATCTGACGAAGCTGTTGCTGAATCACGGATGCTAATGCTGGCTGCTCACCATATTTTGGCTCCTAAGGACGGTAAGCCAATTGTTACTCCATCTCAAGATATAGTTTTGGGTAATTATTGGTTAACTCAAGCTGAAAAGGGCCGTGAAGGTGAAGGAATGATTTTCAACTCACCTGATGAAGCAACCGTTGCATATAATAATGGTGACATTCATTATCACACCATTATTGGGATGTCAGCTGATTCGATGCCAGAAAAGGCATGGCCAAAAGGATATGAACATGGTATTTTTGTCACTACTTATGGTCGAATCATTTTCAATCAGATTTTCCCAGATGACTATTTCTATGTTAATGAGCCAACTGAAGAAAATTTAAATAACCCACTTGCTTCCAAGTATTTCTTGGAACCGGGCGAAGATATCCATGAAAAAATTGATAGTGTTGCAAGTGATTTGATTTCTACACCGTTTAAGAAATCATTCCTGTCTGATTCAATTGCTACAATTTATAAATATTATAAGGTTCAAAGAACATCTGAATATCTTGATGACTTAAAGACTTTAGGTTATACCAGTTCAACTACTTCTGGTATTACAATCGGCATGACCGATGTTCCTGAAATCCAAGATAAAGATGAAAAGGTTGCTAAAGCCCATAAACAAGTAGATATTGTGTCTAAACAGTTTAGACGTGGTTTAATCACTGAAGATGAGAGACACGACCGGGTAATTAGCATTTGGAATGATTGTAAAGATCAAGTTCAAGATGAAATTGCCCAGATTTATGACCCACGTAATCCTATTACTATCATGGCCGATTCAGGAGCTCGTGGTAACATTTCCAACTTTACACAGCTTGCCGGTATGCGTGGATTGATGGCTACACCAAACGGTGGGTTGTTCGAAATTCCAGTTACTTCTAACTTTAAGGAAGGTTTGTCAGTTCTAGAATTATTCATGTCTACTCATGGTGCTCGTAAGGGAATGACCGATACCGCCTTGAAGACTGCTCAGTCTGGCTACTTGACTCGTCGTCTAGTAGATGTTGCACAGGATGTTATTATTCGTGATGATGACTGTGGGACTGACCGTGGCATTAATGTTCATGCAATTATGGAGGGTGACGAATTAATTGAACCGCTCTATGATCGTTTACTTGGCCGCTTTACTGCCGAAACAGTGAAGGATCCAAAGACTGGTGCGACAATTGTTGGTCGCAATGTCATGATGGATGAAAACTTAGCACATCAGATTTGTGATGCTGGTGTAACTAACGTGAAGATCCGTTCGATCCTAACTTGTGATACACCACATGGTGTTTGTCGCAAGTGTTACGGTATGAACCTTGCCACTGGAGAAGAAGTCGAAGTTGGTGAAGCAGTTGGTACAGTTGCTGCTCAATCTATCGGTGAACCTGGTACTCAGCTTACTTTACGTACTTTCCACAATGGTGGTGTTGCAGGTGCTGAAGATATTACGCAAGGTCTTCCTCGTGTGCAGGAATTGTTTGAAGCTCGTAATCCTAAGGGTCGTGCGATAATTTCTGAAGTAGATGGAGTAATTGATTCAATTCAGGAAAATCCTGCTGAACATACTCGTGAAATTACTGTTAAGGGTAGGATCGATACTAGAAGTTACAGCGTGCCTTATACTGCTTCGGTAGCTGTTGCTGAGGGTGACGAAGTTCATCGCGGTGACAAGTTGACTCTTGGATCTATTGATCCGAAAGAATTAATTCAGGTTACTGATACATTAACTACTGAAGAGTATATTTTGGTCGAAGTCCAAAAAGCATACAGGATGCAAGGTGTTGATATTTCAGATAAGCACGTTGAAGTATTAACTAGACAAATGTTGCAAAAAGTTCGTGTGCTCGATCCTGGAGAAACTGATCTTTTACCTGGTGAGGTAATGGATATCAATCAGTTTAAGGAACGTAACAAGGCTGTAATTATTTCTGGTGGTATTCCTGCAACCGCACAAAGTGTAATTTTGGGTATTACTAAAGCCGCTCTTGAAACCAACAGTTTCTTGTCAGCCGCTTCCTTCCAGGAAACAACTCGTGTTCTAACTGATGCTTCTATCAGAGGAAAGAATGATCCGCTACTTGGATTAAAAGAAAATGTTATTATTGGTAAGATAATTCCAGCTGGTACTGGTCTTCCGATTTATCGTGATATGGAACCTGAGTCAGATGTAAAGAAACCTAAATCTGTTTATTCAATTGCTGATATTGAAAAAAAGATGAAGGAAGCAGACCAAGCTAAGGAATCATAATCTAATCTAATTTAATTAAAAAACTGTTCTGTTAGAAATTACTAGCGGGACAGTTTTTTGTTTGTTTGGAATTTTATGAACTATTGGTGATATTTTAATTAAAAAATGTTATAATCAGACAAAATCAAGAGGGGGATGTAGAAGTTGAGAGCAAATGATTTTTCTTTAAAAAGACTTGTATTATTGGCATTACTAACAGCGATTAATGTCGTGGTTAGTCGAATTTTTATTATTCCTATGCCCCTGACTCATGGAAATATTAATTTATGCGATGCGATTATTTATATAGTGGCGCTTTTATTCGGTCCAGTGGCCGGGGGTATAGTTGGAGGACTTTCTGGATTTTTACTTGATCTTCTTGGTGGATATGGGCAGTTTATGTTATTTTCTCTTGTTGTCCATGGTTTAGAAGGTTTTTTTGTTGGTTTAGTCTTTAAATACTGGAATTTTAAAAACCAATTAGTCAAAGGTGCTATCGCCGGAGCTATAGGAGTATTCTTTATGGTAGGTGGCTATTTTATCACTAATACAATTCTTTATACTTGGGCTGCAGGACTTGCCAGTCTTTTTACTAATACAATTCAAGGAGTAGTCGGAGTTGTTATAGCCATAGTACTGCTGCCTAGTTTTCAAAACCTGATGGCAAGATATAACTAATACTTACGTGAAAAAATTATTTTTACTAGTTTATTAAAGCTGCTATCTCATTTTATATGGATCCCAGCTTTTTATTTGCACAAAAGTTGAATGATTAATCCAATATAAATAAAAGGAATAAATGCAACAGGCTCCTTTTTGCTCATTTTACTGCCCAAAAAAACAATAAGCAGAGCTATTGAAGCAGTTAAAAAAGTTAAATTGGCGAATTTGGAGTTAAAGTAGAAAGATAAGATTAGATAGACTATTAAGTCTCCACTACCACATTTTTTTCTAACTGTCTCAAAAAGAAAAAACAAAAAAATAGGTAAAAATTCTATGAGATCAGTAGTGCTAATTCTATAAAAATTATTCATTATATGTTGAAGCGAAATAACAAGTGCAGGCAGTACCAGTGTAATATCGAATTCCTGAACCTGATAATCGCTGATAGCAGCTAGTAGAAGACTAAACAAAACAATCGCCGTACAAATATCATGTATGCTGCTAAAATCAATTTTATAAAAAGCGAAACCGCCTAAAAATTCTGTTAAAAAATATTCACAGGGGATGTGAATTTTACAATAACGGCAACGACCTTTAAGTATTAAATAGGAAATTAAAGGTATTTCATCTAACAAGCACAGCTGTTGATTACAATTAGTGCATTTTGAGCGACTGAAGATAAAGTCTTCTTTGCCGAGTCTTTCGATAATTACACATGCATGAGAAGCTAGACATGTACCAATCAAAAAATTGCTGATTCCAAAAATCCATTTCATATTGTTTACCTCGCTTAAATCAAATACGCAAAAAATATCATCTGCTTTTCAATTAATAAAAATAATTTGCTTTTTTGCGACAAGCGAGTACAATAGTCAATGTGTATTTTGATGATTATCTGGGACTTAAAAAAGAAACTCCTGGATGTGTGAACAAAATAATGAATTTTTTTAGGAGGAAAATTTAATGCCAACCATTAACCAATTGGTAAGAAAAGGCCGTCATACTAAGACGACTAAATCAAAGTCACCAGCTTTAAGCTATGGCTACAACAGTATGAAGAAAGAATTAGTAGCTAACCCAGCGCCCCAAATGCGTGGAGTCGCAACTCGTGTCGGCACTATGACACCAAAGAAGCCAAACTCAGCTTTGCGGAAGTATGCTCGTGTTCGTCTTTCTAACCTGATTGAAGTAACTGCTTATATTCCAGGTGAAGGTCATAATTTACAGGAACACTCTGTTGTGTTAATTCGTGGTGGTCGTGTAAAGGACCTTCCTGGTGTTCGTTACCATATTATTCGTGGTGCTCTTGATACTGCTGGTGTTGAAGGCAGAAAGCAAGGACGTTCCAAATACGGTGCCAAGAAAGATTAAGGAGGAGTTAAATAATGCCTAGAAAAGGACATGTAGCTAAAAGAGATATTTTAGCGGATCCAGTATATAATTCAAAGCTTGTAACTAAGTTGATCAACCACTTAATGATCGATGGTAAAAGAGCTAAGGCTTCATCCATTCTTTATGATGCTTTTGACATTGTTAAAGAAAAGACCGGCAAAGAGCCACTTGATGTTTTTGAAGAAGCTATGAATAATATTATGCCTGTTTTGGAAGTTAGAGCTCGCCGTATTGGTGGTTCAAACTATCAGATTCCAGTTGAAGTTCGTCCTGAAAGAAGAACTACTTTAGGTTTAAGATGGTTAGTTTCTTACGCTCGTTTACGTAATGAACATACTATGGATGAACGCTTGGCTAACGAAATTATTGATGCTTCAAACAATACTGGCTCAGCTGTTAAAAAGCGTGAAGATGTTCACCGTATGGCTGAAGCTAACCGTGCATTTGCACACTATCGTTTCTAATTTTTTAGGGAAAGGAAAAAATCTATGGCTAATAAGCGTGAATTTCCATTAGAAAAAACACGTAACATTGGTATTATGGCCCACATTGATGCGGGTAAGACTACCACAACAGAGCGTATTCTTTATTACACTGGTAAGATCCATAAAATTGGTGAAACCCATGAGGGTGATTCACAAATGGACTGGATGGATGAAGAAAAAGAACGTGGTATCACTATTACTTCTGCAGCTACTACTGCACAATGGAAAGATTACAGAATTAACATTATCGATACCCCTGGACACGTTGACTTCACTATCGAAGTTGAACGTTCCTTGCGTGTTCTTGATGGTGCCGTAACTGTTCTTGACGCTCAAGCTGGTGTGGAACCTCAAACTGAAAATGTTTGGCGCCAGGCTGAAACTTACGGTGTTCCTCGAATTGTTTTTGTAAACAAAATGGATAAGATTGGAGCAGACTTTGACAAATCTGTTAAGTCTTTGCACGAACGTTTAAATGCCAATGCTCTAGCTGTGCAAATGCCAATTGGTTCTGCCGAAAGCTTTGAAGGTGTTATTGACTTACTTGACATGGTAGCTGATGTTTATGATGAAGATAAGCTTGGCTCCAAATGGGATACTATTCCTGTTCCTGATGAATACAAAGAAGAAGCTGAAAAACGTCGCTCCGAATTAATTGAACAAGTAGCTGATGTTGATGATGATATCATGGAAAAATACCTTAATGGTGATGAGATTTCCGTTGATGAATTAAAAGCTGCTATTCGTAAAGCTACATTGGACTTGAAGATTTTCCCTGTATTTGCAGGCTCAGCTTTTAAGAACAAGGGTGTACAGATGATGCTTGATGGTGTTGTTGATTACTTACCATCTCCGTTAGATGTTAAGCCTTATGTTGCTCATGATCCAAAAACTGGTGAAGAAGTTGAATTAGTTGCTGGAGATGAAAAGCCATTTTCCGCTTTGGCGTTTAAGATTGCTACTGATCCATTTGTTGGTCGTTTGACATATATTCGTGTTTACACTGGTTCACTTGAATCAGGTTCATATGTTTTGAATGCTTCTAAGAATAGTCGTGAACGTGTTGGTCGTTTGTTGCAAATGCATGCTAACTCACGAAGTGAAATTTCTGAAGTATTCTCCGGTGATATTGCTGGTGCTATCGGTTTAAAGAATACTACTACCGGTGATTCATTAACTGATCCTGATCACCCATTAATTTTGGAAAGTTTGGAAGTTCCAGATCCGGTTATTCAAGTTTCAATTGAGCCAGAATCAAAAGCTGACCGTGACAAACTTGATGTTGCTTTGCAAAAATTAACTGAAGAGGATCCAACCTTTAGAGCAGAAACAAACGCTGAAACAGGTCAAACTTTGATTTCCGGAATGGGTGAATTACACCTGCAAATCATGGTTGAACGTATGAAGCGTGAATTCCACGTTGAAGCTAAGATTGGTGAACCACAAGTTGCTTACCGTGAAACCTTCACTAAGCCTGCTAAAGCACAAGGTAAATTTGTGCGTCAATCAGGTGGTAAAGGTCAATATGGTGACGTTTGGATTGAATTTACACCAAATGAAAGAGGAAAAGGTTACGAATTTGAAGACGCCATTGTTGGTGGTGTTGTTCCTCGTGAATTTATCCCTGCTGTTGATGCTGGTTTGCAAGAATCTATGAAGAACGGCATCTTGGCAGGTTACCCACTGATTGATGTAAAAGCTAAACTTTATGACGGTAGTTACCACGAAGTCGACTCTTCTGAAGCTGCCTTCAAAGTTGCTGCATCATT
Source organism: Lactobacillus kullabergensis (assembly GCF_003151025.1). Taxonomy (NCBI): domain Bacteria; kingdom Bacillati; phylum Bacillota; class Bacilli; order Lactobacillales; family Lactobacillaceae; genus Lactobacillus; species Lactobacillus kullabergensis. The sequence continues at coordinate 1,472,429 of NZ_CP029477.1, read as the reverse complement.
GGCATTGAGAAATGCTGCACCTAAGGCTGGTGCAGTTATCCTTGAACCTATTATGAAGGTTCAAGTTATCACACCTGAAGATTACTTAGGTGACGTAATGGGTTCAATTACTGCTCGTCGTGGTACAATGGATAACATGCAAGATCGTGCCGGCGCTAAAGTGTTGAATTCAATGGTTCCTCTGGCAGAAATGTTTGGTTATGCTACCACCTTACGTTCTTCAACTCAAGGCCGTGGTACATTTACGATGGTCTTTGATCATTACTCACCAACTCCTAAGTCTATTCAAGAGGATATCATCAAAAAACGTGGCGGTAACGCTGAATAATTTTCAATAATTAATAATATAAAAACAAGTTATTAACTATAAAAATCGAGCTATTGGTAAAGCCAGTGGCTCTTTTTTTATCAAAAATTTCGTTTCTGAATAAATTATTTGAGAATTTTTCTGTTTGTAGTAGACTTCTTAAACATAAAATTAAGGATTTTATTTAAAAAAGTATAAAAATTGTATTTTTCTATTCTAAAAGATGAAAAAAGTTCCTTTAATCCTTGATAATTAAGCTTAAAACGGTTATACTATTTTTTGTGTGTCTAGGGCATAGTCTGCCTTAAAGCACATTTTGTTGTAAAGCATTGATACAAAAGGTTGCGGCACACCAGGCTGCATTGCCACAGAGGTTGTGTCGGTAATTTTTGTGGAAGCTAGTCATCTTTTAAAGAAGACGTTGAGGAGGTAATTTAATGGCAAGTCAATCAATTCGTATCAGACTTAAGTCATACGAACATGGTATTCTCGATGAATCAGCTGCTAAAATTGTAGCTACTGCAAAGAGAACTGGAGCTGAAATTTCAGGTCCAGTTCCATTGCCAACAGAAAGGGTATTGTTCACTGTTTTGCGTTCACCACACATGAACAAGGACTCACGTGAACAATTTGAAATTCGTACGCATAAGCGTTTAATCGATATTTTAAATCCAACACCTAAAACTGTTGACTCTTTAATGAAGCTTGATTTACCAAGTGGTGTTGACATCGAAATTAAACTTTAATTTTAAAAAGAAAGAGGTGTAATCATGACCAAAGGAATCTTAGGAAGAAAAGTTGGTATGACCCAAATCTTCACTAAAGATGGTATCCTCGTGCCTGTAACAGTTGTTGAAGCAACGCCTAACGTAGTTATGCAAGTTAAGACAGTTGAATCAGACGGCTACGAAGCAGTTCAATTAGGATATCAAGATAAGCGTGAAGTTTTGAGCAACAAACCAGAAAAAGGTCATGCTGCAAAAGCAAAGACTTCGCCTAAGCGCTTCATACGTGAAATCCGCGGAGTTGAGCTTAAGGACTATGAAGTCGGCTCAGAAGTTACTGTGGACACATTTAAGGAAGGTGACGTAGTTGACGTCACTGGTACTACAAGAGGTCATGGATACCAAGGTAACATTAAACGTTGGGGCCAATCACGTGGACCAGAAACTCACGGTTCAAGGTACCATAGAATTCCTGGTTCAATGGGTTCAATCATTAACCGTGTGCCTAAAGGCAAACGTCTGCCAGGTCACATGGGAATGAAGAAAGTTACCATTGAAAACTTAGTAATTGAAAAAGTTGTAACAGATAAGAATGTTTTGTTAATTAAAGGCAACGTTCCTGGCGCTAAGAATTCATTGCTTACTGTTAGATCTGCTGTAAAAAATAATAAATAGGAAGGAGGACTAGAATGGCTAATTTAAAAGTTATTGATCAAAAAGGCAAAGATGCTGGTGAAGTTACTTTAAATGATGAAGTATTTGGTATTAAACCAAATGAAAGCGTAGTTTTTGACGCAATTATCAGACAAAGAGCTGGCAGACGTCAAGGAACCTCGAAGGTTAAAAATAGATCTGCTGTTCGCGGTGGTGGTAAGAAGCCTTGGAAACAAAAGGGTACTGGACGTGCTCGTCAAGGGTCTATCCGTTCACCACAATGGCGCGGCGGTGGTGTTGTTTTTGGACCAACTCCACGTTCTTATGCATACTCAATGCCAAGAAAGCAACGGCGCTTGGCTATCAAGTCTGTTCTTTCCCAAAAATTGATTGATAAAGATTTGATTGTTTTAGATCAATTGACTATGTCAGCTCCTAAAACAAAAGAGTTTAAGTCAATCTTGGACGACTTAAAGGTTGAAGGTAAAGTTTTAGTTGTTTCTGAAGATAAAAATATTCAATACTCAGCTAGGAATTTGCCAAACGTTAAGGTTATCACTGCAAATGGCTTGAATGTAGAAGATGTTGTCAACTATGACAAATTAATCTTGACAAAAGAAGCTATTGAAAAGATAGAAAAGAATGTTGAGGGGGCTTCGACGAAATGAGTGCACACGATATCATTTTAAGACCTGTCATTACTGAAAAGTCAACGAACTTAATGGATGATAAGAAATACACTTTCAACGTGCTTTTAACTGCAACCAAGACTCAAGTTCGTGATGCTGTTGAAGAAATTTTTGATGTTAAGGTCAAAAAAGTTAATATCATGAATGTTCGTGGTAAGGATAAGCGTGTTGGTCGTTATTCAGGTAAAACTGCTCGGACACGTAAAGCAATCGTCACCTTAACTGAAGATTCAAATGACATCAAAATTTTCAAAGACGATAACGATAATAAAGAAGAAAATAAGTAATAGGAGGTCAGTCAATTGGCTATTAAAATTTATAAGCCAACCACAAATGGTCGCCGTAATATGACTACTTCTGACTTTGCTGAAATTACTAAGAGCAAGCCAGAGCGTACTTTACTTGAGTCACAATCACACACTGCAGGTCGTAACTCTTATGGTCATATTACTAGCAGACACCGTGGTGGTGGACATAAGCAAAAGTACCGTATCATCGATTTTAAACGCAATAAAGATAACGCTAAAGCTGTAGTTAAAGCAATCGAATACGATCCAAACAGAACTGCTAACATTGCGCTTCTTCACTATACTGATGGTATTAAGGCTTATATCTTAGCACCTAAAGGTTTAACAGTTGGTGATGTGGTTGAATCTGGCGCTAATGCAGATATTAAGCCAGGAAACGCTTTGCCATTAAAGAATATTCCAACTGGTACATCAATTCACAATATTGAATTAAGTCCTGGTAAAGGTGGTCAGCTTGTTAGAAGTGCTGGAGCCAGTGCTCAAGTTTTGGGTAATGATGGTAAGTACACTTTAGTTAAATTACAGAGTGGTGAAGTTCGTAAAATTTTATCAGTTTGTCGTGCAACTATTGGTGTTGTTGGTAATGAACAACATTCGTTAATTCAATTAGGTAAAGCTGGCCGTAGTCGCTGGTTAGGCAGACGTCCGCAATCTCGTGGTTCTGTAATGAACCCTAACGATCACCCACATGGTGGTGGTGAAGGTAAAGCTCCTGTAGGTCGTCCACAACCAATGACTCCATGGGGCAAGAAAGCTCGTGGTATCAAGACTAGAAATAGTAAGAGAGCCAGTGAGAAGCTAATTGTTCGTCACCGTAAAGGTAGCAAATAATAGAAGGAGGGTAATTTAATGAGCCGTAGTATTAAAAAAGGGCCTTTTGCTGATGCATCCTTATTAAAGAAAGTTGATGCACAAGCAGATACAGATAAAAAACAGGTTATTAAAACTTGGTCACGTCGTTCAACTATTTTTCCTTCTTTTGTTGGTTTGACTATAGCTGTTTACGATGGTAGAAAGCATGTTCCAGTATATATTACTGAGGATATGGTTGGTCATAAGTTAGGTGAATTTGTTCCAACGAGAACTTTTCGTGGACATAAGACATCTGACGACAAGGCTACTGCAAAATAAAGAAAGGAGAAACACTTAAATGGCAGAACAAGTTAGTTCAGCTAGGGCGGAAGCAAGAACAGTTCGTATTGCTCCAAGAAAAGCACGTTTAGTTGTTGATTTGATTCGTGGCAAAGACGTTGCTGAAGCATTGGCAATCTTGCAATTCACACCTAGAGCTGCTTCCCCAATCGTTGAAAAAGTTTTACGCTCAGCAATTGCAAATGCAGAACACAATTACGATCTTGAAAGTGCCAATCTTTATGTATCTGAAGCATACGTAAATGAAGGAGCAACTTTAAAGAGATTTAGACCACGTGCCAAAGGTATGGCTTCTCCTATTAATAAGAGAACTAGTCATGTAGTTGTAGTAGTGTCAGAAAAGAACGATTAAGGGAGGTATATTAATGGGTCAGAAAATTAACCCAAATGGTTTTCGTCTCGGCGTAATTCGTGACTGGGAATCTAAATGGTATGCTGACAGAGGATATAAAGAAACCTTAAATGAAGACCTTCGCATCAGAAAATTCATTGATAAGAAGTTAAAGAATGCCTCTGTTTCTACTGTTGAAATTGAACGTGCAGCTAATAGGATCAACGTATCAATCAATACTTCTAAACCAGGTATGGTAATTGGTAAAGGTGGTTCTGAAGTTGAAGCATTGAGAAAAGAATTAAATGCTTTGACTAAGAAACAAGTCCACGTTAATATTGTTGAAATCAAGAAACCTGATCTTGATGCCAAATTAGTAGCTGAAAGTATCGCTAGTCAACTTGAAGCTCGTATCGCTTTTAGACGTGCTACTCGTCAAGCTACTCAAAGAACTATGCGTGCCGGTGCCAAGGGAATCAGAGTACAAACATCTGGTCGTTTGAACGGCGCTGACATGGCAAGAAGAGAATGGCACACAGAAGGTCGTGTTCCATTACAAACTTTAAGAGCAGATATTGATTATGCTTGGGTAAATGCCTACACTACATATGGTGAAATTGGTGTTCAAGTATGGATTAACCGGGGTGAAATCTTACCTTCTAAAAGTAAGAAGCCCGAAAAAGCTGCGAAGGGAGGAAACAAATAATGCCTCTAGTACCAAAAAGGGTAAAACACCGTCGTGAGTTTCGTGGTAAGATGCGGGGTGCTGCTAAGGGTGGTAAAACCATTGCTTTTGGTGAATATGGTTTACAAGCCCTTGAATCGCACTGGATTACTACACAACAAATCGAAGCTGCTCGTGTTGCGATGACTCGTTACATGAAACGTGGTGGTAAGGTTTGGATTAGAATTTTCCCTCAAAAGTCATACACTGCTAAAGGTGTTGGTGTACGTATGGGTTCTGGTAAAGGTGCACCTGCAGGCTGGGTAGCTGTAGTCAAGAGAGAAAAGATTATGTTTGAAATCGGTGGCGTTAATGAAGCAACAGCTCGTGAAGCACTAAGACTTGCTGCAACGAAGCTACCAATTAAATGTAAATTTGTGACTAAAAGTTCGGAAGTAGGTGGCAATTCTAATGAAGGCTAAAGATATCAGAGCATTAACCACTGATCAAATGTTAGATAAGGAAAAGCAATATAAAGAAGAACTCTTTAATTTGCGTTTTCAACAAGCAACGGGTCAATTAGAAAATACCGCTCGCCTAGGCAAAGTTCGTAAAAATATTGCTAGAATTAAAACAATTCTTAGCGAAAAAGCATTGGAAAAAGATTAGTGGAAGGGAGTTATTAACTTGAGCGAATCAATCGAAAGAAATCATCGTCACGTATATCAAGGCCAAGTAATTTCTGATAAGAATGACAAGACTATCACAGTAGTTGTTGATACTTATAAGAACCACCCTGTTTACAAAAAGCGTATTAGATATTCAAAGAAATATTACGCACAAGATGATAAAAATGAAGCTAAAGTTGGCGATACTGTTCGTATCATGGAAACTCGTCCATTATCTCGTACAAAGCGCTTTCGTTTAGTTAAAATTGTTAAAAAATCTGTTTAATTTTGCGGATTTAGTGAGGGGAGGATTATATAGTGATTCAAAATGAATCCCGTTTGAAGGTTGCTGATAACTCAGGTGCCAGAGAACTTTTAGTTATTAGAGTCTTAGGTGGATCAAGACGTAAGACTGGTAACATTGGTGATATTGTTGTTGCAACTGTTAAACAAGCAACACCAGGTGGCGTTGTCAAAAAAGGTGACGTTGTCAAGGCTGTCATTGTTAGAACAAAATCAGGCGCACGTCGTGAAGATGGATCATACATCAAATTTGATGAAAATGCTGGTGTAGTTATCAATACAGATAAGAGTCCACGCGGTACTCGTATCTTTGGGCCTGTTGCACGTGAGCTACGTGAGCACGACTTTATGAAAATCGTCTCTCTTGCTCCTGAAGTCATATAATAAGTGAGGTGCACTGATGTTTGTTAAAACTGGTGACAAAGTAAAAGTTATTACCGGAAAAGACAAAGGTAAAGAAGGTATTGTTTTATCTGTTAACGTTAAGAAAAACCGTGTAGTTGTTAAAGGCGTTAATAAGATCAAGAAGCATCAAAAACCTTCTCAGACTAATGCTAATGGTGGTGTAGTTGAATCTGAGGGTTCAATCCATGCATCAAATGTTAAGGTCATTGCTAAGTCAGAAGGCAAAACCAATGACAAAAAAGAAGAAACTAAGAAGTAGAAGGGAGGACACAAATGGCAAATTATTTAGCTCAAGAATATAAAGAAAAAATTGTTCCTGCATTGCAAGAAAAGTTTGATTACAGCTCAGTTATGCAAGTGCCAAAGATTGAAAAAATAGTTTTGAACATGGGTGTTGGAGACGCTGTTTCTAATGCTAAAAACTTAGACGAAGCTGTAGAGGAATTGACTTTGATCTCAGGGCAAAAACCACTGGTTACCAAAGCCAAAAAGTCAATTGCTAATTTCCGCTTGCGTGAGGGTATGTCTATCGGAGCTAAGGTAACACTTAGAGGAGATAGAATGTACGATTTCTTATATAAGTTAATCAGTGTTTCACTTCCTCGTGTTCGCGACTTCCGTGGTGTATCCAGCCGTTCATTTGATGGTCGTGGTAACTACACTTTAGGTATTAAGGAACAATTGATTTTCCCAGAAATTGACTTTGATAAAGTTAATAGAACTAGGGGTTTAGATGTTGTTATCGTTACTACTGCCAATACAGATGAAGAAGCTCGCGAGCTTCTAGGTCAATTTGGTATGCCGTTTGCAAAATAATGGAGGACATTAATGGCTAAGACATCACAAAAAATTAGAAATCATCGTCCTGCTAAATTTTCTTCACGTGAATATACGCGTTGCGAAAGATGTGGTCGTCCACGCTCCGTCTATCGTAAGTTTGGCTTATGCCGTATTTGCTTGAAAGATTTAGCTCACAAAGGTCAAATCCCAGGCCTGAAAAAGGCTAGTTGGTAATACGGATTGGAGGATAGCATAAATGGTCATGACAGATCCGATCGCAGACTACTTGACTAGAATTAGAAATGCCAACATGGCAAAACATAATTCTGTTGAAGTTCCTGCATCAAACATTAAAAAATCTATTTCAGAAATTTTGAAACGCGAAGGCTTCATCCGTGATTACGAAGTTACCGATGACAATAAACAGGGTATGATTAAGATTTTCTTGAAATATGGTCCTGATGGAGAACGTGTCATTTCGGGTTTAAAGAGAATTTCTAAGCCAGGTCTTAGAAATTATGTTAGCGCTGAAAACCTACCTAAAGTACTTAATGGTTTAGGTATCGCCATCGTCTCTACTTCTGCAGGTGTGATAACTGACAAAGAAGCAAGACAAAAAGATGTTGGTGGCGAAGTTATCGCCTATGTATGGTAATTCTGACAGAAAGGAGAGCAATCAATGAGCCGTATCGGTTTAAAAACAATTGAAGTCCCTGATAGTGTCACTGTTACTAAGAAAGGTGACAATATCACTGTTAAAGGACCTAAGGGTGAACTAACCAGATATTTTGATCCAAAAATCACATTTAAACAAGAAAATGGCAAAATCAACTTTTCTCGTTCAAGTGAAAGTGATAAAGCACTTCATGGAACTGAAAGAGCCAATCTTGCTTCAATGGTTGAAGGTGTAGTTGATGGTTACAAGAAAACTTTAAAATTAATTGGTGTTGGTTATCGTGCTACAGCACAAGGTAACAAATTGACTTTGAATGTCGGTTATTCTCACCCAGTTGTAATGACTGCACCAGAAGGTGTGTCAGTAAAAGCTACTTCAGCAACTGATATTGAAGTAGAAGGAATTTCTAAGCAAAATGTTGGACAATTTGCTGCTGAAATTCGCGATGTACGTCCACCAGAGCCTTATAAAGGTAAGGGTATTCGTTATACTGATGAATATGTACGTCGTAAGGAAGGTAAAACTGGTAAATAGTAAATAAATTTTTGAGGTGAAATTGTGATTTCAAAACCAGATAAGAACAAATTGCGCTTAAAGCGTCATAAACGTATTCGTAGCAAAATTTCTGGTACTGCTGAGCGCCCACGCTTAAGCGTTTTCCGTTCAAACAAAAACATCTACGCTCAATTAATTGATGACGTAGCGGGTGTAACGCTAGCAAGTGCCTCAACTTTAGACGATTCTGTATCAAAGGATCAAACTAAAGTAGAACAAGCTCAAGCTGTTGGTAAAGGTATTGCCGAAGCAGCCAAAGCTAAAAACATTACTAGCGTAGTGTTTGATAGAAGTGGTTATTTATACCACGGCCGTATTTCAGCATTGGCAGACGCCGCTCGTGAAAACGGATTAGAGTTCTAGGAAAGGAGATAAATACATGGCAAACCGCAACGATTCTCGCAATAATCGCAGAAATAAAGACGACATTGAAGATCAGTTAGTAGCAATTAATCGTGTCACCAAGGTTGTCAAAGGTGGTCAACGAATGAGATTTGCTGCTCTGGTAATTGTTGGCGACAAAAAAGGTCGTGTAGGCTTTGGTACTGGTAAAGCTCAAGAAGTTCCAGAAGCAATCCGTAAGGCCGTTGAAGCTGGTAAAAAGAATATGATCAAGGTTCCTAAGGTTGGTACTACTATTCCTCATGAAGTAATCGGTCATTATGGCTCAGGCAGTATTATGATCAAACCTGCTCCAGCTGGTTCAGGTGTTGCTGCTGGTGGTGCCGTTCGTATCGTTATGGATATGGCCGGTATTGCGGATGTTACTTCTAAATCACTTGGTTCTAATACTCCTATTAATGTTGTTCGTGCGACAATAGATGGATTGAAGAAACTTAGAACAAGTGAAGATGTTGAAAAGCTTCGTCACGCTGAACTAGATTAGGGAGACTGGATAAATGACTGAATTAAAAGTTACTTTAATTAGAAGTGCTGCACACCGTCTGCCTGACCAAAGAAAAGTTGTGAAAGCTCTTGGTTTAGGTAGGATTAATAGTACAGCTACTTTACCAGACAATGCTGCAACTCGTGGGGCATTAATGAAAATCGCCCACCTGATTTCAGTTGAAGAAATTAATAAATAGTTAATTGAGGAGGTGCCAAATTAATGAAGCTTCATGAATTACATGCTGCTGAGGGGTCACGCAATACAAGAAAACGTGTTGGTCGTGGTACTTCAAGTGGTTTTGGAAAAACTTCTGGACGTGGCCAAAAGGGACAATTGTCTCGTCAAGGCGGTCATACCCGTCTAGGTTTTGAAGGTGGTCAAATGCCATTATTCAGAACCATGCCAAAACGTGGATTTAAGAACGTTAACCGCAAAGAGTATGCAATCATTAACTTAGATGACTTGAACAAGTATGAGGAGGGCAGCGAAGTTACTGTTGCCAATCTCAAGGAAAAAGGTTTGGTAAAGAAAGAATTATCAGGCGTTAAATTGCTTGCTGAAGGTGAGTTAAAAGTTAAGTTAAACGTAAAGATTAACAAAGTTTCCGCCGCTGCTAAAAAAGCAGTAGAGGCTGCTGGCGGATCTGTTGAGGTGATCTAATGTTTTCGACCTTGAAGAACGCCTTTAAGGATAAAGAAATAAGAAATAAAATTTATTTTACACTCTTTATTCTTTTGATATACCGAATTGGAGCGAATATTACTGTTCCAGGTGTCAACGCAAAAGCGATTACTCAAGTTGCACAAACTGGTTTAGTTCCAATGCTGGATACAGTTTCTGGTGGTGGACTAGATAATTATTCAATTTTCTCATTAGGTGTTTCCCCTTATATAACCGCACAAATTGTTATTCAATTGTTGCAGATGGATATTGTACCTACGTTGGTAGAGTGGGGTAAACAAGGTGAGGTTGGACGTCGCAAAACTAATCAAGTAACCAGATGGCTTGCTTTATTTGTTGCTTTTATTCAAAGTTTGGGAATTACACTTGGTTTTAACGCATTAACTCAAATGGGTTTAGTTAAAAATCAGACTCCTCAAACATACATTGAAATTGCAATAATTATGACAGCAGGAACGATGCTTTTGACTTGGCTTGGTGATGAAATTACTGATAAAGGTTTAGGCAACGGAGTTTCAGTAATTATTTTTGCTGGTATTATAGCTCGGTTACCCCGTGGCTTGTGGCAACTTTATAAAGATGGAGTTATCAATAATAATGCTAGTGATCGTTGGCAAGGGATTTTGTTCTTCATCGCGATTATCATTGCAATACTTATCGTAACCCAATTAGTTACATGGGTAGAACAGGCAGATCGCCGGATTCCAATACAATACACAAGACGGGCAACTATTAGTGGCTCTGAAAGTTTTTTGCCATTAAAGGTTAACGTTTCTGGCGTTATTCCAGTCATTTTTGCTAGTTCATTTATTATTACACCGGCAACAATTTTGATGGCCTTTCAGAAATCTCAGGGTGACCAACAATGGTATAAAATAATGACCAACATATTTAGTATGCAAACTACACCGGGAGTCATAATCTATACAGTTTTAATCATCTTGTTTACGTTCTTCTATGCTTTTGTTCAGGTTAATCCTGAGAAGCTGGCTAAGAATTTGCAAAAACAAGGTGCGTACATTCCGAGTGTTTGGCCCGGCAAAGATACACAAGATTACGTATCAAAGGTCTTAATTAGATTATCAACTGTAGGTTCTGTATTTTTAGGACTTGTAGCATTACTGCCACAACTTGCTACTAATTTTTGGGATTTACCAAGTTCAATTGGATTAGGCGGTACCAGTCTTTTAATCGTTATTGGTGTCGTCTTGGAACTATCTCGTCAAATTAACGGATTGTTAATGAAGAGAGAATACGTTGGATTCATCAGATAGGAACGGATAAATGATTAATATATTTCTTTTAGGTTTGCCTGGTGCTGGCAAAGGTACGGTATCAGAACAAATTGTCGACAAATACCATCTAACTCATATTTCAACTGGGGATATGTTTAGAGAAGCAATGGCTAATGAGACTAAAGTTGGTCTTGAAGCCAAAAGTTACATTGATAAAGGTAATTTGGTACCAGATGAAGTTACTGCCAAGTTAGTTGAAGAACGTTTAGGCCAGCCCGATATTAATGAAGGGTATATTTTAGATGGTTTTCCTCGGACAATTGTTCAAGCGGAACTTTTCGAAGATATTGCTAAGCGCATGAATAAGCAATTAACAAATGTAATTTCACTCGAAGTTAAAGAAGAAACTTTGATAAAACGTTTATCAGCACGTTTTATGTGTAAAAACTGTGGTGCAACATATAATAAAATTACAAAGATGCCTAAAGTTAAGGATACTTGTGATCGTTGTGGTGGGCATGAATTTTACCAACGTGAAGATGACAAACCTGAAGTAGTAAAAAATCGTTTAGAAGTAAACGAAAAGATGAACACACCGCTGAAAGACTTTTACGAGAAAAAAGGTTTGTTAGCTGTTGTAAATGGTGAACAGACGCCTGAAGAAGTTTTTAAGAAAGTTGATGCGGTTTTAAGTAAAAAGCAATAATTTGTATATTTACTTTTCCGTGTTATAATTTCAAAGTATGACTGTTTAAATGCGGAGGAACGGCTTTGGCAAAAGATGATGTCATAGAAGTGAAGGGTAAGGTTGTTGATACCCTGCCTAATGCTATGTTTAAAGTTGAATTGGAAAATGGAGCTGTGATTTTAGCACATGTTTCCGGTAAGATTAGGATGCATTATATTCGAATTTTGCCTGGAGACCGTGTTACTGTTGAACTTTCTCCTTATGATTTAACTAAAGGTAGAATAACTTATCGATTTATAAAGTAATAACGGAGGGAAACATGAAGGTTAGACCATCTGTTAAACCAATGTGTGAACATTGTAAGATAATTAAAAGAAATGGTCGTGTAATGGTTATTTGCTCTGCAAATCCAAAGCACAAGCAACGTCAAGGTTAAGATAATAGGAGGTGCAATTTATGGCACGTATTGCTGGTGTTGACTTACCAAGAGATAAAAGAATAGTTGTTGCATTAACATATATTTATGGAATTGGTGAACCAACAGCACAAAAGATTTGTGCGGATGCTGGTGTTTCTGAAGACATACGTTCAAAAGATTTGACTCCAGATGACCAAGAGAAGCTTCGTGCAGAAGTTGATAAATACCGTGTTGAAGGTGACTTACGTAGAGAAGTAAGCATGAACATCAAGCGGTTAATTGATATTGGTTCTTACCGTGGTATTCGTCACCGTAGAGGACTTCCGGTTCGCGGTCAAAATACCAAGAATAATGCCCGTACACGCAAGGGTAGCAAGAAAAATAAATAAAAATTTTTAAGGAGGTTTATTGATGCCTAAAACAGCACGTAAACGCCGTGTGAAGAAGCACGTTGAAAAAGGCGTTGCTCATATTCATTCTACGTTTAACAATACTTTAGTCATGATTACTGACGTTCAAGGCAATGCAATTGCTTGGTCTTCAGCTGGTGCATTAGGCTTTAAAGGTAGTCGTAAGTCTACACCATTTGCAGCACAAATGGCAGCCGAAGCAGCAGCCAAGAGTGCAATGGATCAAGGCATGAAACATGTAGAAGTTTCTGTTAAAGGTCCTGGTGCTGGCCGTGAATCTGCTATTAGATCGCTACAAGCGACTGGACTTGAAATCACCGCTATTCGCGATGTTACTCCAGTTCCTCACAATGGTTCTAGACCACCAAAACGTCGTCGTGTTTAATTTTGTTCTTATTGAAGGACATTGCGTTTTGAAAGGGGCCTAGTAATGATTGAATTTGAAAAACCAAATATTACCGTTGTGGACCAAGAAAAGTCTTATGGTAAATTTGTTATTGAACCACTTGAACGAGGCTTTGGTACTACTTTAGGTAACTCATTACGTAGAGTTTTACTGACATCTATCCCAGGTACAGGACTTGTTTACGTTCAAATAGATGATGTCTTACACGAATTCTCAACCGTTCCGGGCGTAAGAGAAGATGTCGCTAAGATAATCCTGAACCTTAAGAAACTTGAATTAAAGTCTTTTTCAGATGAACAAAAGATTATTGAAATTGACGTAGAGGGTCCGGCTACTGTAACCGCCGATGATCTTAAAGCTGACGCAGATATTCAAATTCTGAATCCTGATCAATATATTTGTACTATTGCTGATGGTGGCCACTTGCATATGCAAATTGCTGTTAAAAATGGTCGCGGCTATGTTGCAGCAAGTGACAACAAGAGCGAGGATATGCCAATTGGTGTTATTCCTGTTGATTCCTTATTTTCTCCAATAAAGAAGGTCAATTACCAGGTTGAATCAACTCGTGTTGGTAAAAGAGACGATTTTGACAGGCTCACTTTAGAGATTTGGACAGATGGTTCAATCAAGCCTAACGATGCCCTCAGTTTCGCAGCAAAAATATTAGTTGCACACTTTAAAGTGTTTGAAACTGCTGATGCAAATACTAAATTCAATGATGTAATGGTTGAAAAAGAGGACGATACAGCTGAAAAGAAGCTTGAAATGACAATTGAAGAGCTTGATCTTTCTGTTCGTTCATACAATTGTCTTAAACGTGCCGGTATTAATACACTGCAAGAACTAACTGACAAAACAGAAGCAGATATGATGCGTGTACGTAACTTAGGACGTAAATCGTTGGAAGAAGTTAAAAATAAATTAGCTGACTTGGGACTATCATTGCGTCAAGAAGATTAATTTAAAAAATAAAGGAGGTAAACTGATGGCATACCGTAAATTGGGTCGCGACAGTGCACATAGAAAAGCAATGCTGAGAGAAATGACTACTCAATTAATCATGAAGGAACGCATTACTACTACTGAAGCTCGTGCTAAAGAAGTTCGCAAAACCGCCGAAAAGATGATTACTTTAGGCAAACGTGGAGATTTGGCTGCAAGAAGAAGAGCAGCTGCCTTTGTTCGTGATGAGGTTGCAGATATTCATGAAGAAAAAGATGCAGTTGTTGTTAAATCAGCTTTGCAAAAGCTTTTTAGCGATATTGCACCGCGTTACAAAGATAGAAATGGTGGATACACCAGAATTATGAAGCTTGCTACAGCTCGTAAGGGTGATGCAGCTCCAATGGTTATTTTAGAATTAGTTTAATTCAAATAATCCAAACTTAATAGCTATTAAGAATTATCCGTGAGAGTGAGAATAAGCGTTAAGATGATGACGAAAGTTTAGTCTAGCTTAGATAATTATATTATCCCTCCTCATGGGTGATTTTTTTTGCTCTTTTAATTTTGTTTAAGCACAAAACAGGAAGATATTTTTAAAATTGAATTCAGAACGGGTTAAAGCATATTAAATAGTGAAACTGATAATTTTGATGTGCAAAGGTGCCAATCAGTATTCAGAATTGTTGATATTTTTGGTACAATTGAATCAGACTTTTAGGACGGTGAGAGTATGGCAAACGATAATATTATTAAAATAAAAAATGTAAGTTTTTTCTATCCAGAGTCAGACGCTCCCGCTATAGATAACATTAGTTTCAACGTGAAACGGGGTTCATGGACTTCAATTATTGGTCATAATGGTAGTGGTAAATCAACAATTATCCGCCTAATTAATGGCTTGCTGGTACCTGATGAAAGCGGAAGCCCTTTAATCGAAGTAGATGGAATAAAACTAACGGACGATACAGTTTGGGAAGTTCGCAATAGAGTAGGCATTGTCTTTCAAAATCCTGATAATCAGTTCGTGGGAGCAACGGTGGCTGATGATGTTGCATTTGGTTTAGAAAATCGTGGCATTCCTCATTCAGAAATGGTTAAAATAGTTCCGGAAGCAATTAAAGCCGTCGGAATGAGTGAATATGCCAACTCTGAGCCTGCAAATTTATCCGGTGGTCAAAAGCAAAGAGTGGCTATTGCTGGTATATTAGCTATTAAACCCAAAATAATTGTGTTAGACGAAGCTACTTCAATGCTTGATCCTGAAGGAAGAAATCAAATATTATCAATTGTTCAAGATATGAAGGATAAGTATGACTTGACTGTAATTTCTATTACTCATGATATTGATGAAGCTAATATGGCTGATCAAGTTTTAGTAATGAATGATGGTAAATTAATTACACAAGGAAGTACTAAAACAGTTTTTAGTCAGGTTAGTCTTCTTAAAAGTATAGGGTTAGATGTGCCCTTCTTTGAGCAAATTAAAGAAAAATTGCAGCAAGATGCAATAAAATTACCTGATAACTTAGATTCAGAAAAAGAGTTGATTAATTATCTATGTCAATTAAATTCAAAAATGTAAGCTACATTTATTCTCCCGAAACTCCAATGGCAAAAAAGGGTTTAGATAATGTTTCATTTGAGTTAAAAGATGGTTCTTTTAATGCAATAATTGGACATACTGGGAGTGGAAAATCGACTCTTATGCAGCATTTTAATGCTCTTATTAAACCTGCAACAGGAAAAATAGAAATAGCTGGCACAACTATAACACCAGAAACTACAAATAAAAATTTAAAAGATTTAAGAAGACATGTAAGTTTGGTTTTTCAGTTTCCTGAAACGCAATTGTTTGAAAATACAGTTTTAGATGACATTGCCTTTGGTCCTAAAAATTTTGGTTATGACAATGAAAAAGCTCTTGAAAGTGCAAGATATTGGCTAAAAAAAGTTGGCTTATCTGAAGAAATTGGCAAAAGGTCACCATTTGAACTTTCTGGTGGACAAATGAGGAGAGTGGCAATAGCTGGAGTAATGGCATATGAACCAGATATTCTTTGTTTGGATGAGCCAGCAGCTGGTCTTGATCCAGAAGCGCGTAAACAAATGATGGCACTTTTTTCTGATTACCAAAAAGACGGGCATACGGTAATTTTAGTTACCCATAATATGGATGATGTGGCTAAATATGCTGACAATGTTTTAGTTATGGAACAAGGTAAACTTATTAAGCAAGACACACCTACAGAAATTTTTAAAAATCGTAAGTGGTTGCAAGAGCATCACCTTGAAGAACCTAAAGCTTCTTTGTTTGCAGCTAAATTAACTAATTATAAATTTACAAAAATGCCATTAAATATAAATAGTTTAGTAAAAGAAATAGAAGATAATTTGAAGGGGTGATTGCGTGAGTAAAATCTTAATTGGTCGTTATGTAGCTGGTGATTCGATAGTCTATAGAATGGACCCTCGAGGGAAATTACTCGCAACTATTCTCTTTATTTTGTTTGTCTTTTTGGCTAATAATCCAATTTCATATATTATAGTGACTATTTTTAGTTTAGCCGCAGTTGCTGCTACAAAGCTAAAGCCCAAAATCTTCTGGGATGGAGTAAAGCCATTAATTTGGTTGATTTTGTTTACCTCTTTTTTACAATTATTTTTTACTGTAGGAGGAACTGTATACTGGCGTTGGACGATCTTTGCCTTGTCAAGTTATGGGATCACTAACGCAATTTTTATATTTATTCGTTTCACTGTAATTATTTTAATCTCTACAGTAATGACGGTTACAACTAAGCCGCTTGAAATTGCTGATGCGATCGAATGGCTATTAAAACCGCTTAAATTGATTCGTATTCCAGTAGATAAGATAGCACTTGTAATGTCAATAGCACTTCGCTTTGTGCCCACTCTATTTGATGAAACTTTTAAAATAATGAATGCTCAGCGCTCACGTGGTGCAGATTTTAATAACGGCGGATTAGTTACTAGAGCAAAGGCAATCACACCACTTTTAGTGCCACTGTTTATTAATTCTTTGGAAACAGCAATTGATTTATCAACTGCGATGGAGTCTCGCGGATATCGCGGTGATAAGGGAAGAACAAAATTTAGAGTATTAAAATGGTCTAATGTAGACTTTATAAATTTGTTTTATTTTGTTTTATTATTAGGACTTCTATTAGTATTTAGGACACATTGATGACAACAAGATATAAAATGACAGTCGCTTATGACGGCCATCTATTTCACGGATTTCAATATCAGCCACACCAAAGAACTGTGCAAGGTACAATTGAAACAGCATTATATAAAATGACAAAAGGCAAAACCGTGATTGTCGAAGGTTCAGGCCGTACAGATGCTGGTGTTCATGCACTAGGTCAAGTAATTCATTTTGATTATCCAGGTAAACAAATTCCACCTGAAAGAATGATTTGTGCATTGAATTCAATGATGCCACTAGATATTATATTTAAAAATTGCGCAGTAGTCGATGAAAAATTTCATGTTAGATATAGTGCAAAAGGTAAGTGGTACCGGTACTGTGTTAGTCTGGATAGGTTTGTTGACCCTTTTAAACGTTTCTATACAGGACACTATCCTTATCCAGTTGATATAGAAAAAATGAAAAAAGCAGCTGCTGATTTGCTGGGTACTCATGATTTCACTAGTTTTGCTGCTAGTGGTGGCCAAATAAAAAACAAAGTGCGTACGATGTATTACGTAAATATACAAAAAGATCAAAGAAATAATGAAATTATCTTTGATTTTATTTGTTCAGGATTTCTTTATAACATGGTTCGTATTTTAGTAGCTATGTTATTAGAGATTGGCAGAGGTAAACGTCCTGTAAATGATATTCCCCGGGTAATATCTGCTAAGGATCGAGAACAGGTGAGAGAAACTGCTCCAGCAAGTGGACTATTTTTGTATCATGTTTTTTATGAAAATATACCGGAAAAGTACAGGCTTGATAGGGATTAATATTGACTTTTTAATTAAAAAGACTTATTATATTTAAGTATGTTTGTCCACGATAGGCCCCGGAATCTTATTGTTTTCAAACAACGTATAAACGGAGGAAATTAAATTGCGTACTACACAATTAGCGAAACCTAATGAAATTGAACGTAAGTGGTATGTTATTGACGCAACAGATGTATCTTTAGGTCGTCTGTCAACTGCAGTAGCAACTATTTTAAGAGGTAAGAACAAGCCTCAATATACACCAAACGTTGACACTGGTGATAACGTCATTATTATTAATGCCGCTAAACTAAAGTTAACGGGTAAGAAAGCTACTGACAAGATTTATTACCATCACTCTGATTACCGTGGTGGTATTAAAGCCACTCCAGCTGGAGACTTGCTGGCTAATAATCCAGTTAGATTAGTTGAATTGTCAGTTAAGGGTATGCTTCCTAAAAATACTCTCGGTCATCAAGAGTTTATGAAGATGCATGTTTATGCTGGTGCTGATCACAAGCATGAAGCACAAAAGCCTGAAGAATTAGACATTAACAAATTAATCTAGGAGGTTAAATAATGGCACAACAAGTTGCATATGCAGGTACCGGTCGGCGCAAGAATTCTGTTGCGCGTGTTCGTTTAGTACCAGGTAGCGGCAAGATTACTGCTAATAACAAAGATATTGATCAATACATTCCATTTCCTAACTTAGTTAAGGATTTGAAACAACCATTGACTTTGACTGAAACTGAAAATCAATACGACGTTAAGGTTAACGTAAATGGTGGTGGTTTCTCTGGGCAAGCCGGAGCTATTCGTTTAGGAATTGCACGCGCTCTTCTAGAAGTTGACCCTGATTTTCGTGGTCCTTTAAAGAAAGCGGGATTCTTGACTCGTGATCCAAGAATGGTTGAACGTAAGAAACCAGGTCTTAAGAAAGCTCGTAAAGCTTCACAATTTAGTAAACGTTAATCAGTACGATTATATCAGCGTTTGAAAGCACTTCATGGTTTATACCATGAGGTGTTTTTTTTATAATTTTCTTGCAAAATTCACACCATTACTTTAAAAATCAATATGCACTACTGACTTTGATAATCCTAATTTGAAGTAGTTTAATGGTTGTATATATGATGTTGCAATCATAGTGAGGTATAAAAATGGACACAAAACCAGTAATAGATGTGCTAAATTTAAGTAAGCGGTACGCAGATTTTCAACTACAAATTAACAATTTAAAAATAAATGAAGGTAGTATTGTTGGTTTAATTGGTGAAAATGGGTCAGGTAAGTCAACTTTTTTGAATTTGCTATCAAATCAAATAAAAAGTGAAACAAGCAGTGTAAAAATTTTTGGTTTGGATTATGCTAAAGATGAATACCAGATAAAACTTAACTTAGGTGTAATTTTGGAGCAAAATTATTTTCCAAACTCTTTTTCTGTTAAACAAATTGAGAAAATGCTAGAAAAAATTTATCCCAGGTGGGATAAAAAACTCTATCACAATTTAATTGATGAGTTTGATTTACCTACCAATAAGCCTATTAGTAATTTTTCAAGAGGAATGCTTGTTAAATTAAATTTTGCTGCCACTCTTTCTCATCATCCTAGACTCTAAATTGCTGATGAAGCAACCAGTGGGCTTGACCCCATTGTAAGGAAAGAAATCTTATCTATGTTAAAAGAATATGTAAATAATAATCAAATGACGGTATTATTGTCTTCACATATCTTAAGTGATTTAGAACAAGTTGCTAACTATTTTATTTTTATGGAAAATGGCAATATTTTATTAAAGGGTAGTCAAGGTGAGTTGCTTAATCATTATGCAATTAAAACAGAAATAACTCACCTTCCATTGAAGAACATCAAATATAAACTATACCAAGATAACATGGCTCAATATCTAGTTGATGTATCACAAGAAAGTGTTGATTATATAGATTATGCTTCATTAGAGGAAATATTCCTATTTTTAGTAAAAGGAGTAAAGATAGATGAGAGGACTTCTTTATAAGGATTTTCAACTTATACTAAATAAGGTAAGTGTAAAAAGTAGATTGCTAATCATATTAGTACTACTTTTGGTGACAATTTTTGGTAGAGAGTCTGGAACGATTTTTCTCTCAATAATGGGACCGATTGGTTTAGCATCAATCCCCACTGATCTATTGGTTGCTGACCAAGTAAGTGGATGGAACAGATTTGTAGGTGTTTTTCCTATTCCCAAAAGAAATATAGTTTTAGCCAGATATATTTTTTGTATTTCTTTAATTGTATTTATTACTTTATAACTTTAATTTTAAGCATTGCCACTGCTCTAATTTTCCAACAATTTAGCCTGCAAATTCATATAATGATATCGATAGTTGACTTATTGATTGGTATCATGTATGTAGTACTCTTACTCCCAGCAGTTTACGCTTCAGGCACGTTTGGAAGCACAATTGTGAATATACTGGTTTTAGTCCTTATTATGGGAGGGGGTTATATTTTGCAGAAAACGACTTGGGGTCTATCGTTCATCGCTTGGATTGGTAATACTAATTCTTTCCTGCTAGTAATCACAAGCTGTTTCTTAATAGCAGTAATATCAATCGTTTCAATGATAATTTCAACAAAAGTATATTCCAATACATTTGAGTAGTTAGGAGTTTGAACTATTATGAGTAAAAAATCATATCATCAAATAGCTGTTGCTTTAGCAATAGTTTCAATTGTACTCGCAGTCGGGATACTGATCTGGGGAGAAAGAGGGACTGCTTTTATTGCAATTATCCCCGCCTTAATTGCTGATTTAATAGAACGTAAGGGAAAGAAAGCAAAATAAGTAAGCGTAAATCTATTGATTGTTGAAAATATGCTTTTTGTTCTTAACTTTTGAATATTAGAAAGACACTAGCTGAGTATAAAAGTGCCTTTCTAATTTATGTTCTATTGAAATAATTAACTGGGAGTATTCTACAAAAGTTTACCAAAGTAAGTTATTGAGTAGTGTGAATTTTTAGTATTTATCAGCTCAATTCATATATTTTAGAAGTGAAACTCATACCATTTAGATGAAGTTAGTTGAAACTTATTGAAGCACTAGTTTCAGAAAAGCAAGAAGACACCTGATATTAAAGTCTTTTGAAATATAGTTAAACCAGATCTTAAGAAGGTTCGTAACGCTTCACGATTTAGTAAGCGCTACTTACTTATTCTTAGTGTATTGCATTATTTATTATAATAATTATCAAAGGTAGGATTATGACAAAAATTGAATTAACACGTTTTCGTATTAAAAAAGGTAAAGAATTAAGAGCACAGGAATGGATGGACTTTTTAAATGAACATCATCAAGATACTGTAGCAACAATGGCGGGAGAAAGAATGTATATTGAGACTGTATTTAAAGAGGAGTATGCAGATGGTTACACATACTTTTATTGGTATTCTATGCAAGGAGAAGGAGGAAATGCAGTCGAAGATTCGGATAGTTATATTGATCAAAAACACTTAGAATATTGGGACGAGTGTATAGATATTGCATATAGGCCAGTGGATATGAAAGTGATGGAAAAACTAGTAGCACCTAAAATTAACAGCATTATAGATGCTGATTAAGTGAAAATGTTAGGCTGCTTGAATAAAAGAAGAATGAAAAACGTCAGATTCTAGTCTGACGTTTTTATTATTTGATTTTTATTCATATCTTAAAGCAGTGATTGGATCTAGTTTTGCTGCTCGTTTGGCTGGTAACGTACCTGCTAAAAAGGTAATTAGACAGATAATGCCAATAATTAGTAAACTGCTTGACCAGTTGAATTGAATTAAAGTAAAGCCATCTAGACCTTTTAAGAATGATTTAGCAGCAAAATTGTTTAAGGCATTGCCTAAACCCATTGCTAGTAGTAATCCCAATGAAGAGCCAAGCAAACCAATTAAGATTGCTTCACAGCTAAAAATGGAAAATACTTTACCCTTGCTGAGCCCTAATGCCTTCATAAGACCAATTTCTTTTGTACGATCTCTCACTGACATGTACAGAGTATTGATTACTCCAAAGCTGGCAGCTACCAATGCGATAGCTCCAAAAACGATTAAAACCCCAGTGACCGCGTTGAATGTTAGAAAAAGTTCATTGACTGCTTCCTTAAGAGTCATACCCGAATATCCTTTTTTAGTTAGATTATCCTCAATTTTTTTAATACTGCTAGCACTCTTGTTAATAGGGGTAGCCATAACACTGGTATACTTATCTTTTAATGCTTGCGGAAGTCCTTTTTGGTTGGCTGAAACTATTTTTTGTCCTAAGCCATTACTGTAGATAGCAAAACCTTTTGATACTATACTATCATTTCTTATTCCAACAACCGTAGCAGATATTTTTGCTCTTTTCTTAGTAAGGGGTGATTTTGTGACTAAAGTTACTTTTTTACCAAGAGCATCTTGAGCATTTTTGAAGCCGTAGGATTTAACCATTGGTTTAGTGATTAGAATCTGAGATTTTTTTCCGCTAGTAGCAACTTGGTGACCAACTTTTAAGTCGTAGTTGATCCCTTCGGTTATTTGCGCAATTATAAGATATTTAGTTTTATTAGGCCCTTGGACATAGTCAACATCACAGTCCTTTAACGCTTTAAAATCTTTTAAGCCTTTAACTGATTTGATTTTTTTAACGTCGCTTTTGTCCATCATACCATCAGCGTTTTGACTGCTCTTCTTGGTATTATATTTTTGAGGTTCATTCGTATCTTGACTGGAACTCCCAGGCAAAATAGACATTTGCTCAGTTTTACCTACATTGCCGACCTGCTTTTTCAAATAATCATTAACACCATTATTAATACCCATAGTAAAGGCAATAGTTAAGGAGCCAATGAAAACAGCTATTATGGTTAGGAATGTCCTCCCCTTATTGTGCCATAAGTTTGTAGCCGCAGAATTTAGAATATCATGGAAGCTCATTGCTGTGTTCCTCCCATTATTTGACCATCTTTAATCTGAACCTGACGCGCACATTTTTTTGCTAAATCAGGATCGTGAGTAACAATTATTAAGGTAATATTTTTTTCTTGATGTAGTTTAAATAAAATATTTTCAATATTTTCGCTAGTAGCTGAATCCAAGTTTCCTGTCGGCTCATCTGCAAAAATGATTTGGGGATCATTGACTAAGGCCCGCGCAATACAAACACGCTGCTTTTGACCCCCTGACAAGTCACTTGCTTTATTTTTAACTTTACTTTCAAGGCCAACTGCTTTGATGGCTGCCAATGCCTTTGATCTGCGTTCTTTTCCTGTGATTCCACCTATTTTTAAAGGAAGCATCACGTTTTCTAAAACACTATCTTGAGCATTTAAGAAAAATTGTTGAAAAACAAAGCCAAAGGTTTGATTGCGCAATTTATTTAATGCTTTGTTTTTAATTTTACTTGTGGGCTCATTATTTAGCCATACGCTACCAGTAGTAGGGCGGTCGAGGAGTGCCAAGATGTGCATTAAAGTAGACTTGCCTGAACCACTTTTGCCAATGATAGCAACAGAATCACCTTTGTCAATCTGTAAATTAATTCCTCGTAAGGCTTCAAATTTGGTTGCTCCCATGCCATAGGTGCGGGTTACCTCACGGGTTTCAAGTAAACTCATAGATTCTCCTTCTTTCTTGTATTACTGTAATACATATATAATACACCATGATTAAAAAAAGGCAAATATTTTTTAAAAATTTTTCAGACTAAGCAAACCATGATTCCATAATTTTTATCTCTGGTTTTTCAAAGTTAATTTGTGTAAGTGTACCATAAGGTAGAGCGGTCCTTGGATAAGCGTGACCAATATTTACATTATATAAAATTGGTGTATTAAATTTAGCAGTCTCTTCCAGCAAGATTTGTTTATATTCTCCAAAGTACTTTTTATCTTGTGGTTTGCCTACTAAAATTGCGCGAACATTTCCTAAAATACCAACTTCTTCTAATTTAGCTAATTCTTGACGATAAAGTTGAGGAGCTGGTTTTTCTTCACATGTTTCTATAAAAAGTATTTTATCTTTGGCTTCTTCCGGTGTGAGTATAAGCTGATACTGGTTAATAACTGATGGTTCGTCTGGATAACGATCAGGGACTAAGTCATCATAAAGGCTATCAATGCAGCCACCCCATAGTCTACCTTGAACTTTTCCATGGCCACGTAAAACTTCATAACCGGTGTCTTTATGACTTATTCTTTCCTTACCAACTTGCTTAATTGAGAAATCAGTTCTTTCTTCATACCAATTTTGACTTGCAGGAATCAGAGTAACAGGTGGATTTTCAAAGTAATGTACTAAAGTTTTTTTAGTATAAGGCAAAAGTTCATTAGCCAGTTCTGCAAAATCAGTTAAAAAGCTTGGACCATAAAATGTTTGCAATCCCATTTTGTAAAACATTAGATGATTATTCGTAGTATCAGAGAAACCACTAAATAACTTGGGATGATCACAGACAGTTTTTTTAAATTCTTGATCTGCCATTAAATAGGGCAAAGTTCTGTAGGTGTCATCTCCGCCAATAGAGGCAAAAATACCTTTAATTTCTGGATCTAGAAATGCTGCTTTTAAATCGGCGGCACGTTCGGCTGGATGACTTTTAACATAAGTGCTACCTGAAAGAGCATGTGGCATAAATACAGGATTTAAGCCAAGTTGTTTCATGTGCTTGATTCCTTGTTTTAGTTCATGGGAAGCAAAACTCTCACCTAGAGTACCAGCTGATAAACTAACAATTGCTACTTTATCACCTACTTGTAATTGCTTGGGTTTTATTAGCATAGATTGCTCATCTTCTTTCTTAATGAACTTCAATTTTATTAATAATACAATAAAAATTTACTCTTAAAAACCTTTTTAACGAGATCAAAATATTAAAGTGGAATAGATGAGCTTGATTAACATAATTTAAATAAAAACTTTTAGTAATGACCTGAAAGCTTTCCGGTTAAGCTCTCCAAATTTTAAAAAATATAATATTGGAGATAGGACGAAATAATTATAGTAATGGCAATTCCAAGTCGCCTACTAGATGGAGTAGTCTTAACTTTTATCAAGAAAAATATTCTCTATAGCCGTAATATAACTGACCAATTTAAAATAGATTTTTTTGTATTTCCGAGTCCGCTATTTATCTTCTTCTAAGAAGATTGAAGAATAACAGATTTTTATCAAGTTATGCTAAATCCTTTCAAGGAAGAACTAAATTAAAACTAATTAAAAAAGCATCTAATTTGAGTTATCAATTGACTGCAGATGGTAAAGCAATTAAGTACAAAGGTTTAAAGCCTTATGAAAACTTTATCAAAAATAATTCCAAGAAAAATTTTCTTCTGGCAGATTCAACTGAAGGAATTATTACTATTAAATAAAATTTATACCCGTTGTCTGTTATATGCAAATTGAGTCCTAAACGCCAAATAGCTTTCAGGGCTATTTTTTATATCTATATATTTCATATAGGAAATGATACAAGTTACACAAAGATTTACAAAACGGGTGGATTGTGCTTTTTTTAATAATTAAATATAAAAATATGTCTCCTCTATGTACATGTATACTGGAGAGAGCGATTACATGATGCTAAGATGATTAATAGGAGATGAAATTATGAAATTAGAAAAAGCTATGACAGTTCTTGGATGGATTGCTTCTATAACGGCTATCATAATGTATGTGTCTTATATACCGCAAATTATTAACAATTTACATGGTGTTAAGGGTAGTCCTATTCAGCCATTAGCAACGGCAATTAATACATTTTTATGGGTAATTTATGCCTTGTTTAAAAAAGATCGTGATATTCCTTTAGCTGCTTGCAACGCTGCAGGGGTTGTTTTTGGATTAATCACATTTTTTACTGCACTATAATTTTGTTAAGGTTTGAGAGGTAAGAAAATGGTAAAAATTAAGATTACTAATCCACAAGAAAAGATTAAAATTCCAGTTCCAGTTAAATTTTCGGTCCCTGATGATATAACAGGGAATTATTGGGTTGTTAAAAATAATTCTGGAAAGACTTGTGTAGCACAGAGGCTACATAATGATCCAGATCATAATTTTGTTGCTATTGTCAATTTCTCTGGCTCTGAAGAAGAATTATCTTTTGATCACGAAATTGAGGAGGATAAAGTTAAAGGTATTAAAGAGATGCCTACAGCTAAAGAAAATGATGCTTATGTACATTTAAATACTGGTAAGTTTGATTTTGAACTTTGTCGTGGTACTGCTCAAGGTGAAGGTTCATCTAAATGGGGCTTACGACATTTCATGGCCCTGGATGAAAAACGAGATTTGTTGCCATCAGGAAATAATGCCATGGGTGGCTTTTATGGCCCCTTCTTCACTCCCGATAATGGTTTGATCAATCCGGCTGAACATATAATCGTAGATATCGAACCAGTTGAAGATGGTCCTGTTATGAAAGAGTATCGTTTATCAGGCAGAATACCAGACGGTTTAAAACCAGAATTACATGGAAAGCGTTTTGCTTTGGACTGGTCTTTTTATTATGATGTCCCTTTCTTTTCGCGCGTTTACCATGTAGATCATTTTCAAACCACAGTTAATCAACGATCTATTGTCGACAAAATCACTGTAGGTGATGAATTTGAAAGTGGAATTGGACAATTAGTATTTGATCGCTTTGCCACGTATGACGGTGTATGGTATCGAGAAGGAGATCCATATTCTGGTCAATTAGCAAATAAGGTACAAGAGTTAGTTCATGATGGTCAAAAACGGAGTGATCGTTTTGAAGATTTTAGGAAACAACTTACAAGCAATATGGCTAATGCACATTGGGACCTGTATTGGCGCTTATTCTCTGTTTGGGAAAATGCATTATCTCAAGATGAGATAGAGACTAATTTGCATGATGTGCGTCAGAAAGCTTTTGTATTAGCTGAGTTGAATGATCGTCCGTGGTTATTTAGTGCTGACCCTGTTAATGTTAGTGAAGTAAACGATCAGACAGTCTTTGCTGGTCCCGCAACTAAGAGTGCTGAAATTAATACTCAAACCGGTCAGGCCATGGTTTGGCAAACTGAACATGCTTCGAATGCTTTTCAAATTGTTCAGAGGCCGCAATCAGGCTGGCAAAATTGGGGAACTAATGCAGAAAATGAGTGTCCCTCACTACCAGTTGGTAGTTTGATTCATACTGCGTATGGACCTTACCAGAATAATTGGCGTGAGGTAGCAGATAGTTTAGAAGCCTTAGCCGATGTAAAAGTAGAAGTAGAGTAAAACAGGTTTAAAATTTATGAGCCAAAAAATTCAAGAAATCCTGCTATTTAAGCTAGATTTCTTGGCTTTTTTATAATTTAAATGTGCTCTAAACATATTTAAAAGATATTTGGCAAAATCTAAATTTTAAATAACACTTTGCAAAAGAAAAGAAGCTATTTAAAACATATAGTGCAAACACTATAAGCATAAAAATAGCCAAAAATTGCCAGTTCCTGTATACTAATGTTAAGCTTTTATGGGGAAGAGGATGTTTAGTTTAGAAATAAAATTTTTAAACTAAAGACAATTTTTTAAAAAACGTTGTTAATTAACAACTAATTTTTAATAATCATGTAAGCAGAAAACTTCGGATAAATATCAGAGGCTTTCTGTTTTTTTAAAATAAACTAATTATTGTCTTTAATGCATGAATCAAGTTTAGCTTTTTATAAATGGCTCAATTACGATAAATATGGCTTTTCTATTCAAACAGCTTAATTGTAAATTTAATCGAATAATGGAGGAGATAGCATGTCCCAAAAATCAGAACTACTATTCAAATTAACCCCCGAGTCCGGTTTAACTGATGCTGAGATAGAAAAAAAGCGCAGTGAATTTGGCCCTAATGAATTGCTTGAAAAACAAGCTGTTCCACTATATAAAAAAATATGGCATCATCTAAAAGATATTTCGTCCTTAGTCCTTTTATTGGCGATAGTATTAGCGACGTATTTGGCTGTTTTTCAAAACGGTGGCTGGACCAAGACAATTGTAATTAGCCTGATTTTAATAATTAATGTTGTAATTGGCTTGTATCAGGAAGCTTCAGCCGAAAAATCACTGGCGGCTTTGAAGGCAATGAGTTTGCCAACGGCTAATGGTAGAAGAAATAATCATGATATTACAGTAGCTGCATCCGAATTAGTGCCAGGTGATTTAATCTATTTAAACACCGGTGATCAGGTACCAGCGGATGCTGTAGTATTAAAAGAAACTAACTTAACTGTTGATGAAGCAATTTTAACTGGTGAAAGTTTGCCCGTTTCGAAAACATGTTATCGTCTCAAAGGCCATTTATCTGACGATGAACGCGTTTATTCTGGCACAGCTGTTGTTGGTGGTAGAGCCTTGGTTCAAGTTTCAGCAATCGGAATGGCAACAGAGCTTGGCAAAATTGCCAACCTTTTGAATAAAACTCAAAAAAGAGCAACTCCTTTGCAGGGCAAACTGGATCATTTATCAAAATGGATGACAGCTTTCGCTGGTCTAGGTGGTCTGATAATTTTTGTTTTAAGCATGGGTATGCAGAATAAGACTTTAGCAGACAGCTTAATGATTGGACTTTCCTTAGCAGTTGCGGCTGTTCCCGAAACCTTGCCAATTATTGTGACAATCAGTTTATCTCGCGGTGTCAAAAAAATGGCTGATCGTAATGCTATTATTAGACACATTGGTGCTGTGGAGACTATCGGTAACGTGGATGTTATTGCTACTGACAAAACTGGCACTTTAACTCAAAATAAAATGACCATTACTAAATATTGGACACCTGAAACGGGTATTAAGAAAGCGACTGATTTACCTAAAGGCGGACAAAATTTATTGAAAATGCTAGGGTTAGCTAACAATGCCAAAATTATGGAAAAAGATGGCTCGGAAGAAGTTGTTGGCGATGCTACCGAAGTTGCGATTGTAAACTGGTTACACCAACAGGGCAGCTCGCGGCAAGAGCTGGAAAATGAAGCACCTCGTATAGCAGAAGATCCCTTTGATTCTAATAAAAAAATGATGACGACGGTTCATCGCTTAACTGATGGACGTCAATTAGTAATCGTTAAAGGTGCCTGGGACAGGCTGCACTTAGATGAAAAAGAACCAGTTAAATCTGGCCAAAAAGCTCATGATGATTTTGCTAAAAATGCGTTAAGAGTATTGGCAGTTGGGTATAAGGTAATAGCTGCTAACGCAGACCCAACCAACTGGATTGAAAATAATTTTAATTTAAAACTTGCTGGTATGATTGGTTTAATTGATCCACCCCGTCCTGAAGTATCCAGAGCTGTTACTAAAGCAAAACAAGCTGGCATTAAGACTGTAATGATTACTGGGGATCATCTTGTAACTGCCAAAGCAATAGCTAGAGAAATAGGAATTTTAGACTCTAACCAAAAAGCAATCACAGGGTCAGAATTACAAAAAATGACGGATTCTGAACTGAAAGATTGTATTAAAGATATAAGAGTTTTTGCTCGTGTTTCTCCCAGTGACAAAATCAGAATAGTTCAAGCTTGGCAAGATCTTGATAAAACAGTTGCAATGACAGGCGATGGCGTAAACGATGCACCGGCTCTTAAAGCAGCGGATGTTGGAATTGCGATGGGCATGACAGGTACAGAAGTGGCAAAAGAAGCTGCTGACATGATTTTGACTGACGATAATTTTGCTACAATTATTAAAGCTGTGACTGAGGGCAGAACGGTTTATCAAAATATTATTAAGGCGGTTGAATTCTTAATTGGTGTCAATTTCGCCCAAATTTTCTTAATGGTTATTAGTACAATTATAGGTTGGGGTGCACCACTTTTAGCAGAACAATTGTTAATTATTAATGTACTTGCCGATGGAATACCTGGATTTTTTATCAGTAAAGAGCCTGGTGAACCAAACATAATGGATCAAAATCCGATAGGTAATGATGAAAGCATTCTTGGGCGTGGATTAATGCAAAGGATGATTATCCGTGCGGTTACTTTTACGATTTTAACATTGAGCGTTTATGCCTATGGCAGATTTATTCTTTCAACTAACAATCCACAAGTTGGGATGACACTGGTCTTTCTAGTATTAGCACTAGGATCTATGATTGATATCTACGCTATTAAAGATTCTCAACCAATCACTGTGCAAACATTTAAATCCAATAAAATGCTTAATTGGGGACTATTACTAAGCATGATACTAGTTTTATCACTGACACTCTTACCTCGTTTACGACAATTTTTGCACTTTGCCTTGCTACCCGTTCAGGGCTGGCTGATCGTTTTGATTGGTAGTTTAATTCCTGTTTTTGTTTTGGAAATGAATAAACGTTTGACTAACAACATTAAAATGGAAGTAGAAAAAAATAGTTGCTAAAGAATTGATTTCAAAATAAGCCTTGAAAGCTGTCTAACTTTCAAGGCTTATTTTTTTCATTATTGATAAAAATTTTTTTATAGTTAAAAAATTAATTATTGTTGACATATAATTGTAATAAAGTTACAATTTTGTTACAAATTATTATTATAGTTTATTTTTGAGGTTAAAAAATGAAACACAAGTATTTTAGAACAGTTTTATGTTCTGCAGCCATCCTTTTTTCTTTTACACCATTGACCACTTTAACCGTGACCAAAGCAGAAAGTACTGATACTGCTAAGCCAACAGCAGTTAGTCCTACAACCGACCCAGGTATGACCGTTACGGCTGCTAAACGGTTTTCTAAAGAAGGTTACGTATTTAAATTAGCTAGGAATGCTACTGTTTATCACGAAGTTAATGATTTCATTAGTCATACTTCTAAGCCGTTTGGCAAAAGCTGGGTTAAGAAAATGGCAGATAAAAATATAAAATTTAAGATTACTGAATTTGGTACCGGTAGGGTTGAATTGGTCGCTCACATAGTTGATCAAAGTGGCAAAAATCAAGGTTGGGTTAACTTCTTTAACGGCGATCTTTATAACATAAATGTTAAGAAAAAAGCCTTACAGCCACTGATCAAAGCCGAGTTAAAAGTCATGGATTCACAGTTTGAGGGCAAAAAGCCATCACTAATTCAAACTAAAAATGAGGCTAAAAAGCTACACGGTCAAAACAAAAAAATTGCCAATAAATCAATAAAGGAAATAAAAGACTGGTTTGATTATAAAGGTGATTTATCGTTTACACAATATCCGTCACTATTAGTTGGTAAATAGTTGTTGTATATAAAAATGCGTTTAAAAGTATTAAACTTTTAAACGCATTTTGTTTCAAATAGAACAATTAAAAGACTAATAACTCAAATCAACTGGTAATAATTTTTAAACTAAAGTTTTTTGTCTTTTGGTTTCCAAAACTTTAAAGTCATGTTGAATAGGCTGGGTAATTTTAGTTGTTGTATCAGGATCCAGAACAAATTTTGTCATTGTTGGACAATCCTCTGGTTGAATATATAAACTTCTGCTTGAAACATCATATCCTGCCCAGTAACCTGAATAATCACATTTGTCCTCACCTTCGTGAAGATGCTCTAATCCCCGTGGAATCATGACCGATTTGAATACATTATATAGTTGAGGAATTCCTTGATCTGAATGGAATGGTGCTAAAAATTTAGAAATAAATGTTCCACGAACAAAACGTGATGGAGCAGTATAGTCACCGGGTAAACCTAATAATCCAGAACCACTTTCAATTTGTTTAATGTCTAGCTGATCGCTTATTTGGTGATGACCCAAATTGTGATTGGTTAAATGTAAGTAATTCCGCAAATTGTCGAGGTGCCAAGGATATTCTGGACTATTGGTCATAACGCCAATACCATCATATATTTTAAAGGCACCATTGTTAACTGGTTCCAAAATAACGCTTTTGCCACTTGGATCACAGAAAGTGTAATGCATTGGAATTGGAGTAGGGATGCCTGTGTCTGCATTTTCCCAATCAGGATAATTCGTTTTCTCTTGACCAAGATGCTTAAAAGCTTCTTTTATTTCAGCAATACTGCCAAAATTACTTAAAACATATGCGACAACTTCTTCGCCAATTATAGGTTTTAATCCGCGCTTTTTAAGACTTTCTACTGTATCCCAAGAAGCCTCTTCCAAGAATTGTGCATCACCAACTATACCTGCACTATTTATACCATCATTAAAGAAAAGTGAATTATTGACGTTGATACCCATAAACGGATATTTGGTCGTCCAGCTTTGGTGCAAACCCTTTAATTCATAGTTTGCAGGAAAAGTAGTCATTTTGCTATCCGCACTAGGTTTAAAGGGATCAAATGTAAAGTCCATTGTCCGTCCCCAAAATACGTCACCACTATCAGATTTAATTGCAATAGTTGTACACATGCTTAATACCTCCCGTTATTTGTTTTGCCCTTTTAAGGGTAATTTAATTTTATCATATTTTTAAAATACCTCTTAAAAAAATATTTCTGTAAATAAGAAGTACTAGTTCATAGGTGTTTAGCAGTAAAAAAATAAATTAATGCCAATTTCCTGCTACAAAAAATTGTTATCTTAATGTTAATTACTGTCACTTAATAAATATTCGAAAGAATAAAATGACTAAGACTAATGTTAAATTTACTTATTTTATTGTTATAGTCAATTTTTTAACTCAAATTTTGCGGGACAAGCTAACGCAACTCATTTTTGATAGGTGGTTCAGGAATTATTTTACTTTTGATGTTATCTAAAGTTATGAATAAGTTAATAATCTATCGTAATAAAAAAAGTGAAGTTTAAAACTTCACCTTTTCGTATCAGAGAAAAATTTACAAACTATCTTGAATATTGTCGGCTAGGTAATTGTATAACATGCCCGCCTTTAGGTTCTTAGTGTCAATTCCCAGCGCTTCTGCAATTGCATATGCAAACGCCCAAGCAGTTGCTGGACCGCGACTAGTAATGACTTTATGTTCGTCATCAG
The DNA here is from genome assembly GCF_003151025.1 of Lactobacillus kullabergensis. NCBI lineage: Bacteria > Bacillati > Bacillota > Bacilli > Lactobacillales > Lactobacillaceae > Lactobacillus > Lactobacillus kullabergensis. The sequence continues at coordinate 1,439,642 of NZ_CP029477.1, read as the reverse complement.
TTACAGTAATATCTTCCTTGAAGTGACCACTTGGTGCATCCTTTTTGGTTTGTTTTTCAAACCCGGGATAACATGTGTAGTCAGCGCCAGCTATAACGCCATAACGGGCAAGAGCAATTGGGGCAGCACACATTGCGGCATCCCACTTGCCAGCGTTATGCCGTTTTATCATCAGATCTGCCAGTTTTTTATTATCACGTAAATTTTCTGCTCCGGTTGTTCCACCTGGAAGAGCTACTACGTCATAATCCAATAGACTATCAGCAACAGTTTTATCACAGGTAAGTTTGATATTGTGTGCACCATTTACAGTTGTACTAGTAAGCCCAACCATATCAGCTTGAATACCTAAGCGTCGTAATACATCAATAACGCTTAAACCTTCAACTTCTTCACAACCATCGGCAAAAATCACAGCTACTTTTTTCATTTGTTTTACCTCACAATTCTTATACTTTATTATAAACTAGCTTAATTCTAGGTAAAATAATAAATCACTTAATTTATTTAAATGTAAAGTTGGACGTGGACTAATTGGCATTTTTACTTTCTTGGGCGCTAGCCAAAGAGAATCCAGGTTAGCATTTTCGGCACCCTGAATTTCATCGACTAAGTTTGTCCCAATTACAAGACAAGTAGCTGGCGTCAGATTTTGCTGCTGCAAGATTGTTGTCAAAACCTTCTTATTTGGAAACTTACATGCAAAATCATCTTTAAAATAAACTTCGGAAAAATAATTTATTAGTTCTGTATTTTGCATGCGGTATGAAGCCACATCTTTTTTCTCTTTTGTCAGCAAAACCAAGTTAACTTTGTTTTTCACCTCATCTAAAAAGGGCACTACATCTTTATTTAACTGATCTTGTTTTTGCAACTGGTTATAAAAAGTGCCTTTCGCAGAAATCCAGTCATTTCTAAAGAATTCCTGCAAAGTTAATTTAATGCGCTCATCAAATCCTAGTAATTTAATCTTTTCTTGTAATGAATTATATTGTATGCGCTCAGCTGGACCATATTCTCTGCCAGTTAATTTCAAAGTTTGCCTAAGTGCATTTTGTTCTGCAACTTTTTCGTTTAATAAGCTTCCTTCAAGAATAAAAATTAAAGTTTCATATTTTGCCAAGTTTACTTTTCCTTTCATTAACCAACCCTCTGCATTATAACGATTAGCTAACCCAAATTAAAGACAAATATTCATGAACACGTTTTTACTCATAATTTTCTGAGTTCTCACAAAGCCACCTACGTTGTTTTATTATTTTTACTATAGTTCAAGAAATTGTAATTAATATGTTAAAAATTATTGTGTTTTACGAAAATTGTGATACTATTTAGACAAATATCTAATTAGATATTTATCTAAATAGAAAGGAAAAGAAACTAATGTGAGTTTTGAGTCTAGTTTTAAGGCCTTGTCAGATCCAGTGCGCCGCAAAATATTGCAGCTTTTAAAAAATGGACCAATGTCGGCAGGAGATATTGCTAATCATTTTAATATGACTAAAGCTACTATTTCATACCATCTTAATATGCTGAAAAAGGCTGATTTAATTGAAGAGGAACACGAAAAAAACTTTATTTATTATTCGCTAAATACTTCTATTATAGAAGAAATTATGGGTTGGCTGGTTGATCTGAAAGGAGATCATGATGAAAAAGAATAGTATTCGTCAAACAGAATTAATCTCGCTTCTGCTAATCTTATTTCCAATTTTGACCGGAGCATTTTTATATAATCGTTTGCCGCAAAAAATGGCCACACACTTTGGGATGACTGATATGCCAAATGCTTTTAGCAATAAATTATGGGTTATTATTGGTCTGCCTTTTTTGGGAATTATGCTTCAAGTAATGGTTTTTTTTATATTACACAATCAAAAAGAAACCAAAAATCTTGATTTTAAGATAGTTAATATTACCCTTTGGCTTGTTCCTGTTATTATTAATATCGTAAATCTGTCGCTTTATGCCTATGCACTGGGTCATAAAGTAAAAGGTTCCTTCATACTTAGTGCTTTTTTGGGACTGTTTTTTATTATTTTTGGTAATTATCTGCCTAAAGTTAGTCCCAATCATGTCGTTGGCATTAAATTACCATGGACTTTGAATAATACGGAAAATTGGCGTAAAACACACAGATTTGCCGGATGGATCTTTTTTATCAGCGGCATTGTTCTGCTTCTAACTTCTTATTGGGAAATGTATTGGTCGATTATATCCGTCACTATTATAGTTATTTTGATTCCAACTTGTTACTCGTATCTGTTGAGTAAGAAAGGATATTAAGTAACTTAAGAAACTGAGAGATGAATTTAAAACAAAATATTTATTTTAGAGAAGAATTGGCTTTATTATCGACTAAAGTTAATTCTTTTTTTGTGCAAAAACTATAATGTTTCAGTATTTATTATTTAGAGACTAATTTGTTAAATCAAACTTCATTATTAAATAGACAATGGGTCAGAATTAAAATACCTGCTTAAATTATTTTTCAAGAGCATTATAATAGAAATTAACTTTTAAAAGGGAGTTAATTTGAATGGCATCTATTTTTTCACTGATTTTTATATTAATAGGGGGCGTAGCCAGCGGTTTGTTGTCGTCAGTGGCTTCAATGGCTTCTCTTGCTTCATATCCGGTATTACTAGCAGTTGGTATTCCACCGGTTTATGCCAATGTCACAAATGATGCCGCCTTGATTTGGACTAGTATTGGCTCGACTATTTCTTCAACAAAGGAGCTTAAGGGACATTGGCATCAAGTGGCCTTTTACTCCATATTTACTGTTGTAGGTTCTTTAATTGGATGTCGTTTATTGTTAGCTTTTCCATCGAGTGTTTTTGAAAAAGTTGTACCAATTTTTATTGCTGGTTCGGGTGTTATGGTAATTGTTTCAGGTAAGCATCATAGTCTAGAACCGCATAAAAGACCACTTTGGCAGGAAATTTTTTATATTGCTGCATTATTAGGGATGGGTGTTTACACCGGCTATTTTGGAGCCGCCGGTGGTGTAATTGTGCTAGTTTTATTAACTTATATTACTGATGAAAAGTTTATAGTTGTCAATGCAATTAAAAATGTCATCTGTGGACTGGCGAATCTTGTTGCTCTAATAGTTTTTATTTTTACTTCGCGAATATACTGGATGCAGGCAATTCCTCTTGCTATTGGGATGTTTATTGGCGGTTATTTAGGAATGGATATTTTGCGTAAAATTCCAGCCAAATATGTTCGTATCTTTATTGCAGCACTAGCATTTATTCAAGCTGGGTATTTCTTTTATGAGGCATATATGTTATAGTTTAAAGCACGTTAAATGAAAGGAGAATGCAAATTGGCAACAGAAATTTATATTGTCCGTCATGGCGAAACAATGTTTAACCAGTTAAACAAAGTTCAGGGATGGTGTGATTCTCCGCTGACAGTCAAGGGTATTAATGATCTAAAGGTAACTGCAAATGCCCTGAGTCAAGTTCATTTTGACAACATGTATTCTTCCGATTTGAAGCGTGCAATTGATACGGTTCACTTAATGAAGGACGCTAATCAGGTTTCAGAAATAGGCAAGATTAAAAAATTGCCAGAATTTCGGGAAGTATTTTTTGGTTCTTTCGAAGGTGATGATATAGAGGAAACCTGGAAGGAAGTTGCACTGGCAGCTGGAGTTGGTCCGCAAACAGATGTAACCAAAATTATCAATCAGGTTGGAATTTATGAATTTCGTGAGGCTACAAAAAAGGCTGATCCGCGTCATTTGGCAGAGAACAAAAAAGAGCTGGATGAACGAATGGTAAGGGCGATTAACGTTCTCCATGAGCTGACTAAAAATGAAAAAAGAATTTTAATAGTTTCTCATGGCGATTTTATCAAAACTTTAGCGATTAAGTATTGGAACCAAAGTGATGGTCTCCATGATATTGTTTTTCCTAATAACGGTAGTGTTACTCGGGGAATTCTTCGTGATAATGGTAATTTTGAAATTGTAGATTATAATGTAAATGCTGAAGATATGTAAAGTCCTGCTTAAAAGTAGGGCTTTTTTTATCTTTAGTGCTTGAAAGGAAAAAACATGAAAGATCATACTACAAAAAAATTTGCCTATGTAACTGCACTTAATGTTGTTATTACAGTTGCAGAATTTATTGGTGGTTTCGTATCAGGTTCTTTATCTTTATTATCTGATGCGGTACACAATCTGAGCGATGTCGGTGCAATAATTATTTCGTTTGTGGCACATATCATTAGCAATAGACGCAGTAATAAGCGAAAAACTTTTGGCTATGACAGGGCTGAAACTTTGGCTGCCTTTACCAACGGTATTATTCTAATTTTAATTAGTATTGTTTTATTTGTGGAAGCTATTGAAAGATTTTGGAAACCAACAAAAATCAGTGGCGGCATAATGCTAGTTGTTGCAATTATTGGTTTGATTTCAAATGTAGTTTCAATGTTGGTAATGCATCAAGGTGGACAGCAAAATCTCAATGTGCGATCCACTTTTATGCATATGCTAAGTGATGCTCTTTCCAGTGTAGCAGTTGTAATTGGTGCCATTTTTATTTATTATTGGAACATTAGCTGGATTGATCCGGTGATGACTTTATTAGTGTCGGTCTTCGTTTTTCACGAAGCTTGTGAAATAACAGAAAAGGCAGCAAATGTGCTAATGGAATCTAATCCTGACATCGATCTGGATGAAGTTAATAAGATAGTTTTATCTTTTCCTGAAATAAAAAATATTCATCATGTACATGTGTGGCGTTATAGCGATCGTTATGTCATGCTTGATGCACACGTCAATGTTGATGCTGATTTAACAGCTGGTAAATTTGAATTTTTAACGCAACAAATTAGTGCAAAATTACAAAAATTAGGAATTAACCATATCAATTTTCAAGCAGAATGTGAACGAGGAAAAAATGATAAAATGATTGTAACTGATCGTAGTCAAGAGTAACCAGGAGAATGAAGAATTTGAAAGTAAGTATTTTTACTGCCGTTATTGTTTTGATAGTAGGCTTATATGATATTGCTTATGCTTACAACAGACGTTACCGCAACCATAATCACGGAGTAACTCCTTTTATGATATTGGGCGTGATTTTTACAATTAGCGGCTTAGCTTTAATAATTATGCACTGGGTGAGATAAAATGGTCAAATTAGTGCTTGTAAGACACGGTGAAAGTACTGCTAATAAAGCCAATGTTTACACGGGCTGGAATGATGTTGCTCTAACTGAGAAGGGTCGAAAGCAAGCTAAAATGGCCGGCAATTTGATTAAGAGTATTACCGATTTTCACCCTACTCATATTCACACATCAGTGTTAATGAGGGCAATCATTACAGCAAATATAGTTGCAGATATTTGTAATTTTTTATATTTGCCGATTACCAAAACTTGGCGTTTGAATGAAAGGCACTATGGCAATTTACGAGGCATTAATAAAGACGAATCACGTAAAATTTTTGGTAAAGAACAGGTACTAGAATGGCGGCGAGGTTTTTATGCGATTCCACCTGAAGGTAAAAAAGTAACATCCAGGCGCTATGCTAATTTCGATCCGCACTTTTTGCCGCAAGCTGAAAGTCTTTACCAAACACAACAGCGTGTTATGCCTTATTACTATGACAATGTTGCTAGCAGATTAAAAAAGGCTGAAGATCAATTAATCGTCGCTCACGGTTCGAGTTTACGAGCGCTAATTAAAAAGTTGGAAAATATTGATGATCAAGAGATTATTAATCTTGAAGTTCCAAATGCACAGCCAATAGTTTATACATTTGATCCGCAAATGAAAATTGTTGACAAAAAGATTTTACGTTGCTTTTAGTTCATAGTAAGGATTTCTACAAATGTATGTTAAAATTTATTACGATATCATTTAAAATTTACATTCTTAGTTTGGAGTAGAGGCATGCGTAAAATATTTTTATTACGAGGCGCACCCGGCTCCGGTAAATCTTCATTTATTGCTCGTCATCACTTACAGCCATATGCAATTAGTCGTGATCAAATTAGATTGTTGTTGGCGAATTTAACCTATTATTATGAAGAAGATACCGATTGCTTACATCAAGTAATTCCGCGTTATGCAAATGAGCAAACGGAAAAAGTGGTGGATTACCTCGTAGAAGAAAAAATGAAACGTGGCGAAACGGTTATTGTAGATAGTACGCATATCTTTGCGGAGAATATTGAGCATTATCAACCCTGGGTCGAACGTTATCGTTATGAGTTGTTTGTTGTTGATTTAATGTATCACAAGAGCTTGCGTAGTTTATTAAATCGCAACGAAGTTCGCAGGCAATATGATTGGGTAAAGCCTGATGTGATTAGGGAAATGTTTTTATCTTACCAGGATAATCTGGATGTGCCTGAATGGGCTCACGTTATAAATCCCAATCAATTGGGCAGAGCACTTTCACAAAAAGAGAGCAATCTGGATCATTTTGCTCATGTGATTGCAGTTCCTGATCAAGTGACTGAAGACAATTTTCCCCATGTACACATTTCGAATTTCTATTTTTCGTTTAACGATTTGTTTACCGAAAAGTATGGCACCTACCGCAATGTGGTTACGATTGGGAAAACTAAAGAAGAGGTAGTCAATGACTTTCGATTGCCATTTTTTGTTTTTAAGTTTCATCACAAACATTTTTTAATTTCGGCTTTTCCGATTCGAAATGAAATGCTTGATCCGATTAAAAAAGTTAAAAGTGTGTGGTCGTACTCTACTGGTCTGGCTAATCCAGCGGATTTCTTGGAATCATTTCCGCAAAGCCGTCCGCAGCATGTGCACCAATTTAATTTATGCAAGTTGCATCCCGATAGACTGCTACATATTTGGTAATAAACTTAAGAAGAGTTTCATGTTGATGTGAAACTCTTTTAGTTTGTTTTTGCTTTTTGGACAGGCATTGCTGGTAATAAAAAAAGAAGTATAATAAGTTTATTGACTTTTGATAGCGCTTTTAAAAAGGAACAGATAAAAATGAAAATTAAAGAACTCAAGCAAGAATTTAGTAATATTTATCATCAAGAACCAACCGGCTGTTATTTTTCGCCTGGTAGAATTAACTTAATTGGTGAACATACTGACTATAATGGTGGTCATGTGTTTCCTTGCGCAATATCTTTAGGAATCTATGGTGCAGCTAGTCCCCGTGATGACGCGAGATTTTGCTTTTATTCTGCAAATTTTGCCGATATGGGAGTAGTAGAAACTGATATGCACCGGTTACAGTTTGCCAAAGAAGATTCCTGGGCAAATTATGCTAAGGGAATGCTTCATTTTATGCTCGAAAATGGGGCAAAAATTGAGCATGGACTTAACATTTACATTAATGGCAATATTCCTGATGGTGCTGGGTTATCTTCGTCTGCAGCCCTAGAAATGTTAATTGGTATTTTATTGCAGGACCAGTTTAAACTAACTTTTTCTAAGTTAGAAATTGTTAAAATGGGAGTCAAAACCGAAAACGACTTTATTGGAGTCAATTCTGGCATTATGGATCAATATGCAGTTGCTATGAGTAAAAAGGATCATGCCATTTTGCTTGATACTGAAAAAGTGGAGTCTGAGCTGGTACCACTTGACTTGAAAGATAATGTTATCGTTATTATGAACACTAACAAGAAGCGAACCTTAGCGGACTCAAAATATAATGAGCGCAGAGCTGAATGCGAAAAGGGTCTGCACTTTTTGCAGGAGAAACTGTCAATTCAATCGCTTGGTGAATTGGATAATTTAACTTTTGATGAGCATAGCTATCTTTTGCCAACAGAAAACCTGCTGAAACGCTGCCGCCACGCAGTCTGGGAAAATGAACGTACATTAAATGCCGAAAAAGCACTGCAAAAGGGTGATTTAAATGAGTTTGGTCACTTAATGAATGCCTCACACGTCTCTTTAGAATATGACTATGAAGTGACGGGGAAAGAACTTGATACATTGGTTCATACTGCCTGGAAGCAACCTGGAATTTTGGGTGCAAGAATGACTGGTGCCGGCTTTGGCGGCTGTGCAATAGCTTTGGTTGCCAAGAACGAAGTTGAAGCTTTTGAAAAAAATGTCGCTGATATTTATCAAGAAAAGATTGGCTATTTGCCCTCATTTTATATTGCAGAAACAGCTGATGGTACAAAAGTTTTATGATGTTGGAAAGTTGAGATGGATAAAACGAATCTGATTGAGAATTTCATTACGCAAGTTATTGCCCACAGCGATTTTACAGAACTTGATCGTATTTATTTGAGAAATAGAATTTTGGCCCTTGTTGGTGATGAGGCAAGAAAAGCAACGACCAGTAAGGAAGGCCTACTGGATCTTAAAGGAGAGCTGATTCAAGTTGCTCAAATAACAGGTAAATGTGCTAAAGCTAATTCAGCGGAAGACATTTTAGGTGCACAGCTGTTAAATTTCATTGTGCCTAGACCTAGTGTAGTGAACCAGAAATTTTGGAGTACTTATAAAGAATCACCCCAAAAAGCGATAGCTGATTTTTACCAAATGGGTAAAGATAGTAATTATATTAAAACTAGAGCTATTGCAAAAAATATTTATTTTACAGCCGCAAGTAAATATGGCGATCTTGAAATTACAATTAATCTTTCCAAACCGGAAAAAGATCCTAAGGAAATCGCGGCAGCCAAAAATGCTGAAGTAAAGTCATACCCAAAGTGTCAGTTGTGTATGGAGAATGAAGGTTACCTAGGTCATGTAAATTATCCCGCGCGTACCAATCACCGTATCATTCGCTTTCAGTTAGGAAATGAAACCTGGGGTTTTCAATATTCTCCTTATGCGTATTTTAATGAGCACTGTATTTTCTTAGCGCCAAAGCATGAGCCAATGGTAATCAATAAACAAACTTTTGCTAATTTACTGGAAATTGTGGCTAAATTTCCGGGCTATTTTGTTGGTAGCAATGCGGATTTGCCGATTGTTGGTGGTTCAATCTTGTCTCACGAACATTATCAGGGAGGCAAGCATCGCTTTCCGATGGAGAAAGCACCAATTGTTAAAGAACTTAACTTTAAGGGATTTGATGATGTCAAAGCAGGTATTGTCAAGTGGCCTATGTCTGTGATCCGTTTACGCGGTCTGAATAAAAATAGCTTAATCAAATTAGCAAATAAAATTTTAATAAACTGGCACAATTATAGTGATGAGAAAGTAACAGTTCGGGCATTTACAGACAATACCCCTCACCATACTATTACCCCAATTGCTCGTTTACATGGACAAACTTATGAACTTGATTTAGTTCTCAGAGACAATCAGACTTCAGATAAATATCCTGATGGAATTTTCCATCCCCATGCTGATGTACAACACATTAAAAAGGAAAATATCGGCTTAATTGAAGTAATGGGATTAGCGGTTTTTCCGCCGCGCTTGAAGCCAGAGTTGCTTGAGGTTAAAAAATTTTTGCTTGACCAGCCTAACAGAATTGCACCGATCCACCTTGACTGGGCTAATAAAATTAAAAGCAAGTATGAAATAACTAGTGAAAATGCAGATCAGATTTTGCAAAAAGAATTGGGTTTCATTTTTGCTCGTGTCTTAGAAGATGCAGGAGTTTTCAAGCAAACCGCTGATGGTAAAGCAGCCTTTATGCGTTTTGTTAAGGAGGTCGGGCTAAATTAAATTTTGGCTTTTGTTTAAAAGATCCATATGAGCAAAATAAAACAATTTCCTATAAAAAATAGGTAAATTTTTTGTAACTTTTTTGGCACACCATTTATTTGATAATTAATGTTATATCTGATATAGTATTCAAAGATATATTATTATGAGGATGGTGCAAATGCTAAGCCGAACCAAAAAATTTGTTCTGATTATTTTAATTATTTATCTTCTTTTGATTACCTGGCAATTTGTAACGGCTGCTAAAGATGGGGCAGGATTAATTCCAGCAAACGGCAAAGCAGTTGACATTTCTGTAATGCTTTTCTTTTCCATTCAGCCGAATGGCTGGAATGAAAATATCATAAGTTTAGTTATGATGTTGGCATTCGTTCCCACTTTTGGAACAGGTCTCATAATCTATTTTAAAAATAATAATATGTTCGGCGCTGTTCAGCAAAGAATTGGCTATCATGGTTTTATCAAAGCAGGGATTATTCGCTCGTTTATTATTGGTGTAGTATTTTCTTTAATAACTAATCTTTACCAGTTAGCATTAATTAACTTATTTTATTATCCCTTTTTCTTTAAAACCAGACCTATCAAATTATACATTGGTGCCAGACCAGGATATTTTTCCACTAACCAACTAATTGACTTATGTTCGTATGTTATATTATCTGCTATTGGCTGGGGTATTTTTGCTGTTTTAATTTTCAGTATTGGTCTGTTTGTATCAAAAAATAGTATTTATCTAGTTTTGGGTCCGTGTGTAGGGCTGGGTTTAACCTTATTGTCATTCATAATATCACTGGGCAATGAATTTTTGCTCTTTCTCTCGTATTTGTGGTTTCCATTTGCTGTACTTGCACCGGGACAGTTTGCGTTAGGATCTCGCTTGCCACCGATTAATTCATATTTGCTTTTTGTTTTGGTTGCATTGCTTTATCTGTTACTTGCTGCTTACTTAATCAAACTGTGGCAGCAGAAAAGAAAGCTGGGCTAATTATGCGCTTAAAGCGAATACAACGCAAGCTTGTTTTAAATGGTTTTATCGTATTTTTGATAGGACTAATGGGAAGCATTATTCTGATAAAAACAGGTTCACCGGAAACCATGGAATTGCCAAACGAATACCTCAATTTTCACATGGTATCACTGTATTTGCAGCCAGCGGTCTTCTTGCTATTTTATAAGCAGGTACTTACTTTTCGTAACATCAACGTGTTTGTATCGGTGAGAAGAAAGAATAAGTGGATGATGTTTCACTTAATGGTACTGGCTACAATTTATTGTTTAATTTTTGTATTAGGTCTTTTTGTTCCGTATTTTTTTACTGATTACCCTTTATTTAAATTTGGTAACCCAATTGTAGGCATTGAACTCATACTACTACATGTTCTGGCTTTTTTGCTTTTACTTTGGTTGCTAGTCGGAGGCTACAACTGGCATAGGCCTTATTTATTATTGCTAATGGCGATAATCATAGATTTAATTTATCACTACTATATAGAAAAAAATATTTTAATAAATTATAGTCCCGTGTATGACGAGTTATATCGGGCTATCCATGAAATTTATGGTGGCTTTTAAGGAGAAATAATGTTAGAGCTTAGGCATATAAAAAAGTCTTTCGGTCAGAAGCTGGTTTTAAAAAACGTATCTTTGCTAGCTAAGCCAGGAGAGCTGGTTCATATCTCTGGTATTAATGGTTCTGGAAAGTCCACTATTTTTAAAATTATTACCGGTTTATTAGAGGCAGACAGCGGTGAAATTAGGCTGGGTGAAAATGATGTTGTAGGCGCGTTAATAGAAAATCCTGATTTTTTAGAATATGAATCGGCCATGTCCAATCTTCATTTTCTGGCTAATCTTAATAAACGGTTTAATGAGAAAATAGTTAGGGATTTACTAAGGCATTTTATGCTTGATCCTGATGATCCAGAACCCATAGCTAAGTATTCTGTCGGTATGAGACAAAAGGTAGGTATTATTCAAGCTGTGATGGAAAACCAAAATGTCATTTTGTTTGATGAGCCAACTCGTGGAATTGATCAAGAGAGCGTTAGCTTATTTGTGGCCCTGCTAAAAAAATTAAAACAGCAAAATAAAATTGTAGTAGTTGCCAGCCACGATCAAATTAATGAGCTTAAATATGATCGTCTCTTTATATTGCGACAAGGAATACTGCAAGAAAAATAAAAGCAGTATAAAATACTTGCTCAAAGCATATAAAAACAGCATTGAAAAATTTTCTCAATGCTGTTTTATATTTTAACTAATTTTATATAACTAATAATTTTACTTAAATGCTAATGCGCCCATTGGATCCCAAGGTAATAATTGAATTGGGTCTTTAGCACCTTCATCAAAAGCTTTCTTTAAGTCATCAGGTAAGAATTTCTTGTTGATAACTGCTTGGTAAACAAAACTGTCAAACCAGGAATCGCTCATGACAAAGTAACCTTTAAAGCCAGGCTTTTCTCCCCAAGAGTTTTCAATCTTCCATTTAGTAGGCTTGTCATCAACTAAGTCAACGCCAGTGATAACCATAGCGTGATCCATCATACTTTCACTGGAATCAAGCATGTCTGCCTTTGACATTGAAAAATCAACGTCAAATAACTCATCGCGCTTGTAAATATCTGTATCTAGCAAACCAAGTTGTCTTTCTGAATCTTTACCAACATTTGAACCAAACCAAACAACTTCGCCAGCTTTAAGTTGCTTTATAATCAAATCTTTCATTTCAGAAATTTTGACGTTAAGGTGGCGAACTTGCCGACCGCCAACAACATTACCCAAGTACTCAACGGAAAAAACTTTATGATATGGTTTATCTTCTGTAGGTGAATTAATGATTGAAACGTGATCTTCCAAGTTCATGCCTACGAATTTATCAAAGAACTCCTTAGGTGTAATTCCTGCTTCACGGTGATAATTACCATCATCATCTTTATATTCAAAGTCAAATTTCTTTGGCGGAACTCCTAATGAAATAGCCAAAATGCGGAAGACTTCGTTTAAAAAGTCATTCTTGAGTTGCTCAACTTCATCTTCTGACTTGCCAGCGTTAACTAAATTGCGTAATTCTAAGCCATCTTTACGCAAAAGGGTATTCAAAGTATCGTTTAAAGCACTTGAATTATTGGAATTGGCTGTTTCTGGATAAACTGACTTAGGTACGATTCCGTATTTCTCTACTAGTCCACAAAGCATATCCCATTGACCACCGTCTTGTTGTGGTGTTGCAAACAAGAAGCTAACTTTACGGTCACCGAGTGGTTTCTTGGCTGAAGCAATCACATTTTCAAAGAAAAAGTTTGATTTTTCAAATTTATCCCAGAAATTAGTGTAATTTTGTGATAATTCAAAATCCTTAATCTTATATTCCTTTTGGATTGGGTGGCGCATAGTATTCAATGCAGAGAACATCCAGCAACGACCTGACTGCTTTTGATCAGCAGGCTTGCCAGTATCAATTTCTACTGAAAAGGTTGGTGTTAAATCAATCTTAGATTGCAGGTTTTGACTAGCCTTATAGATGCCATTTTCTTGGGCAGCATGACTGGCAATATTAATACCAGAGTGATTCGCTAAATCTTTTGTGAAATCATCAATGGCTGCACTTGTAATTTCTTTTGTCATATTAAATAGATCCTCCTTAAACAAATTAATACTATTTTAGCTTATCCGGCTGAAGTAGTCTATCTCTGAAAATTTAATTATTGTTAAAAAAGTATTTGTTTTTACTTTATCTATTTAATCTTTCAATACTAGAGAGAACCGTTTTTTGGACTTGGTTTGTGATACCAAATTGATTCAAAATCTGGATGCTCATTAAAGTAGTTAATAACTAAAGGATCAAGCGGCCAAACAGGCAGATGAGATTTTTGAGCAATAAACATTACTATTTTCATTTGATCGTGTAAAATCTTTTTACTATCTTTTTGGGGATTAATAAAAAGATGATTCATGACCCAAACTGTAGCATCTTTACGCTCAATTTTATCCATTGTCCAGCTATAAACCATTTCCCCATTATCATCGTCTTCGCGAAAAAATTGGTGAGGATCATCTACATTAAACATTTATTCTCCCTTCAAAAGTAAAAATTTTACGTACCTAATTATATAAGATTTCAGATAATATCTGCAATTTAATGTAAAATAGTGTTTAAAAGTTTTAAAGGAGATAACATGGAAAAGATTCGGGGCTTTGAAATTGTATCTAAATATAAAAATAAAAATGTTACTTTACCAAGAAGACAAACGATTGCCAGTGCAGGCTATGATTTAGCTGCAGCAAAAGATGTATTAATTCCCAGTATTTGGCGGCTTAATTTTGTCCGTATTTTTAGGTTGATTCGTAATGGTCACCAACTATACGAACAAGATTATGAAATGGCTGAACATGTCCTCAAACCTTTTTTAATTCCCACAGGAGTGAAAGCATATATGCCTGAGGACGAGGTATTATTGCTGGCAAATCGGTCATCAAATACTTTTAAAAGAAACCTTGCATTGCCAAATGGGGTTGGTGTCATTGATTCCGATTATTATAATAATGATGCCAATGAAGGCGAGATCTTTGTTCAATTAATTAACTATGGGGTAAGACCTATTCAGATTCATCAAGGTGACCGAATCGGTCAGGGAATTTTTGTTCATTATTTAAAAACTGATAATGATGTGCCTATTGACAGACAAAGAATAAATGGCTTTGGTTCCACAAACAAGAAGGGAAGCTAAATGGCAAAACTAAAAACAAAGTATAAATGTCGTTCTTGTGGTTACATTTCTGCTAGTTATTTAGGGCGCTGTCCCAATTGCGGCGCTTGGAATCAGTTTGAAAAAGAAACTGAAGCAGTGCAAAACCGTTCAACTAAAGGCAGTCCCAGCAGGCTTATCAAGAAAACTGGAATTAGTGAACCGGTTAAATTGGAAAATGTTAAGGCAGAAAAAGAAGAACGTGTACAAACCAGTATGGAAGAGCTCAACAGAGTTTTAGGCGGAGGTATTGTTCCAGGTTCATTAGTTTTGATTGGCGGCGACCCTGGCATTGGCAAGTCAACTTTAATGTTGCAAATTATGAGCGAACTTGCAAATCAATATAAAGTGCTGTATGTTTCGGGGGAAGAATCAGCCAATCAGATTAAGCTACGGGCTGACCGTTTAGGACTGACAGCTAATGATATGATGCTTTATCCTGAAACAGACATGGAAGACATTCGCCAACAAATTTCCGAGCTAGAGCCCGATTTTGTTGTCATTGACTCAATTCAGACAATGAATGAACCAAGCTTAGATTCAATGACGGGATCAGCTTCACAGGTAAGAGAAGTTACTAGTGAACTAATGAAGATTGCCAAAATGGATGCTATTACCATTTTTGTTATTGGCCATGTTACAAAAGAAGGCGCGATTGCCGGTCCTAAAATCCTAGAGCACATGGTAGATACCGTTCTTTATTTTGAGGGTGATGAACACCATGCCTACCGTATTTTACATTCTGTGAAAAACAGATTTGGTGCTGCTAATGAAATAGGCATGTTTGAAATGGTTGATAAAGGTTTAAAAGAAGTTACTAATCCTTCAGCTGTATTTTTAGATGAACGTTTACCAAAATCTACCGGTTCTGCAATTGTGGTTTCTTTAGAAGGAACGCGTCCTATTTTGGCGGAAATACAGGCATTAGTCACACCAACAGCATTTGGCTATGCTAAGAGAACCACGGCAGGTATAGATTATAATCGAGCTGGACTTCTTTTAGCAGTTTTAGAAAAACGGGGCAACTTGATGTTGCAAAATCAGGATGTATATTTAACTGCTACTGGTGGAATTCGCTTGAACGAACCGGCAGTTGACTTAGCCGTCGTCATGGCTATCGCATCAAGTTATAAAAATCAGGAAATTTTGCCAACTGATTGTTTTGTTGGTGAAGTTGGTTTAACCGGTGAGGTCAGACGCGTCAACCAAATAGATGCGCGAATTAAAGAAGCTGCTAAAACTGGGTTTAAGCGTATTTTTATCCCGAAACACAATATGCGCGCAAGTCTAAAGAACGCTGGAATTGAAGTTGTCCCCGTTTCAAGTATTCCGCAAACCTTAAAACTAGTTTTAGGCTAACGAACATTGAACTTTTTTTCTATTACGGGTAAACTTAAATTGTTTATATTTACTTTTTGAAAGAGGCATGAATTTTGGCTAAACAAAAAATTCGGGTAAGATATGCCCCAAGTCCAACAGGGCACTTACATATTGGAAATGCACGAACTGCGCTTTTTAATTATTTATTTGCGCGTCATAATAAAGGAACTTTTGTCTTAAGAATTGAGGATACTGATCAGAAGCGTAATGTTGAAGGCGGTTCAGAGTCGCAAATGGAAAACTTGCTCTGGCTTGGTATTGATTGGGATGAAGGTCCTGACAAGGGTGGCGACTATGGTCCATATCGTCAATCTGAACGAAAAGACATCTATAATAAATACATTAAGCAGCTGGTTGATGAGGGTAAAGCTTATTACTCTTATAAAACTGAAGAAGAATTAGAAGAACAACGTGAAGAACAACGTGCAATGGGCATTGCACCTCACTACACGTATGAATATGAGGGAATGACAGCAGATGAAATTGCTAAAAAGCAAGAGCAGGCAAAGGCAAAGGGCTTAAAACCGGTTGTTCGTATTCATATTCCTGAAATGGAAACATATTCTTGGGATGATATTGTTAAGGGTCATCTTAGTTTTGAGTCTGATACCATCGGTGGCGATTTTGTCATTCAAAAACGCGATGGCATGCCTACTTACAATTTTGCAGTGGTAATTGATGATCACCTGATGAAAATTACTCACGTTTTGCGTGGAGATGATCACGTTTCAAACACGCCTAAGCAATTAGCAGTTTATGAGGCTCTAGGCTGGGAGCCGCCAAAATTTGGTCACATGACTTTAATTATTAATTCGGAAACTGGTAAAAAACTTTCAAAGCGTGATGAATCTGTTTTACAATTCATTGAGCAATACAGAGATCTTGGTTATCTACCTGATGCAATGTTTAACTTTATTACATTATTAGGCTGGTCTCCAGTTGGTGAAAGCGAGATTTTCAGCCAACGTGAGTTAATTAAACAATTTGATCCGGCAAGATTATCTAATTCTCCTGCTGCTTTTGATCAGAAGAAATTGGAGTGGATTAACAACCAGTATATTAAAAAGGCTGATCGTGATACTCTTTTAGACTTGGCACTTAATAATTTGCAAGAAGCAGGTTTGGTTGAAAAAGATCCAAATCCGGAAAAAATGGAGTGGGTCAGACAGTTAGTTAACATCTATTCTGTTCAAATGTCATATACAAAGCAGATCGTTGACCTAGCAAAATTTTTCTTTAATGCTCCTAAAGACTTAAGTGAAAAAGAAATTGAAGAAATTCGTAAAGATGACGCTAGACCGGTAATTGAAGAATTTAAGAAGCAAATTGATTTAATTCCACGGTTTACTGCTCCTCAAATAATGAATGCTGTACAAGCAACTCGTAAGGCAACAGGAATTAAAGGTAGACGTTTATTCATGCCAATTAGAATTGCTACTACCAGATCAATGGTGGGACCAGGAATTGGTGAAGCTATGGAGCTTTTAGGCAAAAAGCGTGTGTTAGAGCATTTAGATTTAACTCTCAAGCAAATGAGTGAAAACGGCTTATAGTTATCAAAACAGCGTATTATTCTATTATTAAATGAGAGTAATACGCTGTTTTAACTTGCAGTTAAACAAAATCAGATTATAGCAAAAAAGCAAGATAGTAAACTTTTAGTTAAAAAAATTGCTTACGATTTCTGGTAAAATAAGATTTAGAATGTAGAAAGGTCAGTTAGCCACAGTGAAAATTTACAACACTTTAACTAATACTAAAGAAGAATTTAAGCCGATAAACCCAGGTCAGGTAACAATGTATGTTTGTGGACCAACTGTATATAATTATATTCACATTGGTAATGCCAGGAGCGTTATTGCTTTCGACACCATTAGGCGCTATTTAGAATTTCGCGGTTTTAGGGTAAATTTTGTGTCCAATTTTACTGACGTAGACGATAAAATGATCGCTGAGGCTAAAGCTGAAAATGTTACTGTGCCTGAATTAGCTCAGCGCTACATTAAAGCATATCGTGAAGATATTGCAGCTTTAAACGTTAAGCCGGCAACACTTAATCCACGGGCAACTCACGAAGTCAACGAAATTATTAAATTTATCCAAAAGCTGATTTCTAAGGGTTATGCTTATGAGTCAGATGGTGATGTTTATTATCGTACCAGAAAATTTAAAAATTATGGTGCTCTTAGTAGCCAAAATATTGCAAAGCTTGAAGAGGGTGCTTCTGAGCATGTTAATGAAGAAGAACAAAAGCGTAAAGAAGACCCAATAGATTTCGCTTTATGGAAAAAACAAAAGGAACCTGATGAAATAGCTTGGGCTTCTCCTTGGGGTAAGGGCCGTCCCGGTTGGCATATCGAATGTTCAGTTATGGCTACAAAATATTTAGGCGAAACAATTGATATTCATGGTGGTGGTCAAGATTTGGAATTTCCTCATCATGAAAATGAAATTGCTCAAAGTGAAGCAGCAACTGGTAAAACCTTTGTCCATTACTGGATGCATAATGGTTTTGTTACAGTTGGAGCAGATGCAGAAAAAATGTCCAAGTCATTGCATAACTTTGTGACTGTACATGATTTATTGCAAAAAGTTGATCCACAAGTGTTGCGCTTCTTTATGGCCAGTGTTCAATATAGAAAACAAATTAATTATTCGACTGATAATTTAAAACAAGCGCAAATTATTTTGCAGAGGTTTAAAAATACTCTTAATAATCTTAAATATCGACTTAAGGATGGATCAACGAGCCAAAAGTCAGAAACTTTAGTCAATAAAATTCAAGACACTCAGCATAAATTTATTAATGCTATGGACGATGACTTTAATGTTCAGAATGCTTTAACTGCCATTTACGATTTATTACCGGAAATTAATGCTAATATTAATGCTGAAAATGCTGATAAAGATGCTCTTAAAAAAGCTGCTAAACTTTTGACAAGTTGGTTAGCTGTTTTCGGGATAGATGTACAGCGCTTAATTACCGCTGAAAATCAAAATGATGATGAGCAAGTTCAGAGACTAATTAAAAAACGTGAAGAAGCACGTAAAAGCAAAGATTGGGCACAAAGCGATGCGTTGCGGGACGAACTTAAACAAATGGGTGTTACAGTTGAAGATACACCACAAGGAACAAGGTGGCTACGTGAATAAAACTCTAAAAATGACAGAAAGTGATGTTAATCCGGATACTCTAAATGGTCAAACATTAGCTTATCTAGGTGATGCTGTTTATGAAATTTTTATCAGGCGACATTTAATTAAATGTGGCATTGTTAAACCCCAAGTCTTGCAAAGAAGAGCTACTCACTATGTGTCGGCCAAAGCGCAAGCAGCATTAATTACCAAACTTCAGGAAGAAGAGTTGCTTACTGAAGATGAAGTAGCAACTTTTCACCGCGGTCGCAATTCGAAAACCTATACTAAAGCAAAAAATACCAGTTTGGCTACTTATCAGTTATCTACAGGTTTTGAAGCTGTTTGGGGTTACTTAGAACTCTTAAACAAAAAAGATCGTATAGAGCAGCTGACTGAATGGTGTATTAAAACTATTGAGAATGGGGGCATAGAGGAATATGACTTCAAGTGACAAAGACTTTGTTTTTGGCAGGCATGCGGGACTGGATTATTTAAAAACTCAAGATGCTGATCATATTAACAAAATATTTTTACAGCAGGGGATTAAAGAAAGTTTTGCCAATCAAGTATTTACCTTGGCTAAGCAGAAGGGGTTAATTGTCCAAACGGTACCTAAAAACAAATTAGACAAATTGGTTCAAGGTGGAAATCATCAAGGAATAGTTTTAACGGTAGCTAGTTTTGAATATGCCAATCTGGATCAGCTGCTGGATAAATTTGACCACAGCAATCACGAACCGTTTCTACTGATGCTTGATTCAATTGAAGATCCCCATAATTTGGGTTCTATTTTGAGAACAGCAGATGCCACTGGAGTTGACGGCATTATTATTCCTAAAAGACGTGCTACCGGGTTAACTTCTGTTGTAGCTAAAACTTCAACTGGAGCAATTGATTATGTGCCAGTAGCAAGGGTAAATAATCTGGTGCAAACTGCAAAAATATTAAAAAAACGTGGCTATTGGCTTTTTGGTACTGATATGAAAGGTACAGATTATCGGCAGTGGGATAGTAATGGCAAAACTGTTTTGGTAATCGGCAATGAAGGTAAAGGAATTTCACGCCTTCTTAAAGAGCAGATGGACCAAATGCTGACATTGCCTATGGTCGGGCATGTGCAATCACTGAACGCCAGTGTTGCAACTGGTGTTTTGCTTTATCAGATGCTTAACAGCCGCAATCCTCTTAAATAGCTTTTCTAACACTCTGATCAATCAGAGTGTATTTTTGTGGCCAAATAAAGTAATATTCTCTTTTTTATTTAATGCGGTTTCAACAAATCTGGCTTTTTGTTGTTGCCGAACTGACAGTAAAAAATAGTTGCTGAATTTGAACTTAGGTTCGATTTTTGAGGTTCATTAGTTACTGTATTCTTCAATAAAAATTTAAATAGGAGAAGCGAAATGAAGAATACTGAAACAAATATTAAAAGTGAGGCGGAACTTATTAGGCAAATAAAAAATGGTGATGATGAAGCTTTATTGAATCTATGTTTTCTTTATAAGCCATTGATTAATAAGGTGAAAAGTTTGTATCATGTTCGCTATTATGACAGTCAGGATTGGGAACAGGATGCGATGATTATTTGTCACGATTCTGCAATAAGTTTTGACCTAAATAAAGGAAAATTCGGTAGCTATTTTAAAACACGACTGATCAATCATGCACGCTCACTTGTAAGATATGATAATGCCTATCGGAGGCAGGCTTTGAAACAATCAGTTTCATTAGAAACAGCCAAGAAAAACAATTTATTGCCTTTAGATAAATCATTTGTTTCTATACCAGAAATTCCTTTAAGTGAAAATATTGCTATTTTGACCAGTAAGTTGTCTCATTTGGAGACCAATGCGCTATTGGTGGGCTTGGGTGTGATAGAACAAAAAGAAGTTATCCAAAAACTAAAAATTAGTAAATTAACTTTATCAAGAGCGCGTTCACGTCTTGCACAGAAAATGCGTCAAACATTGCTTAATTAGTATTTTTATAGTTGATATCTGGAAATTGCGGTATAATTGTTTTTGTAGAATAAATTTTAGGAGGTAGTTAAGATGGCTGATGAAGTTATGAAGACCGCATTGTTAGATCGTCACATGAAAGAAGTTTTTGACTGGAGTGATTCAGATCTTCCAGTTAGAGATGCCCTTTGGGATTATTTTATGGAAAAGAATGGCAGAGATACCATTAAAACGGAAGAAGCTATGCTTCCATTCCTGAAAGACTCTGACGATAAAATCGAATCCTTCGTAAATGAAAATCTTAAGAAGTAAATCCGACTAATACAATGTTCTACGCACTGTGGTCACGCATTTGTTTGGCTACTACAAAGGCGGTTGCTTGAATGAGCAACTGCTTTTGTTTTGTAATAATTAAGTTTACAAGTAATTATTAAATTAATTGCTTAAGTTAGCCATTTTTGCTAAAATACAATAGTTTGGAAGTGAGATTATGGCAGTGAAAAAAGCATCATTAGCTTGCAGCATCTGTGGCTCTCGTAATTACTCAATCGCTGCAAGTAAGAATCGCACTCAGCGCCTTGAATTAAAAAAATTTTGTAAGCACTGCGGTAAAATGACGTTACATAAAGAAACGAGGTAAATTATGGTTAAATTCTTTAAGAGTGTTGTTGAGGAAATGAAATTGGTCACTTGGCCAACAGCAAAACAAAACCGTCACGACACCGCAATTGTTATTGTTTCTTCAATTTTGTTTGCTGCGTATTTAGGGTTACTCGATCTTTTGTTTACCAATGTTACGCAAATAGTTATGTAATAGCACAGTCTTTTTATTTGTGGTATAATTATATTAATTGGAAAGTCCTCCGGAGTAGAGGCTTTTTTGTTTGCCAAAAATATAAGGAGAATATGTAATAATGGTAGAAACTACTAAAAAGCAATGGTATGTGCTTCACACTTATTCAGGTTACGAAGACAAGGTCAAATCAGACTTATTGTCGCGAGCTCAAAGCATGGGGATGCAAGACTATATTTTTCGAGTAATGGTTCCTGAACAAGAAAAGATTGAAAAGGTAAACAACAAGAAAAAAGAAGTCGAAGAAAAGATTTTCCCTGGTTATGTTCTTGTTGAAATGGTAATGACAGATGAAAGTTGGTTTGTTGTGCGGAACACACCAAACGTAACAGGATTTGTCGGTTCTCATGGTGGTGGTTCTAAGCCATCCCCACTTTTAGAAGACGAAGTCAATAGGCTCTTACGTCAACAAGGTGAACCAGCTAAAAGACCCCAAATTGACTTTGAAGTTGGTGAAACAGTTACGATCATTGACGGCGCTTTTAATGGCGTTGAAGGTAAAATTACTGAAATTCAACCAGATAAGTACAAATTATTTGTTTCCGTTGATATGTTCGGCCGTGCTACAACCACTGAGCTTGATTATGATCAAGTAAAGAAAATTAGCTAGTAATAAGTCAATTATTGCAAAACTACTAAATAGATGATAATATATTAAAGTACTTTTATTATTGTGGGAGGAAAAGTAGGTAACTTTTCCATTTTAACCACGCACGGAATCAAGGAGGTTTTGACCGTGGCAAAGAAAGTTATAAATGTTGTTAAATTACAAATACCAGCTGGTGCTGCAACACCCGCTCCTCCAGTTGGTCCAGCTTTAGGTCAAGCTGGTATTAACATTGTTGGCTTTACTAAGGACTTCAATGCTAGAACTGCTGACCAAAAGGGCATGATTATTCCTGTAGTCATCACAGTATACGAAGATCGTTCATTTGAATTCGTTACTAAGACTCCACCAGCTCCAGTGCTTTTGAAGCAGGCTGCTAAGATTGACAAGGCATCCGGTGAACCTAATACTAAGAAAGTTGGTAAGGTAACCAAGGATCAAGTTAAGGAAATTGCTGAAACTAAGATGAAGGACCTTAACGCTGCTGATGTCGAAGCTGCTATGCGGATGATCGAAGGTACTGCTAGAAGCATGGGTATCGAAGTCGAAGACTAATCCTGTTATTTATAACAATTTAGGTGGGAGAGTTTTAGCTCGCTTGACCACATATTAAGGAGGAAATCACATGCCAAAGCATGGTAAAAAATATTTAGAAGCTGCTAAAAAAGTAGATTCAAAGAAATTATATTCAGTTGCTGAAGCAATGAAGTTAGTTAAAGAAACTTCATACGCAGGCTTTGATGCTTCAGTCGAAGTTTCATACAACTTGAGCGTTGACCCTAAACAAGCAGACCAACAAATTCGTGGCTCACTGGTTTTGCCGAATGGTACTGGTAAGACACAAAAGGTCATTGTTTTTGCTGAGGGTCCTCAAGCTGAACAAGCTAAGGCTGCTGGTGCTGATGAAGTTGGTTCTGACGACTTAGTTGAAAAAGTACAAAACGGTTACTTAGACTTTGATGTCGTGGTTGCTACACCAACAATGATGGCAAAAGTTGGTCGTTTAGGTCGTGTGCTTGGACCAAAAGGTTTGATGCCAAACCCTAAGACTGGTACCGTTACAATGGATATTGAAAAAGCCGTTAAGAATGTAAAAGCTGGTCAGGTTGAATATCGTGTTGACCGTCAAGCTGCTATTCACGCAGCAATTGGTAAAGTTTCATTTACTGATGAACAATTAATTGAAAACTTTGATGCATTGCGTGACGTTATTTTACGTGCGCGTCCATCTGCTGCTAAAGGTCAATACATTAAGAGTGTTGCTGTAGCTGCAACCTTTGGCCCCGGGATTAAACTTGATCCATTAAATCTGGACTAAACTTGAACAATTAATTAAAGCAACTTTGCGATTGAGCAGGTTGCTTTTTTTATCTATTTATGAGTATTTATGATTGGTCAAAGGTAAAAGTTTTGATAAACTAGAGCTAAATTTTATTTGTTTAATTGAGGGAATCTTATATGAAAAAAAGTAATTTAGGCAGACTGCTGACATTAATATTATTTATGTCCCTATTTTTGACAGGTTGCAGTCAAAACCGAGAAAAAATTACTATTGTTGGCTCCAGTGCCTTACAACCTTTAATAGAACAAGCTGGCAATGACTATCACCTAGCCCACATGAGCAGCAACATTGTAGTTCAAGGTGGTGGCTCCGGTACAGGACTAAGCCAAGTGCAAGCAGGGGCCGTTGAAGTTGGTACTTCAGATGTTTATGCTGAGACCCAAAAGGGTATTGATGCAAAAAAATTAGAAGATTATCCTGTGGCAGTAGTTGGTATTGTGCCAATTGCAAATAAGGGTGTCGGAGTTAAAAATTTATCTACTAAACAACTCTCTGATATTTTTACTGGTAAAATTAAAAATTGGCGTCAAGTAGGTGGTAAAAATCAGTCAATTATTGTGATCAACCGTTCTCGTGGAAGTGGTACGCGATCGACATTTGAGGACTTGGTTCTAAATGGAAAAGAAGCAATTAATTCTCAAGAACAGGATTCAAATGGAACTGTCAAAAAGATTGTTAATTCAACTCCGGGTACTATTTCTTATATTTCTTTTCCCTATGCTAATGACCAAAATATTCAAAAAATAAGTATAAATAATATTCAACCAGATAATAGAAACATACCCATGAACAAGTGGCCACTTTGGTCTTATGAGCATATGTATACAAAAGGTAAACCGAATAAGGCTACTGCAGCTTTTATTAAATACGTATTGAGTAAAAAAGTTCAAAAAGATTTAGTTCCTAAAATTGGCTATATAAGTGTACATGAAATGAAAGTTGCGCGTGATAGTCAAAATAAAATTACGAAGATAGGTAAATAAAATGGCAAAAAAAGAACAAGATTTACAACAAGTTGTTGAGAATGCTCTTGCCGAACAAAAAGTACCACATGTTAAGTTCAAAGGTATTGATCCCAAAAATATTGATGTTGATCGCTTAACTAAGCCATCAAAAGAAACACGACAAGAATGGTGGGGCAGAGGATTAACATTTTTGGCAATTATATTAATAGGAATATTAATAGTTGCAATCATTGGTTTTGTTGGCATGCATGGGTTAGCAACCTTTATTGATAATAAAGTGAACATTTTCCATTTTCTGTTTTCTACTGACTGGAATCCTAATGCTGGTAAAAACCATGTGGGTGCCGCTGCGATGATTGTAACTTCTTTTGCAGTAACACTTTTGGCAGCACTAATTGCAACACCATTTTCGATTGCCGTGGCACTATTTATGACAGAATATGAATCTGGTAAGAGAGTGCAGTTACTGCAATCCGTAATGGAGCTCTTAGTAGGTATTCCTTCTGTAGTTTATGGCTTTATTGGCTTAATGGTAGTTGTTCCAGCTGTCAGAACTATTTTTGGTGGAACGGGCTTTGGCATCTTGACTGCCACGTTAATACTTTTTGTAATGGTTCTGCCCACAATCACTTCTCTTACTGTTGATGCGTTTAAAGCTATTCCCAAAGATTTGCGAAAGTCTTCAGCAGCTCTTGGTGCTACGAAATGGCAGACTATATATCACGTTGTGCTGAGAGCAGCTCGCTCACGTATCATGACAGCCGTTATTTTCGGTATGGCTCGTGCTTTTGGTGAAGCTTTAGCTGTACAAATGGCAATCGGAAATGCAGTATTAATGCCATATAACTTGGTTAGCCCAGCAGCAACGTTAACTAGTCAGTTAACTAGTCAAATGGGCAATACTGTTATGGGTACCTTGCCTAACAATTCATTATGGTCTTTGGCACTTTTGTTATTAATTATGTCACTAGTATTTAATTTTTTAGTACATTTAATTGGAAAGAAGAGTTAGTAGTATTATGAACGCAAAAAAAACTAACCGAATTGCTACTGGCGTGATTTATTTCTTAGTTGGAATTGTTGTACTTCTTTTGGTTGGTATTCTTGGTAATATCTTAGTTTCGGGATTACCGCATTTATCGTGGCATTTCTTGAGTTCAGAATCGTCCTCTTTTGAAGCAGGCGGTGGAATTAGAGACCAATTATTTAATTCTATCTATCTTTTATTACTTACCTTACTAATTTCTATGCCAATTGCACTCGGTGCTGCCATTTATTTAGCCGAATATGCTCCTGATAACTGGTTCACTCAGTTAATCAGAACCACGATTGAAATTTTGAGCTCTTTACCTTCAATAGTTGTTGGTCTGTTTGGCTATCTTTTATTTGTGGTTCAGTTCGGATTTGGCTTTTCAATTCTCGCTGGCGCTTTAGCACTAACTTTTTTCAACTTGCCAACTCTTACTAGTAATATTGAAGAAGCCATTAAAGGTGTTCCTCAAACTCAAAGAGAAGCTGGCTGGGCTCTGGGTTTATCTAATTGGAAGACCATTCACGGCATTGTATTGCCAGCAGCCCTGCCAGGAATAATTACTGGTGTTATTTTGAGCGCTGGACGTGTTTTTGGTGAAGCTGCAGCTTTGATTTATACCGCAGGGCAAAGTGGTTCAACGGTTGATTATTCTAACTGGAATATGTTTAGTCCTACTAGTTTTTTGAATGTAATGCGTCCAGCAGAAACGCTAGCTGTACATATTTGGAAAGTAAATACTGAAGGGATAATTCCGGATGTGAATGTGGTTTCTGCTGGAACATCAGCTTTATTGGTAATTGTTGTCATTATCTTTAACTTCGGTGCTAGAGCACTAGGAAATTGGATCTATAAACGGCTTACTGCCGCAAGAATAAAGTAAAGGGGTTCTTATGGAAAATTGGCAAAAACAAAAAACCTACATTAAGACCTTTCCTGAAGATGACTGTGCAATTTCAACTACTGATTTGAGTGTTTTCTATGGTGGTACAGTTCAAAAGTTGTTTGATGTTAGCTTAGGCTTTAAGAAAAATACAATTACTGCATTAATAGGAGCATCTGGTTCAGGTAAATCAACATTTTTGCGCTCACTTAATCGTATGAATGACCGGGTAGCACGAGTTGACGGCAAAATTATGTTTCATGGCCTTAATGTTAATCAGAACAAAATTAATGTTTATGAATTGCGGAAGGCAATTGGAATGGTTTTTCAAAAGCCTAATCCTTTTCCGAAGTCAATTAGAGAAAATATCACTTATGCCTTAAAAGCAAACGGTCAGCAGAATAAAAAGAAACTGGATCAAATTGTAGAAGAAAGTCTCAGAGCTGCGGCTTTATGGGATGAGGTAAAGGATAAACTCGACCAAAGTGCATTGGCTCTATCAGGGGGTCAGCAGCAAAGACTATGCATTGCGCGAGCGATTGCTTTAAAACCCGAAATTTTACTTCTTGACGAGCCTGCTAGTGCTTTGGATCCTGTATCTACTGCTAAACTTGAAGATACTTTAAAGCAGTTGAGAAAGAAATATACCATGGTTATGGTAACGCATAATATGCAGCAGGCTTCAAGAATTAGTGAATATACAGCATTCTTTCACTTGGGACATGCGTTAGAATATGATACTACTACAAATATTTTCACCAACCCTCAAGGTGAAATTACTGAGAAGTACATTCAGGGTAGTTTTGGATAAAGGTGGCGTTATTGATGACAAATGTGATGGAGGCTAAAAATGTTAAACTTAAGTATGGCAGTTTTGAAGCTTTACATGGTATAAGTTTAGCTTTTCCCGCTCAAAAATTGACTGCCTTAATTGGACCATCTGGCTGCGGCAAATCTACCTTTTTGCGCTGTTTAAATCGTATGAATGATGATATTGACGATATTAATATTACTGGTGAGATACTTTTAGAAGGAAAAGATATTTATCATTCTCATATTGATTTAGTTGCTTTACGTAAGAAGGTGGGAATGGTGTTTCAACAGCCCACGCCGTTTCCGTTTTCCGTCTTTGATAATGTAGCTTATGGTTTACGCATAGCTGGTGTTAAAGATAAAGATTTGATTGAACAGCGTGTTGAAGAAAGTTTGAAGCAAGCTGCAATTTGGAATGAAACTAAAGACAGTTTGCAGCGTAATGCTCTTGCTTTTTCAGGAGGACAACAGCAACGTATTTGTATAGCTCGGGCTCTGGCAATCAGACCGGAAGTTGTTTTACTTGATGAGCCGACATCTGCTTTAGATCCAATATCAAGTTCAGAAATTGAAGAAACGTTAATGGCTTTGAAACAGAAATATACTTTTATTATGGTGACACACAACTTGCAACAGGCGAGTCGGGTTTCAGATCAGGTAGCTTTTTTAATGAATGGTGAATTGATTGAATCAGGTTCGACACAAGAAATGTTCTTGTCACCTAAAAAAGAAATGACAAACAATTATCTTAACGGCCGTTTTGGCTAATTTTGGAGGTGGATTATGCACGAAATATTTTTAGATGAACTGAAAAAGTTGAACGCTCAGTTTATGGAAATGGGAGTCTTGGTCAATGATTTGATTGACAAGGGTACGCGTTCATTCGTTGAACATGATAAAAAGACGGCGCAAGAAATGATTGCCGAAGACAAGGAAGTCGCAAAAGAAGCAGTTAAAATTGAAAAAAAGGCTTTGGAATTAATGGCATTGCAACAGCCGGTTGCGACAGATTTTCGCGTTGTTATTAGTATCTTAAAAGCTACAACGGACTTAGAAAGAATTGGCGAAAATGCAAACAGTATTGCCGTTGAAACTGTCAGAGTCAAAGGTAATCCACGTCTGCCAGAAGTTGAAAAAGTAATTTCCAACATGACCCATCAAGTGCGTGAAATGTTGGTACAAGTATTAACTGCTTATGTTCAAGAAGATGAGGAAAATGCCAGACAAATGGTACTTGGACATGCTAAGGTTTTTAAAGATTATAAGAATGCCAGACAAATGATTATAGATGGTGTAGAACAAGAACCTGATGCCGCTGTTGCTTCTGCCAGTTACTTTGTTATCATCAGATTACTAGAGAGAATAAGTGATCATATTGTGAACTTGGCCAGTTGGGTAATTTACAAAACTTCAGGTGAATTATTTGAGTTAATTAAACCTAAAAAGAAATAATTGACTTGCATTTAAAATATAATCCTGTTATATTTAATAAAGTAAATTCTACCTAAGACTCGGGTGGCATGACGCCTTAATTTCCCGCCGAGGCCAGAAGATATTGATGAGTTTAAAGCTCCATGTCTTTCTTGGCATGGAGTTTTTATTTGGGCCTGATGGAATTTATTATTAAATTTGATGGAGGTGAAATCGATTGAGTAAAGCTGCTATTGCTGAAAAAGAAAAGTTTGTTGATGCGTTTGCTGAAGAACTTAAAGCTGCTAAAGCAATCTTAATAATTAACTACTTGGGTTTAACTGTTGAAGAAGTTACTAACATGCGTAAGGAACTTCGTGAAAACGATGTTAACATGAAGGTTGTTAAGAATACTTACTTAAGACGTGCTGCTGCTAAGGCCGGTATAGAAGGTCTTGATGAGACTTTTGTAGGTCCTACTGCTGTAATTTATACTGATAATGCTGATGACATTACCGAACCAGCTCGTATCGTTTCAAAATACGAAGATGATTATGATGTTATCGACATTAAGGGTGGTATGTTAGAAGGTAAATTGACTTCTAAAGAAGAAATCAAGGAACTTGCTGCCATTCCTGGTCGCGAAGGCTTACTGTCAATGCTTGTTTCTGTATTACAAGCCCCTGTTCGCAATTTCGCATATGCTGTTAAGGCTGTTGCTGATTCAAAAGATGAATCTGCAGAATAAATAAAATAATTTATATCTAAAATTTCGGAGGATAAATAAGTATGGCTTTAGATACTGATAAGATTATTGAAGACTTGAAAGGTGCTTCAATTCTTGAATTAAATGACCTGGTAAAGGCTATTGAAGATGAATTTGGTGTTTCTGCTGCTGCTCCAGTTGCTGCTGCAGGTGCTGCTGGTGGCGAAGCTGCTGCTAAATCAACATTTGATGTTGAATTGACAGAAGCTGGCCAAGAAAAAGTTAAGGTTATTAAGGCAGTTCGTGATATTACCGGACTTGGTCTTAAGGACTCAAAAGATCTTGTTGATGGCGCTCCTAAGAACGTTAAGGAAGGCGTTTCTGAGGATGAAGCTAACGACATTAAATCTAAGCTTGAAGATGTTGGTGCTACAGTTACATTGAAATAATTGTAGTCCGATTGGACAAGTTAAAAAAAGGCGTATTTGCAATTTGCAAATACGTCTTTTTATTTTTCAAGAGATTTAATTAAAATTGGACTTAAGCTAAAGGCTTTTAATTATTTTTACATAATTCTTCTGACAATACCATCAGGATAGTGAACTGATAAATACTTTGAATTGCGTGAGTTCCAGAAATTGTCTTGCAGACTGGAAACTCCAACCCCACCGTTGTCAGTGTATGGACTATCATGTAAAAATAATCCTTTTCCGAGGTACATTCCAACATGGGCTAAATGACCATCGTCTTTATCATCGAAGAAAATGAGATCGCCACGTTTTTTGTTTTTATAATTAACGGGTTTGCCATTATAACATTGACTAAATGTGGTTGATCCTAGATGATGGCCTGCTTTAGTAAAAAGATAATTCATAAAACTAGAACAGTCAAAATGTCTTGATTTTTCGTCATATTTGGAATAACCAATCATTTTTTCACCGATTTTGATAATGCGTTCAAGCGACTTTTTGTTGCCTTCTAGAGCCTTTAAATTATATTTGATATTTTGGCCTAAAATCCAATAATTTTGTCCCCGATGTTTAAAACGATAATATACTGCATGCAAGTTAGTATGGGCAATCATATTTACATGAACCCATTTATTCTTCAAATGCAAATTTTTGCTAGTTCCTATTTTTCTGGCATCATTAGTGTGGGCAGGTAAGTTATACAAATTGGCATTTCTGACAATTTTCATTTTATAATTTATTTTATTTTTAGTTAATAAAAACTGATTGAAAGCTTTTTTATTCAGCCACCCATACTTGGTCTTAACAAAAGTTCCTTTATTAGTTTTCGCTATTTTGCTATAGCTAATTTGTTTTTTATACCAATTTTTAGCTGATCTTTTTTTACTGGCTAATGTTTTACTAAAGCGATAATGGGTTTGGTAAATTTTACCACTACCTTTTTTCTTAGAATAGACAACCTTTGGCACTTTTTTGTGCTTTTTATTTGTGTTAATTGCCCCGTTTGAACCAGGGTTATTATCGTTCGTATTAGAATCTTCTATCTGATTATTGTCAGAATTAGAATCATCACTAGTGTCAGAATTAGATTGAGTTTGCTCTTTTTGCTCATTGTTCTGCTGATCAACAATACTTGGTGTATTAGTAGTTGCAGCAGAAACTCTTTCATTAAAAATAAATGTGCTCATAAGCGATAAGCTGATAGCCACTAAAAATAATTTGGATTTGCTTAACATTTTAGCTCCAATCAATTTTAAAAAAATTTAACTACATTTACCATTTTATAATATAATGAAATTTATAGTTAATTAATTTTAAAATATCACTTGTAATTTTAAATTTGAAAATGTTTAGGGAGGTATAGGTGCAAGTCAAAAATAAGTTTATTTTTGGACTTTTTTCTATAGTAGCAGCTTTTTTTGTTAGCGCTTCTGTAGTTCAGGCTGATGAAACCATTCAAATTGACAGCAATAGTGCAAACAATAAAGTGGATCAAAAAACTAAAAAGAAAAAACATAAAAATACAGTTTATAGTCACAATCAAGACCAATCAGTTGGCAAATATACTAAGTATATCCATGGAAAAAAGCCTAAAACCAAAGCAAAAGCTTACCTAGTTTTGGATCGTAAGACTGGAGAAGTACTGTTGGCAAAAAATGCGAAGAAGTGCTATTTAACAGCATCTACTGGGAAACTAATGACAATTTATTTAGCTAGGCGCAAGCTTGCCCGTAATCCGCATGATTGGCAAAAAAAGCTCAAGTTTTCCAGCCCTTTGGTAAAAATGGCCAAGAATCCCAACCTTAACTGCTTCCATGTAAAAAAAGGAAAAAAGTATACTGTCAAAGAGATCATGTCTTCAGCAATAATTGATTCCGACAATAACTCTGCAATTCGATTGGGTCAATGGGTTGCAGGTTCAAATAAGAAATTCATCAAAATGATGAATAAACAAGCAAAGCTATGGCATCTTTCTGCAAATTTCGTATCAGCTTCAGGGCTTGAAAACAGTGATTTAGCACCTTATGGGTATTATGTTAAAGGTGCTTGGAGTTCAGGAAACTTATTGTCAGCAAAAGATCTAGCAATAATTGGTTATCATGTTGCTCATGATTATCCCAGTTTGATGAAATTTTTTGCCACACCTGAGATGTATGTGGCAGGTCAGAAATTACATAACTATAATGATACGTTACCTGGTCGTAAGTATAACGTTAAATCCTTAAAAACAGACGGTATGAAAACAGGTTGGACGCCACGCTCAGGCTATTGTTTTGTTGGTAGCTATAAAAAAGGCACTGGAAGAATTGTAGTTGTACTGCATGACAAAAATGAGTTTTCGGATGCCAATAAATTAGTAAAATTTACGTATAAGCATCGTAGTTAGTCGACATATTAAAGAAGGTGAGTAATAGATAGTGAAAATAAAAAAGAATAAATTTGTAATAGTTAGCTTTTTAATTATTATTGGCGGATTCATATTAAATTTTGGGCAAAAGAAAATCTTTGCAAAATCCGTTAGTGAAATTCCACAAGAATATATGCGTAAACCGATTAGTTATACTAAATCTTCTGAAATTAAACCATATCCTCAAGGGATGAGCGCTAAAAAAGATAAGATAGTAGTTTTATTAAAAAAGCAACGCGCGTATTTGATTCGTGGTCGCAAAACCAGATACGAATTTTATGTTTCAACTGGAGCACATAACTCAACACCTAAGGGACATTTTCGTATTAATACTTATCGGGCACCGTGGTTTTATTCTGCCAGTGAGAAAATGGGTGCAAGATTTGCAGTAGGTTGGCTACAAGGTGGTTTATATCTTTTTCATGAAAATCCGCGGAATATTCATCATAAATTAATTAAAAAGGTAGCTAACAAATTAGGTAAAAAGTCAACCTCTCATGGTTGTATTCATTTAAGCACAAGCGATGCAAATTGGTTCTATCAAAAAGCACCAACTGGACTAAGAGTTATTATTAAATAAAGGAGAAAGCAATGAAAAAATTTAATTATCGTAAAACTGTCGCAGTACTATTAACTTTTACAAGCATGGCAAGCGGTCTGTCTTTTGGCTCAACGACCACAGAAGCTAAGAAAGTTTCCAGCAGTGTGGTTTTGAAAGCACCAGCTGTTAAAAGGGTAAAAGTCAAAAAAAGCACCTATTACTATAATAAAAAAGGCAAGAAGTTAAAGAAAAAGATTTTAAAAAAGGGCAAGAAGCTAACAGTTGTTAAAAAAGCTAAGAAAATAAAAGGGAAAAAATTCTATCTTGTAACTAAAAATAGATTTGTTCTGGTAAAAGATGTTGCAAATATTAAGTCAAAGGTTAAAAAGCCACAAAAACAGCCTGTAAATCAACCTACTCAATCTAATCCAGGCAATTCTGCCAATCCAGTAGATACTAATAAACCAGCAAGTTCAGCTAATACAGGCACAACACAATCTGCTCAAAATAATTCCTCAATTGCTGATTTTTCAATCAGTGAATTTAGACAGGAATTCTTAAAAGAATTAAATAATGAAAGAACAAAACGGGGGTTAAATACAGTAACAGAAGATTCTCGTTTAGATGAAGTTGTACAGGAAAGAACCAAATTATTGCCTGATAATTTTTCCCATAATGATTCTGCCGGTAATTTTATTTTGAATGATTTTTTCAATAAAGCAGGTATCGTGCGTAAAACTACTGCTGAATGTCTAGCAATGTTTCCCTGGGGTGCAACCATAGATCGTTCAAATAACGAGCTGATTAATGCTAAAAATACTGCAAGCAGTGCTTTGGTTGCTGATAACATGCTTTATGAATATATTTATAATGATGCGCAGTCTAATTGGGGACATCGAGATATTTTGCTTGCTCCTAACGATAAAACAATTGGTCTTGGTGCGTTAGCAGATAAAAAGAGTGGCCAGATTTTTTCTTCAGTTGGCGTTATATATTAAAGACGTATTTTTAAAAGCTATCTAGTGGCAATGAATTAGTATTGTTCTAATAAGTTGTTTAATTAATAGTTCTAATATGTCCAACAAACTGAATATATCCGCAATATAACTCATATTATTAAAGGTAAATATAATGAAAAAAAGATATATTTTTTGGCTAGTATTTATTATTTCATTGTTTGAGACTCAGGCAGCAAATACCGTAAAAGCGGACTCCAGTGGCTATTCTGAAGATACTACAGTTAATGCTCAAAATAATAATACTAATGATAAAAACAAATCTGATAACAAAAATAATGATAATGCTGGTTCTAGTGCAAATGATAATAAAACCGTAGATAGTAATAGTGACCAAAATAAGCAGACTAATGATAATGAAACGCCGAAAAAAGAGCAAAATAAAAAGACTCCACAGGTAAAACCCAAAATTAAACAGGGTTGGATCAAAAGGGGAAAGAAAAAATATTTTTACAAAAATAACAAAAAAGTCAAAGGACTTGTAAAAATAAAAAAATACCATTATTTGTTTAATAAGCACGGTGTTTTACTAAGTGGACTAAGAAAGACACCACATAAATCTACCTACAGCTACTATATGACTAACGGTAAAAGAAGTGAGAAATCAGTATCTACCAAGAAAGCCTATTATTGGATTAAAAAGGGTGTAGTCAAGGGCATAAAAAACTATGCCAAATGTATTTGTCAAAGACCAGAATTACCAACCGGGTGCGAAATGACGGCAGCTACAATGATGATTAATTTTGCTGGTAAAAAAGTGTCTAAATTAAAAATTGCCAATGAAACTCCTCGCAGCAATAATCCCAACAAAGGTTTTATCGGTTCTCCTTACAAAGCTTATCCTGCAGGTTATTGGGTAGCACCCGGTGGGCTAAAGGGCGTTGTTAAAAGATATCTGGGTAAGGCTAAAATTATGACTAGTTGTAGGTTAAGTGCAATTAAAAATAAATTGCTACACTCTCACTTAGTAGTTGTCTGGGTTAACGGCATAGATGGTTTTTCGAACCATGCACTTACTTTGACTGGATATCATAATCAACAACTGTACTACAATGATCCGTGGACAGGGACCAAAGCTCAAATTAATAGTGCTGACTTCATCAGCTATTGGAGTCGAGATGGGTACAGAGCGCTGAGCTATTAAAATGTTTTAACGCTCTAATAATAGTTTTATGATATTATTATTTTGTATCTTATTTTTTAAAAAAAGAGGAAAGAATATGAAATATAAAAAGCAATTATTTTTGGGCATTGCTGCTATTACTCTAATTGCAAATTTTGGAACTACTTCAGTTGTTAGTGCACAAACTAGTGCATCACCAGTAACTGATGAATCACAAAATAATCAAGATAGTCAGTTAACTAATAATACCAATGAGACAAATAACGCTGACGAATCTAGTCAATCTGGTAACACAAGCGGTATTGAAAATTCAAATAAACCCACAGAAGAGCCTAAAGCACCTGAAAAAATTAAAACCAAATTTAACAAATTACATACAAGATTTAAATGGACAGCGGGCGATAAAATTACTGATCAAGTAGCATTAAATAGCCATGAAAAAAGATCAGTCAGTTTGCAAAAATGGAACGGCAAAAAATACGTTAATGTTCAAAAGTTTTCAACAAATAAAGAGGGAACCTTTAAAATAACTTATCCTTCATCTTGGTATCATCACAAACATTCAACCTGGAGACTTTATGCTCCTAAAACAAAAGATGCTACAGCAGCTAAGAGTAACAAAATTACTATAAATACTGTTAGGCGTTATCAAATACCAAAAAGGTATCGCCAATTACATATGAAGAGTTTGCATCTCAAGGGTTTCTATACCAGTCCACTTGATAAAAGCTTAAACTATGCTTCTACCAGAAATGATTATGTTAATGCTTTTATCAAGCGTGGTTACCAATATAAGAATGCTGGTACAGCTTGGGTTGATTTTACTACTAAAAAACCAGGAACCTCTGTAGATTGTTCTGGTTTAGTAATGCAATGTATGTATGCAACAGGAATTGATCCCTCTCCTGCTAACCCGAGATGGCATGCTACTCATGAATGGGGCTGTCGTTCATTTGTTCAAAGTCCGACTTTGCAAACGGTTAGCCTTAATAAATTAAAGCGGGGGGATTTAATTTTTTATGGTCAACCAAAGCCAACTTGTTATCACGTAGGGATTTATTTAGGCAATAATAAAGTCTTACATTCTTGGCCTAATGCTGGCGTAACAGTATGGAATGCCAATTTCCGCCCATACTATTATGCTAAACGTGTATTTCCAGTAACAAAAACTCAAAAGGTTCATCAAATGTCATAGAAAAAATTTAAGCTATTTTTTTCAGAATGCTTAAAATGAATTTTTAGCACTAGACTATTTATTAGTTTAGTGTTTTTTTGATTAATGTAGTACAGGCTTAGTACGAAAATTTTTGATAAAAATATGCTTAACTTATATATTTATTTTTGTATATACCAAAATAAATTGTTCTTAAAAAATTATAAAATTATAATGTAATTTATGTTGATTAATTAACACTTAAGAAATAGAATTTAAAGTGCAACTAGTTAATATAATTTTAGATGAAGGAGAACTTTAAAAATGAATTCTAATTATAATAAAAAGCATCAATTGAGTAGAAAATTAATAATAAATGCGACAATTTTAGGGCTGCTTGGGGGAACTGCCTTAACTATTTTACCAAAGCAGTCACAAAGCATTCAGACTGTTCAAGCAGCTTCAGCAAAAAAAGCTAAGTTGACAAAGAAGGCATATATCTATAATAAAAAAGGTCACCGCTTAGAATTAAAAGCTTACAAAAAGGGTAAACGAGTAAAAGTTTATGGCACAAAATATATTAAACATCGTAAATATTACAGAATAGGCAGTGGTTTATACATTGTCGCTGCAAATGCTAAATATATAAAGTCTAAGTTACCAAACAATGTTTCAAATTCTAAAGATAACAATAGTTCTACTAGTAAGCCCGTAGAAGACGATTCTTCATCAAATAAATTATATAAAGTGGGTGAATTTGGTGATTGTAACTTAACATATTCTCCAGCAACTAGGACCGTACACATTTCTGCATATGGCGAAAACAATACTCTTGGTAATTATGATGAGAGTATTGCGGATAAGATAAATGGAGCTAAGCTAAACAAGGGAAATAGCTTAAAAATTAGTGAAGTAGAACACATTAGTATAGATACAAATGTTTCTTTGAGTGAAAATTCTTCGGATTACCTTTTTGCTAACTTTGCTAATTTGCAAGATATTTCGGGACTAGAAAAAGTATACGCTGGGCAATGTACTGATTTTGACAGTATGTTTGCTAATGATCCTAAATTAGAAAAATTAGATCTAAGTAGTTGGGATTTATACGCTTTGGAACATGAAGATGATGTTACTACAAAAAATATGTTCTTTGGTGACAGCGGTTTAACTGAGCTCAACTTAACTGGATGGGATATTAGTAATGTAAGTGATGCTAAAGGCATGTTTGATGGTGTTAATCCTGCAGCTATCAAAGGCTTAATTCAAAAGGCGCCTAAACATAATTAAAGCAAACCATGAATTTATCGGGGGTATACATTGAAAATTTTTTTAAAATTACTTGCTAAATTTAGTAATAAATTTTTGCTAAGTCTTACCTTAATTGGAATTTTTGGCGGTAATCTGGTAGAAGCGGATTCTATTCATGTTGCTAAGGCGGCTACTGGAAATAAATATGGATTTGTAAAAAAATTTCAAGTTCCAAAAAAATGGCGAGGACAGTGGTATAAATATAATAACAAAAATGATTTTTATACGATGCGTTTATATGCTCATGGGCTAGTTGCTAAAAGTACTTATGATAACTATGTCCACAGTAAAGGTGTTTATAATCCGCTGTGGGTTATAGGCAAAATTAAGGGCAAAAATAAATATCCTTGGCAAATGCCATTGAAATGGGTTGGTAAAAATAATAAAGGCTACACAAATAATTATGCTGGCTATTGGGTAAAGCGGAGTAATAGAGAATGGATTGTAGAGACGTCTCCTCTTACAAAATTAGGTGAAATTTCAGACTATCGTTTTCTATCTTTACATTCTTTCAAAGTAAAAGATAAAAAATACTATGCCTTACTAGGGTCAGGTGAAGATACAGAAAAAGTTTACTTCGAAACTAAAAAATTAGCCAAAAAATTTAGCAACTATAATTTCAATAATATTAAACGTCCTTTGAGGTAAAAATGAAACATCTTAAACCTGCCAAAATTTTGGCTTACATAACTATAGGGTTAGTCTGTCTAGCCTTGCCGTTTACTGCAAAAAGTTCTGAAATAAAGGCTTCCTATAATGAATACAATTTTCATAGCCTTAAGCATCTAATTCCAAAAAAACATCCTAAAAAGTATGATTACTGCTATAAATTACAAAAAAAGGCCTCTAAAAAAGCCTATGCTAAGAATCCTTGGATTCATATGAATGGCTATGTTGTCACCGATCATAGTGGATATACCAAATACACTAAAAATATGAAACCAGTTAAATCTTCATATTATCCGAGATTTAAACAATTAAAGGCTCACGCGGTTAGTGCAGACTTTTCAAAAGGTAACTTCATCATGCACTATAAAACTAGGGATAATGCAATAATTCATGGCATAGCTTTTAAGAAAAAGCAGAATATCAAGGTCAAAAGAATTAAATTAACTCCTAACATTTTACTTAAAGCTTTTTATAAAGACTTTATTGATCCAAAAGGTGGTTTTAAATTAAAAAAGGGTAACGAAACAGATTTTCTTGCATCTAAAAAGCAAAAACACTTTTATCAGAATTGGAAGATTGATACCTCTGATACTATGAAAGATACCGTAGCTGATTTTATGGATACAGTTCGTTTTGGTGATGTTGAGATAAATGATCCCAGTTACGGCTATCATTATATATTCTTTAAAATAGATAAATTTAAAAAATATAAAAACTATGTGAAGTTTCGCATGCTTTACGGTATTTACTAAAACCAAGAAACTAATTATGTTGAAAAACATCTTTTAAACATAATTAGTTTTTTTATATTTGCAAAAATTTAGATGTCCGCTAAAATTATCTGGATAAGGTTTTAGAAATGAGCGAATTATGACTGAAAAACAAAACCAAATGTATTTTACTGAGAACCCCACTTCTCAGCATGATGAGCATATAATTGACTATCAAGTTAACGGCATTGATCTCAAATTTACCACTGATGCCGGAGTTTTTTCGAAATTACGCGTGGATTATGGTTCAGGTGTTTTAATTAAGAAAATGCTTGATGTTGATTTTCCTCAAAACAATATTTTAGATGTTGGCACCGGATATGGGCCAATTGGTCTTTTTGCGGCTAAATTTTGGCCAAAGCAAACAGTAGAAATGATAGACGTTAACCAGCGTGGATTAGATCTAGCAAAAAAGAATGCTGAGCTTAACCATATAGATAATGTTGCTATTTTTTCCTCTGATATTTATAGCAATATTTCATCAGCAAAGAAATATGGCTTAATTCTGACTAATCCACCGATTCGAGCTGGTAAAAAAGTTGTTTCCAATATTCTGTCTGGTGCGAAAAATCATTTGGTAAGTGATGGGGTTTTACTAGTAGTAATTCAGAAAAAACAGGGTGAGCCGAGTGCCCGTAAATTATTAACAAAAACTTTTGGCAATTGTACCATTTTAAAAAGAGATAAAGGTTACTATGTTTTGCAGGCGGTGAATAATTAATGCCATTTTCAAGTGCAGAAAAAAAAGACTTTATGCAATTAGCTTTTCAGCAAGCAAAAAAAGCCCAAGATTTAGGAGAAGTTCCAATTGGTGCGATTGTGGTAGCTCCTGATGGGCAAGTTATCGGGGAAGGCTTTAATCGGCGCGAATTGGACCAAGACGCGACTCAACATGCTGAAATGATTGCTATCAGGGAAGCTTGCAATAATCTTGGTACTTGGCGTTTAATAGACTGTAGTCTTTTTGTCACCCTAGAACCCTGTCCCATGTGTGCAGGTGCGATTATTAACTCTCGCCTTAAAAGTTTGTATTTTGGAGCACTTGACCCTAAAGCTGGTGCAGCTGGTAGCGTGGTTAACCTTTTTGATATCGAAAAGTTTAATCATCACCCTAACGTTATTCGGGGACTATACCGTGAAGAGTCAAGCCAGATGCTAAAAAACTTTTTTAAAGATATTAGACAAAAACAAAAAGCAGCAAAAGACTCCGGCAAAAATTTCGCAAATTAGTGGAAAAATACCTTAAAATACGTTAATATATCTTATGGGCAATGTTTGACCTCCAAAGCGTGTCAGGACCGGAAGGTAGCAGCACTAAGGTTGCTCGGGCATGTGCCTTTTATTAGACAATTACAAACTCTTAACTCTTGCGAAAGAGTTAAGAGTTTTTTACTAGGGAAGACTGATCAATGGCTTATCAAGCGTTATACCGCAAATGGAGACCCCGCACTTTCGATAGTGTGGTTGGTCAAGATGATATTACGGATACTTTGAAAAATGCAATTAAGCGAGGTACAATCTCCCATGCCTTTTTGTTTGCTGGTCCACGGGGAACTGGAAAAACTTCCTGTGCAAAAATTTTGGCTAAGGCATTGAATTGCAACAAGTTGCAAGATGGAGAGCCCTGTAATAAGTGCGCCAATTGTCTTGCAGCCGACAAGGGTGCAATGGCAGACATTATGGAGATCGATGCGGCTTCTAACAATGGCGTTGATGAAATACGTGATATTAGAGATAAAGTTAAGTATGCCCCAACTCAGGGCAAATATAAAGTTTATATCATAGATGAGGTCCACATGTTGTCTATGGGTGCTTTTAATGCTTTACTTAAAACATTAGAAGAACCGCCAGAGCATGTTGTTTTCATTCTGGCCACTACGGAATTGCAAAAAGTGCCAGCAACTATCATATCAAGGACTCAGCGTTATAATTTTAAACGTATAACCCAAGCTGACCTTGAAAAAAGAATGAAGTATATACTTGAGCAAGAAAAAATCAATTATGATGAAAAAGCCTTAGCCGTAATTGCTCAGGTAGCTGATGGTGGTATGAGGGATGCCTTAAGCATTTTAGATCAGCTTTTAAGTTTTGATAAAAATAAAGTTGAATATGATGCAGCTCTGGAAATAACAGGTTTTGCTGATAAAGAAAAGATCGAACAGATTTTATTAGCAATTTTAAATAATGATACAACTGAAGCATTGTCTTTGGCGCAGACAGAACTTGAAAATGGTGCCAGCTCAAAAAACATTTTAGATGAGCTCATTGAAATGGCGACTAATGCGTTAATGGTTGTCAAAACTAAAGATAATAGTCAGAAAAACTTTTTGAACGATGACTTTATAAAAAAAATACAAGATGTAAATTCTAACCGTTATTTTCAAGTGATTGCATCAGCGAATACTGCATTAAATGATTTACGCTATACTAATCAGCAACAGATTCCACTAGAAGTCTTTTTAGTTGAATGTGCTGGCAAACAAAATAGCAAAGTAGATTCTGAAAATGTTTTGGCTAGTTCAGAAAGTCAAAGGAATGCAAATACTGATTTGACTAGTGAATTAGAGGCATTAAAAAAGCAGGTTTCAAACTTAACTAAAAAAGTTTCTAGTTTAAGCAAAAAGCAAACTCAAAATAGCGATAAGATTTTTCATCTTGATAGTGCAGTTTCTGATCGAATCGATGAAAATAAAAGTAAAAATTCCAAAGCAAAAACTGCTTCCAAACCTAGAAAAACAATTAGAAGTAGAAAAAAGGCTAATGAACAAAATCGGAAACAAGTTTATCATGTCTTAGAAAATGCCACTAAGGATGATCTTGTGGCTATCAAAAATGTTTGGCCTGATCTGCAATCAGTTTTAGGCGTATCGCAACGAGCTTTGCTAGATGTGCTAGAACCTGTTGCAGCTAGTTCAGATCAGGTAGTAATGAAATGCAAATATACTCTTTGGTTTGAAAAAGCCAGCGAAGATGGTAATTTATTAATTGTATTGACAGATGAAATTGCTAAATTTACTAAGCATAGCTATGAAATAGTGCTGGTACCTGATGAAGACTGGTCTACTGTGCGGACAGAATTTTTGCAAAAGCATGGTAAAGAACTGCTTAACAAGCAAAAACAATCAGATTCAGGACCTGAACAACACGAGTCAAGCAACCAGGTTGTAGAAAAAGCTAAAGAGTTATTTGGTGACACAGTAAATGTTAAAGACTAAAATTTAAAGGAGAAATTAATATGAGTAAAAGACCTAATTTTGGGGCTATGGGCGGCATGAATATGCAACAAATGATGAAGCAGGCTAAGAAGTTGCAGGAGCAGATGGCTCAAGAACAACAAAATATTACTGCACAGGAATTTGTAGGCAAGTCAGCAGATGACTTGGTTGTAGCTACTTTTAGCGGAGATCGCAAATTGAAAAATATTACTATTGATAAAGATACGATTGACCCTGACGATCCTGACATGTTGCAAGATTTGATTATTGATGCGGTTAATAAAGGATTAGCAGAAATAGACCAAGCTACCCAGCAAAGTTTAGGCAAGTATACGAAGGGCATGATTTAATTGCAGTATCCAGCACCAATTGCGCATTTAATTGATTCTTACATGAA
This sequence comes from Lactobacillus kullabergensis, assembly GCF_003151025.1. Taxonomy (NCBI): domain Bacteria; kingdom Bacillati; phylum Bacillota; class Bacilli; order Lactobacillales; family Lactobacillaceae; genus Lactobacillus; species Lactobacillus kullabergensis. The sequence continues at coordinate 1,397,088 of NZ_CP029477.1, read as the reverse complement.
ATTACCTGGTATTGGTGAAAAAACAGCTACAAGGCTTGCATTTTATACTTTAGATATGCCGGATGAAGATGTTCATAGTTTTAGTACTGCGTTGGCCGAGGTGAAAGAAAAACTTCACCGTTGCTCTATTTGCGGCAACATTACAGAAAAAGATCCGTGTACTATATGCAGTAATCCTGAACGTGATCAATCGACAATTATGGTAGTTGAGCAGCCTAAAGATGTGATGGCTTTTGAAGATATGGGTGAATATAATGGGCTATATCACGTTTTGCACGGGGTTTTATCACCAATGGATGGTATTGGCCCAGAAGAAATTAATATTAAGTCATTAATAGTTCGTCTGCAAAAGCAGGATCGCGTAAAAGAGGTTATTTTGGCATTAAATTCAACTCCAGAAGGAGAATCAACGGCTATGTATATCAGTAAGCTGATCAAGCCGTCCGGTATTAAAGTAACCAGGCTAGCTGCAGGTTTGGCCGTTGGGAGTGATATTGAATACGCTAATTCAATTACTTTGAAACGAGCAGTACAAGGGAGAACTTCAATCTAATGGCACGTAACAAAATTAAAAATATGGGTGATGAGTGGCTCATGACCACTATTGAAAACTTACAGGAACAGATTGCTGTTCAAAAAAATCTTGATCCGACAACGCTTGATATGTCTGAAGATAATGTAGTAACAGGTAAAATTTTAAGAGCCAAGTATTCATTTTTATATGATGAAGCACGACATCGTCATACAAGATTTAGTGGTTTTACCAATGCAATTTCAGAGTAAAGTCCTTTTCCAAAAGGGCTTTTTATTTTGATAAAAAATTAAAAGTACGTTGGGGTGTTCATATAAAGAGAACTCTTGTAAAATAGAAACATGGAGAGTTTTATGAAGAGTTATTTTATCAGTTTTGAAGGACCGGATGGATCTGGAAAAAGTACAGTTTTAAAGCAAGTTGTGGCAGAAATTGCGCCTAGACTTAAGACACAATATCTAGTGACTCGGGAGCCAGGGGGATCAAAAATTGCTGAGAAAATCCGCCAATTAATTTTAGACCCAGTTAATGAAGAAATGTCTGCGAAAACTGAAGCTTTACTTTATGCGGCTTCTCGTAGTCAGCATATGTTTGAAACGGTTATACCCGCACTTAAAGCAGGGAAAATAGTTTTTTCAGATCGTTTTGTTGATAGTTCATTGGCCTATCAAGGTGCAGGACGAGAATTAGGTATTGCTGCAGTAAAACAGATTAATGATTTTGCTACAAGTAAAGTTGAACCCGATCTAACTATTTTTCTGGATGTTAAACCCCAAGTTGGATTGAACAGAATTGCTAAAGAAAGAGCCGGTCAAGAAGATCGTTTGGAACAGGAAAAATTAAATTTTCATCAAAAAGTTTATCAGGGTTATCAAGAAGTAATTAAGGCTCATCCTGAAAGAATAAAGGTAGTTGATGCAAATAAACCCTTTAATTTAGTAGTAGAAGATTGTGTTAAAATAATTGCAAACCAATTACCAGCAGATTTATTAAAGGACTGATTAAAATGAAGTTAATAGTTGCAATTGTTCAAAAAGAAGATGCTAATAGGCTGCAGCGTACCTTTGTCAAGGAAAGCATTCGTGCGACTAAGCTTGCTACGACCGGAGGATTTTTAAGTGAGGGTAATACTACTTTTCTTATCGGTATAGATGATAAACATGTCAAGCAGGTTTTGCGCATCATTAAGGAAGAGTCTAAATCCCGTGAAGAATATATGAACCCTAATTTGGTGATGACAGGTTTTGAAATGAGTAGCCAACCAGTAAAAATTACGGTTGGGGGAGCCACTTGTTTTGTTTTGCCTGTTGAAGAATTCAAGCAATTCTGATGTCGGTCGATATTAGTAAAAGAGGCAAGAAACAGTCTGAACTTTTAGGTCAAGCTTTTGAGCAAAAAAAATTGGCTCATAGCTACTTATTTGTTGATGCTAATGAAGTTCAGGCATTAAATACAGCATATTGGTTAGCTTGTCTCTTTAATTGTAGTGGTAATGAAAAACCAGATGGTACGTGTCAGAATTGCAGGCAAATTATTTCAGGCAATCACCCTGATGTACTAATGGTAGAGCCTGAAGGCAAGCAAAATTTGGGAATTGATCAAGTCCGTGTTTTGAAGGAAGAACTAGCCAAAAGTCCGGTTCAAAGCAGTGTACGTTTCTTTTTTATTAATGAAGCGCAGAAGTTAACTTTGCCTGCTGCTAATGCTTTACTTAATTTATTAGAAGAACCTATTGCTCCTGTTGTTACTATTTTAATCACAAATAATACCGATCAAATTTTGCCAACTATTCGCTCACGTACTCAAATTATTAATTTCACGCTCAATCAAAAAAAACATGACAAGAGTGAAGAATTACTGGCAAATGGTTTTAGTCCGAGTGAAGTTGACTCACTGGAAGATACAGCTAAATTAGATAAAGAAACCAAATATTTTTACCAAGAAATGCTTGAGCATAACTCACTTTCACTTGTGAGTGCACATCAGTTAGCAGAAATGGCAAAAAGCAAAAATGAGCAAAATTATGTTCTCTTTTTACTTAAAAAATGGGCTCAAGCAGAATTAAAAAGCAATAATCAAAAAAACGGGGCAAGGATGCTAAAGTATTTGCTTGAAATTGACAAAATGCAATACAGCAATGTTAGTTTTCGCAATTTACTCGATTTTCTTGCTTTACAATGGAAGCGGTAGGTGTTCATGGTGGATTCTTATTCAAAGTTAGAGCAACTTCATGATTCGATGGTTAGCATGACCAAAACAATCGAAAGTTTGGAAAATAGTATTTTGGAAACATTAAAAGAAAATACTGAATTAAAAGTAGAGAATCAATTGCTGCGTGAAAAAATGGACAAAATGAATAGTGCCCATAATAGCACCGTTAAAACTCAGAGTGGTCTTGAATCTTTACGGCAAATTTACAGCTCAGGTTACCATATTTGCAATATGTACTATGGCTCTCACCGTGATCCTAATACTGACTGCATGTTTTGTTTGGATATTCTTGATAATTTTGGCGAGAAAAAGAAAAAACATTAAAGGATTGATTAAATGCAAAGGCAAAGTAGTTATGGCCAAGACAGCGGCAAACTTTATTTAGTGCCAACTCCTATTGGTAACCTTGAAGACATTACCCTTAGAGCAAAAAGAATTTTACAGGAAGCTGATTATATTGCTGCTGAAGATACTAGAACAAGTGGAATTCTGCTTGAAAAAATTGGGGTTCATAATCATATGCTTTCCTTTCACAAATATAATTCAAAAGAAAGGGCACCTGAATTAATTAAGCTAATGAAAGATGGTGCGGTTATTGCTGAAATTAGTGATGCGGGGATGCCTGTCATTTCAGATCCGGGATACATTTTAGTGCAAGAATGTATTAAAAATGATATTCCCGTAGTTCCTCTGCCTGGTGCCTCGGCATTTGCTACTGCCTTAATTGCTTCCGGCTTTGACGCCCAACCTTTTACATATTATGGCTTTTTACCTCGTAAAAAAAGTGAACAACAGCCTTTTTTTGAGCAAATGAAAAAAGCACATGCTACTTCTATTTTTTATGAAGCGCCGCACAGATTGACAAAAACTCTGAATAATTTATCTGAAATACTGAATTCTGAGCGTAAAATTGTTGTTGCCAGAGAGCTTACTAAAATTCACGAAGAATTTATTCGTGGTACAATCAGTGAGGTTACCGATTATTTTGAACAAAATGCTCCTAGAGGTGAATTCGTTGTTTTAATTTCTCCTAATGCCGCTCAAGAAACGCAATTGTCGTGGGCCGAATTAATTAAAGCGGTGAACCGGTTGGTTGACAAGGGAGAAAGTAAAAAATCGGCGATTAAGACAGTAGCTCAAGAAAATAATGTTTCAAAAAATGAGCTATATGAACGTTACCATCAAAAGTAGGTGAAAGTATGAAGTATAGTGAAAAACATATAGTAAATTATTATGAGTGTGATGAAAATAAAAATTTGAAATTGCCTGCAATGATTGACTTAATGATGAGCGTTTCAGAGCATCAATTGGACTCAGGCAATGGCAGTACAAGTGCGTTAACTAAAAGAGGATTAGGTTGGGTTGTAACGCAATACCATATTGAAGTGGCACGTCTGCCCAGACCAAATGAAGAAATTACGCTCACAACCGAACCATTCGGCTATAACCGTTTTTTAGAATATAGAAATTATGCTTTTACAGATCAAAATGGCAATGACCTGATAACTGCTAAGAGCGAATGGGTTTTATTTGATTTACAGACTCGTAAACTGGTGTCGACAGATAAGAAAATGATGGCTGAAATTGGCGTTCCACTTCTAAAAAAATTACCTCGTTTCCCTAGACTGCGAGTTCAGGATGAATATCAAAATGAGAGACAATATCGGGTACGTTATGATGATTTAGATACAAACCATCATATGACCAATGGCCACTATTTTAATTGGTTTATTGATACTTTGGATCGTGACTTTTTGAAAAATCATATTGTCAAGACTATTGATATTAAATTTAACCTTGAAGTGCGGTACGGGGAGACACCATATTCGCGCGTTAGTGTAATCAATGATGAGAATGGTGTTAAATCATATCACACAATTGCGGATGAGGACAAAAATGATAAAGCCGTTTGTGAACTAACTTGGCGCAAATTATAATATAATTATTTTTTGTGTTCTCACAAAAATTAACTGAAGAAAGAAAGTGCTGAAAATGACTATTAAAGAGATGCTTAAGGTCGAATTGCGTGATCTTGTCCTTTTAGGAATTATCGTGGCAATGAAAATTATTCTTAGTCGTTTTACAGTTGGAACAATAATTGTGCATGTTAGCCTCGGATTTATAGGCAGTGTAATGCTAGGTTATTTGTTTGGACCAGTATGGGGCAGCATTGGTGGTGGAATTAGTGATTTGGTTTCATCAGCTCTATTTGGCAATCAAGGAGGGTTTTTCCTTGGCTTTACATTGAGTGCAATGATAGGTCCCTTTATTTATGGCTTGGTTTTTTATCAAAAGCCAGTTAAAATATGGCGGATAATTCTTGCAACTCTATTAGTGACAGTTGTTGTTAATATTGGGCTAAATACTTTATGGGTGCACCTTTTATACGGGATGGACTTTCGCGTTGTCCTTATTCAACGAATACCTAAAGAAGCGATTACGCCGTGGTTAGAGATGATTATTAGTTACTTTGTTTTAAACGCCATTTCACGCGTTAAAATCAAAAGGTAATTTTCGAAAAGAGAATAAAAATTTTAGAATGAAAATTTTGAGTATGTCCACTGCGACAAAAAATCTTAGTGTGGCTTTAAATGACGACAGTAGAATTATTGCGGAAAAAAATGAGTATGATGCCCGCAATCATAGTGCACATCTAGATCCTTTAATTGACCAAATTTTAAAAGAACATAATCTGGAATTAGCTGAAATTGATCGCTTTGCCGTTGCGATAGGACCAGGTTCATATACAGGTTTGCGAATAGGTGTGACTACTGCTAAGGTATTTGCCAGCATATTAAATAAGGATGTAGTTGGTGTATCTACTTTGCAGGCTTTAGCTTCCAGTTGCAATGAACAAGCAACGTTAATAGTAGCAGGTATAGATGCTCGCAATAATAATTATTTTGCTGGTGCTTATATAAATAAGGAAAATGGTAATGTACCTGTCTGCGTGGTTCCCGATGGTCACTATCACATTGATACTCTTTTAAGTGCAATATCAGAGTATTATGCAGCTAACAATTTGGAAAAAGTGATTTATGTTGGGACTGGCTTTGAAAAGCAGGAAGACGCTATAAGAAAGACAAATATTCCCTTCAGTTTTGGCACGGAAAAACAGAATGTTGTTCATGCTGGTTTAATAGGTAAGCTGGCTCTGAATGCTAAACCTGATGACCCTGATCAATTATTGCCGAATTATTTGCGTCGCACGCAAGCTGAAATTGACTGGCATAAAAAGACAGGGGAAGCCTATAAACCAGATAGTAATTATGTGGAAGAAGTTTAAGCATTTTGGGTCTTTTTGGCTTTTAGCAAAAGAAAAAAAGTTTATTAAGTTTGTCCCAGAAAAGATCATTGTGAATCAATCTAGTCTGAGTATCAGGCAAGCCCAAGTTAAAGATATTTCTGCAATATTGTTGCTGGAGCAAAGTCTTTATCAGGGGAAACAACCGTGGAATTCAATGGCTTTTCATACTGAAATAAGTAGAAATGATTCACTGTATTTAGTTGTATTGCAAACTCAGTGTGTCATTGGCTTAATTGGTGTGCATTTTGACGTTAGTAGTGCACATATTACTAATCTGATGGTTGATTCGGCCTGGCAAAAAAATGGTATAGGTACTTATTTAATCAAAAAAGTGATTGAAATTGCTAAAAATAAAAACTGTAAAGAACTTAGTCTAGAAGTAAGAGTTGATAACTTGACTGCTCAAAATTTGTATTGCAAGTTAGGTTTTACAGTAAGTTTTGTGTGGCCTAATTATTACCAGAGTTCGCATCAAGATGCTTTTAACATGGTGCTTAAATTGACAAGTGACTAAAAGAAAGGAAAATAAATTGGTAAACAAAAAAGACATCCGTATTTTGGCTTTTGAAAGTTCGTGTGATGAGACTTCGACATCTGTTGTAAAAAATGGCAGGGAAGTGGAAAGTTTGATAGTAGCTACTCAAATTAAAAGCCATCAACGTTTTGGGGGTGTTGTTCCTGAGGTTGCTAGTCGTCATCATATTGAAGTTATTACACAAATAACCAATGAAGCACTGAAAGAAGCACACATAGCTTGGAAAGATATTGATGCAATTGCGGTAACCTATGGACCTGGTTTGGTAGGTGCCCTTTTAATTGGTGTTAGCGCGGCAAAAGCTGCTTCAATGGCTACGGGTATTCCTTTAATTGGCGTTGATCATATCATGGGTCACATTATGGCAGCTCAGTTAAAGGAAGAAATCTCTTATCCGGCTCTTGCTTTGCAAGTTTCTGGAGGTCATACAGAGATTGTATTGTTAAAAGATTCAACCCACTTTGAAATAGTTGGCGATACTAGGGATGACGCGGCTGGAGAAGCTTATGACAAGATTGGAAGAGTACTCGGTGTTAATTACCCCGCTGGTAAAACTATTGATGAATGGGCTCAGAAGGGAAAGGATACCTTTGATTTTCCGCGGGCAATGATTAAAGAAGATGATTATGATTTTTCTTTTTCTGGTTTAAAGAGTGCTTTTATTAATACCTATCATCATGCTGAACAAATTCATCAAGACCTGAATAAATATGATTTAGCTGCTAGTTTCCAAGCTGCAGTGATAGATGTCTTGGCTACTAAAACTATTAGGGCGATTAAGCAGTATCAGCCTCAAACCTTTATTATGGGTGGAGGGGTTGCCGCTAACCATGGTTTACGTGAAAGAATGAACCATGAAATAGCAAACCTGCCTCGGAATTTACAACCGAAAGTCATTTTGCCAGAGTTAAAGTTGTGTGGAGATAATGCTGCAATGATTGGTGCTGCGGCCTATAACTTGTACCAAGAAGGAAAATTCGCTGATCTTACTTTGGATGCTGATCCATCTTTAGAATTACCTTACGCATCCGAAATGTTGCAATAAAGGAGACTGGGGGAAAAGTAGGTCAGTGATCTTACTAAAAGAGCCGGCAAACCACTTTTTTTAGTGATTTGTCGGCTTTTAGTTTTATTAAGTTAAGGGGGTTAGCATTTTCCTAGACCTTTTTTTATCATTATATGTTTTAAGGTCAACCATTTTAAACATTAAATTTATGTATCAATTACTAAATGAGCGTGATCACTCCTTTGATTGAGAAGAAGCAGAAGTTCAATCAACTAATTAATGAAGCCTATTATCAAAACTCTGAAAAAGATTTGAATTTTATCTTGTTTAGTTAATTTAGTCATTTCAAAAATCATATATGACATTTTTTAATTTAGTTTTCCTACCAGATTATAATAAAGTCAAACAGGTATAGGAAATCAAAAAAATAAGTTCAAGAAATTCAAAATTTGCTAATCATTTTGATTATGAATTTTATAAAGATGAACTATTAATCAGAAAACAATGAAATTGATATAATTAAATGATATCCTGATATAGTATTCTATCATTTCAACTTAATTCACCACTCAAAAGAGGAGACTATGATGCTAACTGTACAAAACCTATCACTCAAAACCAGGCAGCCAATCCTGCATGATTTTTCTTATCAATTTGCACCCGGTCAATTTTATCAAATTGCTGCAGAGAACGGTTCTGGTAAAACAAGTTTCTTGCGTGCTGTTACGGATCTAATTCCAGCTTCTTCTGGTAAAGTCTTATTAGACGGAAAACCATATGCCCAAAATAAGCGTAAGCTTTTTTTCTTTGAAAGCAATGAATGGTTGAACGCCAATTTAACTAGCCTTGATTACTTAAAATTCGTGAAAAGCCAATGGCATTCTAATGTCGACCTTGATCAAGAACTTGATTTGCTGGGTGTACGTGAGTATGTCAAAGTCCCGATTAAAAAGTATTCGCTGGGAATGAAGCAAAAATTGATTGTGGCCATGTACTTAGTTAGTGACGCTGAATATTACTTGATGGACGAGATCACTAACGGTCTTGATGAAGAAAGTCGCACAGTTCTTTATGAAAGACTAAATGATGAGGTGACTCAGCGTAATAAATGTATTATTCTAACGTCTCACTATAGCAGCGAGATTAAAGTGAATAACTTACACCGGCTTGTTTTACACAAACAAATGATGCACGAGGTAGACTAATGATCTCATATTTTTCATTGCAACTAAAAAAAGTTACTAAACACAATCTATCAATTATTTCACTGGTTATTTTATTATTAATTTCTTTTTGCTTACTATACATGAAGTCTACGCAGCTCAGTGGTACTGGTTCTTTAAAAGGAGATGCTCAAGGTCAGATTGCCATGAAAAAGGAAGCCTTACAAGCGGATCGTCAAGCGCTCAAACGATATTCACCGCAAGGAAAATCATACAAGGCCACTGAAAAAGATATCAAACAAACTGAAAAGGAATTAAAAAAAGATCAAACCTTTGTTGATGATATTAATCACAATCACTGGAAGCAAGTTTATGAGACCAAATTAAAAAGGGAACAAAAAGGCAAATTGACTGATCTAAGTTCGGATGAAAAAGATAGACATAAAAGTGTAATACTGCGTTTAAAGTATCTCATAGCTCACCCTATGCCTTATGAAAGCGATAGCGCAGTCACTGGAATACAGTTTCTATTAGATTTGAATGAAAACTATTTGCCTGTCTTATTTAGTTTAGTAATGATTTTTGTTTTGACTTATTTATTTACTGGTTCTTATAAAAATGGTCTTGACATTTCGACTGTCTTGCCAATTAATCGCTTGCAAAGTACCCTGACTAATAATATTGTTGGGTTGGCAGTTGTCAGCTTTATTTTTCTTTTACTAAACTTATTAGTTTTCGGTGGAGCAGCGAGCATTTTTGGTACTGGTCGCAGTGACTATCCTTACATCATTCACCATCTGGTTAGCGACCACTTGGTGCCAGGAATTGTTCCGACCGCCAAATTGTTGCCCCAAGCAACTATACTGCAGCTCTTAAATTTCATATTTATGGTTTTGTTTGTGCAACTGGCTGCTAAAATCTTTCATAACCAGTTACCGACTCTGTTAGTTTCGCTATTGCTTTTATTAGGCGGTCATTTTATTACAATTTTTATCATTCCGTTGGAGAAGATTGCGCAGTGGCTTCCTGGTACTTATTTAGGAGCTTTAAATGTTGTATCAAACCAAACAGCCTATGCAATGGATAATTCCGCGATTAACTTTTCAAATGGTGTGCTTACCTTAATACTAAGTTCTATATTATTATTCTTGCTGGTACTTTTAATTGATCGCATTACAACTATTGCACATAGAAATGGGAGATTGGCATAATGTCCTATTTGGCTTTTCAGCTTAAAAAAGTATTTAAGAATAAGCTAACCCCAGTTTGCTTAGCAATTTTGCTCTTGTTAATGGGTATTGTCTTATTCATGAATATTCGTACTAATCCCCAATTTTCCTTGCAGGCGGGGGCTAAATCAGAGATTGCTTACCGCCAAAAAGAAATTAACCGGCAGCAAAGATTACTTAAACATGATAAACAAAAATCAAAAACTGAAGTTTACCATGATACTAAAGCTGCTATTAAGCAAAACCAAGATGCAGTTAAGCAAGATAAACAAGTTCAAAAAGCGGCAAATAAAGGCAACTGGCGCAAAGCCTACACGATTATGTGGCAACAAAAAAAGCAAGAACGAACTATTATATCAAATGGCCAAGATTCAACAGGCCTTAATTCAAGGACAAATGTAGAGAAAAAACTGCAATTCTTTAACTACTTACGCCATGAGCCTTTGCCTTATGAAAGTCAGGATATGCCAGTAACAGGCTGGCAATTCTTACTGCAATTAAATCAGCAATATTTGCCTTACGTATTTACTCTTGTTGCTCTGTTTTTATTAACTTTGTTTTTAACTGATTCTTACCATCAAAAGTTAGATACGGCGCAGTTATTACCGCTTGAAAAAAATAATTTAATGATTTCGAATACCATAGCAGGAATAGTCCTGACTCTTGGTAGTTTTTTAGGGATTAACTTAGTATTATTTATTGTAGCTTCCCTTATTTCTGGTACTGGTAGTTTATCCTTCCCTTATATCGTAGTTCAATATACAGTTAGTGGTCCCCTTATTAAATGTGTAACTACTGGCAGCTTTATTATCAAAGTAATTGTATTGCAGGCACTTACCTTGATCTTCGATGTTGTCTTAGTTCAGTTCCTTGCCCGAATTTTTCGTGATAAATTACCAGCATTACTTATCGCTATTTTACTTGTCCCAGGGCTCAACATTGCAACTATGATAGTTGATCCGCTGCGTAAGATTTGCGCCTGGTTGCCAATGACATACTTGAACGCAGTTGACATAGTATCTGGCAATTTAGGAATGAATTATCAAAATATGCAGTTGAACTATACGACAGGGATTTTAACACTGTGCTGTTCAATTTTAATAATTGCTATTTTGATTTTACTGTCCAGTCATATAAAATATAAAAAATAAAATTTTATATTTCTTAAATTAATATTTTTACTTCTAATTTAGTGTTATCATGACTTTAGATCGTTCATTTGTTTATTTAAATTATGCTTACTCAAAAGAGCCTGGGAAAAGATAGTTTTTTCCCAGACTCTTTATGTTTCTTAAAAATCTTTGTAGAAAGCAATCAAGTTGTATTTGTCACACGGATTAAAATTACAACTCTCATAAAACCTGCGCGTTTTAACGGTATTTTCTGTCAACAAAACTTTCTGTCTGACAGAATTGTATTTCTTTAGCACGCTGTTTATTAATTTCGTACCAATTCCTTGTCTTTGATAAGCAGGATTAACAAGTAAATCTTGGATATAAATGATGGTCAGACCATCACCAACTACTCTGATTAATCCCACTAACTGGTTTTGATCATAAGCGCCAATAGCAAAAAGCGAATTTACAACTGCATTTTGCAGCTGCCGAGGATTTTGCGTATAGTAACTCCAACCTACGCTTGTGTATAAATTTATAAGTTGTTCCATAGCGATATTTTTGTCAGCTATATATTTCATTTTTATCCCTCCTTAATTAATTAATAATTAAAGAGCAGTGCGTAATTTTTCCATGTGTACCTCTCAATTTATTTTTGATAGAGCCAGTAAAATTATTATCTTTAAGTTTAAACAACTACAATTTTAAAAGCAACAGTATAACGATCTTTTTTGCGTCTGATAATTATTACGTATTTATAAATAAAAAGAAAATTTTATTAATAGTTAGCGAGGTATTTTCTGCAAGTTAGAATATAGAAACATCAGATAAGAAAGCTAATTTATTCCTATTTTTATTGTGCTTACTTAATATATTATTTTAGTCAAAGCTATCCAGTTCAGTCAGTGCTTTTTCCCAAGCAACATTTGCATCGTCCAATTGTTTTTGCACCTCAGTGAGCTGTTCTTGCAATGGACCTAATTTGTCAAAATTAGTGGCAATTGCAGGATCAGCCATTTGAGATTGAATATCTTTTTGTCCCTTTTCAAGCTTGTCAATTTTATTTTCGGTATTTTCAACTTCTCTTTGTAATTTGCGCTTTTGTGAATCGCGCAACTTTTGCTCTTGATAAGAAAGCTTGTTTTTATTTTCGTCTACTTTTGCTGCCGTATCGTTTTCTGCCGACTCGTTCTCTAAAACAATATTTTGCTTGCTTTTTTCATCTAGATAATAACTATAATCACCTTCATATACTTGAGCAACACCGTTTTTAATTTCTACAATCTTGTTTGCTAACTGATTGATGAAATAGCGGTCGTGAGAAACGAAAAGTAAAGTACCATCATAGCTCTGTAGTGCCTGTTCTAAAACCTCCTTGGCTTCGAGATCCAAGTGGTTTGTGGGTTCATCCATCAATAAAAAATTATTATGCTCAAGCGACAAAACTGTTAGGGTTAATCGCGCTTTTTGACCACCAGAAAGTTGACCGACAGTTTTATCAATATCTTTTGCGGTAAACAAGAAACTGGCTAAAATCGACCGCACATCTTTTTCAGGCATTGTTTTGTGCCGGTCCCAAACTGTATCGATTACTGTTTTAGTTGGATCAAGTCCTTGCAGTTCTTGATCATAGTAGCCGATGTCTAACGAAGCTCCATATTTGATTGAACCTTTTTTCGGTTTTAACTCCTTCATCACGGTTTTAAGTAAAGTTGATTTACCAATACCATTTTGACCAATAACGGCCACGCGATCGCCCTTATTTATTTGCAGAGAAATATCGTGAACCATTGTTTTTGTGGGGTAGCCAATTGTTAAATCACGCAAAATTAATACTTCTTTACCTGAAGGCCTTTCGCTTTGGAAATTTATGCGCACTTTATTTTTGTGCTTTGGGGGAGTAATCCTATCCATTTTCTCCAATTGCTTGCGCCGACTTTGTGCTCTCTTGGTAGTTTTAGCTCTGACGATATTTTTTTGAATAAATTCTTCGTCTTTTTTGATTTTTTCTTGCTGCTTTTCGTATGCTTCTTCTTGTTGGCGGTCACGTAATTGACGTTCAGCGACGTAGGCAGAATAATTTCCTTTAAACACAGTTAATTTGCCAAATTGTAATTCAAAAATCTGCGTTGCTAAATTATCCAAAAAATATTGGTCGTGAGAAACTACCAAAATGGCACCAGAATAGTTTTTAAGGTAATTTTCAAGCCAGTCTAATGTGTCTAAATCAAGATAGTTGGTAGGTTCATCAAGTAATAATAACGGGGGTTTGCGTAATAATAACTTGACAAAAGAGAGCCGTGTTTTTTCTCCACCGGAAAGGCTGCCAACCTTTTTAGTCCAAGTTGCTTCAGGAAAATTAAAGCCATTTAAAACACTCTTGATATCGGCCTGGTAGGTGTATCCTCCCTGTTGTTCGAAGCTGTATTGCAATTGGTCATATTGTTTTAGCAGATCCTTTTTTTGCGGATTTGCAGACATTTCTTCTTGTAAATCCCTTATCTTTTTACCCATATTAATTAAAGGGGTAAAAACAGACAACATTTCATCCCAAATAGTTTTATTTTCATTTAAATCATTTTCTTGAGCAATATAGCCGACATCTATATTTTTATTGATGGTAAAGTCACCATGTGTGGCTTCTTCTTCGCCGGTCATAATTTTAAGCAGAGTCGTTTTACCGACACCATTTGGTCCAATGAGACCTATTCTTGCATTTGAGTCAATAGAAAAGTTGACATTTTTAAATAATGTGTTAGCACCGAATTGTTTTTTTAAATCGTGCCCTTGAGCAATTATCATAATTTTTCACCTAGAAACCATTTTAGCATACGTAGCAAAATTCTTGTGGGAGAGTTTGATTGATAAATATAGGAAATAAATGTAAAAAAGAAGCATTTTTTAATTAAAAGAGTAAAAAATTAAATTTCTATTATCAAACCTGTTACTATTATGCTAAAATTTGATAGATTGTGAAAAAAATGTTTGCAAATGGCGCAAATTTATAGATAAAATAGTAGTAATTGCTGAAAAATTCACAAAACAAAATATATTCTTAATCAAGTTGGAGGCTTTTTAAATGGAAAAAATCAAAATACCCACGGCTACGGCTAAAAGATTGCCGCTATATTACCGCTACCTGATAATTTTAAATGAGGCTGGTAAAGAAAAGGTATCCTCAACTGAATTATCTGAGGCTGTTCAAGTAGATAGTGCTTCAATCAGACGTGATTTTTCATACTTTGGTGCATTGGGAAAACGTGGTTATGGTTATGATGTAAAAAGTTTGCTTTCCTTTTTTAAAAAGATTTTAAATCAAGATACCTTAACAAATGTTGCCCTGGTTGGCGTTGGTAATTTAGGCCATGCGTTATTAAACTATAATTTCAAACGTACAAACAATATTCGTATTTCATGTGCTTTTGATATAGATGATAAAATTACAGGCAAGATTCTCAGTGGCGTGCCTGTTTATGACATGAGTGAACTAAAAAAACAGCTTAGTGACCAACAGATTTCTATTGCAATTTTGACTGTTCCTTCCACGACAGCACAAAAGACAGCTGATGATATGGTTGAAGCCGGTATTCGAGGAATTATGAATTTCACGCCAATTCGTTTGTCTGCTCCAAGTGGTATTAGAATCCAGAACGTTGATTTGGCAACGGAATTACAAACTCTAATTTACTTTCTGGACTCAGACAAGAAAAAGTAGGTCTAAAAATAGAATTAGCACTTTTTTACTCAAAGTGCTAATTTTTTCTTGCATTTTTTATGAAAAGGGGTTATTATCATAAATGTAAGTTAGCACTTGATGAATAGGAGTGCTAATGACACGTAAAATAGATTAATAATTTAATTTTAGGAGGGACAAACGTGTTACAACCAATTGGTGATCGCGTGATCGTTAAAGTTAAAGAAGAAGAAGAGAAAACTGTAGGCGGAATCGTCCTGGCTTCTAATGCTAAACAAAAGCCAACAGAAGGTGAAGTTGTTGCTGTTGGTGAGGGCAGTTATGCTGAGAACGGCAGTAAAATTCCTATGACTGTTAAAAAAGGTGACGTTGTTTTATACGACAAGTATTCAGGCACAGATGTCAAGTATGATGACGAAAAGTATTTAGTCCTTCACGAAAAAGATATTTTAGCAATTGTTAAGTAATTAAGGAGCGCAGAAAAATATGGCAAAGGAAATTAAATTTTCAGAAAAAGCAAGACGTTCCCTGTTAAAGGGCGTTGACAAATTAGCTGATACTGTTAAGGCAACTATTGGTCCTAAGGGCAGAAATGTTGTTTTGGAGCAATCATACGGCAACCCGGACATTACTAATGATGGTGTGACAATTGCAAAGGCAATTGAATTAAAAGACCACTATGAGAATATGGGTGCTAAGTTAGTTGCCGAAGCAGCACAAAAAACCAATGACATAGCTGGTGACGGTACAACTACTGCTGTTGTTTTAACTCAAGCAATTATTCGTGAAGGTATGAAGAATGTTACTGCTGGTGCTAACCCTGTAGGTGTTCGCCGCGGTATTGAAAAAGCTACTAAAGCTGTAGTTAACGAATTACATAAAATTAGTCATACTGTTTCTTCAAAAGACCAAATTGCTCAAGTAGCTTCTGTATCTTCAGCATCAAAAGAAGTTGGTGACCTAATCGCTGACGCCATGGAAAAAGTTGGTAATGATGGTGTTATCACTATTGAAGACTCACGTGGTATCGAAACTGAATTATCAGTAGTTGAAGGTATGCAATTTGACCGTGGCTACCTTTCACAATACATGGTAACTGATAATGACAAGATGGAAGCAGATCTTGACAACCCATACATCTTAATCACTGATAAGAAGATTTCTAACATTCAGGACATTTTGCCATTGTTACAAGAAATTGTGCAACAAGGTAAATCATTGCTGATTATTGCTGATGATGTTTCTGGTGAAGCATTACCAACTTTAGTTTTGAACAAGATTCGTGGTACCTTTAACGTTGTTGCTGTTAAAGCTCCTGGCTTTGGCGACCGTCGTAAAGAACAACTGCAAGATATTGCTGCTTTAACTGGTGGTACAGTTATTACTGAGGACTTAGGTCTTGAGTTAAAGGACACTAAGATTGATCAATTAGGTCAAGCTCGTCGCATAACTGTAACTAAGGATTCAACTACCATTGTTGATGGTTCTGGTTCTGATGAAGCTATTAAAGATCGTGAAGATTCAATTAGAAAACAAATTGCAGAGACTACTTCTGACTTTGATAAGAAGAAATTACAAGAGCGTCTAGCTAAATTAACTGGTGGTGTTGCCGTTATTCATGTTGGTGCTGCTACTGAAACTGAATTGAAAGAACGCAGATACCGCATTGAAGACGCTTTGAACTCCACTCGTGCAGCGGTTGACGAAGGTTATGTTGCTGGTGGTGGTACAGCATTAGTAGACGTTAAGGATGCCGTTAAAGGCCTTAAGGGCGACAATGCTGATGAACAAACTGGTATCAACATTGTCTTAGAAGCTTTAACTGCACCAGTTCGTCAAATCGCTGACAATGCTGGTGAAGACGGCTCAGTTATCTTGAACAAACTTGAAGGTCAAGATAACGAAGTTGGTTATAACGCAGCTAATGGCAAATGGGAAAACATGGTTAAAGCCGGGATTATTGACCCAACCAAGGTAACCCGTACTGCTTTACAAAATGCTGCTTCAATTGCCGCTTTGCTCCTAACTACTGAAGCAGTTGTTGCCGAGATACCAGAAGATAAACCTGCTGCTGATCCAAATGCTGCAGGTGCTGGCAATCCAGGTGTGATGTAATTTAGTTTTTATTAGTTAATTAATAAATCCTACTAGCAATCCTGTGGAGCTTGCTAGTGGGATTTTTTTGTTACAATTCATTTTTAGTTTATCTTGGTTAAGATTTTTCACTGGAAAGGAACATTAGTGGAATATTTAAGTTTGTTGGGTATTGTTGTTATAGTGTTAGGGTTTGCCTTGGGGCTTGATACAATAGCTGTAGTCGTAATTTCTGCTTTAGTTACGGCATTAGTTTCAGGAATAGATTTTACCTCATTTTTGACAATTCTAGGTAAAGGATTTATGGATAACAGAATGGTTTCTCTTTTCTTTCTCACTTTACCAACTATTGGAATTTTAGAAAGACATGGTTTAAAACAAGCTGCTGTTAATTTGATTAAAAAAATGAAGAAACTGACTCCAGGTCGTATCTTCGATATTTACCAAGCCATTCGTGAAATTGCCGGTGCCTTTGGTATTTCATTACAAGGACACGTCCAGTTTATTGCGCCATTGATTAATCCAATGGCGCAAGCGGCCGGTAAGGTTAATAGCGAATTGACGCCTCTTGAAGTAGACCAAATCAAAGGTAGAGCTGCTGCAACAGAAAATTTTGGTAATTTCTTTGCCCAAAACCTGTTTGTTGCTTCCTCGAGTGTTTTACTTATTGCAAGTACGATGAAATCGCTGGGTCATCCTGTAGATCCATCTGGAATAGTTTTATATACTTTCCCAGTCGCAATTATCAGCTATATTTTATGCTTGTTCTACAATCACGCATTTGACCAAAAGCTAATGAAGAATAAAGAAAAATAGGAGAAATAATGGAAACTATAATTAATAACATTTTACTGGCATTCTATATTTTAATTGGCCTTTTTTTCCTCGCTGCTGCTATTGAATCTTGGCGTGATCAATCTAATCCAGTCCGCTGGGGTACTGGATTATTTTGGCTCTTATTTGCAATACTTTTCTGCACTGGACAATGGTTGCCAAATGCAATTAATGGTGGCATTATTCTGATCATTGCTTTATTATCTTTATTTAAACAAGTGCGTGTAGGACACATAAAGCATTTAAATGAAAAAGTTGCCCAAAAAACGGTTAAACGCATTGGCAACTGGATTTTCTTACCAAGTATCCTGCTGGCAGTTTTAGCTTTGGTCATAGCCCAATTTACTAATTTAGGTGGTCAAGTAGGTATCGGTGTAGCAGCTATTGTTTCACTTGTTGTTGCACAAATTTTGACTAAATCAAATACCAAAATAGTCTACGAAGATACACAAAGAATGGTGCGTTCTGTCGGCTCTGCCGGAATTTTGCCACAATTACTCGCTACTTTGGGTGTGGTATTTACAGCTTCAGGTGTGGGACAAGTGACTGCCAAGGCGATTTCTGGTCTTTTTCCTATTGGAAACCACTTATTAGGAGTTGCACTTTACTGTATTGCTATGGCATTATTTACAGCAATTATGGGTAATGCATTTGCTGCTTTTGCTGTTATTACAGCAGGGATTGGTATACCATTCGTTGTGGCTCAAGGTGGTTCACCGATTGTAGTTGCGGCATTAGGAATGACATCTGGGTATTGTGGCACATTGCTTACTTCAATGGCAGCCAATTTCAATACTTTGCCAGTTGCATTAATGGAAATGAAAGATCAATTAGGTGTGATCAAGCAACAATTTCCGATTGCAATTAGCATGTTGCTCATTCAAATTATTCTAATGTACTTTTTAGCATTTTAGATAGTGAGGAGAGAAGATAATGAAAATTCTTGTAACAGGTTTTGATCCCTTTGGTGAAGATGAAATTAATCCTGCAATTGAAGCAGTTAAACGGCTGGATGATGAGATTGCTGGTGCAAAGATCGTTAAACTCGAAATACCAACAGTTTTTGGCGACTGTGCAGAAGTAGTTCATGAAGCTATTCTTAAGGAAAAACCAGATTATGTTTTAAATATCGGTCAAGCTGGTGGTCGTTATGCTTTGACTCCAGAACGAGTAGCTATTAATTTTGATGATGGCCGTATTGCTGATAACAAAGGCTATCAACCTATTGCTAGTCCTATTCATGGAGATGGTCAAAACGCATATTTTACACAACTTCCTGTTAAGGCCATGGCACGAGCAATTCGTGAAATTGGATTGCCAAGCTCTGTTTCAACAACTGCAGGAACTTTTGTCTGCAATCATATTATGTATCAAGTGCAGTATATGATTGATAAGGAATTTCATGATTTAAAAGCTGGATTTATGCATATTCCATATTTACCTGAGCAAGTTGTTGATAAACCTGAAACTCCATGTCTTAATTTAACAGATGATGTTAGAGGCATTACTGCTGCAATTACCGCTATTGTGAAAATGGATGGCAAAAAGGATTTACAGAGTATTGAAGGTCACATTGCTTAAATTTTTTAAAAAGAAAGCAATCACTGCGGCAAAAAAACATATTGTGAAAAGAGATCGTTTTACTTGCGGTCTTTTTTCTTTTAATAAGAACTTTAGCGTATAATAATAACAGTAATGCAGAAAAGAAGGGGAATAATGGCGCAAACAAACCTGACTCCGATGATGGAGCAATATCACGAAATTAAAAAGCAATATCCCGATGCTTTCCTTTTTTATCGGGTGGGCGATTTTTATGAATTATTTGAAGATGATGCAGTCAAAGGTGCTCAAATTTTAGAATTAACTTTGACTCACAGATCTAATAAAGCTGAAAACCCTGTTCCAATGGCAGGAGTTCCGCATGTAGCAGTCCAATCCTATGTAGATACTTTGGTTGAAAAAGGCTACAAAGTAGCCTTGTGTGAACAACTTGAAGATCCTAAAAAAGCTAAAGGAATGGTTAAACGGGGCATAATTCAACTTGTGACCCCGGGAACTTTAATGAATGACAAGCCCAGTGAAGCTAAAGAATCGAATTATCTTACATCTGTTGTAACTACCAAAAGCTCCTTTGGACTTGCATACAGTGACTTATCTACCGGCGAAATTTATGCCACACATTTAAAGAGTTTTGCTGCTGTGTCTAATGAATTACTTTCGCTGCGTACACGCGAAGTCGTTTTTAATGGTCACTTAAGTGATAAGGATAGTGATTTTCTTCATAAAGCTAATATTACAGTGTCAGAGCCCGTAGAATTAACTGGCAAACATGCAGAGATTTCTTTTGCTGAGCAGGATTTGACTAATTCTGCTGAAAAAGCTGCTGTAAAACAACTTGTAGGTTATTTATTGCAGACCCAGCGCCGCAGTTTAGCCCATTTACAGGTAGCAAAAAGTTATGAAGTCAATCAATATTTGCAAATGTCTCATACTGTACGGGATAATTTAGAGTTAACAGCATCTGCGAAAACCGGCAAAAAAATGGGTTCACTTTTTTGGGTACTTGATAAAACGCATACTGCAATGGGTGGACGATTGTTAAAACAATGGCTGGCTCGGCCACTCTTATCTGTTGAGCAGCTAAATAAAAGGCAGGAAATGGTGCAGGCATTAATTGATGAATATTTTACGCGGGAAAATATTAATGATGCTCTTAAAGGGGTTTATGACCTAGAACGTTTAACTGGGCGAATTGCTTTTGGCAATGTCAATGCCCGCGAGTTATTGCAATTGGCTCATTCTCTCAATGCCGTACCAACGATTTTGACAGCAATCCAAAAAACTGATAATAAAAATCTGCAAAATTTTGCCAGACAAATTGATCCGTTAAAAGGAATTGCCAAATTAATTACAGATACCATTGTTGATCAGCCTCCAGTTCTGACAACTGAGGGAGGGCTAATCAAAGATGGCGTTGATAGTCAATTAGATCGCTACCGGGATGCCATGAATAATGGTAAAAAATGGCTGACCGAAATGGAACAGGATGAACGGGCCAAAACAGGAATTGAAAATTTAAAAGTAGGTTACAACAAGGTCTTTGGCTATTATATTCAGGTTACAAACTCGAATAAGGGCAAAGTACCTTCAGATCGTTATACCCGTAAGCAAACTTTGACCAATGCTGAACGATATATTACACCTGAACTTAAAGAGCATGAAAATCTGATTTTAGAAGCACAGACCAAATCAACGGATTTGGAATATGATTTGTTTGTGAAATTAAGAGAAGAAGTTAAGAAATATATTCCTGCCTTGCAAAAGTTGGCTGGACAAGTGGCAGAGCTCGATGTTTTCTGCTCTTTTGCTCAAGTTGCCGAGGATAATAATTACTGCAGACCACAATTTCATACTGATAATCAGGATGTTAAAGTTATCATGGGCCGTCACCCTGTAGTTGAACAGGTGATGAAGGCAGGCTCTTTTATTCCTAACGATGTAAAATTAACAGAAAATACAGACATTTTTCTGATAACTGGTCCTAATATGTCCGGAAAAAGCACTTATATGAGGCAGATGGCACTTATTGCCGTGATGGCTCAAATTGGTTCGTTTGTGCCAGCAGATAGTGCTGATTTGCCTATTTTTGACCAAATTTTTACCAGAATTGGTGCAGCAGACGATTTAATTTCCGGACAAAGTACCTTTATGGTCGAAATGACCGAAGCTAACGATGCATTACAGCATGCGACTAAGAGGAGCCTGGTGTTATTTGATGAAATTGGCCGGGGAACGGCAACCTATGATGGTATGGCACTCGCTGGTGCTATTGTCCAGTATCTACATGATGAGGTTGGGGCTAAAGTGTTGTTTGCGACTCACTTCCATGAGCTAACGGCGATGGAACAGACACTGCCTCATTTAAAGAATATTCACGTTGGAGCAACCGAAGAAAACGGTAAATTGATCTTTCTTCATAAAATTTTACCTGGACCTGCTGATCAAAGTTATGGCATTCACGTTGCTCAACTTGCCGGATTACCGAGAAAAGTTTTACGAAAAGCTACCAAGTTGCTTAATAGGCTTGAAGCTCAAGGAAGTAATTTGGGCCCAGCTTCCACGCAGCTGGATTTGTTTAGTTCAGTTAGTGAAACAGAAGAAGCTGTTCCTGTTGAAACACCATTAGATTCCAAGGATGAATTAACTGATAAAGAAAAAGATATCTTAGATGAAATTTCTAATCTTTATTTAGCTGATCAAACGCCTTTGCAAGTAATGCAGCTAGTTGAAAACTGGCAGGAAGATTTAAAGGATGAGAACTAGTCATGGCTAAAATACATGAGCTTTCGGTCAACCTCTCTAATCAGATAGCAGCTGGAGAAGTAATTGAAAGACCTGCCAGCGTGGTAAAGGAGCTGGTTGAAAATGCAATTGACGCAGGTAGCAGCAGAATTAGAATTGAATTCACTGATGCCGGTTTAAAGCAAATTGTAGTTCAGGATAACGGCTCCGGAATTGATAGTGATCAGATTGATCTTGCTTTTACCAGGTATGCGACCAGTAAGATTGCAAATGAGCATGACTTATTTAATGTCAATACATTAGGTTTTAGAGGCGAAGCCTTAGCCTCAATTGCTGCAGTCAGTCACGTCGAAATTTTAACTAATTCTGCTAATGAAATAGGTACGCGCGCCGAGTTTGCGGGCGGAGTTAAGAAAACACAGGAAAATGCTGCTGCCAGAAAGGGTACACAGATTACTGTTAAAGACTTATTTTATAACACACCGGCGCGATTAAAATATTTACGTAGTCCGAGAACTGAAATTATGAAAATCGTGGATATTGTTAATCGGATTGCGTTAGGTTATCCTGAAATTGCATTTACATTGATGAACGAAGGTCGAATATTATTAAGAACTGCTGGCAACAATAATTTACGGCAAACGGTTTCTAGCGTTTATGGCAGAAATATTGCGGAAAAAATGTTGTCTTTTAAAAGCAGTGATAATGATTTTGAGATAAGTGGCTTAATTTCTAACCCTGAACTTACCAGATCTACGCGTAATTTTATTTCCATTTTACTTAATGGTCGGTACATTAGAAATTTTAAATTAGCTAGTGCAGTGATGGCTGGTTATGGTAATAACCTTGCTGCTAAACATTATCCGATAGCTGTGGTTAAGATAAAAACTGATCCACTTTTGGTAGATGTTAACGTGCACCCCACAAAAAGGGAGGTACGTTTATCCAAAGAAACTGAATTAAGTCGTTTAATAACAAATGCAATCAGCACTGTGCTCTTGAAGAATGAAACAAAATCTGATGCTATCAGCAATTTAAATAACGCTACAGAAGATACTTTAGTTGATCAGTTAAAATTTAATTTAAATAAAAACGTGGTTGAAACTAACAGACCTGAAACTCAAACTGACCAAATTAATGAAACGGTACCTGAAAAAATCCAGCATATTCAACATACACAGTATGTAGATTTAGATACCCCGCGAGATGATGATCGTTATCTGATTACCGCAACTTGGACGGAGAACGTTAAAAAACAATGTCAGTTGACGCCTTTCACCAGTAAGCAGTCTAGTAGCGGAGTGATTTCTACCGGGGATGAATTACTGGCAAGTAGTTTACCCGAATTAAGTTTTGTAGGTCAAACTAAAATATATATTATTGCTGCAAGTAATGATGACTTATATTTAATTGATCAGGTTGCTGCCAGAAGACTGCTTTCTTTTAAAAAGATTATGCTCGAATTGTCTAGTTCTAAAATCAGCCAGCAAGGTTTATTGAGTCCTTTAATTTTAGAATTTGGCAATTTAGATTTTCTACAAATAAAAGATAAGTTGGCAGACATTCAAAAAATTGGCATTTTTTTAGAAGACTTTGGGCAAGATACCTTTATCTTGAGGTCTTATCCCACTTGGTTAGGCAAAGAAGTCGAACATTCTGTGCGTACAATTTTAGACACGTTTTTAAACATAGATGACAGTGATTCTCAAAATTTAATTAAAAGAATAGCAGCAGACCAAGCTCAAAGGGAAGTTGCAGGGCGCAAAAAATTGACATCTGCAGATTGTGGCGAAATTTTGACAAATTTAAGGCAAGTTTCTGATCCATATCATGATGCAAAGGGCAATTTGGTAATTGTGCGCCTAAGAAAAAATGATTTACGCAAAATGTTTAAGAAAGACTAATAAAAATGTATGAATATTTAAAAGGTAATATTACAATAGTTAAGCCAGATTTTATAGTAGTTGACGTAAATGGGGTTGGCTATAAGGTTTTTAGTCCCTCACCATACGCATACCAAGAGGGACAAAAAGTGCGAATTTTTATTGAACAAATCGTGCGAGATACTGGAGTAACCTTATATGGGTTTCAAACAGAAGATGATAAAGGACTGTTTTTAAAACTTTTAAGTGTTAGTGGTATCGGACCAAAGTCTGCCTTAGCAATTATGGCTGCTGAAGACAGTAATTCTCTAGCAGAAGCAATTGAACAGGGTGAGGTGAAATACTTAACTCGTTTTCCAGGTGTAGGCAAAAAAACAGCTTCACAAATTGTCCTTGATTTAAAAGGTAAATTAGGAGACTATGTCAAGAAGGCAAATAAAGAAGCTTTAGCGGAAGTAACACCAGAATTAAATGATGCTTTGTTAGCTTTACTGGCACTAGGTTATACTAAAAAAGAAGTAGACAGAATTACACCGGCTTTAATAGAAGAGGAAAAGACAACGGCAGATCAGTACATCAAAAAGGGATTGTCTCTTCTCTTAAAGAAGTAAATCTTGCTATAATGAAAATAACGATTTAAAAAGGAAGTGAGACAGTTGGCAGAAAATAAAAATGAGATAGTTTCTGGTGAAGTTCAGGGCTCAGAAGAAGAACAAGCCGAATTTTCACTGCGTCCCCAAACACTAGATGAATATTTGGGACAAAAACGGGTAAAAAAAGAGATGGCAGTTTATATAAAGGCTGCCAAAAAAAGAGACGAAGCACTGGATCACGTTCTATTATATGGTCCGCCTGGATTGGGAAAAACAACGTTAGCATTTGTAATAGCTAATGAGCTTGGTGTCCACCTAAAAAGTACCAGTGGACCTGCAATTGAAAAGGCTGGTGATTTAGTTGCCTTGCTAACTGATCTTAATCCTGGTGATATTTTATTTATTGATGAAATTCACCGTTTGGCCAAGCCAATTGAAGAAGTACTTTATTCCGCAATGGAAGACTATTATGTTGATATCGTGATTGGTGAAGGGCAGACTACTCACGCGGTTCATGTCCCCTTGCCACCTTTCACTTTAGTTGGCGCAACTACTTTAGCCGGTCAACTTTCTGCTCCTTTACGCGGACGATTTGGTATCGTGGAACACTTGCAGTACTATACTGTTGATGAACTGGAAAAAATTATTTGTCGTTCAAGCAAAGTTTTTAATATTGATATTGAACCTCAAGCAGCACACGAATTAGCACGCAGATCTAGGGGCACGCCCCGTGTGGCTAACAGGTTATTACGAAGAGTGCGTGATTTTGCTCAGGTCAAAGGAGAAGAAGTTATTTCTTTTGCGACTACCAAAAGCTCATTGCAACAATTGCAAGTTGACGATGAAGGGCTTAATCAGACTGATCGCAAAATTTTGCGTGTGATTATTGAAAATTATCGTGGTGGTCCGGTAGGAATCAGGACTTTAGCGGCAAATTCAGGAGAAGACGTTGAAACTATCCAGTCACTGTACGAACCATATTTAATGCAAAATGGCTTTTTATTAATGACTCCAAGAGGAAGAATGGTCACTGAGAAAGCTTACGTTCATTTAGGCCTGCCCTTGCCAAACAAATAATGCAATTGTTCGTTATTTTTTGTATAATTAATATTTAGACAATGAGTAATTTTAATTTGAGGAGTGTAACATTGAATAATTTATTTTTAGCTAATGCTAATAATGGAAGCGGAAGTTTGTGGACGATCATTATCTTTGTTGTTTTGATCGCTTTGATGTATTTTACTATGATCAAACCCCAAAAAAAGCAACAGCAAAAGAAAATGGAAATGATGAATCAATTGAAGAAAGGTGACAGCGTCATCATGATCGACGGTCTTCACGGTAAAATTGATTCTGTTAATACTAAAGACAAAACTGTGGTGCTTGATGCAGATGGGATTTATTTAACTTTTAGTAGAATGGCGGTACAGCAAATTCTGCCAGGCAATGCAACCAATGCTGAACCAGCTGCTACTTCTGAAAGTGCTGACAAAACTGAAGAAGCAGAGCAAAGTGAACCGACTACTGATCAAAAGCCGGATCAGCCTGCTGAAAAACCAGCTGAAGAAAAACCAGCTAGTTCATCTGCTGAAACACCGGACAAGTCAAAATAAAGTGGTTAAAAAGTGCCTTTAAGGCACTTTTTTGTTACCAAAATTAATAAACAAAAAATAGCAAATATTGCTCAAAGCGCGAGTTTACCGGCAAAATAGTATAAAATAAAGCTAGTGTAAAAAGATAACAGAAAGGATTTTTTCATGAATAATATTCCGGTAATTATGATTATCTTTGGTGGTAGTGGAGATTTAGCACATAGGAAGCTATACCCAGCACTGTTTAATTTATTTGAACAAGGTTTAATTCACGATAATTTTGCTGTAATTGGCACGGCTCGTCGTCCCTGGTCACATGAATATTTGCGCGACCAAGTGAGTGACGCTGTGCACGAAACACATAATGAAGTGGATGAAAATGATTTAGCTGCGTTTGCCAGTCATTTTTACTATCAGTCTCATGATGTGACAAATGTGGAACACTATGAAACCTTGAAAAATTTGGCGCAAGATCTTGACGATCGATATAGTGCACAGGGAAATCGTATTTTCTACATGGCGATGGCTCCTAAATTCTTTGGTACTATTGCTGAACATATTAATGATCAACATTTAACTAGTTCGGGTTTTAACCGCATTGTTGTTGAAAAGCCTTTTGGTCGTGATCTTGCCACGGCAGAAGAGTTGAACAAGCAAATAACTGCATCTTTTGCTGAAGATGATATCTTTCGGATTGATCATTATTTAGGCAAGGAAATGATTCAGAACATTTTACCAATGAGGCTTACTAATCCATTGATTAAAAATATTTGGAATAATCATAATATTAAAAACGTTCAGGTCACTTTGGCTGAGCAACTTGGAGTTGAGGCTCGAGGTGGCTATTACGAAACAGCAGGAGCTTTGCGCGATATGGTACAGAACCATATTTTTCAGATAATTACGTTGCTCGCAATGCCGGAACCTAAAGATCTAACTTCGCAAAGTATCCACAAAGCAAAGCAAGAACTTCTTGATAGTATGGTAATTCCCACAGAAGATGAAATTGAGCGGCATTTTGTGAGGGGGCAATATCTTGGAAGCGATGTTACCTTTGGCTATCGTCAAGAGCCTAATGTTGCTGAGGATTCTCATACGGAAACCTATGTAGCAGGTGAAGTAAAGTTTAAAAAGGGGCCACTGGCAGATTTACCAATTTATTTTAGAACTGGTAAAGAAATGAGAGAAAAGAAAAATAGGATTGACATTGTTTTAAAGCATATGTCGAATCAGTATGGCATGGCTCACTCAAATAATATTTCAATCATTATAGATCCGCAGATGCAGATTTTTATTACTATTAACGGTAAAAAAATCAATGAATCTGGCATTAGACGAGAGAATTTGAGTTACGGACTTTCAAGTGATGAGCAAAAACAGGTGCCAGATGGTTATGAACGTTTGCTGCATGATGTTTTTGTAAATGATTCAACTAATTTTACTCACTGGAGTGAACTAAAAAACTATTGGAAATTTATTGACCATGTTGAAGAAGCTTGGCAAAAAGAAAACGAACAGGGTCAAGAACCTGAACAATATTTGCCATACAGAATGGGTCCTAAATCAGCTGCTAAAATTTTTGAGTCACCGACAGAGCGTTGGATTTATGAGTAATTTTGACGATGGCCTTTTGCCTAAAAATGATACACATAGAAAAATTATTCATCTTGATATGGATGCTTTTTATGCATCTGTAGAAACACGCGATAATCCTGAATTAAAAAATAAAGCACTGGTAATTGGTCAAGATCCTAGAAATTATCACGGTCATGGTGTGGTTGCAACAGCTAATTATATTGCTCGTCAATACGGTGTGCACTCTGCTATGCCATCGATTAAGGCATTAAGACTGATACCGAAAAATAAATTGGTATTTTTGAGCCCAAATTTTACCAAATATCATAGTGTTTCTGCAGAAATACATCAGTTGATGCATGAAATTACTGATAACGTCCAATCTATCGCGCTTGATGAAGCGTATTTGGATGTAACTGAAAACAAATTAGGGATAACCTCTGCGTTGCAGATTGCAATTAATCTTCAGAAGAAAATAAAAAAAGAAGTTGGTCTTAACTGTTCTTTTGGCGTCACATATAACAAATTTTTAGCAAAAATGGGTTCTGAGTATTCGAAGCCATTCGGGCGCACTGTTATTTTGCCAGATGAAGCCAAAGAATTTTTAGCAACACAAAAAATTGCTCAGTTTCATGGTATCGGTCCAAAAACTCAAGCAAAATTAGCAGAAATGGGTGTATTTACAGGACGTGGCTTGCAAAAAATGCATGTTCGTGATTTAATAAAACATTTCAACCGTATGGGTTATTTAATGGCAGAGCACGCAAATGGTATTGATTTATCCCGGGTAATTCCCGACGATGAGCGTAATCGCAAATCTATTAGTATTGAACGATCCTATGAACCCAGCGTTTACAGTGAGCAAACCGCACTGACAAATTTGCGTAATTACGTTAATGATCTGGCCGATAAGCTAATTGAACGTAATTTTTATGCTAATACGGTTGTCTTAAAAATTCGCAACAGTGATTTTAAGACTGTTACTAAAAGACGTAAACTTGATCATGCTACAAATAATCCGTTAGAATTATATGATGTTGCTAAAGATCTTTTTGATCCTATTTCCAGTTCATTTTTAAATGATGGTATTAGGCTTTTAGGTGTGACAGCTACGGATTTTACCGAAGCAGACTATGAAAATATGGATTTGGATTTGTTTATTCAATAAGAAAGTTATTATTAAGCTAAATTCTATAATTAAGTAATAAGGGAGTTAAGATATGAATACTTTTACCGAAATATATCAAAAAATCACACAATATGACACCATTATTTTACATAGACACACTAGTCCAGACCCAGACGCTTTAGGTTCACAGGCTGGACTTGCACGTTCTTTAAAGCTGCAGTTTCCCAATAAGCGTATTTTATGTGCGGGTGAAAATGATGAAGGCGATCTAGCATGGATCAATCATATGGATCAAGTGACTGAACAGGATTATGAAGGAGCTCTTGTAATCACAACAGATACCGGAAATGCAGCCCGTATTTCTAATAAACTATATAGCAAAGGTGATTTCTTAATAAAAATTGATCATCATCCCGATGTTGAACCATATGCTGATATGAGTTTTGTTGATGATCAGGCTCCTGCTGCTTCACAAATTGTAGCAGACTTTATTATTACTGAAAAAATGCCACTTACTGCAGAAGTTGCCTATCCACTTTATGCTGGAATAGTGGGTGATACCGGTAGATTTATGTATCCTGAAACAACAGATCATACTTTTAAAATTGCGGCTAAATTGGCAGCGACCGGAATTAATATTAATGAAATTGCGCGTAATATCAGTGATGTTACCTTCGAACAGGCAAAATTACAGGCCGAAGTTTTGGAGTATATGAAAGTCGATGCTAGTGGTGCAGCCTATGCAATTTTAACTCAAGATACTTTGCATAAATTGGGTGTAGATTCAGAACAAGCTTCATGTACTGTTTCTACTCCCGGTCGAATTAAGGATATCATTGCCTGGAATGTTTTTGTTGAAAAACCAGATGGTACATTCAGAGTCCATTATCGTTCAAAGGGACCAGTAATTAACGAATTAGCAGCAAAACATGATGGAGGCGGTCACGCTTTAGCAAGTGGAGCTAACGCAAAAGACATGGCGGAAGTGAAACAAATTTTCGCAGAACTAGTTCAGGTAACCAAGGAATATCAAGAGGAACATGAATAATATTTTTGAAAATGAACAGATAAATCCAGCAATTAGACAGGGATTAAAAAAGATTAACTTTGTTAAACCCACTGAAGTGCAGGAAAAAGTGATCCCTGTTTTAATGGCACGCAAAAATGCTGTAGTGCAAGCAGTTACCGGTTCAGGTAAAACTCACGCCTTTTTGATTCCTGTTATGAATGAAATTGACGAGAATCTTCAATTTCCTCAGGCAATCTTGACTACGCCTAGTCGTGAACTTGCCCAGCAATTGTATCAAGTAGCCCGTCAGTTAAGGGATGCTTCCAATCTAAACCTGTCTATTGCGTTATTAGCAGGTGGTACCGATCGTGAGCGGCAAATTGAAAGTATTAGCAGACATAAACCGCAAATTATCATTGCTACTCCCGGTAGACTACATGATTTTGTTGAAAAAAAGATTTTGCCACTAGATTATGTCAAAAACTTTGTCATTGATGAGGCTGATATGACTCTGGACATGGGATTTTTAAGTGAAATCGATTTTATTGCACAAAGATTGCCCCAAAACTGTGTTTTGACTGCTTTTTCAGCCACAATTCCGGTTAAGTTGGCTAACTTTTTACGTAAATACATGGCAAAGCCTGAAACTATTATCATAGATAATCCTACCGTTATCTCTCCAACAGTGAAAAACGATTTGCTTGATATTGGCTCAAAAAATCGCAAAAAAATACTCTATCAATTATTAACAATTGGCCAGCCGTATTTAGCACTAATTTTTGCTAACACAAAGCAAACTGTTGATGAACTAGCAGATTTTCTCATTAATCAAGGCTTAAAAGTGGCCAAAATTCATGGTGGAATTACTGAGCGCGAACGTAAAAGAACAATGCGTGAAGTAGAAGCCGGACAATACCAGTATGTAGTGGCAACTGATTTAGCTGCACGCGGCATTGATATTGAAGGTGTCAGCTTAGTTATTAATTATGAAATTCCCCGTGAATTAGAATTTGTGATTCATCGTATTGGTAGAACCGGCCGAAATGGGATGAGCGGTCATGCCATCACGTTAATTCGTGAAGAAGAAATGAATCAAATTCTTAAGCTGGAAAAAATGGGAATTCATTTTGATTTTGTCGAAATTAAAGATAGTTCTCTGGTACCGCGAACGCATTATCATAACCGCAAATTAAGACAATCAACTTCTCAAGGCCTTGATAATAAGGTAAGAGGGATGGTAAAAAAAGCGCAGAAAAAACGTAAACCTGGCTATAAGAAAAAGATTAAAAGAGCTATTAAGCAAGATAGAGCGCAAAAAAATAGAATTGAACAACGCAGTAAAATTCGAAAAGCTAAACGACAAAGAAAAAATAGGCGTGATAGTCAAGACTAACTTAAAATAAAAATTATATTTAAATTATTCCTAGAAAGCCAACACACGATTTCACTTAGATGTTGGCTTTTTATTTTGCATACAAATTAAAGAATCTTGTCGTTTTAAGTTCTTTTTAGCATTTTAAAAATAAAATCATTTTTTTCCAAGATAATATTGCTTGTCGTTACTATTATTGATATACTTATAGCATTATAAGTAGGAGCATTTAATATGAGTTTAACAAAGAATGAACAAGTTCTCGTGTTAGAGCTATCAAAATATAATGTCTATAAGTACACAGTCACTAAATTTTGTAAGAAATTGAATATTAACCGTGGAGTTTTTTATAGAAAATACCGTAATATTTGTGATTTGTTTACTTCAGTTTTAGCTTTACAAACTAGACGGGCATTACGAAGTATTGACGGTGAAACGATGGATCGCATGTTTTACAGGATGCTGTCGAAAATAAAAGAAAATAAGACTTTCTATATTAACCTCAATAGAATTGCGCAAAACCCACAAGAATTTTATCGTGTTTTACGAAAAGAATATGCTATAGCCATAGAGAAGTATATGCGACCTAGAGGATCATTTTCGGTTCGTAAAGTTGAATTAGTAGCAAACGGAATTTATGCTATTGTTTACAATTGGGTTGTAGATGAGTGTCAACTTGATATAAGGGACGTATACCAAAGTATCCATTTATTATTGGTTCATATTGAGCAATCTATAAAAAAATCTGAGTGAACTTAAATTTTTTGTAAAAAAGACTTGCAAAAGGCAAAAATAATTGCTAGTATTAATAACTGTCGTCGGGCAATGAGCCGCAAGGCAAGAGGCCTAAGAGGCAGCACAAAAAATCGAGCAAAAGCAGTTGACAAAAGCGAGCTGCTTTAGTAAGATAATA